>CAYFIR010000128.1:0-19140 GCA_964343195.1 uncultured Bacteroidia bacterium | reverse complement strand
GTTGGCCCGGCATTTGGCGCTCGGGGCGGCTTGCGGGGAAGCCTGAAATGCCGAACTTTTCTTACTTACTTCTTTTGTAGGGGAGCAAATTGAAGACTAATACGCCGCATATTATTCTCATGCAGATCGGAGATGCCGCATAACGGGAGGTGTAAAGCTGCAGAGAGAAACCTGCCGGTTATCAAAAATTCCCTTCAAATGAGCCATAAAGCAAGCCTGGGGCGGCGCTGGCCCGGCATTTGGCGCTCGGGGCGGCTTGCAGGGCAGCCTGAAATGCCGAAGTTTTTTGGCCTACCTTTTTTTGTAGGGGAGAAAGTAGCACTTTAAAATCCGGGGTTCCTCCCTCTCTCGCACAAGCCTCTCCCTCCAGAGGGAGATACTCGCAGTGGCACTTGGGCAAAGGTCTAAAGCAAGCCTGGGGCGGCGTAGGGCGGCATTTGGTGAACTGGGGCGGCCTGTGGGTAGAATGAAATGCCGGAGTTTTTTCGCCTACCTTTTTTTTGAAAAAAGGTAGGTCCCGCTGAAGGCGACATAACACTTTCAGAGGAAGCATATTAAAGATCAACTGGCGGAGCTAAAAAAGAAGTAAGTCCCGCTGATCCACGATCCCGCGAAACGGGGAGGCGAAATAGCACTTGAAAACACGCCGAATATTAAAAATCCGATTGCGGGCCAATAGAAGATAAAGTACATCATCATGGCGTATCAACTTCCACAGGTTCCTGCTCATATCCGCCAGCAGGTAGCTGATTTTATCGATTTTCTCCTGCAGAAATACCCTATGCCGGAATCTACACAAACAGTTTCTGGCTCATATCGTGATCGCTTACTTAAGGTATCTCCTTGGGATGAATCCGACGTACAAGCTGTAGAGCAAGCAGGGGACTATGTCAACTTGATATGAAGAATCTGGCACTTTTTCCTGCCCTTTCCATGAGGCACAGGCAGCTAACAGGTAAGCTCCCAAAAGCAATAAGACTTTCATAGTCTTCGGTGAGTATTTCCTCCCTCACTCCCCCAACCCAGTCGGATAGCCATCCAGACTGGTGAGATTCTTTTCCTGCCAGTAGTCTTGGATGCCGTTGGGGCCCTTTTTCTCGGCCCAGCGAACGAGTTCCTGGCGCTGGTCCTGGAAGTCATACAGCGGCACAGCCATGCCACAGGAAGTCTGCACCATGTCGATTTGCAGCTCAAAAATCTGCCGGGCACCGGGCAGGTCGGGGAAATGCGCTGCATATTCACCCCAGGACTTATGCCCAGGTTGGATCTCACGCGCCTGCCCATACACCCGCAGGATCATCGGAGCCCCCTCAAAAGCACAAAACATCAGGGTCATGCGGCCATTTTCCTTGACATGGGCGGCGGTCTCGTTGCCGCTCCCGGTTACGTTGAGCCAGGTGATGCGATTGGGGCCCATGACCCGCAGCGAGTCCAGGCCCTTGGGCGAAAGATTCACTTTGCCCTCGCGACCTGCCGTCGCGACAAAGAACATTTGTTGAGCTTCGATAAAAGCCTGATGCCGTTCGTTGAGTTGTTCGTAGGATTTTCCCATGGTGAAGGTGGTTAGGGCCATAAGATAGCAAATGGATACGCTTCATCAATGGGAGAATAGCGTGGCTAAACCGGCCACAAGCCCCATTCCCGTAACTCCTTCACCTCCGTCGCAGCCTCCATCGCCTCGCGGGTACTGCCCTCGGTGAGCCAGTAATACCCATAGCCTGGTATGTTCAGGAAGGCTCCATGGGCATTGACCTGATGACCAGAACTTTTGTCGTGGAGGTCCAGCGGATCAAAGCCACACTTTTCCACGCTGCTGAGGGGAACGGCCTGCGGCTCGGGAGAAAAGTTGGACAGGCAAAGGGTACGCGCGCCCTCGAGGTTCCAGCGGAGGAAGCCAAAGACGTGGCCATTGCCCGTATCCTGAATCGCCAGCCGATTGTGGTCGGCGAACTCCGGCGAGGCCTGTCGGATGCGGATCAGGCGGCGCAGTAAGTCGAAGAGCCGTTGCTCGACGGTGCCTTCCTGATGGCGCAACTCCATGCGCTCCCAGTCGATGATCGGGCGGTGCATCCAGCGGTTGTCGTAAGCCTGATCAGGATCTTCCAGGTAGGCTTCGTTGTTGGGGGTGCCGACTTCATCGCCGTAATATAGCAGCGGCAGCCCTCCGTAGGCCAAAATCACGCTGTGCATCATCGCGGTACGCTGCAAAGCGGTTTCGATGGCGGCCTCGTCGCCGCGCTCGCGGGCGTCCTGCAGCCCAGTCAACGCCGCCATGCTGCCCGAAATCCTCGCATCGCCCGTCCTGGGGTTGACTCCAAAAGGCGCTCCCTTGGCATAGGAACCGGGAAACTTACCGCTATAAAAATCCACCAGAAAGCGCTTGTGCTGCCAGGGGTCTTTGCCCAGTTGCCAGAGGTGCTGGTCTTCGTAGCCCAGCCCGATGTCGTCGTGGCAACGGAGGTAGTTGATCCAGGTGGCTGATTCTGGTTTGGGCGGAATGTCGCGCAGGCTCAGGTTGAGGTGATGCACATCGCCCGTGGCCAGGGCATCCCACAGCAGGGCCATTCCCGTAGCGTGGTAGGCCACTTCGCATTCGCGGCCCCAGGCTTCATTTTCTCCAAAATACTTTATCACGTCTTTCGGTTGCACGATCGCTTCTGCGATGAAGCCTACGCCTGGCGCAACGATCTGAGAGCAGGCCTTCATTAACTGTAGAATCCAGTGGGCCTGAGGGAGGTTCTGACTGCGGGTACCGAGTTCTTTCCAGGTGAAGGCAACCGCGTCGAGGCGCAGCAGGTCCACACCGAGATTGGCCAGGAAAAGCAACACCTTGAGCATCTCACGAAAAACCTCAGGATTGCGGTAGTTAAGGTCCCACTGATAGTGATGAAAGACGCTCATGACCCATTGGTTCAGCTCTTCGACGTAGGTGAAGTTGCCGGGCGAGCTTTCTGGAAAAACTTCTGGCAGGGACCGCTCAAACTGGTCAGGCATACCCCTGTCGGGATAGAAGTAATAATAGTCCTGGTAGCGCTGGTCTCCCTCCCGGGCTTTTTGGGCCCACTCATGCTGGTCGGAGGTATGGTTCATCACCAGGTCCAGGGTGAGCAGAATGTCGTGCCGCCGCATCTCGGCAGCGATTGCCTTAAGCTGCGCCATGTCTCCAAATTTTGGATCGACCGCGCGGTAGTTGCTGACGGCATAGCCTCCATCGTTGCTCCCTTCTGGGGCTTCGAGCAGCGGCATCAGGTGCAGCCAGTTGACGCCGAGTTCATCGAAGTAGTCCATCCGGGCCTGTACGTCGGGTAGTTTGCCGGCAAAACGATCCACGTAGAGCATCATGCCCACGCGCTTTTCACTCAAGAGCCAGTCGGGCTGAGCCTCTCGCTTCAGGTCCTGGGCTTTCAGTTCGGTGGGGCGCTGTTCAAATGCCTCAAACAGGTCATCGATGAGCGCCCAGTATTGTTCCTCAAAATCTTTCCGACCACCATAGAGCCGTCCCATAAGGGTGCGGATCCAGTGTGCATTGGCACTGAGCCGGTACATGAAGGGAGTAAAGGTTGAGTCCTGGGTATCAACAGGGTAGGCCTGGGCCATTTGGGCCAGGCGAGCGTGTAGGGTAGCCTCGTACATGGCCGCAAAAATAATAAGGATGGGGGAGATTTGCACGACGGAAACCATACCATAGCCCCAAGACGAGATTTGTCGAAATTTCTGCGAATCAGCGGTTGGGACATGGGTTGGCCTGGCCTGTGGGACGAAGAGGCGGAGCCGATATGCGCCATCGTCGCGTCTAAGTCCCCGTCTTCTTATTCATAATCAGGTTCTCAGAGCGCCTGGGCGTCCTGAGGTTATTTGGGCTGTTGTTCCCCCAATTGGTAATAGGGCGGCCTGCCTGCCGACGAATTCTACCCCTCCGCCAGCAGCTCCGCATAGGGCCGTGCTTCCCACTCGGCCACCTCCTTCGTCTCGGACGAAAAGCTCACCCCCAGCGCCGTAACCGACTGCCCCTGATCGAGGTAAGGCGAGCCATAGCGCTTCTCCCGGATTTGATCCAGCGCGGCCTGCGCCGACTCATCCAGCTTAAATTCCATCACGTAGATGCCCGACTTGGCGTGGACCACCGTATCCACCCTTCCTTTGGCCGTGCTCACCTCCGACTGCGTGAGCAGCCCTAGCCCCTGAAAGGTCAGGTGCAGGATGGCGTGGAAGAATCGCTCTCGCTTGGCGTCGAAGAGTTGGTAAGGGATGGTGGAAAACACCAGATTGATCTGCGCGATGGTCTTTTCCAGGTCGCCTTGGTCCAGAGCCAATTTCAGATTCGCATAAATGGGCTGGGTATCGGCGGCGGCCTGCGAACGGTATTCCGCCAGCAGGTGCTGCGACATGGAGGCCCTGACCTCCCGATTAGGGTAGCCCAAGATGTAGAGGTCCAAGTCAGGATGATAGTCCTGAATGGTCAGGTAGCCAGTTTGAAACAGAAGCCCTTTCCAGTGCAGGTTCTCCAAGGTGTAACTCTCGAATACAGCATTGCCCGCCTGCACCTCATTGAGGTCATATTGAAACTCGCGCTTCAGGGCCTTGAGTAAGAAGGTGGGGGTACCCGTTTCCCACCAGTAGTTGGCGAAGCGATGGGTATAAAACAGGCTTAGGACTGAGAAAGGGTTGTACATCGGTTGCCCAGCAGACCATTGGTAGCCATTGTACCAAAGCCTGATTTTCGATTTGATCTCATCCAGGCTTAGCTCATTGGCCTTGGCTAACGCTTCATATTCATCGCCAAAATACCGATCCATTTCCTCTGGCGTATAGCCCGTTAAGGTAGCATGGCGACCCACTAGCGTAATATCCAACAGGTTGTTCAGGTCCGAGAACAACGACACCTTACTGAATTTCGACACCCCTGTGATGAGAAAAAAGCGCAGGTAGGGATCGGCATCTTTGATGACGGAAAAGAAGGTCTTGAGGGTATCCCGGTTCGCCTCGGCCTGTGGCAGGTCGTCCAGGTAGTCCACCAGCGGCTTGTCGTACTCGTCGATGAGGAGTACGACTTTATGGGGCCCGCTGCCCAGGGCTTGGAGCAGCTCTCTAAATCGACCGGAAAGCCCGTCGGCTTTTAACCTAATCGCGTATTGACTCGCAGCTTCATCGAGTAGCCGACGCAGGGCCGACTCCAGCCCAATGTCTTTGTACCCACTACTGCTAAACGAAAAGTGCAGCACCGGATGCTCCACCCATTCAGGCTCAGCCTCCCGGTCCACCCACAACCCCTCAAAGAGATCGCGCCTACCCAGGAAAAAATACTTCAGCGTACTGAGCAGCAGCGACTTGCCAAAGCGACGCGGCCGGGAAAGGAAGAAATATTTGCCACTGCTCAGCAGGTCATACATCTGCTGGGTTTTGTCCACGTAGAGGTAGTCGCCTTTGCGTAGCTCTGAAAAATCCTGAATGCCGATGGGATATCGCTTCATGACCGGAAGTTACGAAGAATGGGGGAGATGTACGCAGGGTGGCCGGACTGCCACAGGCTGAATCGCGAAGTTGGGCAAGTAAGGAAGTGGAGACCTCAACCCCGGCGCAGCCGCGAGTGGGATCACCATGAGTGGCGTGCTCGATGGGGTGCAGACGGGGCTGGATGTGCTTGGCATGATCCCTGCTTTTGGCGAAATTTCCGATGGGATCAATGCCTTGATCTACCTCGCTAGAGGTGACTACTTGAATGCAGGGCTCAGTGCAGGGGCGATGATTCCTTTTGCGGGATGGTTTGCGCTGGCGGCTGCGCCGCTGGTGAAGGCGGGGAAGAAAGTTCCTGATGGATCGTTTTCAGTCTGGGACTGGACGGGATATCCAGCTGGTTTCCCTAAACCCGAAGGACCGTTTAGGTTGATAACTGGAGGGGAATACAATGACGCTAGACGTGCTGCTGACAATGCCAATCGTCGAATACATCGACAGAATCCTGCGTTGTCTTTAAAACAAATCCATGAAATTCATCCCGTGAAATTCGGAGGCCACCCGACAGACATCAGCAATAAAATTCCCCTTGAGCCAGAGACACACCGCGGTTTTAACAGGTTTTGGCGTAAAAGTCGACGAAATGCGGAAGGACATTAAAAGTAAGTACGTATGAAAAGGTACGACAGACAGAATCCGGCTACGTCAGCTGATAGACTCGAGAAATTCTTGAAGAGAATAGATTTTGTACCACCAGCAGATTTTTTAGAATTTTTGAAAATCTATAATGGGGTATCAATAGTAGGAGATGAGGATTATATCCATGTATGGCCTTTGCTTGATATGGTAGAGATGAGTCAACAATATATTGAGGATGAGGCGCTTTCCACGAGTTACTTGATTGTTGGTTCCAATGGAGGGACTACAGCGTACTTAATGGAAAAGTCATCAGGTAAGATTTATGAAATTCCATGGCTCGATATGTCATTCGAATCGCCCCAAATAGTGAGTGAGAATTTTTCAGAATTTATCGGCAACATTAAATGAATGAGAAAATTTATCTAATAGTGTAACCCCCCAAATTTCCATGTATGCAAATAAGGAGCTTCAACGGTAGGCTCATCAGCGAGCACCCAGGCTCAAAGAGGTTCTTACAAGACCCCATACACCGAGTAGATTACCTGCCCATAAGTCCTGCACCGAAGTGGAGCGGCAGGCGTTTTCGACATCATCGGCAGATTAAAGAGCAGAAGGTGTATCGCTATCTCAGGTATGATAGACGCATGTCCATGCTAAATAAAAGAAATCCGATAGGACGTTTTCGCAATCTCCTTTTTCGCCGCATATATCCAAGCTACGATATACCTATTTACACATATTGATCTGATCAGACTTGCGATGAACATAAATCCACTTGAAGATCAACTTCTTTATCGGAGGTTTGTAAAATTTGATTCTGACAGAATCGATCAAATCAGGGCATATATGCTCCAGGAGGATATTCGTGGCTTGAATATTCTCACCCATTCCAAATTCAAGCACGATAGCTTGGAGTTTCTGAAGAATTTTCCATTTCTCGAATGGATTCAAGTAGTTAACGGCCTCGGGTTAGACCTTTCTCCTCTTTATTTGTGCCAAAACCTCAAAACGGTTATTCTAGGATCTAGTAAAGATGTGATCGATTTTTCTCGTTTCCCGCAGCTACAATGTGTGGAATTCAATTGGGGTAAAGGTACCACAGGCCTCTTCCAGTGCCCCAACTTGGTCTATGCCGATATCCGGTACTATGGCTTGCCTGACCTCAAGGCCTTTCAGGGCTTGCCGCAGTTGCACACCTTGCTATTGAAGCAAAGCCGAATTGAGCGATTGGAGGGCATCGAAGCCCTGACGAATCTGGAATGTCTCGATTTTGCCTACACCAGCCGCCTGAAATCTTTGGCGGGGGTAGAAGACTTGGATGGCGCAAAGCTCACTACCGCTCGGTTCGAAGTAGCCAAACATGTGGGCAAGGAGGCCCATCGGTTTGCTAAGCTAAGCCAGCTACGGGAGCTTCGTTTGTGGGGGTGTGGAGAATTGCCAACCCTGTCCCCTTTCAAAGCTCATCCAAACCTCACCCAACTGGATATAGATATAGACGAAAGGACCAATGTCCTGGATGGAGACATGAGTCTGTTTTACCAGACTCCGCTCGGAAGCTTTGCCAACAAACGGCATTACAAGCCCAAGATGAAGGAGATTGAGGCGAGCCGTAAAGATTCATCTGACTGATATAAATTTTGCCTGATGCGTATCCGTTCCCAATCTCTGACCAATGCGTCAAAGAGGTTAGCACTATGCATGGTTTAGGGAGAGCGAGTAATTCTAGTGCCTGCGGAATTACGTAACGGATTATTCGAAATTCACCTGATTTCTAGACGCCGCGATCTGACCTCCCGCTCCTACCCCTCCGCCAGCAGTTCCGCATAGGATCGCGCTTCCCACTCGGCCACCTCCTTCGTCTCGGATGAAAAACTCACCCCCAGCGCCGTAACCGATTGCCCCTGGTCCAGGTACAGCGAGCCATAGCGCTTCTCCCGAATCTGATCCAGGGCGGCTTCTGCCGATTCATCCAGCTTGAATTCCATCACGTAGATGCCTGACTTGGCGTGAACCACCGTGTCGACTCGGCCTTTGGAGGTGCTCACTTCCGATTGCGTGAGCAGCCCTAGCCCCTGAAAGGTCAGGTGTAGGATGGCGTGGAAGAATCGCTCGCGCTTGGCGTCGAAGAGTTGGTAAGGGATAGTGGAAAACACCTGGTTGATCTGCGCGATGGTCTTTTCCAGGTCTCCCTTGTCCAGGGCCCGCTTCAGGTTCACATAGATGGACTGGGTTTCGCCCGTCTGCCCGTGGCGAAAGGTGGCCAACAGGTACTGGGCCATGGCGTCTTTCACCTCCAGGTTGGGATAGCCCAAAGTGTAGAGCCGAACCTCCGGCTCATAATTTTTGATGGTCAGGTAGCCCGTTTGGAACATCAGGTTGCGCCAGTCGAGGTTTTCGAGCGTGTAGCTGTCGAGCAAACTGGACCCGGCCTCCACTTCCTCCATGTCAAACTGAAAGTGATCCTTCAGCACCTTGAGCAAAAAGGTTGGCGTGCCCGATTCCCACCAATAATTAGAAAACTGCTGCGAAAAGAACAGCTTCAGCACCGAAAAGGGATTATAGACCGGCTTACCCACCGCCCACTGGTAGCCATTGTACCAGCGCTGGATTTCTGCTTTGATCTGGGGCACGTCTTTGCCGTTGGCCTCAGCCAGGGCAGGGTACTCATCGCCAAAGTAGTGGTCCAGTTCTTCGGGGGTATAGCCAGTGAGGGTGGCAAAGCGCCCCATGATGGTGAGGTCAGTCAGGTGGTTCAGGTCTGAGAACAGCGACACCTTACTGAACTTCGACACCCCCGTGATGAGAAAAAAGCGCAGGTAGGGATCGGCATCCTTGATGACGGAAAAGAAGGTCTTGAGCGTATCTCGGTTCGCCTCGGCCTGTGGCAGGTCGTCCAGGTAGTCCACCAGGGGCTTGTCGTACTCGTCGATGAGGAGCACCACTTTATGGGGCCCGCTGCCCAGGGCTTGGAGCAGCTCTCTAAATCGACCGGAAAGCCCGTCGGCTTTTAACCTAATCGCGTATTGACTCGCAGCTTCATCGAGTAGCCGACGCAGGGCCGACTCCAGCCCGATTTCTTTGTACCCACTACTGCTAAACGAAAAATGCAGCACCGGATGCTCCGCCCAGTCACGCTCAGTCTCGCGATCAATCCACAGCCCCTCAAACAAATCGCGCCTCCCCAGAAAAAAGTACTTCAGCGTACTGAGCAGCAGCGACTTGCCAAAGCGGCGGGGGCGGGAGAGAAAAAAGTAATTCCCTGCCGACAGCAGCTCATACATCTGCTGAGTCTTGTCCACGTAGAGGTAGCCGCCTTGGCGCAGCTTCTCGAAATCCTGAATGCCGATGGGATATCGCTTCATAGGGTGAAGATACAAAGGAATTGGGGTTTCCAGGGCCTGATCGGATACATAGCTGGCCCATGCCGCAAATTCTCATTCTCCAACCAACTGACCCTGAATGGAACATTTGCGTATCCGCCAGATTAAGCACCCAAGCCAGCGCCCAATATTTTCCTATCTTGCTTTAAAACCCATCGCCCAATGACTACGCCCAAACTACTCTGGACACCTACCGACGAATTCTCTTCCGAAAGCAACCTGGCCGCTTATCAGGAATGGCTGGCTCAACACCACCATTTGCGATTTGCGAACTACGATGAGCTATGGCAGTGGTCGGTAGAGAATGCTGAAACCTTCTGGAAGACCATCTGGAACTACTTCAACGTCATCACCCATGAGCCTTACCGCTACGTCTGCTCCGATGACCCCATGCCGATGACGCAGTGGTTTGCCGGATCACGACTCAACTATGCCGAGCATATATTTCGCATGGCCAGCGACGAGCGCCCGGCCATTATCTTCCAGTCCGAAGCCCACCCAAGGCAGGAAATCAGTTGGCAGGAACTAACCGAGCAGGTAGCGGCCATGGCGTGGTTTCTCAAGTCCTCCGGAGTAGGACCGGGCGATCGGGTCGTAGCCTTTCTGCCCAATATTCCTGCCGCCACGGTGGGATTTCTGGCTGCCTGCTCGCTGGGGGCCACCTGGTCCAGCACCTCGCCTGATTTTGGTGCCAACAGCGTCATCGAGCGCTTCCAGCAGATCGAACCCACCGTGCTCCTCACGGTAGATGGCTACCGTTACGGAGGCAAGGGACACGACAAAAAGGAGGTCGTACAGGACATTGTGAACCAGTTGCCTACCCTCCAAAAAGTGGTCGTGCTGCCCTATCTGGACGAATCAGCCGGGGCGTTTATCCCCCACTCAGTGCTGTGGGACGAAGTGATGGCGCAGGGCAAAGGAGCCAAACTGAGCTTTACGCCCGTACCGTTTGAGCATCCGATCTGGGTGCTGTATTCCTCCGGCACGACGGGTATCCCCAAGGCCATCACCCATAGCCACGGGGGCGTGCTGCTGGAGCACCTGAAGTACCTGACCTTCCACAACGACGTCAAGCCGGGCGAAAATTTCTTCTGGTTCTCGACTACGGGCTGGATGATGTGGAATTACGTGCAGGCCGCCCTGCTCACGGGTGCCACCATCGTGCTCTATGATGGCAGCCCTGGCTACCCCGATCTCAACGTCCTGTGGGAACTGGCCGAGGCTGCGCCCATTCATCACTTTGGGACCAGTGCCCCCTATATCGTGGCCTGTATGAAGCGTGGCCTGGAGCCGGGTAAACAGTTTGACCTGAGCGGCTTGCGGTCGATCAGTTCGACGGGAGCGCCGCTGCCGCCGGAGGGCTTTGACTACGTATATGATGCCATCAAAAAAGACCTCTGGCTGGCCTCCATGAGTGGGGGTACGGATGTCTGCACGGCCTTTGTGGGCGGGGTACCGACCGAACCGGTTTATTCAGGAGAAATACAGCGGCGAGCATTAGGCTGCGCCATGGAGAGCTTTGACGAAGAGGGCAATCCGGTTCACGATGATGTGGGCGAAATGGTCATCACCCAGCCCATGCCTTCCATGCCGATTTACTTCTGGAACGACGACAAATCTCAGCGCTATCGGGAGAGCTATTTTGAGCACTATCCCGGCGTGTGGCGACACGGAGACTGGCTGCACATCACTCCTCGCAACACCCTCATCATCCTGGGCCGCAGCGACGCGACCCTCAATCGACAGGGCGTTCGCATTGGTACGGCGGAAATTTACCGGGCTGTGGACCAGATCAGCGAAGTCAAGGACAGCCTGATTGTCAACCTGGAGCAGCCCGATGGCAACCATTATATGCCCCTCTTCGTGCTGATGCAGGAGGGACAGGCGCTGACCGATGAGGTAAAACAGGCCATTCGCCATAAACTCCGAGCGGAATATTCTCCTCGTCACGTACCCGACGAAATCATTGAGGTACAGGACATTCCCTACACCATCAGCGGCAAAAAACTCGAAGCCCCGGTCAAAAAGATCCTCATGGGCCGCCCCCTCGACAAGGCCGCCAACAAAGGCTCCATGCGCAACCCCGAGTCGCTGGATTTCTTCGTAAATTTCCGATCAGTAGTCAATGATCATTGATCAGTATGGTAGGGCTACATGCCTTCATATCCTTCATTTCCTACATACCTCTAACCATCATAACCCATCGTGCCTCTCTCCTCCCTTTGTATTTTCTGCGGTGCCAATAAGGGCACAGACTCTATTTACATCGATACAGCTCAATCAGTAGGTCACTATCTCGCGACCCATGACCACCGCATCGTCTATGGTGCGGGTAGCGTCGGGTTAATGGGCGTCGTGGCCGATGCCGCTCTGGCCGCTGGCGGAGAAGTTATCGGCGTCATTCCGGGATTTCTCAAGGAAAAAGAAGTCGATCACAAGGGCCTGACCGAGATCATCGTTACCGAGACCATGCACACGCGCAAGGCGAGCATGGCAGAGCTGTCAGATGGGTTCATCGCCCTGCCAGGCGGCTTTGGCACCCTCGACGAACTGGCAGAAATCCTCACCTGGGCGCAGTTGGGCCTACATAAGAATCCCATCGGGCTACTCAATGTCAAGGGTTATTTTGATCACCTGATCGCCTTTCTGGATCACTCGGTCAGCGAAGGGTTTCTCCGCCAGGAAAACCGCGACATCCTCCAGGTCGCCGATGACCTGCCGACCCTGCTGAAAAAAATGGCCGCCTATGAAGCCCCGGATGTGGAGAAATGGCTGGACAAGGATCGGTTGTGAGAAGGAATTCGTGATTCGCCATTTGTAATTCGTAACCAGGCGACGGGGCTTTTCAATTCAGCCTCTCCCATTACGAATCACGAATTCTGAATTTCCAATTGCTTCCCTCCCCCTCAAAACTTCCAGGCCATCTGTAGCACCAATTGTCGTTGCGGGGCCAGCGTGCCCGGTATGATCAGAAACTCGCGGTTGAAAGCATTCTTCAGATTCGCAGAAAGGTTGATCTGCTCGGTCACATCGTAGGCAAAGATAAAGTCGAAGACCGGATCGCCATTGGGGTAGAAGGTGCGGAAGTCGTCGAGATTTTGCACCACGAGGTAGAGGTATTGATCGATGTTTTGGATGTAACTCTTATAGCGGAAGTTGGTGGTCAGGCTCGCAGGACCGTAGCCCAGGGAAATGCTGCTACGCACCGTCCACTCACTGCGGTACTTGAGGATCTCAGGCTGGTCTTTCCAGCGATCCAGGTTGAAGATCTGGGTGATGTCTTCCACCAGATTCATCTGGGAATCAGGCGAAACCGCGTTCAGGTTGCGGGGATCGGTCCAGGTGACGCCGCCATTCCACGAAGCGAAAAAGTCCCCAGCCTCCATGAAAATATTGTGGGTGTATTCGACTCCGTTGATGCGGGCATCGGCCAGGTTGTAGCTCGAAAACCGGGCGTCAACCTCAAGCGGATTGAAGCGACGGATGATCACCGAATTTACCCCAAACTCCACCATGTCTTCGTAGCGCATGGTAAAGGCCGCGATGTCCACGAAGCCCTTCAGTTTGAATCCGGGTTGATTGACGAGAAATCCCTGTCGTAAGCCAAGTTCCGCGCTGTAGCCACTCTCGGGCAGAATGCCCGGATTGGGCTCGACGATGACGCCGCCCCCGCTGGTATTGGCAAAGCGCTCGGCAATGCTCGGTACCCGAAAGGCCTGTCCAAAGGAGGCCCGTAGGTTGCTGCCTTTTCGAAGTTCGTAATTGAGCCCAAACCGAGAAACGGGTAATGCTTCTGGTGAAGCTCCGTCAATGCTTACCGACTCATATCGAATCCCTTGGCTTAGGTTTAACCTACCAAACGTGATGTCTATTTGGGAATAAACTCCTATTGCGTTGCTGTAATGCCTACCACTGCTCTGGATAGTATCACCATTGAAAACATAATTGCCCCCGTACAAACTATCACCATAAATTTCCGCATAGCTATATGTTGCCCCTGCTACCCAATTCACATGCTTTCCAAGAGCCATCTGGTAAATAAAGTCATTGTAGGCGATCCAGTTGGTGGAAGATTGCCCGGTATTGTTCTGGTTATTGCTCCTTAGCAGACGCCCCCGGTACCAAAACAGGCTGCCGCCCTCGGTCAGGTATTTCACGCTGGGATCCAGGGCGATCGACGTCTGCAACTGCCGACGAAAGGCTCCCGCATCCATCGTAGGCGTCAGCCCACCGCCGCTGTAGAGGGTTTCCGCCTCGACGATGGTCGTGTCGGCGTAGTAGTCTTCCCAGTAAAGTGTATTTGCGGAGGAGTCCACGCTGATACTGGCATTGAATCCCACGGTCAGACCGGGAATCGAGGCCGGCTGAAATTTCAGCATCGCCAACCCCCGATATTCTTCTGTGTCGGTGTTCTGGCGGTAGCCGGGGTCTTTGATGACATTGCCCTGGAGTGTGAGGGACAAAGGCCCCATTTTGCGGCTGTGGAAGGCATGTGCAGAGCCGGTAAATGTATTGGCATCGCCGTTCCAGTCTAGGCTGGGATTGGCGGGGGTACCGTACATACCCCCTCGCAGGCGAATGGCCGTTTTGGGTTTCGATCCGGGATCTGCCGTGATCACATTGATAACACCACCGAGTGCAGACGAGCCATACAGCACCGAACTTGCGCCCTTCATGACTTCGATCTGTTGGATGTTGTCGATAGGAATCAGGTCGAGGTCCGCTGCACCAGCATCGCCAGTGATGAGCGGCAGCCCATCCAGCGTCACCATCACGCGGCTACCCACGCCGTAGGCATAGCCAGAACTGCCGCGGATGTTGAGTTGCCCGTCCTGATTGTCCACGCCGGGGATCTGGTTGAGGGCTTCGTCCACGCTAGGCAACGCCTGCAGGTCAATGAAGCGTGGCTTGACCACCTCGATGGACACCGTCACGTCCGACTGGGACTGTTCAAAGCCTTTGGCAGCCGTGATGACGACGTCTTCGGTGGTAAACTCATTGGGCTGAAGAGAGAAATTTATTTGATTTTCGCCGGGAGAGAGGCTGATCTTCTGCTTCAGGTCCTGGTAGCCGCTGGAGAAGTTAACTTCAATGGTTGCAGCAGAAGCTTTGGCTTCTCCCTCAAGGGTAAACCGCCCTTCAGCGTCGGTGTAGGTTCCCATCTGCCAGGAAGGAATCGCCACTGCCACCCCTGCAAGGGGGGAATTGTCCGACTGGTCCAGCACCTGCCCTGAGAGGGTAAATGAAAAAGAATCCTGGGCCTGTCCGATGTAGCATAACCCGAACAGGAAGCCTGTGCATAGTAATAGAATCCGATACATAGAGTTGGGAGTGTGTTAATGGGGAATAGGTCTCACAGGAAGTGAGAGAGAAGTAGCGGAGGTCCACTACTTACTAAAGAAAAACTAACAACACCAATGTTGCACCCCTAAAATGGAGTGACAATGCGGAAACACAACGCAGTTGGCCCATCAAATATTCTGTGACAATGGGTAACATTTTTCCTGAAGCGGCAAAATCGATCAATCAAAACTACTTGCCCGCCGGGCTGCTTTTAGCCCATATTTTTCCCTCAGATGGTCCAGCGCATGGTAGAGTTCTACCTGTCGGGCCTGACTTTGAAAAAGCATTAGCTGCGGTTGACCGGGTAAGAGGCCGGTCAGTTGAAGGGTGAGTTTACGGATGCGCATGCGACGCTGATACAGGGTATGAAGCAGGGGGCGGGCGGTATTCAACAGCACCTCATCGCTGGCAGAAAAGGCCACTTTTGCCCGTCGATTCCCGGACTCTCCACTGGCATAGTGAAGCCGAAGCCCAAGCCTGGTGGCGAGGAGGTTGCGTTGGCGAAGCTGAAATCCGAGGCTTTCTATGAGTTGGGTAAGCATTCGCAGGAGTTGAGCGGGATCGTCACACTCCGGGTCGAAGGTGATCACCTCGCTGAGTTGTGGATTCTCCTGTGGTGGACAAAGTAAGCGGTCATCCTGTCCCATGGCCTTCTCATACAGTTGGTGTCCCAATTTGCCAAAGGTCTGCACCAGTGCCAGCCGCGGAATGCGCTGCAACTCCCCGATCTGCCGGATGCCCAACTGGCTCAATTGCCGCGTGATTTCTTCGCCTACTCCGGGGAGTTTGTGAACCGATAGGGGAGCGAGAAACTCCCTCACATTTTCTGATGAAAGATGC
Organism: uncultured Bacteroidia bacterium; assembly: GCA_964343195.1. Classification (GTDB taxonomy): domain Bacteria; phylum Bacteroidota; class Bacteroidia; order J057; family J057; genus CAYVAP01. The sequence continues at coordinate 3,484 of CAYFIR010000128.1, read as the reverse complement.
AGTACGCGATTGACCCCAGCCTCTCCGCTGGCGATCTGGGCCAACAGCCTGTTGGGAGCCAGTCCCAGACGCAGGGGGAGGGCAGTGGCGCTAAAGATGGCATTACCCACCTGCCGGACGAAGGTTTCTACGCCATGAAACCGTTCCATCCCGGTCACTTCCACAAAAAAAGAATCCATCGTCACAACTTCGTACAGCGGCACCCGCTGGGCCAGGAGTTGGGCAACCTGCTGCGAATGTTGGGAATAGGCTTCCAGATTCCCCGGGCATAGCACCGCTTCGGGGCATACATGCAGCGCCCTTCGGATCGGTAAACCGGGTGTAATTCCCATTGCCCTGGCTTGTTCACAACAGGCAATGACCACGCTGCGATTGCCCTGATTCCCGATGAGTACTGGGCGCTTTCGCAGCTTGGGATTATGCTTCCTTTCTACCGAAACGAATAGCTCGTGCAGGGCTATGTGGAGGATTTTTCGGGATGGTTGTGGGGAGCTTTGGCTCATTTAATTAGTCAAATCTTATTTTTTGCCAAATTTGTAGGCGCATGATGCTTCGGCCACAATAAATAAGATTTTATTTTTAGCTTTTTGCAAATAAAATTTGCAAATTACTCTGGCCACAAACTCTCTCATCTAGCCAAGTTAGGAGGCAGCCTGCTACTTCACTCTGTCGTTTCGACATAGACCAATTCACCTTGGGCGGACAAACACAGGATGACTGATGGGGAGGGTTACCTTATTCAGCCTCCACCTCAATGCTTTTGGCTAAAAAACAGCCGGTTGGGGGTCACCGGTTGCGGAGTTTGGCAGAAGCTGCCTGAGATTGGGTTTCTTTTCCTAGCTTGGTGTAAATCAATTTTTTCGTTTAGGAACGCTGACGAAATAGATGTGTATTATTGGGCAGAGATTTTTTGTGAAGACAAGGAAGGAAAACCGAGTTTCGTGTTCGGAATGAGGATTTTTCTGACGCAGGATTCGCGGAAAAGATCAACCAAGAATGTAAAGTTATTTTGGCCGCGTTCCTTATGAAGTTCATTTTTACCTACGTCTTCCTCATTTTCCTGAGCCTGACTCTGCTGGATGCCCAGGTAACATATCCCTCCCTCAGCCCTGAGGGCCGCGTCTATCAGGTAGTGGGAGAAACGCAGGTTTCGCTCCGTTACGAAAGGCCGCAGGTGCGGGGACGGGTGATTTTTGGTGGACTGGTACCCTGGGGCGAAGTCTGGCGCACTGGTGCAGGCTACTGCACGGTCATTCGGTTTGATCAGCCGGTGATGGTGGGCAAGCAACGGGTTCCAGCGGGTGCGTATTCGCTGTTTACCGTTCCCCATCCCGACAAGTGGCGGGTCCTGCTCAATACCGACACGACACTTTACGGGGCATATGACCATGATCCTGCGAAGGATATAGCCCGATTTGAGGTGCCCGCTAACGAAACGGGCCGATTTTATGAAACGCTGACCATAGACATTGACTTGCGGGGCAATGATGCGATGCTTTTCATTTCCTGGGCAAATGTACAGGTGGCTTTCCCCATAGAAACGGGGCTGGATGAGGAGATCCGGGACTACATCTTCGAGAAACTGATGGCCAACGATGCGGCCGATGCTGAGGCCTATGCCGAAGCTGCCTCCTATCTGCTTTCGCAGGGCTATGCGTTGTACGATGCGCTGGCACTGACACAAAGGGCACTGGCTGCCGATCCCGAAAGTGAATTTGTTTACAATGTCCTGGTGCAGGTGTACGAAGCACTGGGCTCTCAGGACAAAGCCCTCGAAACAGCGCAGCGTGCGCTGGAATTGGTCAAAGGAAAAACCTATACCTCAGAAGCGGATCGGGCGGGGACGATTGGCTGGTGGGAGGAAATCGTTGAGCGGCTGGAGGAGTAATCAGGTAGGCACTCCGCTGTGCCGGGTCTCCGAACCCGAGGGCTCAATAGTCTTCCCGTTTCCATACGGATGGAGGGGGCGGTGTGCACCCTCTGGGGAGCGGAGTCCCCAGGACTAAGGCTGATCGACGTTCGGGAGACGTCGATCAACCAGAGGCGCTTTTTACTTCGCTTTCTTCCGAATCTGTAGCTCCCGATAGCCCGTAGTTTCATCGTCCTCACGGGTGAAGACCAGTTCATCGCTGCTACCGATCACAATCTCGGCGGTGGTGTAGACCAGGTTTTCGTCAAGCAGGTGGCCCCCGATGGTTTGTCCTAATTCATCGCTGATGCTCATGTGGATATGGGAACCGTGGAGACTGACTGTCCCCACCAGACTTACGATCTCATAATGACCCTTGCCCCGCTTGCCATTAGGATGATCGGCAAAGCGCAGGTGATAATCGGTCAGGCTGCCGACGCAGGTTATGATCCATCCGGCTTCGATTTTTTCCTGCCGGGCAAATGCCTGGATTTCCTGCTTGAGGTCCTGTCCGGGTTGTAGGCGAAAGGCGTGGAGGTGCATGGGGGGATAATTTGGGATTCGTGATTTGTAATTGGAGAAGCCAGTATGGCGCTGGCGTAGCCAAAACCTGGGTGCAAAATCTTAGTCTTTTTTCTTTTATCTGACTTCTGGCAGCGCAGTGGTCTCGCAGCGCAGCGGTCAGACCTCTTCTCCCCAGCAACCCTCCCAAAATTTCTACCTGCCGCCAAGCTGCATTTAAGCCTTCAATTCCGTTATCTTGCCAGAAGATAATCCCCAAACTGTATTTTATGAAATCGCCACTGCGCAATCTGTTTTTGCTGGTTCTTTCCATTTTGGCTATTGGTCCACTTGCCGGGCAGGATCTGCTCATTCCCCTTGAAGGAGAATCCATTCAGGGAGACATCAGCAGGGTCGGGCGCTGGTTGGTAAAGTATGAGGACTTATCCAGTGGCAAAACGAAGCGAATACCCACCTATGAGCTTGAACTGGTGATCTTTGAGTCAGGGATGAAACAGTATTTTCAGATCGAGCAAATACCAGTGATGCTGGTGCCTTCGAAAACAGATAGCGGCCTGATGGTTGTCTCCAGTGCGCAGGTCTCGTCGGATTCTATCGGTTACTGGCAGCAGTTGGGTCGTCAGCATGCCTCGGAGTCATTTGAGGGATGGGGGGCATTCTGGGGAGCAGCGGCCTGCGCGGCTGTGCCGATTTTTGGGCTGTATACCAGCCTGCCTGGCGGCATCATCATTGCAGCAGTCCCTCCAAAGGTGGACGTAGGGGATCTGGAGCATCCACGGTTATTCACCGAAAATCAGTACTACGAATCGGGTTTCAGGCAGCAGGCACGACGCATCAAAGTCAAGCGTACCGCCGCAGGATTTGGAACCGGACTGCTGATTCAGGGGGTGGTTACAGGCATCATTTTGCTGCTGACGTGGTGAGCCCACAGGGTGGAGGGGGGAAGGAAAAGACGGGTCTATAGGGGAAATATGGTATATATGGGCACTCCGGTTATCCGTATCAACCCTATACACCCTATACACCCTATACACCCTATACACCCTATACACC
>CAYFIR010000127.1:0-19324 GCA_964343195.1 uncultured Bacteroidia bacterium | reverse complement strand
TTGCTTACTTCTTTTGAAAAAGAAGTAAGTCCCGCTGAAGGCGAAATAGCACTTGCAAACACGCTGAAAATTAAAAATCCGATTGCGGAGCTAGAAAGAAAGTAGGTCCCGCTGAAAGCGAAATTGCACTTTCAGAGGAAGCATATTAAAAATCCATTTGCGGAGCTAGAAAAAGAAGTAAGTCCCGCTGATCCGCGATCCCGTGAAACGGGGAGGCGACCTCGCAATTGGAAACGCACCAATATTTTGGATAAAGTCCAGCTAATTACTCTCAGAGCAAATGAAAAACATACTGATCATATTTACCCTGCTGGGGCTAATGGCCTTTACTTTTCAGCAGGAAGAAGATGAGACCACCATTTTTCTGGTCGGGGACTCGACCATGGCCAACAAGCCCTACCGCGATGGTAACCCCGAGCATGGTTGGGGGCAGGTCTTTGGGCTGTTTCTGAAGGATGGCTACCGGGTGGAAAATCACGCCGTTAATGGGCGCAGCTCCCGGAGTTTTCGTACCGAAGGACGCTGGGATGTAGTGATGGAGCGCATGAAGCCTGGCGATTATGTCATCATCCAGTTTGGGCACAATGACCAGAAGATCAAGGACTCTACCCGCTATTCTGCGCCCGAAACCGACTACCGGGCACACCTGACCCGCTTTGTCGCAGAAGTGCGAGCCGGAGGTGGCAATCCCATTCTGGCGACTCCCATCGAGCGCCGCCGCTTCGATGAAAACGGTGAGTTTTATGGAACCCATGGCGAATATCCCAGGGTAGTACGCGAAGTTGCCGAGGCCACTGAAGTGCCGATGCTCGACCTTCAGGTACTTACCCGCCAACTGCTCATCGCCTACGGTGAGGAAAATTCAAAGAAATTGTTCCTCTTCATCGAACCGGGAGAATATCCCTCTCTGCCTGATGGGAGGGAAGACAATACCCACCTTTCGGCAGTAGGTGCTTTTCGTGTGAGCGACCTCGCCAAGCAGGAGATCATGGCCAGGGTACCGGGCTTAAAAGAGGCCTTCAAGGACTGAAAGTCAAAAGACGCAGGCCAGGCTTTTGTCTGGTTTGCATTTTTTCACATTCCTAATCCTTTCCTTAGCCCTACACGGCTGCTCCCATCCGAGTACCAGTCTTCCAGTTCTGCAAAAATTTCGTAGCCCTGTTTTTGGTAAAAAGCAGGGGCCTCATAGCCTGCGGTCCAGGTCCAGATATGCTTCACCCCAATTGAGATGATGGCCTGCTCAAGGGAGCCGAGCAGCCTGGCCCCAATTCGATTCCCCCGGTATTCCTTCTCTACAAACAGGTCTGTCAGGTAAAACCAGCCGGAATATTCCTCCCCGTTTTTGTAGGCCAGGCCAGAGGAACATCCCACAAACAAATCCCCATCCATGGCCACGAAGCCATATCGATCCGAGTTCTGGATTTTGACTTCATGGTCGAGGGTATGTTCGTCAAATCCCGCTTTCATGCGGCTGAATTCTGCTGCAGTCATGTCGCGGTTGATAACACTAATATGGGGCATCTGGTGGGGGAATAATATTTAGCAGCATACTCCTAGACAAATTAGACAGGATTTTCAGGATTACGGGACAGACAGGATAAAAAAGCTCTGATAATCAATCTTGTTAATCCTGTTATCCTGTCCATTTCCGATGAACCGGAATCTTTGATCTGTCAAAAAACATAGGCCGAAAATGAAAATGTCAAGTAGTATGATTTAGCAGGAAGATTCAGAAAGTGGGCCTGGGATACGCTCTGAGGCCTTTTTAATATCTTTGTGTCAAAAAAACGCAATAAGAACTCTGCTTTATTGGTTTCCTCATGGGAAATACTGAAATTCTGCTGATTTGGTCTTTTTCTCAAGGGAAACTAATCTACTCAATATGAACTTCAGAAGACTTTCATCGCTCAGTTTATTGGCGGTACTCCTGGTTCTTTTACTCCAGTCCTGCTCGACTCCTGCCGATGTGGAGGAGGAGGAAGCTGTCGATGTTTCGGCGATTGTCAGCCAGATGTCGCTGGAGCAAAAAGCACAGTTGGTAGTAGGAACAGGGATGTTCCTGCCCCTGCCTGATTCTGTACGGGCTATGCTGCCCGCGGTTTTTGCTTCGCAGTTGGACACCACCACTGCTTATGGCAAAATGGTAACACAAGTCAGAACCTATCTGCCTGGTGCAGCCGGATTTACGGCTGAATATCCTGAAATCGGGGTAACCAGCCAGGCGCTTTCCGATGGTCCAGCGGGCCTGCGCATTTCGCCCACCAGAGAAGGCGAGGACGGCACCTATTACGCCACTGCATTTCCAATTGGTACCTTGCTGGCATCGACATGGGATACCAAACTGGTCGAACAGGTAGGGGAAGCGATGGGAGAAGAAGTGCTGGAATATGGCGCTGACGTCATCCTGGGTCCTGCCCTGAACCTGCACAGAGATCCACTTTGTGGCCGAAACTTCGAATATTATTCTGAAGATCCGCTTCTTGGCGGAAAAATGGCTGCTGCTATGGTAAGAGGCATTCAGTCCAATGGGGTGGGGACGTCTATCAAGCACTTTGCAGTCAACAACTCCGAAACCAACCGGATGACGGTCAATACGATCGTAAGTGAGCGAGCGCTTCGGGAACTGTACCTGAAGGGCTTTGAGATTGTCGTGAAGGAAAGCCAACCCTGGACCGTGATGAGTTCTTACAACAAGGTCAACGGTGTTTATACCTCCGAAAGTCCAGAGTTGCTGACCACCATTTTGCGTGACGAGTGGGGATTTGAGGGCTACGTGATGACCGACTGGGGAGGAGGGATTGATCCTGTCGCACAAATGGAAGCAGGCAATGACATGATTCAACCCGGTTCTCCTGATCAGATCCAGGCCATCATCGACGCAGTTAACGCTGGAGAACTGGATGAGGCAGTGCTGGACCGGAATGTCGAGCGAATCCTATCCATTATGGTCAAAACTCCTCGCTATCAAGGTCTTGGTTCTACCAATAATCCTGACCTCGAAGCCCACGCACAGGTTACCCGTCAGGCGGCTGCAGAAGGGATGATCCTGCTACAAAACAATGGCGGAGCCCTCCCCTTTGCTGACGGAATCAAGAAAGTGGCCACTTTTGGCAATGCTTCCTATGACTTCATTTCTGGCGGTACCGGTAGTGGCGATGTGAATGAAGCCTATACCATATCACTCCTTCAGGGACTGAATGATGCGGGATACCAAACTGATGCTGAACTTCAGGCTACCTACGAAAACTACATCGAAAACACCCGTGCGGAGGCCAAGGGCGGAGCCAGTTTCCTCGCTCAGATGCTGGGAGGAAAAATCCCTGTTGCTGAGATGGCCCTGGATGCTGCCATTGCAGAGAACATGGCTGCCAAGTCTGACATTGCCCTGGTGACCCTGGGCCGCAATGCCGGTGAAGGTGGAGATCGCGAGGCCGTTCCTGGGGACTTTTACCTGAATGAAAACGAGAAAAACCTGATCCAAACCGTCTCTGAGGCATTCGCCGCCCAGGGCAAGCAAACCGTCGTGATCCTCAACATTGCCGGGGTGATCGAAACCGCCAGTTGGAAAGACATCCCCGACGCAGTCCTTTGTTCCTGGCTGCCAGGTCAGGAAGGCGGTAACTCCGTGGTAGATGTGCTGTCCGGTAAAGTCAATCCATCCGGTAAGTTGACATCCTCATTCCCCATGACTTATGAGCAGACTCCGGCTTCAGCCAATTTCCCCGGAGTTGCAGTTGAGGGAGAGACTCAGGATAAGGATGACCAGTCTGGTTTCTCCTTCATGCAGCGAGTCCCCTGGCAGATCACTTACGAGGAGGATATCTACGTCGGCTATCGCTATTACAACACCTTCGACGTACCGGTTTCCTACGAATTTGGCTACGGGCTTTCCTACACCAGCTTTGAATACAGCGATCTGAGCCTGAGTGAGGAGAACTTCGAGGGCGAAATTACCGTCTCCGTTAAGGTTACCAACTCTGGTGAGGTAGCCGGAAAAGAAGTCGTGCAGGTATATGTCAGCGCCCCGGATGGCAACATGGAAAAGCCCGAAGAAGAACTGGCTGCGTTTGGCAAAACCGGCCTCTTGGAGCCAGGAGCCTCTGAAACGCTGACCTTCACCATCGACGCTGCTACCATTGCTTCTTTCTCCGAAGATAAGTCTGCCTGGATCGTAGAAGCCGGAGAATATGAGGTAAAAGCTGGCGCTTCTGCCAGAGACATTCGCCTGAATGGAGCCTTCTCCGTAGCAGAAGAGATCAATGCCGGGTCTGTAAATAGCGTGATGCTACCTGAAGTCGAATTTGATCGACTCACACAGTAACCGTCATTTAACCCAAGACCGAAAAGGGGCCTACTCCATTGGAGGGGCCTCTTTTTTGTTTGGCTGAATGGTCTTCAGGGTTATTTCTTCTTCCTGGCTTTGACCTGGGGATTGAAATCGAGGCACAATTTCAACCAGTATCCCAGATCATAATCTGTCTCGATTCCGGCGGACGAAACGAAAATGTATCCCTTCATCGGGCGACCAGTGAAGTCCATGGGCAGGCATTCATCTCTTTCGATGTGGCTCGAATATGCTTCTTCTCCAATCCGGGCCATGAGCAGGCTTTCACCTGATTTTTTGTCGATGTGTATGCCACACATCATCTTGTCGTCTACCATGAAGACCAGGCCGCCCATCATTTTCCTGTCGGTAAATGAAACGTCCTTCTCCGCCAGAATTCGGCGAATGCGGCTGGCTAGTTGTTCATCGTATGCCATGATGCTTGATGTGATTTCCTTAGCTGGTCCCTGTTGGAGGTAAAATGATCAATTCTGTGATATTCATCAAAAGAATTTGTGAAACCGAATGGTTACCTATATATTGGGTAACCAAATGGTTACGAGTATGAGGCGAGATGTATTTCAGGCCATAGCAGACCCCGTGAGAAGGGAAATCATTGACTTGCTGTCAAAGGAACCCAAATCTGTGAATGAGGTGGCAGAACGATTTGACATCAGCCGACCGGCAGTGTCAAAGCACCTCAAAATCCTGAATGAATGCGGGTTGGTGAATTTTGAGCAGAAGGGTAGGGAACGCTTTTGCTTCATAGATCCATCCAGCCTGGTTCCCGCTTTTATTTGGATCGAACAATACCGGAAACTTTGGGAGGAGCGGATCGACTCCTTCGAATCATATTTATCCCAACTCAAATCCCAGGACAATGAAACAGACGAATGACCTGTCAGAGCGAACCCTCACGATTGAGCGTACCTTTGATGCCCCTTTGAAACTGGTATGGCAGGCCTGGACACAGGCTGAGCACATCGCCAACTGGTGGGGGCCAAAGGGCATGGCCCTCACGGTGGTGGAGCATGACTTCCAGGTTGGTGGAAACTGGAAATACTCCATGCCTATGCCGGATGGCAATGAGTTTATCACCGACGGAACCTATCAGGAGATCGTGGAGATGGAGAAAATCGTTACCACCGCCAACTTTCGTCCCATGACCGAAGGGGTAGAATTGCACATCACTTTTGCTGCGGAGGGAAACAGGACTCACTTTACCTTTGCAGTCGTTCATCCCTCGGCAGACTACGCCCGGCAGCAGGAAAAAATGGGCTTCTTTAATGGATGGGGCTCGACCCTGGATCGGTTGGAGGAGTTCCTCTCCGTCCCACAATAGGTCATCTGAAAAGAAAACCGCAAGCAGGATTCGAAAATCCTCCTTGCGGTAAATTGAAATTTGAGGACTGCTCCCAAAGTCACAGTATCTCAAACTCCCAAAATCCCAGCGTCTCACACTCTTACAGGCAAGCCTTCATGCCATCCTTGATCATGACTTCCAGGTTGGAAGCAATGGCTTCAGCGAGTCCGGAGACTTCGTTGAGGTCTTTGCCCTCCCACCACTCGGTCTTACCCAACACGTTCTGGGCCAGTTCTACCAGGGTAAGGTCGCCTTTTGCCTGGGCTTCCCACTGTGCCTTCATAAAGGCGATCCGCTCCTTATCGTCGTTCAGTGGCATGGTCTCTCCGTCCACTTCACCGGCGTAAAAGCGAATCAGGGCAGAAAGTCCCAGCACGATGCGCTTGGGCAGGCTGTTGTGGGCCTCTACATAGGCCAGCAGAGAAGGCAACAGGCGGGTGTTGTACTTCGAGGTAGAATTCAGCGCGATGCTGGCCAGGTAGTGCTTCAGGTAAGGATTGAAGAAACGCTCGACGATTTTTTCCCCGTAGTTCTTCAGGTCGTCCTGATCACCAGGCAGCTGAGGGATCACCTCTTCGAAGATCAGCTCACGGACAAACTGTCCGACCTGCTCATCCTCCATGGCTTCCTTCACCGTGCGCAGTCCCGCAAGGTATCCCACGGGTACCATGGCAGTGTGTGCTCCATTCAGTACACGTACTTTGCGGGTGCGGTAAAGCGCAAGGTTGTCGGTAAAGATCACGTTGAGGCCAGCTTTGGGAGCGGGCAGCTTTTCTTCGGCCTCCTTGGGGCCTTCGATCACCCAAAGGTGGAAGAGTTCGCCCTCAACTACCAGCTTGTCCTCGTAGCCCAGTTCCTCAGTGATCTCGGTGATCTTGTCGGCAGGGTAACCCGGCACGATGCGGTCCACCAGGGTGTTGCAGAAAGAGCAGCTTTCGCTAACCCAGGTCTTGAATTCATCTTCCAGACTCCAGTTATCGGCCATCTTGAGGATGATCTCCTTGAGGGTATCACCGTTTTTATCGATCAGCTCACAGGGAATGATGACCAGACCGGCATCTGCGCTTTTGTCAAAGGCATTGTAGCGCTCCCACAGCATACGGGTCAGTTTGCCTGGGAAAGAAGAAGGCGGTACGTCGTCGATTTTGTCGGTTTCGACATACACGATACCCGCCTCAGTGGTGTTGGAGAAGATAATCTCCAGATCTGAGCTCTTGGCTGCTTCCAGCAACTGGTCGAATTCCTGGTAGGAGTCGATCTGGCGCTGTACGCAATCGATGACCTGATGGGTTCTCTTGGGCTGACCATTCTCGATACCCAGCAGGTAGAGGGTGTACAGGCCGTCCTGATCGTTGATGATGTCCTCTGGACCCGGGCGGTCGATGGGCTTGACAATGGCTACACCAGCGCCATAGTCCAGCTTTTCATTCATGGTTTGAATGTGCCAGTCGACGAAAGCACGCATGAAGTTACCGCCGCCTACCTGTAGAATTTTCTCAGGTAGTTTGGGCTTGGCTATGAGAGAGCGATTTAATTGTGGCATCGCGAATAGAAGTTTTGAGTGACTTGGGAAAAATGAGAAAATGTGTGGGTTCCTCTTTAGATGGCATTAGCTACTGTATGACCATGAACTTCGAGCAACGAACTTCGAACTCGCTTTACAGCGAAATACCGCGTTTCCAGGGGATGAAGTCATCCTGCCCCAGCAACTCGGCCTTGGCGCGTTCTTCACCGCTTGCGATGCGAATGATCAGGTCCAGGAGCTTTTCGCCCAGGCTCTCGATGGTATCCTCACCGGAGATGATGGTACCGGCATCGAGGTCGATGATGTCAGACATCCGGGTAGAGAGATCGGTGTTAGAAGAAAGCTTGATTACCGGAGCAATGGGATTACCCGTAGGAGTACCCAGACCCGTGGTGAAAACGATCATATTGGCCCAGGAACCTGCTAGCCCGGTGGTAGACTCTACGTCGTTGCCAGGAGTACAGAGCAGGTTGAGACCGGGTTTGGTGGCAAGTTCGGTGTAGTCCAATACCTCCATAACCGGAGAGGTTCCGCCCTTCTTGGCAGCACCAGCGGACTTCATCGCATCGGTGATCAGACCGTCCTTGATATTTCCGGGAGAAGGGTTCATATCGAAGCCCGAACCTACTTCTACCGCTCGCTTTGCGTAGGTGCTCATCAGGTTGACAAATTTCTCCGCATTGGGGCGATCCACACAGCGGTTTACCAGTTCCTGCTCCACGCCGTTCAGTTCCGGGAACTCGGACAGGATGGCTGTACCCCCCAAAGCTACCAGCAGATCTGAGGCATATCCCAGGGCAGGGTTCGCCGAAATACCAGAGAATCCATCCGAACCACCGCACTCCAGGCCGAGGGTGAGGGCACTCAGAGGAGCTGGCTCCCGCTTGAATTCATTGGCATGCATCAGGCCGACGAATGTTTTCTTCACCGCTTCAGCGATCAGGTCGCGCTCTGACTTGCTCTTTTGCTGCTCCAGGATGTAGAGCGGCTTGTTGAAATTGGGATCGACCTCTTTGAGCGTTTTTTCGAAGAGAGAAACCTGTGCATTCTGGCAACCGAGGCTCAAAATAGTCGCACCTGCTACGTTGGGGCTGGTGATGTATCCACTGAGCAGGCGAAGCAGGGTCTCACTGTCCTGACGAATGCCACCACAACCGCCGTCATGGCGCAGGAACTTGATGCCATCGACATTGGGAAAAAGGCGATCTTCGGCAGCTTGCTGACCTGTGCGGATGATGTTGGCTTCGAGAATGGCTTCAGGGGCAGCCCCCTGCTTTTGCATGTCAACCAGCTGACGTACGTCCACACTGAAGGATTTGCCGCTCATGTAACCGAGTTCCTCGACCATGGCGTCCTCGATGACCTTGATGTTCCGGTTTTCGCAAAATACCAGCGGAATCACCAGCCAGTAGTTGCGGGTACCAATTTTGCCATCAGGACGGTGAAAGCCCATGAAAGTGCGGCCCTCGAATTTGGATATGTCAGGCTCCACCCAACTTGCTGGTTCCAGCGAATCAAGGTCGTAGCCCTCGGCTTCGTGCTTGACATTTTCGGTCGTGATGCGCCCTCCCTTGGGGATGGATTGGGTAGCTTTACCCACCAACACGCCATACATCCGGATCTCATCGCCGGGTTGCAGGGCTTCTTCGGTGAATTTGTGCTTGACCTTGATGTCCTCTGCGGGAGCATAGGTCTGGTCCCCCAGGGTTACAGATTCGCCCGCCTTAAGAGGTTGCAGGGCTACGATCACATTATCGTCGGGATGTACTTTGAGAACTCGGTTTGCCATAACTTTTCTTATCGGATTTTGCGGATCAGCTCCATGGTTTCCTGCACTTTTTGGGTCAAAGCGGCCCAGTCCTGGGCCTTGATTACTTCCTTGGGGAAGAGTTTTGAGCCCATTCCTACGCAGGCTACGCCAGCGTCAAACCAGGCTTTGAGGTTGGCCTCATCAGGGCTTACGCCACCTGTGGGCATGATCAGCGACCAGGGGCATGGGCCTTTGATACCAGCCACGAAAGCAGGACCGCCTACCTGAGAGGCAGGGAAGATCTTCACGATCTCAGCTCCCAATTCCTCCGCCAGGCTGATCTCGGACAAAGACCCACAGCCAGGAGACCACATCACCTTGCGGCGGTTACAGACCTTGGCCATTTCCGGATTCAAAACCGGAGAAACGATCAGGCTTGCTCCCAGTTGCATGTAGAGGGAGGCAGTTCCAGGCTCGACAACAGAGCCTACGCCGAGGATCATTCCGGGCAGCTCCTTGCGGGCATACTTGACCAGTTCGCCAAATACCTCATGGGCAAACTCGCCCCGGTTGGTGAACTCAAAAACGCGGACTCCGCCGTCATAGCAGGCTTTTAGGACAGCTTTGGCAGTATCCACATCGGGGTGGTAAAACACTGGAACCATTCCAGTGTCGAGCATGGTTTGGGCGACTTGCAGGCGGGTAAATGACATAGTTGGAAAGAAATAAGAAATAAGAAGTCAGACCGTAAAACTGTGAGAGGTCAGACCGCTATGCTACCAGAAGTTTCGTTCATCTCTCTTCTGACAACGCAGTGGGCTGACTTCTCACAGCGAAGGGATCTTTTTAAAACTTAAAAAAAGTATTCGCATTATGATAGGCGATGTCAGAGCATACCTTGGCGAGCCATGCTTCGTCGTCTGGCAGTTCGCCATTGGCGACGTCGGTAGCCATCAGGTGGCAGAGCAGGCGGCGGAAGTACTCGTGACGGGAGTAGCTCAGGAAGCTACGGGAGTCGGTCAGCATGCCCACAAAGTGTGAGAGCAGCCCCATGTTGGACAGAGCGTTCATCTGCTCAGTCATGCCGTCCTTCTGGTCGAGGAACCACCATCCAGAGCCCCATTGTACTTTGCCTGGTTCGGACCCGTCGTTGAAGTTGCCGATCATGGTCGCAAAAACGGCATTGTCGGCAGGGTTCAGGTTGTACAGGATAGTCCGGGTGAGGGTGTTCTCGGTATCCATGCGGCTGAGGTATCTGGCCAGGGGCTCAGCCTGACGCCAGTCTCCGATGGAGTCAAAACCTGTGTCCAGTCCCAGGGTACGGTACATGCGCAGGTTGTTGTTGCGCTGTGCTCCGAGGTGGAACTGCATGGTCCAGTCCTTTTCGTGGTAGATCAGTCCCAGTTCGTACAGGATGGCTGATTGGATGGCCTCGATTTCATCTTCGCTGATGTCGCTGCCTGCCATGAATTTCTGGTAGTTCTGCTTGACGCTGCCCATTTCATAGTTGACTGCGTACATGCGCTCCAGTCCGTGGTCCGAGAGGCGGCATCCCAGCGAATGGAAGAAGTCAGCGCGCTTGCGCAGGGCTTCGATCAGGGTGTCGAAGGTGCTGATTTCCACTCCGGCCGCTGCACTCAGTTTCTCGATATAGCTGCGGTAGCCATCGCCAAGGTTCAGGAATAGCGCCTTGTCGGGGCGAAAGGTTGGCAACACCTTGATGTTCAGGCTGTCGTCTTTTTGCATCTGCTGGTGCCAGCGCAGGTCGTCAGCCGGGTCGTCGGTAGTGCAAATGACTTTTACCTTGCGGTCAGCCAGTATGCCTCTTACGCGGCCTTTTTCAGTATGGAGAAAGGCATTGGTGCGCTCCCAGACAGAGTCAGCCGTCTTGGGCGAAAGAATATCGTGGATGCCAAACGGGCGCTGTAGCTCCAGGTGTGTCCAGTGGTACAACGGATTGCGCAGGGTATAAGGAACCGTTTCTGCGAATTTATCAAACTTCTCACGAGGCGTCGCATCACCGGTGCAGTAGCGCTCATTCACGCCGTGCGTACGCATGGCACGCCACTTATAGTGGTCTCCTGCCAGCCAGATGTCGTGTAGGTTGTCAAACTGTGTGTTTTCCGCGATGTCCTGTGGAGGCAGGTGGCAGTGGTAGTCAATGATGGGCAGGTCCGCGATGTGGTCGTGGTACAGCTTTTTCGCCAGGTCGGTATGCAGGAGGAAATTTTCGTCGAGGAAGGCCATAATAGTTCTGGGTTCGAGGTTCGTAGTTCTGAGTTGGGGACTAAATGAAGGAAAAGTTCGTAGTTCCGTCGTAGTCAAGAAAACCACGAACTTCGAACTACGAACTTATTCAAAAACTATCTTGAAACACGCCCGCTGGCGTCGCCGCTCATGAGCTTCTCGACTTCATCGACGGTAACCAGGTTGAAGTCACCAAAGATGGTGTGCTTCAGGCAGCTGGCTGCTACCGCGAAGTTGAGGGCTTTCTGATCGTCTTCTGGCCAGGTCATCAGGCCGTAAACGAGACCTCCCATGAAGCTGTCTCCACCTCCTACACGGTCTACGATGTGGGTGATCTGATACGTAGGGGCCATGAAAAGCTCTTTGCCATCCCAAAGGACGCCAGACCAGGTGTTGTGAGAGGCGCTGATGGAACCGCGCAGGGTGATGATCACCTTCTTGGCACGAGGGAACCGCTCCATGAGCTGCCTTCCTACAGATTCGTAGGCGGCGGGGTTCATGGTATCTCCCTGGGTTACGTCAACTCCTTCCGGGTGAATGTCAAATACCTTCTCGGCATCCTCCTCATTTCCCAGGATCACATCACACCCCTGTACCATTTCTTCCATCACCTCACCGGCTTTCTTGCCGTATTTCCAGAGGTTTTTGCGGTAGTTAAGGTCGGTTGATACGGTGATGCCTTTTTCGTTGGCGATCTTGATGGCTTCCAGGCAGGCGTCGGCAGCTCCCTGAGAAATAGCGGGAGTAATACCGGTCCAGTGGAACCAGCCAGCTCCTTCAAATGCCTTGTCCCAGTCGATCATACCGGGCTCGATCTCAGCGAGAGAAGAGTGGGCACGGTCATATACTACTTTACTGCCACGGGATACGGCTCCGTGCTCCAGGAAGTAGATACCGAGGCGATCTCCGCCCCAGGCAATGTGCTCAGTACCGACTCCAAACTTGCGGAGGTTGGCGAGTGCGCATTCCCCAATGTCATTCTTTGGCAGACGGGTTACAAATTCTGTTTCCAGGCCATAGTTGGCCAGTGAGGCGGCGACGTTGGATTCGCCCCCACCATAAATCACATCAAATTGATCCGCTTGAATAAAGCGACGCTTGCCCGCAGGGGAGAGGCGAAGCATGATTTCTCCGAAGGTTACGATCTTTTTCATGTGGTGAGTTTTGTGAGTGTAGGATGTTGCCGCACCACGCGACAGCTCCTCATCAAAATCGGTTAATGTCTCAAATGTCGGTTACTTCCCGGACTTTTGCAAACGTTTGCATAAACTGTTCGCCAAGCATCGGTTTTAATGGTATTCACCGGAAAAAATGAGAAGCAAGGGGAGAAGAAATCCTCCAGGAGGTAGGGAGAAAAAGAGGATTTGATGTTGAGCGAGAGGGAAAAGTAGCAGGAAGGAAGTCCTTTCAAAGAGCGAAAAGTGCTGGGCACAGAATAATTTCCTCAAACACTGTGCCCAGCGAAAGAAGTTATCACTTTTTCTCAAAAGTGAGTCCGGTTTTTTCAAATTCCAGGCTGGCCAGAATAAATGGCCCGGTGCCCTTGGCATCGTTGGCTCTTACTTCTTCATTGACATAGTAGTCATATGACCCATCCCGGAAAGGATTACCTCCAAGCCCCGCCACGGCGCAGCATTTCTCCAGGCTGATAACTCCATTAGATTCGGTGGTGATGAGGTGATCTAGAATTCCCTGATAGGCTTTTTTGGCTGTCTCAAGGTGTTTCTTGCCCAGGTATCCCTGGTTCACCCCGCGCGCCAGGGCATAGGCAAACATACAGGAAACGGTAGCTTCTTCATAGTTGCCTTCCTTTTCAGGCATGTTGACCACCTGGTACCAAAGGCCATTTTCGCTCTGGTAGGGGATAATGGCCTCGGCAAGGCGTTCAAAAATGGCTATTACCCTGTCCCGATCCGGGTGGGTCTCAGGCAGGTGGTCAAGGTCATCTACCAGCGCCATGGCATACCATCCCATGGCCCTTCCCCAGATATTGGGGGACAGTCCTGTCTCCATGTCTGACCACCGTTGCAGACCGCTTTCGTCCCAGCCGTGGAACAAAAGTCCGGTTTCTTCATCACGGGCGTGTTCTTCCATGATGATCAGTTGATGGGTAACATCGTCAAAGGCCTCGGGGTCATCAAAACGGGAAGCATACTCTGCGAGAAATGGAGAACCCATGTACAGGCCATCCAGCCACATTTGCCACGGGTAGCGTCTCTTGTGCCAGAATCCTCCATCGGTGGTTCTCGGCTGCCAGCGTAACTGTGTACGCAGGGTTTCTATGGCTTTTCGGTAGCGGACATCTCCGGATCGCTCATACAGGAGAAATAGGATTTTCCCGGAGTTTATGTGGTCAATGTTGAAATCGGTTATGTCGTAGTTTTTGATTGCTCCATGATCATCGATCATGGTATCTGCATATGACTTGGCATATTCCCAGTATTTTTCGTCACTGCTCTGCTGCCAAAGGCGTTGCATGGACATCATGATCAGTCCATGGGTATAGGACCATCGCGGGGTGGTGCGAAAGTCTGTCATCCAGGCTTCAGGATTCCGGTGCATGATGGAGAGAGCCATTTTTTCTGACCACGGAGCATCAGTGGGGACCGTAACGATCTCTTCGGTATCCTGGGTTCTGGAGGACCCTTTGGTTTGGAAAAGACAACTCGTCATGCCCAGCGAGAAGAGCAACAAAAGGAACAGGCCAATGCGGTGTGTAGTAATATCTTTTAACATTAAAGCTTCAATTGACGTGGGCGAGGATTGTTCAGTAGGGGCGGTTGCCTGAATTCAACAATTGGGAATTCCATTAGATTGGGAAATCAGGAAACGCCGAGCTCAAGTCAAAAATCCCAGGCCAGGTTTCCAAACCTTTAGCAGGTAACTGGATACCTGACCTGGGTATTAGGTGCTCAAGCAGTCTGGATATTAGTATCCCGGGTTCTGGTATCCCTCGCTATTAGTCATAGCATCAATCTGGTTCTGAGGGATGAAGCGCAGTGCGTGATATGGCTGAATATTGGGTGCGGCATCCGGGTTGTGAGCCCGTACACGTTCCACCAGTTTATCGGTACGCTTCAGGTCAAAGAAACGCTGATACTCGGTTGCCAGCTCACGGGCACGCTCATCCAGGATAAAGTCGATGTCCAAATCGCTACCTTCAATGCGCATGTCAGCTTCACGGCCTTCCACGGAACGAGTCTCACGTAGGGTGTTCATGAAGTCAACAGCAGCGCCAGTATTACCCAGCTCCATTTCTGCCTCAGCAGCGATCAGGTACATCTCGGAGATACGGAAGACCCAGGGATCGCGGTCTGTTCCTGAAATAGTCAGGTCCAGACGAGTGGAGTCTTCGTAGCGCTTGGTGATCGGGAAGTAAAACTGACGGTTGATGATCGCGTCGTTGGGTGAACCATCAGGGAGGTACATGTCGTTGATGTCAACGATGGCATATCCCTTGGTTGGGTGGAACGCACGGATGTCATCAGGAGTCAGACGCGCTTTTTCAGACTCAGGAACTGGAGTTTTAGAGAAATAGATCGCGGTATCTCCCACTTCAAAGAAGTAGGTTCTAAGCAGCGAGTCTGGAAGGGTCTGCTCCACCCCGTCAATGTAGTAGGTGGTGCTTCGCCAGCGTGGAATTGCGGTTTGGCTATTAGAAATCCAGGTATTTTTGAATGATCCCCAGAATCGCTCGTCCACCTCTTCGTCGTACAGGTCAATGAAAAACTTGGTAGGCATCCAGCGCTGGAATCCACGTCCGTTGTACACATCACGGACCATTCCCCAGCCCATATTCTCATAGCGAACTTCAAACATCACGTGGCCCTGATTGCCACCCATGCGCTGGATCAGGCCAGCTCCACCATACTCTCCTCCATTTGGATCTGTCAGACCAGAGCGCATGTACTGCAGGTCGTCTGAGTAATTGACTGCCCAGATTACCTCCTCGTTTTTGATGTTATGAAGACCTACCAGTTCTGACCAGTCGTCAATCAGCTCAAAGTCATAGTTCTCGATCACTCGCTCAGAGTAATAGGCTGCACTGTCATAGTTCTCGCGATAGAGGTGGCAACGAGCCATCATGGCCTCACTGGCGGGACGGGTAGGACGGCCATAGTTGCTGTCATCCCATTCCTCTGGAAGGACCGAGCGTGCGTCACGAAGGTCGGTGAAGATCTGCTCGTAAAACTGAGCCTGTGGTGTACGGTTGGCATCACGCTGGGCGACCTCTGTGGGTTCTGTAGTGAAGTGTACATCTCCCCAGATCTCGGTGATCAGCCACAGATAGTGGGCACGGAGAAATTTCACTTCGCCTTTGCGAATCTCACGAAGCTCAGGATCATCGTAAGGTACATCATCAATGCGAGCCAGGATCAGGTTGGTGGTATTCAAGCCTTTGTAAAGCTCTCGCCACATGGCTCCCACACGTTCCTGCTCCTCCGCATTCGTAAATGCATTATACAGGGTAAAGCCAGTGGAACGGTTGTCAAGACCATAAGTATAAAGGTCTGTACCAGCGATGGTCAGGTCCCAGGCATTCTCCTTGCCATACCAGGCACGGAGGGTGACGTAGGCAGAGTTGACCAGCGTTTCAAATGCTTCTGGTGAGTCGTCGATGCTTGAAGAGTTGATCCCACTGAGGTACTCCTCTTCAAGGAAGCTTTTGCATGCTGACATACTCATCAGCACGGCGATTAAGATTCCAATTATATATCGTTGCATGATATTCGTCTTTTGAATTGAGGGGGTAATTAGTCGAGGGTAATGTCAGCACCAATCATGAACATACGTGCCAATGGATAGGAGATGCTCCCTTTTCGCTCAGGATCCAGACCCTCATACAGGTTGCTGTACAGGATGAATGGGTTCCGGGCTGATGCATACAGCCTGAACGAATTGAAGCTGGTTCGGGCCATCAGGCGGTTGGACAGGTTATACCCAAGGGTAATGTTTTTCACCTTGACAAACGAACCATCAACATACCTGAGTGTCCCCTCAAACGGAAGCTCTGCCCTGGCAGCATCGTAGCGTGGATAGGCATTGGTTGGATTCTCTGGTGTCCAGTAATCAACCGCTGTCATGTTGTCGTACATCCGTGGGTCGTATGCATATGCACCTGCGTTGAGCATGGGGCCCCAGACTGCGTAGATGTTGACTGTCAGGTCAAAGTCGTAGAAGGTAAAGGTGTTGATCAGGCTACCGCTCCACTTGGCCTGCGGGGTACCCAGTACGATGCGGTCGTCAAAGTCGATGGTGTCATTGCCATCCTGGTCGCGTACACGGATCTCTCCAGGTGCGGTGAAGTAGGCAGGCTCTTCCCCAACGGTGTCAGCAAACTGCCAGATACCTATTTTTTCAAAGTTATAGTGCACGGCGATGGGTTGGCCTACAAACCAGCCATTGGCTTCATTCTCAGTCTGGCCGGATGCCAGTGCTACAATCTCATCGCGGCTACCAAAGAAGGAGAAATTGGTTCTCCAGGTGAAGTTTTGTCGGTCGATGTTGACGGTTTGCATCAGGTATTCCCAGCCCCAGCCCCGGGTCTCACCTGCGTTTACAAATACATTGTCAAATCCCGAGGTGGGAGGAAGCTGGTCTTCCAGCAGCAGACCGGTAGTCTGTGAGCGGTACAGGTCGAGGTTACCTCCAATTCGTCCATTGAAAAGGGCGAAGTCAATTCCAATGTTTACCTGCGCTGTGCGTTCCCACTCGATGTCGTCACTTGCCAGTGCATATGGACGATAGCCAAAGAAAGGAACCTCTTGACCTGGAATACCAAACTCATAGAACAGGGGATCTACGTTCAGAGATGCAGCGGTAGAGTATGGATTAATGGCAGCGTTACCGGTAGATCCGTATCCCAGACGTAGCTTCAAGTCATTGACTACTGTGTTGGTACGCAGGAAGTTCTCCTCAGAAAGGCGCCATGCAAAGCTGGCTGCCGGGAAGAATGCCCATTTGTTTCCTTCCGCAAGTTGAGAAGCACCATCGTAACGACCTGAAACATTGAAGATATACTTGTTGTTCAGGGTATAATTCACACGACCGAGGAACGATTGCAGAGAGCTCTCAGTCAGATTACTGGTGGTCTGCTGGTTCTGGTTAGAGGCAAAGTTGTACCAGAGGGTCTGGTCAAATTGCTGCTCCTGACCGAAGATGGTATAGTTCTCGGATCGGTTATAACGCATCTCGTGTACGGCGGTCACGTTGAAGCGGTGAACGTCAGCCACTGTGCGGGAATAGTTCAGGATGTTGTTCAGCAGGTAGCTGTTGGCCATGTCAAAAGAAGCTCCTGAAGTAGTGAATCCTTCAGTAGGTACCTTCTGTGGGTACATATAACCGTAGCGACGGAAGTTGATGTCGGCATTCACATTGGTCCTGAAAGTCAGGCCCTCAGCCAGTTGCATCTGTACAAATGCGGTTGCAAACAGGCGGGTCTCACGGGACTCCTGCTCGTCTTCCAGCCAGGCCAGAGGACTCTTGCGTGGATTGGCAAAGTTGGGCTGGTAGATATAATTGCCCAGGCTGTCATATGCAGGAACGATGGGAGAAGAGATAACCGCGTCGGTGTAGCGTGGGCCACGTCCCTGACGCAGACGGTATGACAGCACCGTAGAGGTACCTACATTCAACCAGTCGGTTACCTTGGTATCAAGGTTCAGGCGGTAGGTATAGCGCTCAAAGTCATCGGCCTCGATGACACCTTTTTCACGGAAGTAGTTCAGAGAAGTGGCGTAGGTAGTGCGCTTGTTACCACCAGTAAAGGAAACAAAGTAGTCCTGCTGGCTACCGGGGCGAGTCACGAGGTCCTGCCAGTCGGTGTAGGTCCCGTTGTTGTACCCGTCCAGTTCATCTCCCAGGAAAACATTCACTGGATTGGGCTCCTGATCCCAGTTGTAGATGTCCTTGTTGGCGTCGATTTTTGCCTGAATATATCCGGCAGCATCGTAAACAGGAACACGCTGGAAAGCCTGACCCATGCCATAGTAGGTGTTGAAAGAAACCTGAGAGGTGCCTTCGCGTCCCTTCTTGGTGGTAATCAGGACAACTCCATTTGCACCACGAGAACCGTAGATGGCGGTAGAAGATGCATCTTTCAGGATCTCAATAGAGGCGATGTCATTGGGATTGATGTCGATGTTGTCTCCATAAGGAACCCCATCCACCAGAACGAGTGGCGCGTTGGTTGCGTTGAGGGAGCGGCGTCCCCGTACCAGCAGGTCAAAGTCTGAGCCCGCACGACCATTGTCGCGAGAGATCTCAACCCCTGGCACCCGGCCCTGCAAACCATCAAACACGTTGACAGATTTTACGTCGGTCAGGGCTTCACCCCTTACCGAAACGATGGAACCCGCCACGTCGCTTTTTTGCATGGTACCGTATCCAACCACGACGACTTCGTCCAATGAAGCCTCTCGAGGGACCATGGTAACGGTTATGTCACTTTGGTCTCCAACCGCTACCTCCATGGGCTCATATCCCAGGTAGGCGACAACCAGTGTGTCACTCGAAGAAGCGGTTACAGAGAACTTCCCATCCTGATCGGTGAGGGCTCCCTGATTGCTTCCCTTGATGACAACACCTGCCGAGATTAGCGGTCCATTGTCTTCGGATAGAACTGTACCTGTAATCGTGCGAGTCTGTGCCATACTGCTCAGTGGCAGGGCGAAGATCAGACTCAACATGACCCAGGTTAGAATTCTGGATTTTTTTTGATAAGTAATATGGTTCATAGCGAATAGATAAATAGCCATTCTGTTTCTCTAAACAATATGTTAACAGGCAATCCCGCTATTCAGAATTCAACATTTACTAGCCCACATTCAACAAGAGGAATAGCTGAGGTAATTTGTAGGAAGGTTGGTGATTTTGGAATAGTTGCCAGGAAGCAAAAAAGGCTCGTCGTCAGGTTCCGGCATTCTCCCCAAAAAACGATCCCAGGCAACCTTAGAGGCTGATCGGATTTTTCCTTATCGGCCCAAACTGGTCTTTTTGCGCCCTGTCTGCGTCAATTTTCCTCAAAATAGCTCGCTATTTCTCGAAAAATTTCCTTGTCAGACCCCAAAAATCCTGCGTTTGGCCTCGAAACACCAAAACCTAAACAGCCTCTTA
>CAYFIR010000126.1:0-19389 GCA_964343195.1 uncultured Bacteroidia bacterium | reverse complement strand
GTTTAATGCAATCAAGTTCGGTGGGGAACTCAGTTGCTACTTGGAGGATGTTCATCTTGTTTCAGTCTATTTAGCAAATCGCTAATTTTTGCATTAGCCTTTTCATGCCTCCTTTTCATATCTCCCACATTATGCCCAATAACCGTTTTGACATTTTCAGGAATTTCAGCATCCTTCTTTTTAACAAATGGTAAATTCCCAACTATTTTAATCACTGAATCAACGCTTGTCTTTAAGTCTGCTATACTTTTTGTATGTGCCTTATACTGAACCGAATTGGTGGAGTCTGTATATTCTTTCAGCGATTCAACGGATTCAACTACCGCACCCTTAACGGAATCCAGTTTGTAAATAGTTTCTGAATTTTTATCTAAAAGATGGGTGCGTGTGGACTCGATACCTTCAATAAGGTTGTTATACATTGAAATAACCCATAGGCTTAAAACTACCGCCATTGCACCTATTGTAATTAATGCTACCCACATATGTTTAGGAATACCAGGATCAGAAAAAAAAGCGTTAGCACTGTAACCCCCTGCTACTCCCGCTAAAATAAGGGATATTGGGATTGAGGCTATTTTCCACTTTGAAAGTTTTTTTAAGGCAATAGGAAACTGCTCTTGCTTTGAACTCGTATCCATAGCAGGTATTAATTTAGGAATTGTACAAATGGCTAGGCGTTCTCCGCACCTAGCCATTTTTATTACGTAGGATAGCAAAATAGGATGCTGCCCAATTACTTTACAATTCCGTTTGTTAATCTCGCCTCTGGGATCTTTGGGCTTAATGATAATTGATAGCGAGCGTCGGAGACGCCTGGACGAAACGTTTCGGCTCGGAGAGCCTCACGAGCGAATGCGACGCAGTCGCATTTATGGCTCATTTATTCACAGTACAATCCTACAAATCTTGTAAATCCTGTCCAAATTCTTGTGATGCTCACCCCAAATACCGCAGCACCACTTCCCGGATAAACCCAACCGTTGTGGCTTTGCTGGCTTCAGACAGCTTCAACACGGCTCCCTTCCAGTTTTCCTCCCGGATCCAGTTTCCGACACAGAGGGGCATAAGCTCCTCATAATCAACCTTATGCCCATTCAGTCCATAGGCTGAGGCATAAAAGTACGGTTCGCCCGCCATGCTGTCTTCCATCGCCAGACCAAAGCCGATGCCCACCTGATCAGTTGGCTCGACGTAGATGCCCGTGTCGAAATGGTGCGGCCAGATGCGAATTTCGCCCTCGACCTGTAAGTGGGTGAGCAGTGCCTGGGCGGCTTCATTGGCCAGGGTACGGTACTCCGCCCAGGTTTCGAGGCTGCTCCTTTCGGGAGGAGAAAATGCCTGTTTTGCGAATCCATAATCAGGAATCCCGTAGTGCATCGGAGCGGCAAATCCCTCTGGATCAAAGCCCAGTTCGGCCAGTTGGGCGAAGATTTCTTCTTCCAATTCTGCCTGAATCTTGCCTTCAATGTCAAAACTACGGATTACCCTGAGCGACCGATCCAGTATTTCGAAGGAGAAAGTCAGGAGGTTCAGCGTCATGAGGCGGTCCCCCTTGGGCGAACTGGCCCAGCGGCCCATGAGGCGTTTGCCGACTGGATCAAAGGCGAGGTTGGTATGGCTGTCATCGGACTTTTGGGGCACGTAGGTGCGGTTGAAACGGGCAATGGTTTGTGCCCAAAAGTGAATTTGCTGGTCAGTCTCGGAGTAGGGGTACATGGGGGGAATTATGGGCTAGTTCGTGATGAAAAATACGCCTTCAGGCATTCCGCGTCAAGTTATTCCCTGATCAAATAGGAAAGAGTCGCGAGGCAAACAAACCTTCGTTTGGATGAGTGGGTTAGACTTTGGAAATTGGGAATTAGACCGCTGCGCTGCGAGATCACTTCGTTGCGATAAGCGAGAAAGTAAAGGCAGTGCTCTCTTCTCTGACTTCTGACAGCATAGCGGTCTGACTTCTCCCTATTACGAATTACCAATCACGAATTTTCCCCCATGGACCAAGCATTCATCCAACGACTCGACCAGGAACTCAAGGACATAGACGACGCCGGGCTATACAAGCGCGAGCGTATCATCACCAGCCCACAGGGAGCGGAAATCTCCGTGGCCACGGGCGAGAACGTCCTGAACTTCTGTGCCAATAACTACCTGGGGCTGTCCTCGCACCCTCGGGTGATCGAGGCGGCCAAGCAGGCCATCGACAGCCACGGCTACGGCATGTCCAGCGTGCGCTTTATCTGCGGCACGCAGGACCTGCACAAGCAACTGGAGCAACGCATCGCGGAATTTCTCCACACCGAGGACACCATCCTATACGCGGCTTGCTTCGACGCCAACGGCGGGGTCTTCGAGCCCCTGCTCACCAAAGAAGACGCCATCATCTCCGACGCCCTCAACCACGCCTCCATCATCGATGGCGTGCGCCTCTGCAAGGCGGCCCGCTACCGCTACCAGCACAACGACATGGCTGACCTGGAGGAAAAGCTCAAGGAAGCGCAGGCCCAGCGCACCCGCATCATCGTTACCGATGGGGTCTTTTCCATGGACGGCACCATCGCCCAATTAGACAAAATCTGCGATCTGGCCGACAAGTACAACGCCCTGGTAATGGTGGACGAATGCCACGCCACGGGCTTCATGGGCAAGACGGGTCGAGGCACCGTCGAGCACCGCGACGTATTGGGTCGGGTGGACATCATCACCGGAACGCTCGGCAAGGCGCTCGGTGGCGCACTGGGCGGCTTCACCACTGGCCGCAAGCAGATCATCGACCTGCTGCGTCAGCGCTCACGGCCCTACCTGTTCTCCAACACCCTGGCCCCCTCCATCGTCGGAGCGAGCATCGAGGTGCTGAACCTGCTGACCGAGACCACCGAACTGCGCGATAAGCTGGAGTGGAACACGAAATACTTCCGCGAAAAGATGACCGACGCAGGCTTTGACATCAAGCCCGGCGAACACCCCATCGTGCCGGTGATGCTGTACGACGCACCATTGGCACAGCAAATGGCCGACAAACTGCTCGAAAAGGGAATTTATGTGATCGGATTCTTCTACCCTGTCGTGCCTAAAGGCGAGGCCCGCATCCGCGTACAGCTTTCTGCCGCGCACGATCAGGAACACCTGGATCGGGCCATTCAGGCATTTACGGAGGTGGGAGAAGAACTGGGCGTCTTGGGGGCCAGGGTGTAATTTCTCTGGGAAAAAGAGGGGTATATGGGCAAAAGAGGCAGGATATTTTTGAGAATCCGAGGACTTCGTTTCGAAGGCATCAGATTTGGTATCCGGCCCCTTTAAACCATATATCCCTTATATCCTCCTCAAAACAGCCTCCTATCCCTTGCTCCTTGGGTACTCTTGCTTATTTTTACCGATATAATCTTCCCCTATGAACAACGATTCCGGCAAAGTATCCATTTTCGTGGTTGAGGACGATGAGTGGTTTCAGGAACTGCTCATTCATAATCTGGAGCTAAATCCAGATCACGAGGTCAAAGCCTTTTCTACCGGAAAGGAGTTCCTCAGTGCCCTGCACGAGCGCCCTCAGATCGTAACGCTGGACTATCGGCTGCCTGACATGGAGGGAGATGAGATCCTCAAAAAGATCAAGGAACTTGATCCGGAGATAGAGGTGATCGCCATCTCTGAGCAGAGCGAAATTGGGACAGCTGTGGACCTGATAAAGTCCGGGGCATACGACTACATCGAGAAGAACAACGAGATCCGGGACCGGCTGCTCAATACCATCAACAACATCCGTAAGACCAGCCACCTTAAGCAGCGCATCACCACGCTTACGAAGGAGGTCGGGCAGAAATATGATTTTGAGAAAAGCATCATTGGCCAGAGCCCGGCGATCAAAAAGGTCTTCTCCCTGATCGAAAAGGCCATCAAGACCAACATCACGGTGACCGTCACGGGTGAGACGGGAACCGGAAAGGAACTGGTGGCCAAGGCCATCCACTACGGCTCCAAGCGAGCCGAACAGCCCTTTGTGGCCGTCAATATGGCGGCCATCCCCAGCGAACTGATCGAGAGCGAGCTCTTTGGGCACGAAAAAGGGGCCTTCACCGGCGCGCAGATGCGCCGCATCGGGAAATTTGAAGAAGCCAGCGGCGGGACGCTCTTCCTTGACGAGATCGCCGAGATGGACATCACCTTCCAGGCCAAGCTGCTGCGCGCCCTGCAGGAGCGCGAGGTGGTACGCATCGGCTCTAATAAGCCCGTCAAGATCGACACCCGCATCATCGTAGCGACCCACCGCAACCTGATTGAGGAGGTCAAGCAGGGCAATTTCCGCGAAGACCTGTACTACCGCCTCTATGGCCTGCCCATCGAACTGCCTCCCTTGCGCGAGCGGGGCAAGGATGTCATCATTCTGGCCAAATTCTTCCTGGACAACTTCATCCGGGAAAATGAGTTACCCCCATTGGCATTCACCAATGCTGCCCAGAAAAAGCTACTTAGCTATCCCTATCCCGGCAACATCCGTGAGCTGAAGTCGATCGTGGAGCTTGCCGCCGTCATGGCCAACGGAGCCGAAATCACCGAGGAAGAAATCAATTTTACGACATCCGATCCCTTGCCTGACCTGCTGGCGGAGGAGATGACCCTGCGGGATTACACCAACCGCATCATCGACCACTACCTGAGCCAGCACGACCAAAATGTGAAGCTGGTTGCTGACAAACTGGATATTGGGGTGTCCACGATTTACCGCATGCTGAAGGATCGGGGCAAAAGTTAGGACCAAGGGCAGGTAAGTAGGAAGGCAAAATGATATAGGTATGAAGTATATGGGGATATGAAGGAAAAGCGCTGCTTGAGACCCTTCATTTCCTCCATACCTCCCAATGTCATGAAGTCAGGTTTAGGAGAATTTGGAAGCGGTAATAGTTTGTCGAATTCGGGCAAATGTCCCGGCTGAACCATGACTCCGATCATGGTTCGTCCTAACTGCGGGACTCCGCTCCCCCAGTGGCAGTCTTCGCGAGATGGAATCTCGCAGTTAGAGGGTTCGATGATCGGGGTCATCGAACAGCCAGTAGGCCTTTAACATACCTCCATACCTCCATACCTCCATACCTCCTCCCCATCTTTCTACCTCCTGCCGTACCAGTCAGCCATGACCTGCATGGCGGGACGATTATAGGGGGTAAAGCTCGTCAGGTTTCTGCCTTCGTTGGCGTAGCCCATATGGCTGGGCCATTTCCACCAAAACATCCCGTGACACCAGTCTGCATCGGAGAGGCCTTCGAATACAACCTCATATCCCATTTTTTGGGCTTCCGGGTTGAAATCGCGGCCATTGGCATTGTCATGGGGATTGGTCCAGGCACGGTCTACCGGGCGAAAGCCTACCTCTGTCAGGACGATGGGACGATTGTGCCGGGCGTGAATGGCCGCCAGTTTTTTCTTCACCCGCAAAAAACCAGCTTCTAAGTCTGCTTTGGTCACCTCATCTTTATCACTGAGAGGGTAGTAGCAATTTACCCCGATGAAGTCGAGCTCTGAGCCAAAGGCCAGTTTTTCTGCTTCTTCGCCCCAGTTGGCAGCGTAAGTCACGGGGCCAGCGTAAATCTGGCGCATGTCCCGGATTAGTTGTCGCCAAACCTCGGGGTGTGAAATCGTGGCTTTGGCAAATTCCACTCCGGCACAAAAGGCATCCATCTCATGCACTGCTGCCAGCATCGCGTAGTGGGTGATCCACTGTCGGTAGTAGTGGTGAAACAGTGCCCAATCTTCTTCATTTCTCATTTCTACCCCACCAGGCCAGCCGCCCCGGAACCAGATTTGGGGCTTGAGGAGCATCTGCATCCCGGACTCTTTCGCATGGCGAAAGGAAGCGATGACTGAGGCGTCATTTTCCATTCCGGCCCTTTGCCAGACGTGATAGGCATCGGGAGCATGTAGGGAACTGGAACCTGTGTAGGGGACAATTGCGATGCTATTGACGTTCAGGTCAGCTAGTTTTTCTGTAGCAATCCTGGAGGAATCGGAGCCATAGCCATTGTACACATCGTATCCCTCATGGGCGAGTGTCATGCCCCGGTAATAGTCAAATGGTTGCTGGGTCCAGGTTTTTATGGGATGTGACTGGCCGAAGCCGGAGAGAAACTGCTCCCATTCTCCTTCCAGTGTAGCGAGTTCCGTGGATTGTGGGTTCCAGGTCTCATATTTTTCCAGGAATAGCTCTTTGCCCCATTTTTCGATCAGGAACGCCACCATGGCACCGGACAGGGCCGATTTTACGAGGGGAGAATTGGCGGCGTAGCGATCAGGTTCCACGAGGTCGGCTAGAGGTAGGTGAGCATTTGCCCGGAATAAACGCCCGGCCCAGTAGGGGTATCCCTCCCGCTGCCACTCCGGGGTGAAGTATACCGCCAGACCCGTGGTGAGGGCAGAGACTTTGGGTTCCGGAAGCACTTGCCGGATGAAAGGAATCAGATCTTCATGGGGATTGAGCTTGAGGTCGCGGTAATGGTCGTTGAAAATACGGTGGACCTGTCGCTGGTTCTGCGGAACATACACCTGCTCCTGTGCATTGCGCATGAGGCCAATTCGCTCGGCATCGGGGTAGAGGTGGTAACTGACCGGAGCGAGTGCTGCCCGTGGCTGGTCCAGCCATTCGAGCAAATTGGTCACTTTAACTTCAACCTGCTGCGCCATAATCTTAAGCTCCGCTATGGAAAGCCCGCTTTTCTGCTGGTAAATGCGCAAATATTCAGTCTCGTGGTCGGGAGCTGGTTGACGCATGAAATCCCAGTGGGGCTGACCGCCGGGGTGCCATGTGTCGTCAAACATGCCCATCATCAGGCGTTGTTCCGAGTTGTACACTTCGTATCCCCAGCGACTGAAAAACGGGCCTCTCCATCCTCTTCCCTGATTTTTTTGTAGCCAGCTGAGAATGGCTGTATCCTGGTTGGCGGTGATAATTCCCAGCGGAGTTTGCTTTTGCAGGGGGCTGGGCAACAGGTAAAGGATGATCACCTGATCGTTTTCCTCGAGTGATTTGCGATCAAATGTGATCCCTGTTGACTGAAAGGCAAGCGGCAGATATTCCTGCTGGGCCTGTAACCACGAATTGCTACCGGGACTTCCTATCAAAAAGTGCGGAGTAGCTGCCAGCATGCTTTCATTTACAGCTGTATCCGCGATGGGAATCATCTGGATTCTTCCATTCCCCTCTGTCATTTTATGCAGCAACGTGTCATACGCCTCTGTCAATTCCCCTGCGGTCCCATAGACAACGTACACGCTATCAGCCCGCCAGAGGTGTTGCACCAGACTGTCTCTCGTAATGCGTTCGGGGGAGGACTGGCCTGCCTGACTGGACTGGCAACCGGCCATATTGGAGACCATCAAAACGATCAGGCAGATGGTAATGGAAAAAATGAGAAAGCTGTGGGTGGGTTTCATGCCTGAATTTACAGAACCTTATGCGGCATAAAAAGTGGAGACCTGCGACATTTGCATAGTGAAAGTTAAGACCTGATCTTTGCCTGCTGAATACGCAAATTGATTCATGAAGCTAGACTTTGAAAAACAGGGCGGGCTACTGCCAGCCATCATCCAGGATGCCAGTACCCGGCAGGTATTAATGCTCGGCTACCTCAATGAAGAGGCATTGGCCAAAACCGAGCAGGAAGGAATTGTTACCTTCTTCAGCCGGAGCAAGCAGCGACTCTGGACCAAGGGAGAAACCTCCGGGAATTTTCTAAAGGTGGTGGACATCAAGGGTGACTGCGATGCAGACACCCTGCTGATACGGGTTCATCCCGTAGGGCCGGTGTGTCATACCGGTTCTGACACCTGCTTTGACGAAGATAATGAACCCCGCTTTGGCTTTTTGTCTGATCTGACCGATATCATCGCAGACCGTCATCAGAATCCGACGGAGGGCTCCTATACGACCAGACTTTTTGAAAAAGGAATCAATAAGATCGCCCAAAAGGTAGGCGAGGAAGCCGTAGAAACCGTGATCGAAGCCAAAGATGACAACGCAGAACTCTTCCTGAACGAATCCGCGGATCTGATGTACCATTTGCTGATTTTGTTGGAAGCCAAAGGCCACAGCCTTCGCGAGGTCGTAGCAGTGCTGGAAGAACGAAACCGCAAGAAGTAGGTCGGGGGACAGACAGGGGCTGAGGGATTTTGCGGGGATGGAGTTTCGAACTAACGATTTCCTTCGGTCCATTCGCTAAATTCGGGTAAGCTCCTGATAATACGCCATATCAGATTTCATTTCAAGAGATAGCCAGATCTTCAATTACGAACAACGAATTCTTCCTCATCATGCAAGCATACCATATCTCTTCGGTTACGGTGGTCGATCCCAGCAGCCCATTTTCAGGTGAGCAGGTGGACCTGCAGGTTCGGGATGGAAAAATTGTGGCCATAGGCCCAGCCGGCAGCCTGAAAGCCGCAGCGGACATGGAGGAGTTGAAGCCCGGGGCGGATGTGCGAGTATCCCCGGGGTGGGTGGACATGCAGGTATGCCTGCAGGATCCGGGACATGAATACAAGGAAACCCTGGTAGAACTGGCTGAGGCCGCTATACAAGGGGGCTTCACCAGCATTCTGTGCTATCCCGAAGTTGATCCCGTGCCTGATCGTGCCTCTGTGATCAAGGGCCTGATGCGGCAGACTCAGTCACTTGATCTGGACATCATGCTGGCGGGCCATGCCACCGAAGGTGGTGCTGGCAAGGAGCTAACCGAAATGTATGATATGCACCTGGCAGGAGCCGTAGCGTTTACCGATGGCTTACAACGCCCTGCCAATGCCGGTGCACTCCTGCGCATCCTGCGCTACATGAAGGCATTTGACGGATTGCTCCTGCTATCCGCGATGGATAACAAACTCGTTCCCGATGGTCAGATGAATGAAGGCACCCAGTCGGTGCGACTGGGCATGAAGGGAATTCCTGAAGTTGCCGAAACAATGGCGGTTGCGGCGGATCTGGAACTGCTGAGTTACGAGTCGGGACGTGTTCACTATCAGCCGGTTACTTCGGTCAAAGCACTCGGTTCAATCATAGCCCATCGCATAGCCGAAGGCCTCTCTGGTCTCACCACGGGTATTCCCCTACATTACCTTATCCATTCAGACGAAGAATTGTCCGGGTTTGACTCGGTCCTGAAGGTGATGCCCCCACTGCGCAGCGCCAGTCAGCGGGACGAGCTGAAAACCAATGGGTTAGGTGAGCAGCTTATCGATGTGATAACCTCGGGGCATAAAGCCCAGGGGATTGAAGAAAAGCAACTGGAGTTTTCCCTTGCAGACCCGGGAATGCTGGGCCTGCAGACCTTTTATCCACTAGCCCAGCAGCATCTCGTTGAGTCGGGACACCTGTCAGAAGAGGCGCTTATCATGCTCATTAGCCTTAATCCAAGAGAAATACTGGGTAAAGAGCGGGTGAGTCTGATCGAAGGTGGGATGGCAGACCTGACCTTTTTCTCTCCCACAGTAGAGTGGACCCTGGAGGCAAAAGACATCCCTTCCCAGGCCAAAAACTCCCCCTATATTGGCCAGAACCTGAAGGGGAAAGTCTGGGGAGTAATGACCGGGGGAAAACTTCACACTCCTCACGCATAGCGAAAGCTTCATGCTTTGATTGGCAAAAGCCTCTAGATTAACTACCTTTACCGCGATTGATCCCAATTCCCGAATGAAATTTACTGTTCAGCAAATAGCCGATCTCCTCGGTGCAGACCTCCAGGGCGATCCCAATGCCTCTGTGGATCATTTTAGCAAAATTGAAGAAGGGGACGAAGGAGGAATCAGCTTTCTGGCTAATCCCAAATACGAAGCATACATATATGAAACTCAGGCTACTGCTGTGATTGTAGCCAGAGACTTTCAGCCCAAACAGGAAATCGGAACCATTCTGCTAAAGGTGGATGATCCCTATGCGGCATTCACCTCTATGCTGGATCAGTATGCAAAACTGACTGCTACTACAAAAGCTGGAGTTGATGAAATGGCTTTTGTAGATCCCAGTGCAAATATTGCAGAAGGCGCATATGTGGGAGCTTTTAGCTACATTGCGGCCGGAGCCGAACTTGCAGAGGGTGTGCAGGTATATCCTCAGGTCTATGTGGGAGAGGGAGTGAAGGTTGGAGCTGGGACTATTCTGTATCCCCACTCAACCATTTACCATGGATGTGAAATTGGGCAAAATTGCATAGTGCATGCTGGAGCAAGAATAGGAAGTGATGGATTTGGTTTCGCTCCACAGGAAGATGGAACCTTCCAGAAGATCCCGCAGACAGGCATTGTGGTGTTGGAAGATGGAGTAGAAGTCGGGGCAAATGCCTGTATTGACCGTGCGACCATTGGGCAGACCACGATCCGGAAGGGAGCCAAACTGGATAACCTGGTCCAGATTGCCCATAACGTGGAGGTGGGACCGTCGACCGCCATCGCAGCCCAAAGTGGGATTGCTGGCAGCACGAAAGTGGGAGAAGGCTGTATGCTAGGGGGACAGGTAGGAGTCGTCGGGCACATCAAAATCGCAGCCGGAACCAAAATCGACGCCCAGTCAGGCGTGAATCATAACATCGAAAAACCAGGGCAGGCCTTTAGGGGCTCGCCCATACAACCTTTTCGTCAGCAACTAAAATCAGAAGTAATGTTCCGGCGTTTGGCCGAGATGGGGCGCCGGATCGAACAATTGGAAAAGGCCCTCGCCAAGCGAGACGGAAAAAGTCAATAAGAAGGGTATGTTTTTGAAGCAACACACAATTCAGTCTACTACAAGCGTCACTGGAGTAGGGCTCCATACCGGAGCGAAGGCCACGATGACCTTTCATCCTGCCCCTGAAAATCACGGGGTAGTGTTCCAGCGTTCAGACCTCGACGGCAAGCCCAAGGTTCCTGCCGACGTGGACAACGTAGTGGATACTCAACGCGGTACTACCATTGGAACCAGAGAGGCCAAGGTGCACACTGTTGAGCATGTCATGGCAGCCCTCGCCGGGCTTCAGATTGATAATGTGCTGATCGAACTGGATGGTCCTGAACCCCCCATCATGGATGGCAGTGCCATTGCCTTTGTAAGGGCTTTGGAAAAAGTCGGCCTTGCGGAGCAGGAAGCTGATCGAGAAATTTTTGTGATCGATGAGTCCATCCAATACGCAGAAAAAGGTCGTCAGGTAGAACTGGCTGCTCTTCCTTCTGAAGGCTGCCGCTACACCGTCATGATCGACTTCGAAAGTGACAGCCTGCCTGCTCAGCATGCCATTCTTCAGGGACTCGAGAACTTTGAGACCCAGATAGCCGATAGCCGTACCTTTGCATTTTTACATGAACTGGATGCCCTCTACAAGGCCGACCTGATTCAGGGTGGTTCACTTGACACCGCACTGGTTTTCATGGAAAATGAAATAGACGCTGAAGAGCAGGCGAGAATTCGGGAGCAGTTTAACTTCCAGGCTGACCTCGACCTCAAGCCAGGATTGCTAAATCCGGATGGATTCCGCCACGGAAATGAGCCCGCTCGTCACAAGTTGCTCGATCTCGTAGGTGATTTGGCGCTCGTGGGAGTACCGATCAAGGGGCATATCATGGCGGCCCGCCCAGGTCACAAGGCCAATGTAGAGCTCGCCAAGCTCATCAAAGGAAAAATCAAGCAGCAGCGCATTGCGCGCCGCTTTCAGAAGGATGACAAGAAGGGAGTTGTCTTCGATATCAATGCGATCTCGGAGATATTGCCACACCGTTATCCTTTTCTACTCGTGGACAAGGTCCTCGACTTTTCAGAAACTACTATTACTGGCGTAAAAAACGTCACCATTAACGAACCCTTTTTTCAGGGGCACTTCCCAGGCAACCCTATCATGCCTGGAGTACTCATTGTGGAAGCAATGGGGCAGGTCGGAGGAATTCTCCTGCTCAATACAATTGAAAATCCCCAGGCTATTTGGGTTTATTTTGTCGCCTTTGACAACGTCCGCTTCAAAAAACCAGTTATACCGGGTGACACCTTGATCATGGAATTGGAAATGACCGCTTTGAAACGCAGTATTTGCAAAATGACAGGCAAAGCATACGTGGATGGGCAACTGGTTTGTTCCGCTGACCTGATCGCCAGTGTAGTTCCTAAAGAAAAGTAATGACCTCTACCAACCAACAACCTCAATCTCCACTATCTCACGTCGATCCTCGCGCACGCATTCATCCATCCGTTCGGCTTGCACCTTTTTCATCCATTCACGGTGACGTGGAAATTGGAGCAGGAACACAGATTGGAGAGAATGTAACCATCTATGATGGAGTGAGAATTGGCGAAAACTGCCGGATAATGCCCGGTACGGTTATTTCTTCCAACGCCAGCCAGTTGGAGTTCTGGCGCGAAAAGGAGGGAGCAGCCTCAGCCGACATGAGCAAGGTGCTGATAGGAGACAGGGTGCACATTGAGTCCGGTGCCAGTATCCATGGTGGGATCACCATTGGAGATGAATGCTGGATTGGGTCTGCTGCCATCATCCATGATGGGGCACGCCTCGCCAACAAGGTGAAAATCTTCCCCGGAGCAGTTATCAGTGCCATCCCACAGGACCTGAAGTTCTATGGGGAGAAGACTACCCTCGAAATCGGAGAAAACACCATCGTCCGGGAATTCGCTACCCTGAATAGAGGGACGGACTACCGTGGTAAAACCGTCATCGGCAAGAATGTCCTGATCATGGCTTATGTGCATATTGCCCATGACTGCCTGATCGGAGACCATGTGATCCTTGTGAACAATGTAAACCTCGCAGGACACGTTGAAATCGAGGACTGGGCCATTTTGGAAGGGCTGGCTGCCGTACAGCAATTTGTACGCATTGGGCGTCACGCTTTTGTCGCCGGGGGATCTATGGTGAGAAAGCATGTTCCGCCCTACGTTAAAGCTGCTCGTGAGCCTCTTTCTTATGCTGGAGTGAACAGCATCGGCCTTCGCCGTCGCAATTTCTCTACTGAGCAGATCAGCGCCATTCAGGAGGTCTATCGACGGATTTTCCTTTCGGGAATGAATACCTCACAGGCCCTGAACTACGTGGAAACAGAGTTGCCACCTACCGAGGAGAGAGACATCATCGTCTCATTTATCCGCAAGGCTACCCGTGGCATCATTCGCGGATATCAGTCCCTGGATGAAGATACCGTAGGCACCGACGATTAATTTTCCTAACTCAACGATTATCGGCGGCGTGAGAGACTTGCAGCTAAGACTTGAGGGCATTGGGAAAAAATTCTATCAGCGTTGGCTGTTTCGGAATATTTCCTTTGACTTTTCTGAGCACCCTCATTTGGCGCTGGTAGGAACCAATGGTTCTGGTAAGTCTACTCTGATGCGGATCATTGCTGGCCAACTGAACCCTTCTGAAGGAAAGGTTCATTGCCACTGGAAAGGAAAGCCATTGCCTTTCAATCAGTTATACCAACATCTAAGTTGGACTGGACCTTATATCGACCTGTACCCTGAACTCACGCTCAGGGAGCAGGTCGATCTTCATTTCAGAATGAAAAAGTGCCGGCTTGATTCCCCTGCTGACATAATTCGGGAACTGGACCTGGTCGCACATCAGGACAAACCTCTGCAGTGGTATTCCTCTGGAATGATACAACGGGTGAAAGTTGGGCTTGCCCTCTTCACCCACTCAGACCTGCTCCTGCTGGACGAGCCTACCAGCAACATGGATCAGGGGAATGCAGATCGCATCATGGCGCTGATCAAAGAGCACACCCAGGACAGACTTTGGGTTCTGGCATCCAACCTCTCCAGGGAGTATGAACAGTTTGACCAGCTTATTCGTCTGGGAAAAACCACATCCTCCAATGCCTGATCCATTGTGAGAGGGCATTAAGTCTGAAATCAAAACCGGTCCGTCAGTGGGATCAAAGCATCCTAATTCCATCCAGAACTTCGATGAGTTGATCTACCTCCTCCAGTCTATTGTAGTGGACGAGGCTGACACGTACGACTCCGTTCTGTTTTTCCAGATCCAGTGACTGGATCAGTTTCTTCGCATAAAAATCCCCGAAGCGAATGCCAATCCGGTAGGGATCAACCCGCTCTACGATGTCATCACTTTTGACCCCAGCTACCGAGAAAGAGATGGTCGGGACCCGGAGAGAACGATCCGCGGTTGTTTCTCCAATGATGCGGACTCCGGACTTTGAATTGAGGAAGTCCAGTAGTTTTTGAGATAAGGCTTCTTCATGCTTTGCAAAAAGCCCAAAGGCCAATTCCATTTCCTTTCTCAGGGTGCGATGTGAACCCGGATAGTGGTGTCTGGCAATTTCACTCAGATAGTCTGCGATACCCGCTACTCCATAAGCAAACTCGAAGTTTACGTTTCCTGGCTGAAATTTGTAGGGAATCTGATCTCCATCGATGAAATAATGGTTCAGCCCCGGCATGTTGATCAATAGTTCCCGACGACCATACATCAGGGCGTAGTGTGGACCGTAAACTTTGTAAAAGCTGAAAATATAAAAATCACAGTCCAGCTCCTGAACATCTACCAGACGATGAGGAGCATTGGCGACTCCATCAACAGCGATCAGGGCTCCTCGCTCATGTACGTAGTCTGCAATCCTGCGAATTGGGTTGATGGTGCCCAGGATATTGGAGGCATGCGTAACAGCTACCAGGCGGGTTTTATCGGTCATGAGCGCTCCGAGGTCCTCCAGCTCTAGTCGTAAGGTATCCGGACGAGCCTCCCAGATCTTTACTTTTATGCCCTGTTTTTCCAGGTCCGTCCAGGGACTGACATTGGCTTCATGGTCAGTATTGGTTACGATAACCTCATCGCCCACCTGCCAGAGTTGGGAGATACATAGGGATAAGGTTCGAAACAGGGAAGTCGCGGAGGGGCCCATCACGACTTCTTCCGGATGGGGAGCATTGACAAAGGTGGCCATGGCTTCTGTGGCTACAGCTACCCGTCTTCCTGCTTCCTGGGAGACAGCATATGAGGCTCCATGTTGGACATTGGTCTGGAGTAGGTAGTCAGAGATACGGTCGACTACAGGTTGCAGGGTCTGGGACCCTCCTGCATTATCCATGAAAGTCCATTCCCCCTCGAGGCTGGGGAAGTAGCTGCGAACCTTGCTCAGGTCTAGAGTCATAGGGGGTAGGTTTGAAGGTATTGAGACAATTTACCCAAACTTTCAAACATACGTATCCCCGGCATTGAATCAATGTCCGGGGGAGGTCAATTAAATGCAAATGAGGATTGGAGGATGGGGGGGAGAAGAGCCTAGAAGCGAGTTTTGCCAAACCACGCCACGTCCCCATGGGATACTTTGAAAAAGTAGATACCGCTCTGCGCAGAGTTTATGGGAAGGATCGCATTCCCATTCAGCTGGCTAGCCTCCAGTTGCATTTTCTGAACGACATTACCTTGCAAGTTGAAGATTTCAAGAGAAATCGGAGAATCTGCTTGAAGGTCATCTTGCAGTTGAAGGCGGACCGAGGTTGAACTGGGAGATACCGGGATGATGGTCAGTTTATTGGCCTCGAATGGATGAACTCTTAAGGGCTCTGTGGTATGGGAATGGCCATCTTTAAACCAGATTTCAATCCGGTATTCAAAAGATTCAACCTGCTGAGAGGTTCTGAGCCGGTCGGCTAATTGGTAGGAAGCAACCTCCCCAATATTGTTGGCATCTACCCCACCGATTAGCTCGAAGTCACCATTGTTGGTGCGTCGTTCGATGAAGTAGTAGTCAGCACCTTCAATCACGGGTGCTTCCCAAAAAATCTGAGTTCCTTCTGGGTGAGGAATCAGTTTAAAAGAGGAGATCAAGGGGTCTTCCCACTTAATTTCCATTTCTTGTGGTGGTGATAGCCAATCCAGATCGGCTCTTGAAAGCGGAGTAGCCACTCCCCAAAGTGGCAAAAAGGCAGTTATCACCAAAACCAGACGTACAAGTCTCATCATAGCTCCCAGCTTGGAAAGTCAATCCCGAATTAAAGGCAAGTAAGTTTCTGTCCTAATCAGTTCTACTCAGTGAATAACCTACGGTAATGTAAAGTAAATCAAGAAATTTTAGGTTGTACACGATAATAACCAGAACTCCCCAGGTTTATTCCCATCATGATTTGAGCCCTAAGTTACGATTAATAGCCTACCGCATATTCCGTATGTAATATTTCACCCCAAATTGAACGGATATTGAGTAAGCTTTCAGCGCTTCAGCCAAAAAAACGAATCTGAGATAGATTTTACACCTTTTTCAAGTTATCATCTGGTAAAAAATCCTGTGTAAGATCACTCAACTCTCATGTGGAATTCTGCTTTTTGTTTATAAAAAGTGAAAAGAATCGGGAAAATCCAACGTCCAAAATTCTACAAATTTTGCAAAAAGCGCACGTCCAAAAATGCGTGAAAAATATGATATTATCAAATAGTTTGGCCTGTGGAATTTCGTTTTTGGTCTAAAAAGATGCGTAATCTTTTACAGCTTTCCCTGTAACTTCATCAGCATCAGCTTGTAAATCGCTACGACACTCATCGAATCCATGATTTTATGGGCTTCTACATCTGCATAGGCCTCTTCCAATGGCACTCGTTTTACCTGCAAAAGTTCTGTTTCTTCAGGGGTTGCCTCCCCCTGCTGGAGGCCGGTAGCCAGGTAGACGATGAACCACTCATCGGTAACAGAGTTGGACGGATGCATTTCAATTAAGGGGGTGTAGGTACTGGCAATCAGGCCGGTTTCTTCCTTTAACTCGCGTTTGGCGGCATCCAGCGGATCTTCTCCCCACGGTCCCCCTCCTTCCGGGATTTCCCAGTGGTACTCATCAAGTGTATAGCGGTACTGACCAACCATCCAGATGTGACCATCTTCATAGGGAACGACTCCAACTCCCTGGTTTTTGTAATGAACTTTGCCGTAGATACCTGGATTGCCAGCAGGGTTAATCACCTGGTATTCAGTGACCCGAATCCAGGGGTTGTCATAAATGAGTTTTCCATCAAGGGTTTTCCAGGGGTTTTCTGTTGGGTCAAATGACATGGGTAAATGGATTTTTGCCCAAATTACCCAAGTGAGGCTACGGGGCCAAGTCTAACTTTTCTTCTTTCGTAACCTGAACAATCCTCGTATTCGCTCACTCCACATCTCCCAGCTACTCTCATTAAACAACCGTGCGTCCAGCGCTGCCTGAATGGTGAACACTACCGCCATTGGGAAAAAGATGAAAAGGGGGAGAAAGGCCCCGACTATCGGCGGGAAAATTCCTTCCTGCGCAGTCTTTTTGCCATAGGTGAGCAATACGTAGTATACTACAAAGACGGCTATGGATACCAGTGCAGGAGGCCCCAGTCCCCCCTTGCGAATGATGGCGCCTAGTGAAATGCCAATCATTGCAAACACCAGACAGCTAATCGGCATGGCCCAGCGTAACCAGAATTCATGATAATACTGCCGACTTGCTTTTCCCTGGTCTTCATACTTACGCTTCATGAATTCCACGTAGCTTTTGACAGCTCTCGCCCCCGATAGGGCCCGATTGGCGATGTCCACTCCCTCGCGAGGGATCCAGCAATCCGAAACGCTGCTATCTCCCGGATTCAGCTCTATAGACTCCACTACGCCCAGAATCAAATGGGTAACGGTGTCCTGGGTGGTGGTATCACCGGGTGGGGGCTTGCGATAGGCGTATTCGTAGTCAACCCGGTTGTAGCGCGAAAGCTGATCCTCAGACTTTTCCCGTGTGCGAACGGTCAGGTCCTCAAGGCTATCGAGGGCACTCATCAATTGCTCCCGAGGCATGATGATCTGATGACGGAACTGCTTTTCGTCGGTCCGATCCAGTTCAAAGCCTTTTAGTTCAAATCGGTAATACAGCGAATCGAAAGAGGTGCGTCCGTGGCGATAGGTATTGGGCTTGCCTGGATCCGGGCGATACTCCTCGTAGCGGGTCCCGGAGTACAATGTCATGCGCATCACGCTCCCGAAGAGATCCATATGCGCAGAGTCAGCCTGGATGATGTCGTTATTGCCCCGGTTTTCAGTATGGTTGTAGATGAGCACATCATAAAGCATCTCGCGCTCGACGCTTTTGTCAGAAATGCGGATGACATAGCCGTCAATGTCAGAGTAAAAGTGACCGGGCTTCAGAGCCAGGTTGGCCTTCTTGCGCTGCACATCATAGAGCAGGCTAAAAAACTTCAGGTTGGCCTTGGGAATGACCTCAAAAGAGAGATAGATCGACCCGACGGTAATGAGCGCGGTCAGGATGAGTACCCCCCGCATGATGCGAAAGAGGTTGATCCCGGAAGATTTCAGCGCCATCAGTTCGTAGTGCTCGCCCAGGCTTCCGAAGGTCATCAGCCCGGCGGTCAATATTCCGATGGGCATGGCAGTCAGCAACACACGCCCAGCGGCGTACATAAACAGGCGACCAAGCGTCATGGGGCTCAGGCCCTTTC
Source organism: uncultured Bacteroidia bacterium (assembly GCA_964343195.1). Classification (GTDB taxonomy): domain Bacteria; phylum Bacteroidota; class Bacteroidia; order J057; family J057; genus CAYVAP01. The sequence continues at coordinate 955 of CAYFIR010000126.1, read as the reverse complement.
CCATGATCTCAGGCAGGTATAGCGAGATGAACTGCAGCACCAGGATGAAAATCACGATGCCTACGCTCATGAAGAAGGGGCCCATAAAAGCCCGTAGTGTCATCCGGTCTATCCTGTTCATCGTCTTGGTCAACCTGTTTTTCAGCCCCCAAAGTTCGGAAGTACAGCCTCAAGATCAAAAAGGCTGTGTGGGCATTGGAGCTAAAAGTGGTTTCAGTTTGGAGAAAGGTTGGTTCCAACCAACAAAAGCGGCCCTGCTATACAGGACCGCTTGGTGTTTGAGTTGGGTTTCTATTCCGTCTACCGGAGTAGCATAAACAGGCTGACGATAACCAGGCCGATAAGCCCGAACAGGACGATAAAGAATGTGGTCAGCCCACGTAGCAGGCGATTGTCTGTATGCACCATGGAACTATTAGCAAGAGTTAGGGTTGTAACAAACGTGATAATAATTGCCTGCTGTCCCAACTGTAACAATTCCGGTGCCAATGGCCTAATTGGCTGATTATCTGGCTCTTGTAATACTTGCTCCCTATGCCATAATTCCCAAAATGAGAATTTGGCTCCTCATTTCGGGAATTATGCGAGAAGGGTCAAGTCGGCTGTAATGCGGTTAATTTAGCGAGGGGGGTATAGGGGAGAAAGTAGCACTTTAAACTTTCTGATTCCTCCCTCTGTCGCACAGTCCATCTCCCTCCAAAGGGAGATACTCGCAGTGGCATTTGGCAATGGCCTAAAGCAAGCCTGGGGCGGCGTTGGGTGGCATTTGGTGAACCGGGGTGGCCTGCGGGTAGAATGAAATGCCGGAGTTTTTCCGCCTACCTTTTTTTGTAGGGCAGCAAATTGAAGAATAATACCCCGCCTATTTTATGGCTCCCTTCAAAAAGAACAATAAAGCAAGCCTGGGGCGGCGCTGGCCCGGCATTTGGCGCTCGGGGCGGCTTGTAGGGCAGCC
>CAYFIR010000125.1:0-19664 GCA_964343195.1 uncultured Bacteroidia bacterium | reverse complement strand
TTTGTTACGCAAAACCCTACCTTTAGGATACTGCCCAATAACTTTACAATTCCGAAGAAAATTATACGCTAAGAATAAAAAGAGCAGGAGGAACCGAGCGGAGTTTGCGATTTACCTATTTGAGATAATCGATTCATGACCATGAACCAAAGGACTCGTCCAGGGTGGACTGGGCCACTTATACTGGTGCAACTGTTCCTAATCATAGGGCTTATACTGTGGCAGGTGTTCACACCTCAGCCCTCAAAGATAGGCTATGTTGAAGTGGGAGAGTTGTATGAGGAATTTAGCCTTACTAAAGAGTTAGATGCCCGCTTCCAGAATACGAACCGTGCCCGGCAGCAGGTGCTGGACTCTCTGGGAAATATGATTCAGCGGTTAGAGCGTGATTCTAGTGGATCTACGCGCCTGAGGACGTTACAATACGCCTTTCAGGAAAAGCAGCAAGCTTTTGAGGAGGATAGCCGCAATCAACTTGGACAGTACAATGAGCAAATTAGTGGACAACTTAACCAGTATATCGAAGAGTTTCGGCAAGAGGAGGGGTACGATATTCTTCTGGGGGCTCAAGGTTCTGGGGCCATCATGGCGGTGGACTCAGCTCTTAATGTCACCCAGACAGCCATCACATACATCAACCAGCGGTATGCTGGACTCTGAAGCCTCGGACAATGATTTTTAAAGTAGAAAAACTTAATGTGTCGCTAATTTGTCTGGTGGGTGTGTTGTGTTTTTCTGCCTGCCAGTCAAAAATAGAGGCACCAGAAGCGTGGTTCTCACACGCTGAACAGGCTGAGGATTTCAACCAATCAAAGACCCTGAAGGGGCTTGTCTTCTCCGCTTTTTTAGAGCCCAAAGCATACACTATCCTAAGGGAACACCATGAGTTGTTCTCTGGGAGTAATAGGGAACTTTTTGATAGCCTCATGGCTGAAAATACTGACTATCAATATGCACAGCTATCCATTAAGACCCAGGACGGTAATACCCCAGTGTTGAGATATGGTATCTCCGATGCTGGAAGCTATCAAAGTCGGGTGTCTTATCTAGCCTTTGAAATGCAGCATAGGGTTTTCCTGGAGCAGGGTAACATGAAAATCCCATGTGTTTTGTACCATTTTGAGCGTTCGTATGACCTGGCTCCGCAGGTGAAATGCCTGCTGGCTTTCCCAAGCCAATTTAATTCTGAAGATCCCATCACGCTGGTGGTTGAAGATTCGCACTTCAATACAGGCCCCATTCGGCTTCAGTTTGATCCCAAGCCTTTAACAGAAACTCCAAACCTGAAAATACAGTAGCATGCTCTCCTTCTTCCGAAATCAACACCGCCTCAGAACGACTGTACTTCTCGTAATGTGTAGCCTGGCTTTCCAGGTATTCACTCCTGTCGTAAGCTTTGCTCTTACCAGTGGACCGGGAACTCCTGAGGTAAGTAGTTTTGAGCCAGTTGGAACCTCTGAACTGGTAGATGTTTCCTCCGGGGACTTCGTGTATAACATCCCTTTGATGGATATCGAGGGCTACCCCATCAACCTGGCCTACCATTCAGGGATCACAATGGACCAGGAAGCCAGCTACGTTGGCCTGGGTTGGAACCTCAATGTGGGTTCTATCAATCGCCAGATCAGAGGGCTTCCGGATGATTTTAATGGGGATAAGATCCAGCGAACTTTCAATATGAGGCCCAACTGGACGGTGGGGGTGAATACGGGTTTTTCGCCTGAGGCTTTTGGATATAACGGAGCTAGTCTTCGGTTGCAGCTTGGGCTTTTCTACAACAATTATAAAGGATTGGGGTACGAGTTTACCATTTCTCCTGCATTAAGTCTTTGTAATGAGATAGAGTCAGAAGATGCCATCATGTTTAGTGAAGCCGATTTGAACTTATCCTTCAATTTCAACTCTCAGTCTGGAGTTGGTTTAATTCCATCGACTTCCTTCTCAGCAGAAAAAATAGCCTTGACCCAAAATGCGTCAGATGGGAATTTGAATGTATCATCTTCGTCTGTTTACAACTCAAGAAGAGGATTACAGGATTTCACACTTAACTATTCTTCATCAATTCAGGGGAATTCAAACTCTTTCTTAGGAAAAATGATGAGCTATGGGATAGCTGGTAACTATGGGCATTCATTTGCACGGCCAACTTTCACACCACAAATATCCACCCCATTTATCAATGCATCTTTTGAATTTCGTTTGGGGGCGGGAGGCGAAGCCTTTTGGGCGGACATAAAGGGAGAATTGGCTGGGTATTATTCGGAGCAATGGGTGGCATCGAACGAACTGGAGAAGGAAGGGTATGGGTATCTCTATTCGCATCAGGCTCATGATAATAGCTTAATGGACCTGAGTCGAGAACTGGACGGTGCTTTCGTCAAAGGAGCAACGAAGTTCTTGCCAGTACCTACCTTTTCTTATGACACCTACCTTGCTACAGGGCAGGGTCTAGCGGGACAATTCCGCCCCCATCGTGGAGATGTCGGAATATTACACGATGATAAAACGGCCAACCACTCAGTTACAGGGAACCTTTCTGCGGAGATTGGAGCAGGAGCACTGTTTGATGCCGGAGGGAGTGTTAACCTGGTTTATGCTAATTCTCATTCTGGTCCCTGGACAGGAACTCCTACTTCCTTCATTTCGCCTGATGATGAGATAGGAGAAACTGCCATTTTTAGAGGGAAGGATGATGTCAATGACCCTTTATACGAACCAGCCTATTTCAAGCAGGTGGGGGATGTAAGTGGACTGTCGGCTAATACACACTATCAGAATATTGGGGAGGATGAGTTAGTACGCGTCAGGCTGGGAAACTGGGTGAATCACCAGGCAAAAAACATTTTGGAAGACGGTTCAGGGGCGACAGTTTCGTCTGGAGTAACTGATTATACACGAGAGGAAAGAACCCCTAGAAACAATGTATTTCAGGCTTTGACAGCAGAGGAGGCCTCAATATATGGCAATACCACTCAGATTGAACTTTTCCCAGAACCAAACGGTCTCGGAAATCAGGCACCCAATAGTCCTATTTCAAGGGTTTCTTCGGTTCGCAAAGCTCATCACCTATCTGAGCTTTCGGTTATTCGGGCAGATGGAATGCGCTACACATATGGACTACCGGCATATAATCTTTCCAAGGAGGAGGTAACGTTTAATGTTGGTGAAGATCAAGTAGGGCCATTAGCCTGTTCAGGGGGGATAGTTGAATACACAGACGGAGTTGATAATTCTGTTGACAATGAGCGCGGGGAAGATCATTTCTTTGATAGAACCCAAACACCAGCCTATGTATATGCAAACCTACTCACTTCAGTAGTGTCCGCTGATTATGTAGATAGTGATGTTACTGAAGGCCCTTCGGATGGGGATTTGGGAGCCTGGACCAAAATCAACTACTGGCAAGCTGACGCTTCATATGGTTGGCGTACTCCATTTGTGGATGCTGGTTCGGGGAATACGGGCTATGCAAACCTTAATCATGGGTATCTGGGAAATGATGAGGATGACAAGGCAAGCTATGTGTACGGAGAAAAAGAGATCTACTATGTTCACTCTATAGAATCAAAGCACTACGTAGCAGAGTTCCTCTATGGGGAGCGTGATGATGCGTATGGTGTAGAGAATAGCCGGGGTGAGATGAGCAGCACCAACGGACAGAGACGATTGGAAAAAATCACCCTTTATTCCAAGCAAGATCGGCAGATAAATGGTGCCAATGCAGTTCCAGTAAAAACGGTTCATTTTCAATACGATTATTCTTTGTGTCCCGGAGTGCCTAACAACCCAACGTATGATGGGGGAAAATTGACACTGAGAAAAGTTTGGTTCACCTACGGGAGGTCGGAGGAGGCCAAACTGAATCCCTATATTTTTGTGTATGGAGATCCTGACCACAACAACCATATTCAATCTCCAGGAATTCCCTTAGATGAAATATACGCTGATGCGGGCTTTAACCCTTCTTATGACCCCAAAGCTTATGATCGCTGGGGGAATTATATGCCTGAAGATGAAAGTGATCTCTGTAACCCGGACAAACTGAACAACGCGAGTTATCCTTATGTATCCCAAGAGCTTGCTACCTCTGCTCCCTACAGCAATCTATATTCTGCCGATGTCAATGAAGATTGGCGCTTAGCAGATGCTTATGCTCAGGCTTGGCACCTTTCATCCGTACTTACCCCTTCTGGTGGCCGGATTGACGTCTTTTACGAATCGAAAGACTATGGCTACGTACAGGATAAGCAGGCCATGGAGATGTTTGAAGTATTGAAGTTTGGAACATCGAGCAGCTATTCTGCATCAAGTTCTGGAGATAATTTATATGACCAATCCTCTTTCAATGCGGATGACTCCTACGTTTTTGTCAAATTAAGAGAGAGTGGTGTATCTACTACAGATTTCCGGGAAAAATACCTGCCGAAAACTGACAATAATACCTTTCTCTATATGAATGTGCGGGTTAATCTTGGAAAAAATGAGACCGACATGCCTGAGTTTTTCGAAAGGGTTCCGGTGTATGCCCAGATAGATCGTGATAACTCAGGGATATCTGCTGTTGGATCAGGCAATATTGGATATATCAAATTAGAAAAAGTCGGGATGGTTGACGATGGTTCCAAAATGATAAGTCCAGTCGCATTTGCTGCCATGAATTACTTGAAGATGAACAGGCCTGACTACCTGTATAATCCTCAGGCATTTCAAAACCCGAGTTCAAACATTACCGATTTAGGCTATGCTGTTCTAGGATTTGCTAATGAGATGAAACTTCTGTTTCAGCAGTACTATCGCTTCTTAGCAAAGGGATCTTATTGCCAGAAGGCTGATCCGTCACAGTCTTGGGTAAGGCTAAACTCTCCTGATAAGCGTAAGCATGGGGGAGGCTCAAGAGTCTTCCGTATCGAGATGCGCGATAATTGGCAAGCAATGGCAGGGAGTCCTCATAGTGATCGAGTTTATGGGCAAACCTATGAATATGAAATTGAGGACGACTTCGACCCAAGCAAGATGATTAGCAGTGGGGTTGCGGCTTATGAACCTTACATAGGAGCCGATGAAAATCCGTTCAAGCAGCCCATTTTCTTTAGCGAACGTCTAGTCGGAGTTCCAGATGGTCTGCATTACGTTGAGGCTCCAATCGGAGAGTCATACTACCCTGGCCCCTCAATCATTTACCGTCGCGTCAAGGTTAGCAGTTTGAGAGATGCAGCGGTGAACCAAAATGCTACAGGGCATACCGTTCAGGAATTCTATACAGCCAAAGATTTTCCGACTATTGTCCGCTCCACCAACCTGGATACCCGGTACAACCCATTAAATGGAATCTTTAAGTTCCTTAAGATTTCCTCCAAGGAGTATTTGAGTGCAACCCAGGGCTACGCCATTTACCGCAATGATATGCATGGCAAGCCCAAAGCGCAAAAGGTGTATGCCGAAGGGAAGTCCAAACCAATTTCTAAGGTTGAATACTTTTATCGCACCAAGGCAAATAGAAGATATCCAAGAGAGTTAAATAACAATCAGGTTCCTCTTATCCGTCCCAACGGGGATCAATACCTGGGGACATTTAAAAAGGAGGTGGAACTGATTCTGGATGGAAGAGAGTCTGGATCCGAGGTTATAGGTGTCTCTCTTAGTGCCAATATTAACACTGCCGTATTGCCGTTCCCTCCGATTCCCATACCGGTTCCTAGCCTTTGGCCTACGCCTCAGATATCACAAACTCGTTTTCGCTCCATGGTCGCTACCAAGGTTATAGACTCTTATGGAATATTGGAACGAGTAGTGGCCACAGATGTCGGCGGCTCTTCTGTAGAGACAAAGAATCTGGCCTGGGATGAGCAAACTGGGGAAGTGCTCCTCACAGAGACTTCGAATGAGTTTAAAGATCCCCTTTACAGCCTGGACTATCCTGCTCATTGGGCCTATGAGGGAATGGGGCAGGCTTACCAGAATATTTATGCAGATCTTAGTTCTGTTGATTTCGATAACGCATCTAGTGAGGAACTCGATATCCTTGTAAAAGGGGACGAACTAATGATCTGGCCAAGTTCAGGATCTAACCCAGAAAAAGGATGGATTCTGGATGTAGATCAAGTGAACGACAAAATTTATGTCATAGATGAAGACGGGAATCTGTTCTCAAGCGGCACATATCACAGAGTTCTTGTCATTAGATCTGGGCACCGAAATCAGGCCGCGACTTCCATGGCTAGCGTTGCGAGTAAGGATAGTCCTATCAATGGGGGAAGTATTAGTCCTAGTAATACTGATGATATTCTTAGCGCAGGTGCGGTAGTATATTCTGATGTAAGGCGATTGTATGGAGGATTATTTGGAGTGAACCCTCCGCCGACTTGTACTGGGCCAGACTACCCAGTCTATCAAAATACCTGTTTTGCAGATTATGCTGAAGGGGAAATCGTTAATCCATTTTTGCTAGGGCTTAGGGGTAGTTGGTATCCTTTAAGAAGTTACACTTATCTTACCGAGCGCGAAATCGGTGCGAATGACATCCGAACGGATGGTACGCTCCTTAACTTCACCCCATTTTATGAATGGTCAGCCTCCGCAGGATTATTTGACGCTAGTCCTACTAATTGGACGTGGACAGAGCAGGTTTCAAAATTCTCCAATCATGGATATAGCATTGAATCAGAAAATGCACTAGGAGTTTATTCCTCGGCACTATATGGCCACCATCATCAGGTACCGATTGCAGTAGCAGCAAATGCCCGTTACAGCGAGATTGCCAATGAGAATTTTGAGTTTAGTTGGGATTTAGGTGTGGCTGGCTGTGAAATTCCTCATTTACAGTTGAGTATCGATGGGGATTTTGATATAGATCAATATGTGACCCAGCAGGATGCCCATTCTGGAGATAAGTCTCTACTGCTAGAAGTGGGGAACGAGTTGGTCTTCAGTCATGAGATAACTGAGGTGCAAGGGGTTCCTAATACAAGTAAACCATATGAACTGGAGAAATCTGATTATTCGTCAACATTTTCCCCCGAGGCATCGACCGGATCTCAAGAGTATTTAATCTCATTTTGGATAAAAGATGACTCTCGATATGCATCCAGTGATGTTTTAACTCCCGATAATTATCTAGCGTTTGCTGGTGGGACAAATATCGTAACAGCTACCATTTGCAATGATGGCACAACGATGAATTTGGATGTGCCTCTTTCCTATGGCCCGATTATCGAAGGTTGGCAGCAACTTACCGGGGTGCTTACGTTCCCCCAAGCCTATGCTGGAGCACCATTTACAATCAGAATAAAGGTCGCTGATGCTACCTATTACTCTAATCCTAATGCAGTAATCTACCTCGACGACCTCCGCATTCATCCCATGGATGCAAGCATGAAAACCTATGTCTATCGGAATAGAGACCTACGGCTCATGGCTGTTGGTGATGAGAACAATTTCATGCAATTCTACCAGTATAACAGTAAAGGTGAATTGACTGGCATCAAGGTCGAAACCGAAGATGGGATCAAGACCATCAAGGAAACTCGTTACAACGCATCCACCATTCACAATCAGTAACCATGAAGACGATAACCCAAATGCACCTTGCGGTTGGTGTGGGACTGGTGATGCTTTTTTGCACAAGCCCCGCTAATGCCCAGGATTTTAGAACAGATTTTCAGCAGATATTCAGCCCATTTTATGGGAATGCTTCGCTGAATATGGAAATGGAGTACCGCTGGTTTGAGGGAGATGCTGAGGAGGCAAAAGAAGTTGCTCAGGCTCAGTATAGCCGGGTCGGAGGGCAGGTTTACAGCCGACTGGGACACCTGGAAATGATTCAGGAAGGAGAATTCACGCTTACTGTGGATCACCAGGAAAAGATGGTGATCCTACAGCGACTGGCAGAGGGACAACAAAGCATGATGTTTGGAGCTCCCATGGCTGATACGCTCCTGCAATTCTATCAGGGCGTTCAATATGATGAGCCGAGCCCAGGTCTGGCCAGGTATCGCTTCTCCTTCGAGGGGTATCCAGGGTACGAAAGCGGGGAACTCTGGTTCAGACCTGCTACGCATCAGCTTGCTAGGTATGTCATATCGCTTGACCAACCTGGCACTGGAAAGGCTCGCTTTGAAATCCATGTCAATCAAATCCAGCAGGGAAATATCCCCACTTCTGCTAGTCAGAAAGCACAGATTTCTCGATTCCTGGCAACTCCCTATTCAGAGGGAAGGTTACGCTCTTCCGTTAGTACCTATCGCTTTGTCTATCTCAACAACCAGCAATAACCATGATGGCTCCTATCCAACTCCATCGCATCACAGCTACTATTCTGTTTGGGCTCCTGTTTGGGCTGTTTCTCACCCCAACTATCTCCCAAGCAGCGAATGAGTCCTATTGCAATAGCCATTCTACAGGTTTCTCCAAGAATACCTCATTTTCGTTGAATGATCCGCTATATAGCCAGATTGGTACTGGGCTTTTTGGCGATCTTCAATGCAAAAACCGGGTTACATTGTCCATCAACCTGGATGACCCCACCTATCAACCAGACTTCTATGCGATGGAAGTATTGGTCTATATTGAATATGGCGATGGGACAAACTCTATGGATATTGACCTCGACACATTGAGAGTCTCCTATAATCCAGGTGGGCAGACAGAGTTCCAATCACAAAGCCATCTCACTTTTGAGGATGGCCATTCGGTGACAGTTCATGTACTGGACATCATCAGCTATGATGCCAGTGGCTCATATACCCACATAAATTCTGTTCCCAATCAGATAGAACTGACCACCTGCATGGACATTGAGCGGTATTATGCCTTTGATCGGCAGGAGACCAGCGAAATTACGAATGTATCTTTGGTTGGAAACAAGATTCGGGTTGATTGGCAAAAGATCCTAGATCCTAGCAATACCTATGAGGTCGCAGAGAGCTATGATTTGGAGTGGGTATTTGTAGATGATTACAGCAACGGATACTATGATTTCCGAGAAGGGGCAGTAAGGGTTTCTCTTCCCAAGGACTCGGCTACATTCGACATTGAGCGGGTATTTAAAAAGGGTTGGTTGGTATTTAGAGTAAGGGGGGTAGGCCGTAGTGAGCTCAATCCAGAACAACCCCAGGAAGGGCAGTGGAGCCAGGCACCCATTAGCGGAACATGTAATCAAGCCTTTGATTATTGCTTTAAGATTACCACCGGGCACGAGCCAGATATGAACTGGCAGTTCCAGGCCACCTACGCGGAATATGGCAAACACAAGGAGGTGGTCAGCTACTTTGATGGCTCCCTGAGAGGGCGACAAACCGTTTCCAAAATCAATCAGCCTGATATCGGGATGGGAGAGGTTGCCGTTGTTGGGGAAACCATCTATGACTTTGAGGGACGTCCGGCGATTCAGGTGCTACCTGTTCCTGCCTATGAAGCTAGTCAGGGGAGTTACAGCAATAGGCTAGGATTTTATGACAACTTTAACCGTGGTGGGAGTGATCCATATTCCTGGGAAGACTTCGATCTGGATATGTATGCTAATGGGACTCCTCCCACCTCCATGGATGCTGCAAGTGGAGCTTCTAACTACTATAGCAGTGCAAATTCTACACAGGATGGCCCCAATGCTTTCATTCCAAATGCAGTAGGATACCCCTTCACACAGACGGAATATACTCCAGATAACACAGGTCGCATTCGTCGGCAGGGAGGAGTTGGAGATAATCACCAGATAGGAAGTTCTCACGAAACGAAATACTACTACGGGGTTCCTAGCCAACAAGAGCTCAACGGTTTATTTGGAACCGAGGTCGGCTATGCAGAGCGCTATAAGAAAACACTGATGGTCGATCCCAATGGCCAAGCCTCGGTTACCTACGTGGATGCCCATGGTCGTACCATTGCAACATCTCTGGCTGGTGAGGCTCCGGATAATTTGGTTGAACTCAGTGCCAATGAGGATCCCATTGTGGTGGATCTGATTGGATTTAACACGCTTAGTCAGGATGGGGATGCATATACTCTGAACCGTGAACATCTGGTAGTAGCTGATGGGACAGAGCATATTTTCCACTATGGCCTTGTTGGAGCAAATTATGAAGATCCCTGCTCCATTATGGGCATCTGTTATGACTGTGTGTATGACATTACCTTTACGGTACAGGATGAGTTTGGGAATTTCGTAATCAATCATCAAGAAACATTCGGCCCTCTTGCAATTGATGGTAATTGTAATTCAGCCGCATCTCCCTCAGATTTAAACATTACTGAGTATTTAGATCAAGGCAATTACACCATCATAAAAACTTTAAAAGTCAACCGGGCTGCTGCTGAGGCATATGCCGATCATTACATCGCCAATAATGCCTGCTTGAAGACCGAACAGGATTTCATTCAAGAAGCATTGGCCAATGTGGATTATTCAAGTTGTAACGAAGACTTTTGCAGCCTGACCTGTTTGGAGACCTGGGGGAGTTCCTTACTGGAATACCAAGCAATCACTAATAACGACTTAGCTACTACAAGTGATTGGGAAGAAGCTTTAGCGGAATGTGAGGCCGAATGCTATGAAATTGGGGCCAATCCCTGCGAGGCATGGCTTCAGGTTATGAAAAACGATTTAAGACCCGGTGGGCAGTTAGCACTATACACCATAGATGCTAACGGCGATGTAGTTCCGGAACCTGGTACCGACCAGATATTGTCCGGTAGCCCAGCTCCTTATACCAGTGTTAGCTATGGAGGTCTTACCGCTCCCAATGGGCAATCGCCCAATAACCTTTCCGTAGCTGAGTTCATCATATACTTCGATGATGCCTGGCTTGATTTCATGGTTGATGATCTTCATCCAGATTGGTGCTTCCACAACAACTGGTGCAACGCAAGTTCAGATGGGTACGACTTTGATAGGGTTTTGATGAATGTCGAGTCCATGGAAGAAGCGGTTTCCCTGGGATGGATAGATGCATCAAATCTGGGGGGGAGTGCCTTGTTCAATCCTGGTGGCGGAACTGATCCTTATTTTGGACCTACTGGCGCAGGGACTCCCTCTGAAATGGCTAGCAGCCTTAGCAATTTTAACGGCTTCAACTATACTTTGTGGGATTTAGCGGTGATCCAGGTATATTGTGAAGCGTCTGAAATTCAACAAGATATCGATGATTGCCTTAACTCTCTACATAGCGGTGGGGTAATTTCATTCAGCCAACTAGATGATTGCCACCTCGATGAGTTATGGTTCTACATCAAAGCTTTCTATTTAGGAGAGAAACAGAAGTTGATGGTTGATGATTATCAGTCTTTAACGAGTAGCTGTTCTGGTTCTGCAATTTATGGGGTAACAATCGATCAAATACTGGATCAGGCAGGGTTTGAGTATAACATTTTAATAAACCACAACGATCCTGACAATTTACCTGGAATCCTTGACAATGCACTCGTCAACACTGCGGGACAAATCTGTGATGGGTACGAAGCTTATTGGCAAGAGAAGCTTCAGGACTGCGTGAGTCCTGTTGTCCTCGATTCAATTATTTCCAACTTCAAGGCTATCTGTGAGTGTGCCCAAAGCTCTGGGGATTATCCTTTTGGGGCGAATGAGGCACCTCCAGGGACAAATTGTACCCTTAACTATCAGTCATTCGAGGAAGTATTGGACATCTTTTTGGCTCCTCCTCATACCAGCCCAGCCCTTTCGAACGACATCAATAGCAGTAGCTTCGACCCTTCCTGCAATGTCTATCAGATCCAGATGCCTCAAGGCCTGAACCAATCCATTATTGCCGTGAGCGATCCCATGGGCGACGGGGCTATTCTGGATACTTGTGGCTGTAATAAAATTCTGGCAGCGAAAGAAGCCTTCGAAACAGGTCCGTATCCAACCAATGCCATCCAAAACATAGAAGATATGTACGCGAGTATGTATCCAGGGGGCATGGCTGATATAGATGGCCTAATCTGTCACTGTGAGGCTGCTTTTGCCGCTGATTATGGGACACAGGTGCAATGGAGTAGTGGAATTCCTTGGGGCACTTCTGGCTTTACACATTTGGTGAATTTGGCAATCCCGGTCGATCCCAATATGGGATGTGCATCTTGCCTGACCTGTGAGGAGATATTTACTTTTGCTAATTCATTAGGGGCTTCATTGATTGGCTCACTTGAGACAACCTCAGAAGGCATTATGGTGCTGACAAGCCTATTCAACGAAGAGTTTGGAATGAACCTTACATGGTGGGATTATAAGGATTTCATGGAAACATGTGGTGCTCAGGGATTTCCATTGGCGGGTGGTACCTGTAACGCCAATACATACCTGCCTGATTTGGTCGGATTCCTGGACGAACTCGCAGGCAATGGCAGACTATATACTGACGAGTGGGATGTGACAGGTTATTCATCCTTCCCCGTTTTGACAAATTATTCAGGTAATAATGGCTACTATGAGGGCGGAATCGTATTCCGGAGAGGGTTTCAGCACCCTATTGACCAGTTTAGAGTGAGTGAGAATGGAGATGGTGCTGTCGGAGTAGGATGGAAACAGGAAGTCCTGGGTTCTCTCTATGTGACAAAACTGTCAGGGATGGATTTTGAAGAAGAGGCGACAGTTGAAATAGACCTTTTAGGTAGGTTTGTCGTTGATGCCAAGCCCCTTCAGGTAAGTGGTGGGAGGACAGTAATTCTGGTAGTTTCTGAATTAGCGAATGAAGCATTTCTTTCCTGTGTGTCTCTTGATAATAGTTTCTCAAGCTGGGGGACGGCACAGACGCACTATTCATTCACTTCGTTGGATGCTGATCCCATAAGTGTTTCTAATCTGGAAGAGGCAAGTAATGGCGAAGTGTATGCAGATGTTTCTTTTTCTAACGAGGAAAGCATTACCGTTCGCTTTAATAGCAGTTCGGCTTCATTAATAAACTTCAATGGAATTAGGTGGGACTACCCTTCTGAAAGCAGCCGAGGAAAAACCAGAACAATAACAGGGCAGAATACCCATATAGCATCTGCCGTTGAACCGAACTTAGCAAATAACCATGAGCTAATATTAAGATGGTATGAGCACGGGACGCCCTTTGTGAATTTGCTACAAGAACGAAGTTACCAATTGGCCGTAAGTCCCGAAGCACTCCAGGATCGGGTATTAGCTGGTCGTCCTGATGGGGGTATCTACATTCTTATTCCAGAGCTAGATAATTCTGTTGCAGTGGGAGCAGAAGGTTTTACTGTGATCGCTATTTCCCCCGGAGGCGAGGTTGAATGGTCAAAGAGTTATGAATTGGATGCCAGCTTGAATCTGGTTGATCCACAATACTTCATTGACAGCAGGGATGTAGACTATTTCTTAAACGTCGGTATTGCAACGAATACTGATGGTTATGCCAGGCACCTCGTGATCAGAATACTCACAGGAGATGGAGGTGGGCTTAGTAAAGGCACCCCAATATCTACAGTTTCCACAGATGAGGTCATATTTACAGATGCATATCCTGATTTGGAGTCTTATGATCAGGATAGTGTCTTGATGTTGTATGGATTAGAGTCCCTTAATGGAGTACATCCTAGGTTATGGACCATCCAGAATTTTGGATTCGATCTGCCTTTTGGAGATGTAACATTGGCAACCGTTGCCAATACTTGTACGAGTTATGATGTGGATGTGAACTGGGAAAATGCTACGGTTACGAAAGACTCTTCTGCCTTTACAATTTCTACAATTACAGGTACATTACAAAATGTACCTTCTTGGCCTCCTTCTCTCCTCACTACGACCGATATCTCCCTCTGCCCTGAAAAGCTTGGCTATAAATACTGGGATGGCGGAGACACCTACTGCACCGGAGAACTCACCATGCCCAATACCGCTCCAGAGTCGCGCTTCTCCAATGTAACTGCCCTATCCAATCCTATTCTGATGCCAGATGGCACCTTCAAGGTGCTGGCTACCCTCTCGTTCCAGGGAAATACCTCCCAGATATTCCTGACAGGCACCTCAAGCTGCCTCTCCCCCGCCTGCCAGACTGGCCCTACCTTGTGCAACCAGGACCTCTTCCCTAGCGTTGAACCGCCTTCCTGCAAAGAGTACCTCGAAGAACTCGCGATCACCCAGGCGAAGGACGATTACCAGGAGTATATCACTGCTGAACGCAGTACTTTCCTTGATGCCTATACCCAGCACTGCCTGGATGCGGTCGAGGAAACCGCCACCATGAGCTATACCCGCAAGGAGTACCAGACCACCCTCTACTACTATGACCAGGCCGGAAACCTGGTCCATACCGTGCCGCCGGAGGGAGTGGTTTCCAACTTCAATAGCTCATACACCAACCAGGTGGATACGGATCGCGAAAATGGCGTTACCAACAACCGCGACCACAACTTCGTTACCACCTACCAGTACAACTCCCTCGGCCAACTCATCCAGCAAACCACCCCTGATGCCGAAGGTCCAGCGGACTTCTGGTACGACGAACTGGGACGTCAAGTCCTGGCTCGCAATGCCAAGCAGGAGGAAGATGGCACCCTCTACAGCTACGTTCTCTACGACGAACTGGGCCGTACCATCGAGGCGGGTGAGACCGCCAAGACTGGCGGACCGCCAAATGCTCTGAGTACTGGTAGCCACTATGTGGCATACAGCGACTTTGAGACCTGGTTTAACTCCAGCACCCAGCAGGAGTACGTCCGAACCTACTACGACGAAAGCCTGAGTACTCAGGCTAACAACCAGTTCCCTGGTGGGCAACAGCACCTGCGCAACCGCATTGCCTCCATTGAGTATGTCAATCCATCGGCTCCGGTGGCCTATCAGAATGCCTCTCATTACAGCTACGACATCCGAGGCAATGTCACCACCCTGATACACGAGTTCCCAGAACTCGACGCCCTGGGGCACCGCTTCAAGCGCATCGACTACGACTTTGACCTCATCAGCGGCAATGTCAACGCTGTGGACTACCAGCCCGGTCAGCCCGATCAGTTCCATTACCGCTACGAGTACGATGCCAACAACCGCCTGACCCATACCTACTCCAGCCTGGACAGCATCACCTTTGACCTCGACGCCTACTACCGCTACTACTGGCACGGGCCACTGGCGCGGGTCGAGATCGGCGAGTGGCAGGTGCAGGGCATGGACTACGCCTATACCATCCAGGGCTGGCTCAAGGGCGTCAACTCCTCGACCCTGGTGACCAACCGCGACATGGGCAAGGACGGCGACTCCGGCAGCCTCTATAACGGCACCGCTGGCGTACACCAAAAGGTTGCACAGGACGCCTTTGGCTTCACCCTGGGCTACTTCGACGGCGACTACCAGGCCATCAATACCGGGCTCAACGACTTTGAGGCCGATCCTGCGGCTATCTATGCCGCCTTTACCAGCGGTGGGCAGGACGAACGCTCCCTCTTCAACGGCAACATCGCCCTGATGCAGACCGCCCTGCGGGATGAGGCCACGGCGGCTTTGCCGGAGCAACTGACCCTCTACCACTACGACCAGCTCAACCGCATCCGGGAGATGCGGGCCTTCCAGAACACCAATGTTCAGGCCAACAACCACTGGTCGGGCACTACTACCAGCACCAACCGCTACCGCACCGATTACAGCTACGACAAAAACGGCAACCTGCTCACCCTGGATCGCTATGACCAAAGCGGGACGCAGATAGACCAGTTTGACTACAGCTATCTTATCATAGGGGGCGACTCCACCAACCGCCTCGACTTTGTCGATGACCCCATAGGCAGCAGCGGCAATGACCTGGCCGACCAAAATGTAGGCAACTACGATTATAACGAAATCGGCAACCTGATAGAAGACACCCAGGGCCACATCGAGGAAATCCTATGGAACAACAGCAACAAAATCGAGCGGATCAAATTTGACAATGGCGATCCCACCCTGGAGTTCCGCTACGATGCGGGAGGCAACCGCGTGGTCAAGATTGTGAAGCCCAGCCTCACCGATGGGACCACTTGGATATATACCTACTACGTCCGTGATGCCCAAGGCAATATCCTGGCCGTATATGACCGCAGACATCTCACTCAGGAGCCCCTCGAACCCTGCGAAACTCCTGTCATCGGAGAGGGACAACTCGCCCCTCCTCCTGGCCTTGTCTCCGATCCAGAGACAGGCTGCTGGACCGACGACTGGTTCGACTACGAAAAGCTGGAGTTCTTCAAAGCCAGTGAATACCACCTCTACGGAAGTAGCCGATTGGGGCTATGGCAGGCCAATCGCTACCTCACTGTTGCCCCCAGCGGCTCACCTGAATGCTCATACGACCTCCCTTATGGGTATGGCCCTTACGCCGATCCCGACTCAGCAGACTTCTGTGCCTGTGATTCCTGCGATCAGAGCTGTGAGGAAGCTTATGACATCGCCCTTGCCCAATACTGTCAGGGCGACCCCAACTGCGAACTCCCCCCCGACTGGTGTGCCTACAATGAGTTGACGTCAGACCCATGCGGCTGTCCGCCGTGTATCGATGTCATCCTGGACCCTGAGACCGGAGCCGTGGTCAGTAGCACCCCCTGCGACCCATGCCCCTGTGCCAACTGGCCGGTAGAGCCAGAGTTTGTGCTAGACGGCAGCGAGAGCCCCCACGAAAAGCGCTACCTGACCCGTGGCCGCAAGCGCTACGAAGGCAGTAATCACCTCGGCAATGTGCTCGTCGTCTTCTCCGACCGCAAGCTGCCCCTCAACAGCGGCGGCACCGTAACGGGCTATCAGGCCGATGTGCATGCCCATAGCGACTACTATCCCTTTGGTATGACGATGGAAGAGCGCACCGGAAGTGCGGAGGGGTATCGGTTTGGGTTTAACGGAAAAGAGTCGGACGATGAAGTGTATGGAGCCAAGAATAGCCTAGACTTTGGGGCGAGGGTGTATGATCCGAGAGTGGGTAGGTGGTTGAGTGTGGATCCGTTGACTCATTTAGCTCCTTCATGGACTCCTTACAGATTTGGATTTGATAATCCTGTTTATTGGGTTGATCGAGATGGTAATATTGAGTGGCCTCTTAGAGGAAATAGTGTTACTAACAAAAGTGATCACGCAGATGGCGCTTGGGGATTAACAAATACAGTAGTAAGAACATCCACATATAGAGAAATAAGAAGTTTGGGCACAAGTCCACATATTGGCATTGATTACAGAGCTAGCATAGGTACTAATATTTACTCTTTCGGGGACGGAGTGGTGACCGATATAGGAATTACAAATAGCGGAATAAAATATATCAAAGTTCGATATGCTAATGGAGACGTTTTAAGATTTATACATTTAAGTTCCGTTGCTGAAGGATTGGAAATAGGGAGTGCAGTCTTAGAAGGCCAGGTGATTGCTTATTCTGGAAATTCAGGGACTTATTACAGTAAAAAGTTAGGTAAAAGAGTAAACTACCATCCTCATTTGCATGTCGATGGCGAAGATAGAAATGGTAATCCTATAGACCCTGAGGCAGCAAATTATGGAACGGTGACTAATGAAGAATTTTTTGAAAATTATGGAGGGGATCATCTAGCTTTAGCTAGGGCAAAAGAGGCAACTGCTGCCTCTACTTCTGAAAGTGAGGATTCTTCTTGGAGTTTTGGGGATCTTTTCTCTCTTCCAGTAAGACTTAAACGATCTAGTAGTTCGGAAACGTGTCAAATAAGATGTAACTACACGATCAATACCCAAACTAGTCCATTAAGATTTTTTGCGACTTCTTCGGGAAATCAAAGGGCCGAAATTAGAAGTATTCCGAAAGGTGCTCAGGTTTACAGTACTGGAAATACTGTTAACGGAAGAATGGAGGTTACTTACAATGGTACCACTGGTTGGGTTAACCCTATTTATCTCAAATAAAATTCATTAGTTTTCAGTGTGGAATAATCTATAAGGCCGAGTACTATGAATGTTCTTCTAAAGGGATTTTATTTTAGTCTTTTTGTGGTGATAAATATTTTTTCTGCGTGCAACATTGGAGGCTGTGATCCAGAAAAAAGTAATGTAAGCAAGATGGATGTAAATGAAGTTGCGAATATTGTTTTAGGCCAAGATCTCGAGGCTTTACAAAAAAAAATATGTTCTCTTCATTTTAAAGATACAACCTTATCTTATGAAGATATTGAATGGAAGGGAATCGTATTTAGTAATGAAACAGAAGTTTTGTTCTTGGCTGAAACTAGTTGGCTAAACCCTCAGCAAATTCATAGAGTAGCTATACTCAGCAAGGCTATGTCAACAAATTCGGGAATTCATATAGGCTCTAATTTTAGAGAACTAAAAGATCAAGTTATTCTTCAAAGCTATAATGAACTTCCAGATGGATATTTGGGGTTTGTAGATAAAGGTGACCAGAGAATTACGTATCTAATGGATATAACGAATCATAAATATCTATATTATTTCAGAGGTGATTTTACGATTTTACCAGATAGTTTGACTGTAGAATCAATAGTCATAGTCAACTCTGAATGAACTTATAAATAACGCGAATTAACAGTTAACAAGCAGAATTCCCCAGCTCCCTCAGGCTTCCAAACAACAAAATGCTGAGTCGGATTTCGTGGCCGTGTGTAGGCTAGAAGTGTAATCCGACTCGGTATTTTCCACTGCCGCTGCAGCCCCAGGCCGCCCCAAAACTCATTCCCCCCTTAGCAAAAGGGGGGTGGCATTTCCTCCCGCTCCCCCGGACTTCCCAATAACAAAATGCTGAGTCGGATTTCGTGGCTTGTGCGCATGCCTGTGCGTAATCCGACTCGGTATTTTCCACTGCTGCCGCGGCCCCAGGCCGCCCCAAAACCCATTCCCCCCTTTGCAAAAGGGGGGTGGCATTTCGCCCGGCGAAATGTCGGAGGGATTCGATGACACGACGGGTGCGGAGACCCGAAGACTAGCAGAGATCGAGGATCGGAGTCCTTGATCAACCATTTCCTTACCACTCCCACGGGTTCATCCTGAGGAGGAACGACGAAGGACCTCACGGGCGGCACTTTCCCACCTAGCACTGGATCGGGTAACGCTGGAAAGTGCTACGGTTAAGGTCCTTCACCTCTCCGCTATGCTGCGAGGTTCAGGATGACTTTGGGGATATTGTTAAAGGCAGCCATCTCACTTGCTGCGCGGTTTTAACCCGCAGCAAGCCCGACACGGCGGGTGCGGAGACCCGAAGACTAGACGAGATCGACGTCCGGAAGACGTCGATCAACCCTTTTCTTACCACTCCCACGGGTCATCCTGAGGAGGAACGACGAAGGACCTCACAGGTGGCACTTTCCAGCGCTACTTGCTCAAGTGCCTCGCTGGAAAGTGCTACGTTTAAGGTCCTTCACCTCTCCGCTATGCTGCGAGGTTCAGGATGACTTTTGGGGATATTGTAAAAGGCAGCCCTCTTACTTGCTGCGCGGTTTTAACCCGCAGCAAGGGGGTGTCCTCAGATCCCCCCGCTTTTCGCCACAGGCGAAAACCACCCCCCTTCTCTGCTGCGCGCCGAAGGGGGGAAAGCTGCTGCTGCGGCCCCAGGCCGCCCTAAAACCCATTCCCCCCTTTGCAAGAGGGGGTGGCATTTCGCCCGGCGAAATGTTGGGGGGATTCGATCACCTCACCACCTGCACCGTCCCCCCCCGATGCATCACCCGCTCGGCGGTGGCGTCGTAGTAGCGATACCGCAGCGTCCAGGTATAGACTCCCTCCGGGC
>CAYFIR010000124.1:0-19738 GCA_964343195.1 uncultured Bacteroidia bacterium | reverse complement strand
TTCCATTACATAATACACTACAAATCATTTCTTTAAATCGCAAATTGCTCCCCTAAAAAAGAAGTAAGTCCCGCTGAAGGCGACATAGCACTTGAAAACACGCCGAATATTAAAAATCCATTTGCGGAGCTAAAAAAGAAAGGAGGCAAAGAAACTTCGGAATTCCAGGCTGCCCCACAAGCCGCCCCAACCGCCGAATTCCGGGCCAACGCCGCCCCAGGCTTGCTTTAGGCTACTTGTTCCAATTGGAATTGAAGCCCAGAAACTCAAAACTCACGTCATTTACTAAAGGGGCTTTCATAAAAACGGATGAAAGTCTTTCGTCAAGTCTTTATAAGCCTGGCTGAACTCTCCATTCTCCTGGAGAACCAGCACACTTTCTGTCGGTTTTCCCGCTTTACCTTTGGCAAAATAAACCAAAGCCCGATGCGGTGCTTTTTGGGGAGTAGACATCACCCGACAGATTTGCTGGGGCCACAATTGATGGATGGCCCCGATTTGTATAGTGCCTGCCAGACGATCAATGGGGATTATGAGTCCGAGGGTTCCCCCCTCCAGGAGATGGTCACCCGCAAAGGCCAACAGGAAAGAAAGGGGTAAAGATGCCTCGTGGCGCGCCTGTTGCTTGCGTGGATCTGGCGATGGGGAGCCAGCGGCAAAGAAGGGAGGATTGCTGACAATAAGGTCGTATGGCTCATTGGGCTGAAAGGATTTCAGATCCCCAGTCCGTACCCTGATCCGGTCAGCAAACGGGCTGTTGGCGACGTTTTCTTCAGCCTGTGAGGCTGCCTCAGGATCCAGTTCTATCGCCTCGATTTGCAATTTGGAGCCACGCTGGGCCAGCATCAATGCGACCAGCCCCGTGCCAGTCCCTATATCCAGCACACGGTCTCCCCCCGCAATTGGGGTCCAGGCCCCCAACAACATCCCATCTGTGCCCACTTTCATGGCACAGCGGTCCTGCATTACAGAAAAATGCTTAAATCGAAATGGCTTTGTCAATTGATTTTGGAGAGTAGAACCACAACATCTTCACATGTAATGTTACCGTTCCATTCGGAAACTCCAAAATCTAACTGTGGATTTCATTGGTAATGGCATGGATCACCGCATCAAGCCGCTGGGCCTCGCCTTTTACCATGCTTACCAGTTCCCCAATCTTTCCGGGAAGGTTCACGTCTTCTTCCTGCAACAGCTCAGATAGCCCCATCAGATTGGCCACATGGCTCCGAATCAAATGAGACTGGTGATAGGAAATGTCCATGAGGGTTTTGCGCTGCAAATCCCGCTCAGCCTGTAGCAGTTTCACTTTATCAATGTCATGGTACATGACTGCAATCCCAAATATTCTTTTTTCCTCATCCCGAACCGGAAAAAAGGTAGACTCAAACCATCTGGATTCCTGAATGGGAAAGGTCAGTTTTTTCTGAGGCCGTCGTATCACTCGGCCATTCAGAGCCTGATTAAAGTCTTTGAGGAAGTTTTTCTCCGTCCCGGCAAGTAAATATTGCCAGAAATCTTCGCCAACCTTCAAGTCCCTTTGGTACCAGTGAGATAGTAGTTCCTTTGCCGTTTGGTTAAAATAGTGAACCTCAAAAATCGGACTCAGAATGATACAAATGTCTCGGGTATGGTCCAAAATCTGCTTGAGCACCTCGCCTCTGGGAGGTAGATTTTTTTTCCAGCTTTCAACCAGATCCAAAGGCGCTTTGCGCAACCGAAGCCTAATACCATTTTCAATTTTCTTCTCAAATATCAGGTGGGCAACACACTGGAGTTCCTCAGAAACAACCCTGACGCCCGGCATTCTCCGGCCATTTGATCCGGTAGGCACCTCGCCTAGCAGATCTGAGAGGTTCAGACCAGGGAATAACTCCGGGATACTCCTTGTAACCAGATGAGTCATTTCATTACGACTGTCCGTAACATTAACAATGTTCCAGGCTGGATCAACTTCCAGTTTTACTTCATGAGAATAATGCTGACCGTGACTCGACATGACCTACAGAGACTAATGGCATTCATGGTGGAAGAGAAACCCCCAAAACTACTCAGGATAACTCATCTGTTATTCTGAGACCATTAAGTCTGCATCAGGTCACACTAAAACAGTACTTTTTACTCAATCAGGAAATCTATCAGGACAAATAGTACCCAATTCGAAGAATCTCGGCAAACACCCCGGCAGCCGTAACCTCCGCTCCTGCGCCAGGTCCCTTGATGACCAATGGGCGATCCTTATAGCGGGCGGAAGTAAATGAGATCATGTTATCACTGCCAGATAAATTGAAGAAAGGACTACTTTCATCCAGCTTCTGCAGGCTGATAAAAGCTTTTTCACCTTCCAGCGTTGCGATGAAGCGCAGTACTTTCCCCTCCACTGCAGCTTCCTTACGCAGTTCCTCAAAATGATCATCTGCCTTCTCGAGTTCCGCCATGAAGGTGGGTACATCCGGAGCGTCAAGTGCTGCCTGTGGAAGAATGTTCTCTACTTCGATGTCATGAGGCTCCAGGGTCAGTCCTGATTCACGGGCAAGAATTAGCAGTTTTCGGGCTACGTCCTTCCCACTCAGGTCAATGCGCGGATCCGGCTCGGTATAGCCCCTTTCCTGTGCTTCCCTGACAATCGCGGAAAATGGTTTTTCTCCAATAAATGAGTTGAAAATAAAGCTCAGGGACCCACTCAGGACTCCTTCGATTCGCAGGATACGGTCACCGGAATTGATCAGATCCGTAAGGGTAGTCAGAACGGGAAGACCGGCTCCCACGTTGGTTTCGTAGAAGAATTTCACGCTATGCTGATCAGCCAGTTGCTTCAGGTCTTTGTACCGATCATAGGGACCACTCACTGCCACCTTGTTAGGAGTGGAAATGGAGATGGCAGAACCTAGCACATCCGGGTAATACCGAATGATATCTTCGTTGGCCGTATTGTCGATGAACACGCTGTTGGGCAGGTTCATCTCACGCATTCGACTGATAAATGCGTCGAGGTCAGCTGCTTCCTCGGAACCTTCCAACTGCTCCTTCCAGTTCTCCAGATCAATACCGTCCACATCGAACAGCATCTTGCGAGTGTTGGACAGGGCTACCACACGTACTTCCACGAACTGGTTGTTGAGCAGAAAATTCGCCTGTTCCTGAATCTGTCGCAATAGAGTACCGCCGACCAATCCTACTCCCACTACAAAAATATTCAGGGTGTAGTAATTCGAAAGAAAGAATACATCATGCACCGCGACAAGGGCTTTGGCCTCGTCTTCCTTGCGGATAACCACGGAGATATTCCTTTCGGAAGACCCTTGAGCCGTCACAATCACGTTGACCCCATTCTTGCCGAGTGCCTGGAACAGTTTGCCCGAGATACCGGGCTGGGATTTCATGTTATCTCCAATGGCCGCGATCACAGCAAGGTTGGACTCAACCTTAACGGGCTGAATCAGATGGGCCTTTATTTCCAGGGCGAATTCTTCCTCAATTGCTGTACGGGCAGGTTCGCTGAATTCCGGGCGCACCGCAAAGGAGATCGAATGCTCCGACGATCCCTGTGTAATCAGGATAGCATTGATATTTTTGGCGGAAAGGACACTGAAGAGTCGGGCTGCAATATTGCTTGCCCCAAAAAGCCCGCTGCCTTCCAGCGTAACCAGCGAAATATCCCCTATGGAAGCGATGCCCTTTACCGCGCTTGGGTAAGGCTCCGGATTGTCGGAAATCAGGGTTCCCCAGGCTTCCGGATCAAAGGTGTTTTTGATGCGAACCGGTATCCGCTTCTCCAACGCAGGTATGATGGTCGGAGGATAGATCACCCGCGCCCCAAAGTGAGACATTTCCAGGGCTTCCTCATAGCTCATGCTGGTAATGGGAAATGCCTGGCGTACGCTTCGAGGATCGGCCGTCATCACACCGCTCACATCAGTCCAGATCTGAATTTCTTCGGCGTCCAGCGCAGAGCCGATGATGGATGCGGAATAATCTGAGCCTCCGCGCCCCAATGTGGTCGTCACCCCATCACGAGTAGCTGCGATAAAACCGGTTACGACCGGTATTTGCTCGGGGTGCCGGGCCAGATAGCTGCGGATGTTGTCATTGGTTTCATCCAGGAAAATCTTGGCTCCCCCGTAATTGTCGTTGGTTCGGATCAGTTCGCGGGCATTGGTATAAACAGCGGGAGTACCCGTGCTATTGAGCACCTCTGCGATGATAAATGCAGAGCTTCTTTCGCCAAAACTCTGGATATAATCCAGCGTCCTTGGGGTCAGATCCCGGGTTAGGTAAAGCCCTTGTAACAGATTTCCCAGTTCCTCCTGTCCGTTGATGATCTCCTGCAGGATAGCCGGATGGCGGCTTTCATTTTTCACCAGGGTATTGACGACCTCACGGTGTTTATTGGAAAAGTACTCAAGATGCCCTTTGTACTCGGTCGAGCCTGAGGCGGCGAGTTTACTCATCTTAATGAGCAAATCAGTCATTCCTCCCATAGCCGAAACCACCACCACGATTCGTTCGCCACGTGCATGATAGCTCCGCAGAATTTCTGCAACCTGATTGATCCGCTCTGAATTGGCTACTGATGAGCCACCAAACTTGAGTACTTTCATTATCTCTTCTGATTTCTAGGCCTAAGCGTTCATCTCTCCAGGAAATATGCTGGTGTGCCTGGCCCTGGAACTTTTGATCAAGGCCCCAAAGATAGAAGCTCTCAATCAAAATTCTATTGCAGAAAGGACCAATACATGAAAATTCCTCAATTTACTCCTGTCGTCTAGCGCTACTGACGCCTGACGGAAAAATGGTAACGCTCCCTGTCGCTGCTGACTTCCAGCCACAAGAGCTTTCCTCCCTGATGTGGCAACCATAACTCTACTTCTCCCGCACCAGCTGCCGTGACTCCAGCCTGCAGCTGTCTCCCATGTACATCATACCACGTGTAGGTCAGGTGTGCTTCAGTAGATAGGCCTCGTAGCCACACCCGATCTGTGGCGGGATTGGGAAAGAGAATAGGCTGCGTCAGTTCCTCGACAGATGGAGTGGAAGTAGCTCCCTCTACCATGCGGTAAATCCGGACCTCACGGGCATCCAGCGGAGGATGCTCCCACTGGTTGGCGCTGGGCTGAGTAGGAGTAAGACTTGCCTCTGATAGCTGTTCATAGAGTAT
Source organism: uncultured Bacteroidia bacterium (assembly GCA_964343195.1). Lineage (GTDB taxonomy): Bacteria > Bacteroidota > Bacteroidia > J057 > J057 > CAYVAP01. The sequence goes on along the minus strand of CAYFIR010000124.1, from coordinate 14,580 downwards.
TTCCGGCATGTCACGAGCTTCCTCACTGCCAATGGCCAGCACCCCTGTAGGCTGTGAACCCAGATTAGCGACTACCCATACGGTATCGCCCTCCCAATAGCGCATGAAGGCCAGTACCTGGGAATTGTCTACTGTCAATCCCTCCAGGTAGCCACGTCTCAGAGCTGGCGACTGTTGCCGCACCTGAATCAAGCGGTGGTATCGGTTCCAAATGGACTGAGGATCTCCCTGTTGGGTTTGTACGTTCCGGCTGGTGTAATTGGAATTAAGCGACTGCCAGGGAGTTCCCTGTGAAAATCCCGCCTGTGGGCCTGCACTCCACTGCATGGGCCTCCGGATGTCGGGATCTGGTTTCACACCATTCATGCCTATTTCTTCCCCATAGTAGAGAAAAGGTACTCCTGGCAAGGTAAGGTATAAGCTGGCAGCAAGTTTGGCAGCCTCTACATCGTTGCCCAATACTTCAATGACTCGATTTTGGTCGTGGTTGGTCAAAAATGTCCCCCACTGCAGGTAGGGATAGCTATCATATACCCGCTGAATCTGGGCCTGTAACCCATTCGCATCCTGTGCATTAACGGCTCCCAGTATCTCATATGAGAGGTCGAATTCGAAGCAAAAATCAAGTCGGTCCTCCTCGACATAGGGGATTACGTTGGAGGTAGTAGTCCAGGCCTCCCCTACCATAACCGCATCAGGAGCGGTCGGGCTATAGTGCTGACGAAAGTCCTGGAAAAAGGTGAATGTCTCTGGCGTATTTTCCAGGGTACTGCCGTCTTCGTAGATGTACTTGACTGCATCCAGGCGGAAGCCATCAACGCCTACTGTATCCAGCCAATAAGTTGCCGATTCAAACATGGCAGCCTTTACCGCAGGCTCTTCATAATTCAGGTCAGGCATCCCACTCCAAAAGAGGCCATAGAAAAAATTCTGTCCCCAGTTGTGCCATACTTCCTGCCCCCAGGGCCCGTTATAGCCGGGATCGCTGCTGGTCCAGCGATACCAGTTGCGTTTGTCTGCTGTCGGGCCGCTGCGCGAGTCGATGAACCACGGATGCTGGCTGGAACTATGGTTCATGACATAGTCGATGATCACGCGGATACCACGCGCATGGGCCGCATCCAAAAATGTCTGAAAGTCCGCCATGGTGCCAAAATCCGGATTGATTCCTTTGTAGTCGGTTACATCGTAGCCATGGTAACTGGGAGAAGGGTGAATGGGCATCAGCCACAGAGCGGTTACCCCCAGATCGGTGGAAGTATTGGGGTCTCCATCGTTGAGGTAATCAAGCTTTTGGGTAAGGCCGGGAAAATCTCCAATGCCATCGCCATCGCTGTCATAGAAACTTCGGACAAAAATCTCGTAAAAAATGGCGTCGTTCCACCAGGATAGCTCACTAGTGTCTTTGGGGCCAGAAGCCGGGTTCCAGTCGAGTCGATTGTACACAAAAGCCAGGGTACTGTTTTGACCAGGAACCGTAAGCGATCGGTTTCGTCCTACTCCGGGAAATTCTTCCCGGCCACTCCACAGCGCATTGATCCGAAACTTGAACTCGATCACCTGCCCAGCAGTAAAGCCATCAACCGACACCTCCCAGACACTGTCATTCTCAGGGTCTTCCATCATCAGTACATTGGTCCCCCAGCCATTGAAATCGCCCGCGAGGTCCACGAATTCTGTACCCGGATCGAACCCGCCTTCTTCGATCAATTCACTCATGTCTACCTTAAAGGTAAGCTCTACGGCAAGTGCGCTTTGCCCTAACCAGACCAACAGGCCAACTAACACGGTAATTCGAAAAATAAAGTTCATAGCAATCGAGTTTCTGATTTTGGAAGCAAACATTAGTTTGTGGGCTTTCATGTGGAAGGCGTGATTTTCAGGACATAATTTATCACTTTTACACGACCTGAAATTCATTCTCCTGCTCCATTGGTGCCAATGCTATAATTGGCTACGTATTGGGACACGGGTTATCCCCATTGGCCAATGATCAAGCACAAAGTTGATTCAGCCCAATAGGATTTTGTGGATACCCAGGGAATCAGAAATAGCTATAAAAGAGAGGTATGGAGGAAATGAAGGCACTGCCCTGAGCGCAGCCGAAGGGTCTAAAATCCTTAAACAGCGAATTTCCTTCATATCCCCATATACTTTATCCCTATATAATTTTGTCTTACTACTTACCCAGGTTATTTTCTATTACCCTGCTATTCCATTTTTGAAGAATATGTCTCAGCTCATCACAAGCCGTCGCCGCTGGTTAAAAGTAACTCTGAGTCTGTTGGCAGTGGTACTACTCGCCTATTTGGCTATTATGTGGGTTTTCCACCATTGGCGAGGCAGACAACTAACCTACATTGCCAACTACAGCCAATCCCTTGAGCTTCCCAGAGGCACTCTGGAGTACCAGGATCAGGGCGAGGGGATTCCAGTTCTCTTCCTCCACGGTGGGGGCGGCGGATACGACGAAGGCATTCCCCTGCGAGGGATGCGGCTCATCACCCCTTCGCGCCCTGGCTATCTGCGAACCAGCCGCTCGATTGGCGAAACATACCAAACAGAAGCCCAGGCATATGTACAGTTGCTGGATTCACTCGGAGTTGAGCGTACAGCAGTAGTTGCATTTAGTGCAGGAGGACCTCCAGCTCTGGAAATTGCGATGGCGTATCCCGAACGTGTGGCATCACTTACTTTGATCTCTGCGGTTTCTACACCAAGGGAAGCCAGCGCTCCGCAGCCCTCGCCGTTGCGCAGTTGGATGGATCGGTGGCTCGGCCAGGACTTTCTGGACTGGTACTACTCGGTGGGCCTGGACCTGTTCCCAGAAAAGCTGATGCTCGAAGGAACGGCTTCGCTGCTTTCGCCCACCGACCAGCAATACCTGCGCGAGCATCCGGACAATTTTGAATTCATGATCCAGGACTACCAGCGCAAGGCCGGGGCTCACAGCCTTCGTTTCCCCGGACTGGTTAATGACCGCCGACGCTACGCGACCCTCAGCGCAGCAGATACTTTGCCCATCCACTCCCCTACCCTGCTCCTCCACGGCACCCACGACTTCAGCGTCAGCTATGAGCAGTCGCTGACCCTGTCCCAGCGCATTCCTGGAGCAATGCTAAAGCCCATTGAGCGTGGTGGCCACATGGCTTATCTGGCTCGTATGGATGAGACCCTGCCTATGATCAGGGCGTTCATCATGCAGCATTGGTCCGCCGGGCCGTAGAACTTGTGTCCGAATCTCCCAATGCCCAAATTGCTGCTGAACTCAAGCTATGGATACTTCCATTTTCATCACCGGAGCAACCGGAAATGTAGGCGAAGCCGCTCTGCGCTGGCTTGCACAACAAAAGCCCCAATCGGGAATTTCCATTTCGGCAGGCTCACGCTCCGGCACCCCCAGCGCGGCCCTGGCCCCTCTGGATGGCATACATTGGTTGCCATTTGACTTCACCCAACCAGATACTTTTGACGCAGCCCTCGACGGGGTGGACTACGTCTTCCTGTTGCGGCCCCCTCAGATCTCGGATGCTGAGGGTGTCTTTGGTCCACTGATCCGGGCGATGGAACAGGCCAGGGTCAAAGGCGTTGTCTTTCTCTCCGTCCAGGGGGTAGAACGCAGTTCGGTGATTCCCCATCACAAGATCGAACAACTCCTGGAGGCCTCGGAACTGGAGTATGTATTTCTGCGTCCGAGCTACTTCATGCAAAACCTGACTACGACCCTGGGCGAAAACCTGAGGCAGCGACGAGAGATCATCCTTCCCTCAGCTCGTGCTAAATTCAACTGGGTGGACGTTGAGAACATCGGCGAAGTGGCCGCTCATGTATTGCTTGATTTTCCGCGATTTACCGGGCAAAAGCTGGAGATCACGGGCCGGGAAAACCTGGACTTTCCTACCGTCACCCACCTCCTGAACGAGCAATTGGAACATCCCATCACCTATCGCCCGGTGGGTCCCATAAGGTTTTGGTGGATCAAACGTCGTAGGGGAGTCTCCAACGGCATGGCCCTGGTGATGTTGATGCTGCATTTTCTGCCCAGGTTCCAGGCCGAGCCCCGTATCTCTGAGGTCTATACCGAATTGACGGGCAAGGAGCCGACCCGAGTACGCGCATTTATTGAGCGGGAAAAGGGCTATTGGCTTGGTGAGAAAAACCTATCAGAAGAATAGGGAATGAGGCACATACCTCAATCCCCATCCTGATTGCCAGAACAAATTGGGCCTACCTGCTAGCGATACCGATTGAACCAGGCCACGATGTAGTCGCACTTGGCGATCATCTGACTGGGGCGGTTGGCGATGAAGTGTGAAGCACCAGGAATCTCCACCAGGGCAGTTTCGATCTGACGGAGCTTCAGGGCATGGTAAAGCTGCTTCGCCTCGGAAGGAGGCGTACGCAGGTCGTTCATCCCGACCATGACCAGCGTCGGAGTCTGAATATTCCCGACGAGAGATATGGGTGAAAACTTCAGGTATTCATCGAAACTCTCCCAGGGCTGTCCTGGATAGCGGTAGTAAGCATAGCCGTAGTAATTGTCAGCTGTCAGGGTCTTGCTGACCCAGTTCATCACGGGCTTGACAACCGCCGCTGCACGAAACCGGTTGTTTTTCCCAATGATCCAGGCGGTCATGATGCCACCCGCACTCCCCCCTGTGACAAAGAGGCTATCCTCGGACAGGTAACTACGCTGCAAGAGATGATCGACGCCGTCCATCACATCCTGGTAGTCTTCACCGGGGTAGTTGTGGTAGAGCAGGTTCCCAAATTCTTCGCCGTAGCTGGTGCTGCCGCGTGGATTTGGATAGAAAACCACAAATCCGGCGGAGGCTAGCAACTGCATTTCGGGAGAAAAGCGGTCACCGTAGTTGGAGATGGGGCCTCCGTGATTTTCGACCAGCATGGGATAGGTTTGATCCGAATCAAAAAACGGAGGATACACGACCCAGCCCTGGATTTCGCGGCCATCTACCGACGAGTTGTAACGCACTTCTTCCACCTTGCCCAGGGTACGAAAATCCAACAGATCGGCATTCAGGTGGGTCATCCGCCCAACGGAGCTGGCTCCCTTTCGCACCAGGGCTACCTCAGCCGGGTGCTCAGGTGTCGTGAGGGTGTAGGCCAGCGTTCCGGTTTGCGAAAGGGAAAATGAACCCCCGCCATAGGGACGTCCTACACTTTCGCCGCCCACATTTCCCGTAACGGTTTCGACCTTTCCATTCAGGCTGACATATCCGATTTTGGTGTTACCCTGGTCGTCGTAGAGGAAATACAGCCCTTTGCCATCCCTCGCCCATGAAAGAGAAGAAGGATTCCGGTCAAAGTCCATTTCCAGCTGTTTTTTGCCCGATCCATCGGTGTTCATGAGGTAAATGCGGTTGAGCTGATAAGTCTGGACCTTGTCATCGTAGCCAAGGTAGGCCAGTTGAGTCCCATCGGGAGAGAGCGCCACATCGTAATCGGGGCCTTTGCGATCGGTTAGGGGGGTTATTTCACCAGTGGTGACAGAGACTGCATAGACTTCCGAATTACGGCGATCAAATTCGGCATCTTCGTGGCGATTGGCACTGAAAAATAGCTGTTCACCATCCCTGGACCACACTGGAGTGCTGGCATGCTGATAATCGCCGCTGGTGATTTGCCTCGGTGTACCTCCCTCTGCCGGGATGACAAACAGCTGTCGAAATCCAGGCTCCATGTACCCACCGCCATCAGCTTCGTGTTTGAGTCGGGTAGTCACCCTGGGAGTAGCTGCCCATTCAGCCCCATGGGGTTTGGCAGGAGGGCTCACCAGCTTCAGTTCGCGCCCGGGTACCAGCATGGAAAAAGCAATCTGCTGTCCATCTGGCGACCAACTCAATCCCCGTGGAGAGCGTTCCAACTGGCTCAGTCGGGCTATCTGGCCGGTTTCGACCCAGTACAGGTAAAGCTCGGCTCCTTCGTCCGTGCTACTGACAAAGGCAATCCGGCTGCCGTCCGGGGACCAACGGGCAGAGGACTCGCTGACTTCGCGGGAGGTGAGTTTTCGCTGTTCGCCCGACTCGACATCGATGAGCCATAGCGATCCGGCGCGGCGGTCCTTCATGATGTCCATGCCATTGCGGCGATAGACTACATGGTCTCCCTCTGGTGAAATTTGAGGGTCACTGGCCCACTCCAGTTCGAAGACGTCCATCCGGCCAAACGCCGGAGCTGATTCCTGGGCATTGACGGTAAATAGCATTCCAGGAATGAGTAACAGGATCAGGTAAAAGAATTGTCGCATAGGGATATGTGTTGTGAGTTTAGGATCGACGAAAGCCGCCCCAGAGAAAACCTAGCAAGATTCCTTCCGTTTTGCAACAATCGTCAAGTCCCGAAAGGTTCAAATTGACCAATTCCAGGAAGGAATCGCCATAAATGGGTTATATACAAAGGGTAACATGAGGAATAGAGATTCCAGTGCCTTCCTGCCAGGGTTTCAGCTCCTCCCTATGCTAAACATTCTCAGAGGCTGTTTAGGTTTTGGTGTTTCGAGGCCAAACGCAGGATTTTTGGGGTCTGACAAGGAAATTTTTCGAGAAATAGCGAGCTATTTTGAGGGAAATTGACGCAGGCAGGGCGCAAAAAGACCAGTTTGGGCCGATAAGGAAAAATCCAAACAGCCTCTCCATCCCTCCTATACCATTTCAACATTTTAATACACCTATGCTGATAGATCGCACTGGACATGAAACCATGATAAAGGCCGCAGAGACTGCCTACGCTGCGTATCCAGAGCTACAGTCCTTCGATATTCACATCTTTTACTCACATACCGGGACGGCGACCATGCAGGCCCGGCCGCGATGGGATCTACTGTGGCGAAAGCGAAAACGGCGTTCCTATCAGGTTCGGATCAACCCCAGTCCCCGCTACGAACCGGAGCGCGAAATACACGAGTTGCCAGCCAACATTCTGATTGGCTGGTTTGCCCACGAGTTCGGGCACCTGATGGACTATCTCCCCCGAAAGAGGCGCTCCATGCTGGGGTTTTTGTTCCAATATTTGTGGAGCCCTGGTTACCGCCGCGTTGCCGAACGAACCGCAGACACCTTTGCCATCCAACACGGACTGGGCTCCTATATTCTCCAAACAAAGGAATTTTTGCTGGCGCATCGCAACATCTCCGCCAAATACCGCGCTCGCCTGCTAAAGCATTACCTGACGCCCCAGCAAACGATGGAGTTAATCGAGGAGCATGAAGGGCCGTTGATGGAGGAATAAAATTGAAGGGGGATCACATAAGAAAATCATTACTTTCTGAGAGAATTCCCGGCACCTACCCTTTTTCCACAAAGGCTACCCAATCATCCCATTTTTCACCAAGCAGAACCCGGGGCATCTTGACCTGCCCTCCCTTTTTCTTTTTTTCCTCCTGGTATTCGTAGAAAGTATCCGGGCTGATAAGACGAGCCTGCACCCCATGCAGGGCTTTGTCACGGGCCACGTTGTAGTTTTTATTATGGGTCCGCAGGTGTTCATCCAGCAGCCTGGCGGCCTTTTCATCATCCAGGTCGCCCTCCAGCCCCAGGTACCAGCGGTGCTGCCAGTCGTCACCCACTTTCACGGCTCCAACGGTGTATTCCCTGACGGAAACTCCGGATTCTTCCTCCAAATGCTGAATGGCTGCATTTAGCTTTTGTTCGGAGAGTTGCGAACCCACCACATTCAGGAAGCCCTGTGTACGCCCGGTAATATGAAATTCCAGGTGTTCCAAACTGGAAAAGGCAATGGTGTCACCGATCAGGTATCGCCAGGCTCCAGCGCAGGTACTGATGAGCAAGGCGTAGTCTTTGCCCTCCTCCAATTCGTCAATGGGAATGGAAGGAACATGGTCTTTTGGGAGGCCATCGCTGCCGAAATACTCGGGCCCGAATGGCAGAAATTCATAATACACCCCGTTGTCCAGTACCAGTTTCATGGCATCGGTTTCTGGCCGTGCGTTATAGCCAAAGAAGCCTTCGGAGGCGAGGTAGGTATCCATGTAGGTCAGGGGTTTGGCCAGCAGCTTTTCAAAGCCTGCACGGTAGGGTTCGAATGCAACTCCGCCCGTAGTATAAATGCTCAGGTCAGGCCAAAGGTCATGGATCGTATCCAGGTCATGTTTTTCAATGATTCGCTCCAGCATCAATTGTATCCAGGATGGGATGCCACTCAGGGCCCCAATGTCCCAGTCAGGGGCACGCTCTACGATTTCCTCAAGACGCTGGTCCCAGTTATCAATGGCTGCGACGTCTCTCCCAGGCTTGTAAAAGCTATCGAACCAGCCGGGTAACTGACTCGCGCTGATGCCACTGATTTCTCCTTCCAATTGTTCCTGATATTCCTTCAGGTCGGTACTACTTCCAAGCATCAGTACCTGCCTTTCAAATACCTCAGGCGGCACGTCAAAGTTCTTCAGGCTGAGCAGTTGCCGGGTACCCGCTTCGCGAATGGAATCGAGCAGATCTTCCGTGACGGGCAGGCGTTTGGGTTTGTTTCCGGTGGTTCCGGAACTTAGGGCAAAAAAATCAGGTTTTCCCGGCCAGGTAACGTTGCTTCCCCCTTCGTATAGTTCTTCCCAGTAATCCCTGGCCATGCGATGATAATCGTAGGGAGAGATGCGCTTTTGAAATTCACTGCGTGGGTCTTCCTTTTTCAGGAGTTCTGCAAAGTGGTGGTCCCGCCCGAATTTGGTCCCTGCGGCCTTTGCGATCAGTTCCCGCAGGGTATGGGTTTGAGATTCAACCGGAGAAATATCAGAGTCTTCCCGCAGGGTGCCAGCCAGATTGACCGCCTGCTTCAGGATGTTGCCTAACAAATGCATAGTTGAGATGGTGGTGGTTTTAGTTTAGGAATCAGGATAAAAACCACATTTTCCCTATTCCTGTTTAACATCCCTCGCATATAACCTTTTCAAAGGATGATAATCCCTTAACTTTGAATCATGCGACTACCAACCATTTTCAGGATAATTGTCCTTACCTCCCTCGTGCTCGTTGGCTTTACAGGATGCCAGGAATCCGAGCAGCATTTACCCAAATCCCTACGCGGAGAAGTGGACGCCAAGGTCCTCCCGATGCGGACTGCCATAGACCTGACCGAACTGGAGGTACCGGAGTTTGAGTACCAGGTACTCACGGATGGCCAACCGGAGGCTGGATCTGTCTCTCAATGGACGCTGATTGAACAGATTAGCCAGAATCGCTTCCACTGCCTGGAGGTCTATGATGTGTTTGAGTATGAAAATGGGCAAAAGGACTATGCAGTGCTGGAATATACCCTGGACCTCCAGGATACCAGTTCCCGGGCTGCCGTATTGGACTATCGCTTCCGGGCCAATGCAGACACTGCTTTTTATACGGATCTGGCCCGCCGTGGAGCACAACTCAGGAAGGTCGCATTCGAAGCTGAGGGGCATACTGTCTATGAACTGGCCAGCTATGAATATTATGATAGCCCCGATTTATCTCGTCTCACCTACTGGACTCCCGCCTGGGGAGCTATTCTCATTTATGGCGGCAACAAGGAAACATTCGAACTGGTAGGGCTACCAGATGCCAGTGAAGAGGCGGCCCTGGAAAAGTTGAGAAAAAAATCGAGAGAAATGGCGATAAAATTCGATCAGTGACCCAACGTATAAGCGCAAACCTGCGTGTGGTTAGGCAAAGGGCTTGATCGCTACTCTGGCGCCCTACAGTCCTTCGTTCTTTCCGCTAGTGCCTTTTTCAAAAAAAAGCCGGATCCCTGAGTTAATCTCAGGATCCGGCTTATGCATTATTGGGCGTATGGGCTATGGTCAGACCTTCACTGTCCAGCCATAGTCATCTTTGCTTTCTCCAGTTTTGATGGCCTGAAGGGTATCTTTCAGCCAGTTCCCAATAGTGAACTCCTCAACAGGTGGCATCATGAAGTCCTCTCCGGCAAAACCGATTTTGGCTACCGGGCTGATGGTCGCAGCCGTCCCTACTCCGAATACTTCCTGTAAACGTCCCTCTCTATATGCTCCCTGAATTTCGTAGATAGATACCTGACGGGTCTCCACCTGATATCCTTTGTCACGAAGCAGTTTGAGGACACTTGCACGGGTGATACCCGGCAGGATGGTGCCTGATAACGAGGGCGTAACCACCGTCCCATCAATTACGAAGAAGATGTTCATGGTGCCACATTCCTCTACGTAACGACCTTCCCGAGCATCAAGCCACATGACATTGTCATAGCCTTTGGCTTTGGCAAGCCGGTCTGGCAAAAGGGCTGCAGCGTAGTTTCCAGCGAACTTGGCGGCGCCGGTGCCCCCAATCGCAGCACGGACATGATCCTTGCTGGCCAGCAGGTTTACAGGCTTGGAATAATAGGGCCCTACGGGACAGGTAAAAATGCTGAAGATATATTCCTCTGAGGCTTTGACTCCGATAAACTCGTCCGTCGCGAACATCACCGGGCGGATGTAGAGAGAGCCCTGCTCTGGCTGAGGCACCCAGTCCCTATCCAGGTTGATTAGGGCCTTCAGGCCGCCCATAAATATTTCCTCCGGAACGGCTGGCATGCAGATTCGTTCCGCAGACTGGTTGAAGCGACGTTGATTCTGGTCTGGCCGAAATAATTGTACTGAACCATCAACTCCCCGGGTAGCCTTCATTCCCTCAAAGATCGCCTGTCCATAGTTCAGCACAGAACTACTTGGGGCCATGGGTAGAGGGCCATAAGGCACGATTTCAGGAGCCTGCCAGGATCCATCTTTATAACGCGCCACCAGCATGTGGTCGCTAAACACCCGACCAAACGGAATATTGTTCATATCCACCTCGCTCACACGAGATTGTTCGGTCCTGGTGATGTTAATATTATTACTGATAACTTCCATGGGCGAAAAAATATGCTTAGTCGCTGACTGCGAATAAATTGGTTTGCAAATATACTAACGACCGATAGTTAGCACCAAATCGGGCTATCAAATTAAGCTGCAAAGGGAATTTCCGACAGCCTAAATTCTCCCACTATAGGTCTTTCCCTTGTATTTGAGTTCAAAGCGGTAACTCTCTCCTTCTTCCAAAGGGCCTAGTGGAAAACTGATATAATCCAGATATTCCTCTGCTCCTTCCTCCAACTGATCGGTTACCTTTCCACGAATCAACAGGGTGCGGTCATTCAGTTCACTACGTTCGCTATCCCACTCACTCTTTATCAGATGAAGCTCTACAAAGCCGGGGTAGTTTACTGTGTACCAGATTCGGAGAAAGCCTTCCTTTTGTTCCTGCTTCTGAATGTATAGCCTCGGGCTGTACAGGTAGCTGGATGAACCCAGTGACTGTGCCATAAGCCCAGCAGAAGCAAAGCAGAGAAAGCCTAATAACAGTAGTTTCTTCATAGACTGAAAAATAGCTAAAAATGAGGGGGTTTCAAATCCATTAACGTAGCGAGGAGGTAGATCGTTCAGCCAAAGAGGCCATTCATTTGGCACCAGTCCAGGATTAGCTCTGTGGCACCGGTACGCTCCTGAATAAACCCCTGGTTGATCCTGCGAACTTTGTCGCGCTCAGCCCCGCTACTGATCAGGCGCTTGAGCTGAGTCGTCAGTTCAGTGGCATCCTGAATAACCCAGGCTCCTCCCGCCCGAATCAGGTCCTCAGCCTCCGGAAACTGCTGATGTTTTGGCCCAAAGAGAATCGGACAACCAAATGCTGCTGGCTCGAGGATATTGTGCAATCCTGTACCCCAGCCTCCCCCTACGTAGGCTACATCGGCATAGTGGTACAGCTGGGACAGCATGCCGATATTGTCAATCCAAAGGATGGACTTCCCCTCCGCCTGACTCCCCCCTTCAGAATAACGGTGGGTGATGTCCGGATACTGGCTGCGCCATTTCTCGATTTGATCCGAATGAATGTTGTGAGGCGCAAGGATCATACATACATCGTGGGCTGCTCTTAATTCGCTGAAAGCCTGGTGGAGCAATGCCTCGCCTTTGGGCCAGACGCTCCCTCCCATGATGCACAGCCGACCCCCAATAAATGCCTCGATCTCCGGACGGGCCGCCCAGCCCTCGTAGTTGGAATTGACCCGATCAAACCTGGTATCTGAGCTGACCGAAACTTTCTTACGGTCTACTACTTCGGAAAGCAGTTCCCTGGTGGATTTGTCCTGCGTGAAAATATGGGCCATTCCCTGGAGGACAGATCGGTATAGAGGGGCCAATGGCCCTTTCAGGAAGTTGCTACTTGCATCCATACGGGCTGAGACCAGCAACACAGGAATGTTCCTTTTCTGGAGTTCTCTCAGCGTATTGATCCACAACTCATATTTGATCCAGAAAACCAGCTCCGGTCTAAGGGCATTGACCATGAACATGGCAGCGGCAGGGGTATCCAGTGGAAGGTAGAGAACCGCATCTGCGTATCGGTAATTTTGGCGGATGGTGTACCCTGAGGGGGAGAAAAAGGTAATCAGAACCTTTAACTCCGGATGCCTGGACTTGATTTCATCGATGAGATTTCGGCCCTGTTCAAACTCTCCGAGTGATGCACAGTGAAACCACACCCAACGCTCATTGGGGTTGCTGCGGATCTTTTGCCAGTCCCCTCGCCAGTTTTGTCGCCCTTTCACCCAGGTTTTTGCCTTGGGGTTCAGAACGGCAGCAAGTCTGATCGCCAGGCCATATGCCCTGACACCGAATGTGTAAAGCAGCCGAAGCAGCATCACTGACTGGAAAGGTGGAACTCCACCCGATCGTTCAAATGACGATCTTCTTTGAAGGAGGTCATCATGCGGGTATTGGAGTAGCTGATACTGGGAAGACGGAAAGGGGCAATGTCATGTGCTATGAGGTATGCCCTCACGGCCTGGGCCCGAAGTTCTGAAAGCCGGTGATTGACCTCGTAAGAGGCATCCACATCGGCATGGCCATGAACCCAGAGCCGGACATCAGGATTTGCCTGGAGTACTTTGAGCAGACGATCCAGTTCGGCTTTGGAAGCATCAGTCAGGCCCACTGAGTTGCCATCAAAATATACGACCGTTACCAGTGTCCCAAAAGGATCTGCCGGCTCAACGCGGCGCATACTGGGGTCTCGCTCCAGTTCAAAGTTGACAATCAGTTTCATCTCGGGGGTAGCCTCGGTGAGGTTGACCCGTTTGGCCATCGGAGAAAATCCAGTCACGCGAGCGGTGATCCGGTACTCAAATCCGGCCTGAAGTTCTACCCGGTATTCACCGGTTGCCGGGTCAATGACCACAGATTGCGGGGCCGATTCAACTTCCCCCAACTGGGTGTAGGTCATATCAGCAGCCAGCGCCCTTCTGGATACGCGGTCAGAAACTTTACCGGTGATGACGACGGTGATCCCGCTATCTGGCTGAGCAACTTCAGCTTTGGCTAAAGAGCTCGCCATCACGAGAAAAATGGCTGAAAGCAGAGAAATGATAAGTCTTCGCATGGAATTACAAAAGCTAAGTATCAACTTCGGTCCAGTCGTTGATCCAACGGTTTTGTATCGAGCTATCAGCTGGGGTATGTCTGGCCTGATACAGGAAACCAACCGGAATTAAGTCGTATTCTGCGGGTAAATTACGTATTTATCACAATATTTCGAAGGATCCTTTTCCCTTCATTTGCAACCCAATTTTAGCTACATGCTCCGAGTTCACCAGTTTACCTTCAATGCTTACCAGGAAAATACCTATATCATTTCGGATGAAGATGGCGAGGCGGCCATTATTGATCCGGGTTGCTACTCGAGCTTTGAGCAGAGAGCACTGGACAATCACATAGCCGATCATAACCTCAACGTCCGTCTATTGCTGAACACCCATGGCCACATCGACCATATGCTGGGCAACGGACATGTCAAGCGTACTTATCAGGTTCCATTTGTAACGCATAAAATCGTCGAGCAGGAACTGGCTTTGGCACCGACCTGGGGGCAAACGATGGGCCTGTCAGTGGACCCCTCACCCAAACCGGACCGCTATGTAGATGAAGGTGACATAATCGAGTTGGGCAGGGAAAAGCTGTCAATACTGTTTGTTCCGGGCCATTCCCCCGGACACATCGCTTTTTCCCATGAAGCCAGTAATCAGCTTTTTGCGGGAGATGTACTGTTTCAGGGAAGCATAGGTCGGACGGATCTTCCCGGAGGTGATATGGCTACGCTGATGAAAAGTATTGAGGAAAAACTGCTTCCTCTCAAGGATGATGTGGTCGTTTATCCGGGACATGGCCCCGAAACCACTATTGGAGCCGAACGGAGTCATAATCCATTTATTCAGCAGTATATCTTTAACAAGTAAATAACGTCAGTTTCGGGTTTTATTTCTCATAAGCGACTGGTTACCAGTGTGGTGTCGCCTTCAGCGGGACCTCCTTTCTTTCATAGCTCCACAAATGGATTTCTAATATGCTTCCTCTGAAAGTGCTGTTTCGCTTTCAGCGGGACCTACTTTCTTTCAAAAGAAAGTAGGCAAAGAAACCTGGGCATTCCATTCAGCCCCGCAGGCCGCCCCGGTTCACCGAATGCCCCCCTACGCCGCCCCAGGCTTGCTTTATAGCTCTTTTTGAAGGGGCTTTGATAACCGGCA
>CAYFIR010000123.1:0-20022 GCA_964343195.1 uncultured Bacteroidia bacterium | reverse complement strand
TTTTACATACATCCCGAGCTTAAGCCTTTTTCTTAACTTGACAAAGTAGAATTAGAAACACATAATATTTGCCAAATGAACACAACGAATCAAATTCTCACCATGGCCGCATTGTTACTCTGGCTAACGGGCTGCGGCTTGTTTGGCTGCCCCGATGATGAGAAAGTAGGTGAAATTGACCTTCATGCAGATACCCAAGCCTTGATTCCCTACCATGGGTCTGAGGTTTTGACATTCTCAGACTCGATAGGTAACGCCCTGGTATTGTCTGGCAGGGGCGAAGAAGTTGCTCAAAATCAGCTGTGTTTACGGGAAATTTGCACAGAGGCCCGTATCAAGGGTGAAACCTCATGCGAATATGTTGACTCAGAGTCTCGCAGCTATCTTTATCAGAGTGACAGTGTGATTTTTGAAGCCCTTTTTTTCACTGTGCTAGTTGATCGTGATCGGGAAATGTATTCGGATGTATTGCGCCTTTCACTAAGCTACGGCCTATCTAACATAACGGGCTATCGACTGATAAAGGAGCGTGATAGTAACAGTCTTCCAAGCATCTTTTATCTCAGTGATACCCTCGAAAATATCGGCACCCTCACCCTGAGAGGTGAGGTTTACAACGACGTCTGGACCAATCCAGAGGCCGATTTCCTTAAGATGTACTACACCGATGCCCAGGGAATGATCGCCTTTGAGGTAGAAGACAGGTTGTGGACCTTGTAGTTTGCTGACTGATAATTCACTTGCGAAGGTCGTGGCTCTTCCACGACCTTTGTCGTTTAAATTACGAATCACGAATTCCCAATTACGAATTCTCTCCCCCCATGCGCCAAGTCCTCGAAATCATGTACCGCGGCAGCGACCACTCCGGTTGGCAGATCCAGCCCAATGCGCCCAGCATTCAGGAAGACCTGAACAAAGCCCTGAGCACCATCCTGCGGCAGGACATTTACGTGGTCGGGGCCGGACGTACAGACGCCGGGGTACACGCGCACCAGATGTTTGCCCACTTTGATTTTGATGGCGAATTCCCTGGACACTTCCTCCAGGGGCTAAATGGACTGCTCTGCGACAACATTGCGGTGCTGGCTTGGTACCGGCCCACCATCGAAGATTTTCACACTCGGTTTACAGCCATCAGCCGGGCCTATGTTTACACCATCACCCGGCAAAAGCACCCCATGCTCAACGAGTTTTCGTGGTGGCAAAAATACGACCTGGACGTCGACGCCATGAACGCTGCGGCAACGGCCATGCTGGACTACGACGAGTTTGGGAGCTTTTGCAAATCAAAAGGCGGAAACGAAACCAACTTTTGCACCATGCACCACGCCTATTGGGAGGTGCACCCAGACAGGTTGACTTTTCATGTGGGGGCCAATCGCTTTCTGCGCGGCATGGTGCGCGCCATTGTGGGGACGCTGGTACAAGTCGGACGTGGGAAAATGTCGGTAGGGGAATTTCGGCAGGTGATCGAATCCCAGGATCGCCGCAAGGCTGGGCAGGCTGCTCCACCTGAGGGCCTGAGCCTGGTGGAGGTAGGCTACCCTGAAGGTAGCCTGGCGCTCATCCAGCAGGGGTGATCAGCGACGCAGCATCAGGCCGAGCATGGCGCGGCTATTGGCGTGCTCCAGTCTCAGCCAGTAGTATCCATTGGGTATGGAGTCTGAAAGGGTTACCGTGTCACCCAGGCCCAGGGAGCCAGTCTGCAGGGCCAGCCCACCCATGTTCATGACCTCATACTGATAGGCTATGCCCGGAGCGAGGCCCAAGACTTTCCAGGAACCATCTCCCAATGCGTAGGCCCTTGGCCGGGAAGACTCTGTCCAGTGGTCATACTCAAAATGCGCAATGCCCCTTTCTGACCTGACCCCAGCGCCGATGTCCATCCGGTTTCCTGGTTTGATGGGATTCATGAAAAAATCGATTGGACCGATATCTTCACCCGTCTGGCTCAAATCCTTTCCTCTACCCGGTAGGGGCGAGTCCGGATAGGGTTGGTAGGCATCCAGGGAGAAAACGTTTCCCACCTGATTTAGGGTCCCGCCATGGCCAAGGTTGCTGAGCCCGGGATGACCGATATAGGCTGTGTTGAGCCCATTGTTCAGTTCCTGGCCAGTGCCGGTCTGCCAGTCGCTTATGCCCTGGAAAATTCGGCTACCTCGCTGGAAGGTCGGCTGGTTATCATGGGCATAATAGGCATTGTATTGCATGGTAACCTCGGCAAAAGAACCCTGATGAATGTCAACCAGCCTGACGCCATTTCGGCTGATAAAGACATTGTTATACACTTCGATTCCGGTTACGCCTTCCACCGTTAGCTTGAAAACGGCTGGCCTTCCGCTGGCTGGTTGATCCAGATACAGGGTGTTATGGTAAATGCGGACCCGATCGATTTGTGAGCCAGAGGCTTTCCAGATGTGAATGGCTCCATAGCCATGGGCTCGTCCGTCATTTTGGCTGATATTGAACCTGATGAGGCTATTTCGGATGGGCCTACTATTGGGATAGGCGGCTATGAGGTAGCCTGCGCCGTCATTGTCATGAGCGTAGTTGTACTGCATCACACAATCCACGCATCCGCCGTCGAGGTCAAATCCCCCGCCGTCCAGGGTGCTGGTCTGGTTGTGGTGGGATTCGCAGAATTGTATGATTCCGTCTCGGGAATCCCAAAGCCAGATACCGACAGGGCCCCCGCCGGTGTAGCTATTATTAGCTCCATTCTCATAGGCAAGGCAGTGCTCAATGAGAACGGAATCGGTGTTTCCCACTACTATTCCATTGCCGGTATGGCTCCAGTATTTTCCTGGAGCTCCGACGTTCCGATAGGTCTGACAGTACCCGATATAGACATTGGCATGGGAATAGCCAGCTTCCAATTGCCCCCCAACAATCTGTATTCCTGCATCTCCATTGTCGTGCGACGCCGAGTTCATGATATAAATATCCCTGAATCCATTGAGCAGCGGGTCGGCACTGTTGGGATAGTTTTCAATTTGAATTCCCCCCCACCGGAATCCCTCTACTTCCAGAGAATCCAGGTAAATTCCGGAATGGCGGGTTCCGCCCTGCTGACTAGCTCTGAATAAAATCCCATAGGATTGGTTTTGGGCCAGGCCGTTCCCCCTGATATGAAGGTTTGAGATGGAAAACCCTGCCCCGTCCTGGACCATGATGCCAAACGAATTCTGCGCTTCGATGATAGCCTTTCCCTGCCCATAGCTGCTGATCACAATCGGGTTGGAGGACGTCCCCACACGTGGTGCCTGAAAATAAAGAGACCCATAGAACTGCTTCCCACCCTCTAGTAAAATTTGATCACCGGGTTGAATCTGGCTTTGATTAACTCTATCGAGGGTTGCCCAGGCTGCCTGAGGGCTCAATCCGTTATGGTCATCATTTCCGGAGGGACTGACATAGTAGCTGGTAGCCATGACCTGTGGTAGCGTAGTAAAAAAAGTTGCTGGCCCTATCACGAGGATAAGAGCCAGCTTTGATATGAAAGCAGTGAAATTTAGTCTCAAGTGTGCCAGTATTTGAAAAATGGGTAGAGTGGCAATTCTACCATGTAGACGGAGAACTTGAGACGTGGTCACCAGTATTGGAATCATGGGCTTTACATCCTGGGGATAGGATGGTAAAGTAAAGCGATGGAAGGGGTATAAAAAAATTAGGGGACTCGATCCCGAATGGGAGAGTCACCCTAACCCCTAGCTTCTGTATCTGGCGTAATGCCTGTGATTCATTAACAAATAACGGCCAGAGTGACTGGGCTACAAAGCAAACTTGGGTCGATGTCTTACTTGGACCCTATGCGCGACTGCTTCCGGAAAAGTGTGGTTATGAAGGCGGAGATAGGCAGATGAAAGATCTGTCAGGGAAGTATTCTTCCGTTTTCAAACTAAATCTTACGCTGGTTCGCCATAGCCCCCTCCGCCTGGTGTTTCTATTTCGATTGCATCGCCAGCCATTAAATCGATTTTGGCCAGCCCTGGCAGATTTGTCTGGACTCCATTAGCATGTATGTGCGTCTGTTTTCCTACCAATCCGGGCTTCCCGCCCTCCAGGCCGTATGGCGACACTACCCGATGTTGGGTCAGAAGGGTCACTTCCATGTTGGCCAAAAACCGTATCCGGCGAATAATCCCATCGCCGCCTTTCCATTTTCCATTCCCTCCCGATCCATGACGGATTCCAAAATGTTCCAGCCTGACCGGGTAGCGCAGTTCCAGAATTTCAGGGTCAGTGATGCGGGTATTGGTCATGTGCTGATGGACGGCAGAGGCTCCGCTAAATCCTTCATCAGCACCCGCTCCTCCTCCAATGGTTTCATAGTAGCCCATTTCCGCATTGCCGAAAAGGAAGTTATTCATGGTTCCCTGTGAGCAGGCTGAGAGTCCCAGCGCCTTTAGCAGGGTGTCTACCAGTCGTTGACTGGTCTCGACGTTGCCCCCGACGACTGCCGGACATTTCGTGGGATCTTCATCAAAATCCGGATTCAGGAAGCTGGTGGGCAGGTTGATCCTTACCGACTGCATCAGGCCTTCGTTAAGTGGGATGTCTTCCTGCAAGAGCAACCGCAGTACATACAGCACCGCAGACTGGACGATGGCTCGGTTGGCGTTCAGATTGCCTGAATGGACTGCTCCCGTTCCTGCCAGATCGAGGAATACCGCTCCATTTGAAAAAGTCCATTCAGCCTGGATGGGGGTTCCGTCGTCCAGGGTTTCCGTCGCCGAGAAGGCCTTTTCCGGCCAGGCTTTGAGCTGCTGTTGCAGTTGGCGATTGGCATAATCCTTTAGCCGGGACATGAAGTCGAGGACCGTTTCTGTGCCAAACTGACTTGTCAGAGATGTTAGGGCCTTTTCCCCTGCCCGAATGGAAGCCAGACCAGCATTCAGGTCTGCGATGTTTTCGGGGAGGTTGCGAGTGGGGTAGGGCCCTGTTGTGAAAATCGTCTTGATCCTTTCCCATGCTGCTTCTCCTTTTCGCACGATGTAGGTCGGTGGAATGACGACTCCTTCTTCGGCGAGGTTCACGGCATCAGGTGGCATGGAGCCGGGGCGCTTACCCCCGATCTCAGCGTGGTGAGCGCGGTTGGCGAGATAGCCGACACGCTGGCCCTGCTCATCAAAGACTGCGGCTACCAACGTCACATCAGGGAGATGTGAACCACCAAACGCCGGGTGATTGGTTATGGCAATGTCGCCGGGACCCAGGTCCAGGGCTGATGCCACGGCTCGTGTACAGACCCCCATGCTACCCAGGTGCACGGGGATGTGAGGGGCATTGACAACGAGTTCTCCTTCAGGGTCGAGCAGTGCACAGGAAAAGTCCATTCGCTCTTTCACATTTACTGAAAAGCTGGTGCGCTGTAACAGGGCTCCCATTTCCGACGCGACAGACTGAAAGCGCCGGGTAAAGAGTTCCAGGCGGATGGCGGCGGCCTGTGGATCGTCTTCGGTCGAAGAGCCCCGGGGGTGGAGCTGTTTGAGACGAAGGTTGCCCCCTTCATCGATTATGCCTTCCCAGCCGGAATTGATGAATGTTGTGCTCAGAGCACCTGCCAGCACCGCTGGCCCCGTTATGGCGGCCCCCGGTTTTAGGTTTTTCCAGATATGCACCGCCTGCTGCCCCATATAATGAGCGGGGGCGGGTTGATAGGTTGTGTAGGTGGCCTCACCTATGCCTGCTGCAGCAGAACCTTTCTGTCGCGCCATGACCTTTATCGAAACGAGTTCGATGGCCTGGTCGCTGATCCAGTTGCCATAGAGCTGTCGATAGGTTGTTTCGAAATCCTCCATTGGATTTTTGCCCGGATCAAATTGGACCTCCAGGCTGTGGTCCTGCCCCCTGAACCGAAGGTACAGCAGTCGCTGGTGGATCTGGATGTCTGATTCTGCCAGTCCTTCTGACTGGAGGGCTTTTCGAGACAGGTCTTCCAGTGGAGCAAATTCCTCCTCAATGGTTGCGCTGATTTCTTCCCATGGCTTGAGAACCTGTCGGGTGCTGAATCGCTCCAGTGTGGCCTGGCTGAGCCCCACAGCACTCAGGATACCCGCGTCTCGCGGTATCAGGATCTGGCTGATATTCAGTAGCTCTGCTACCGAACAGGCGTGTTGCCCTCCCGCCCCACCAAAGGCCAGCAGGGCATAGTCTGTCGCGTCGTAGCCATTTCCAATAGATATTTGCCTGATAGCCTGTGCCATGGTTTCATCGGCGATGCGTCGCCATCCCTCCAGGGCTTCCTCGGCGGAAAGCCCACTATGCTGGATTTCCTTTTGCAGCGCCTCCCTCGCATGTGTCCTACTCAGGGGAATGCTGATCTGTCCGGGATCGAGTCGGTCAAGTAACAGATTGACGTCTGTTATGGTCAGCGGACCCCCATCTCCATAGCAGGCGGGGCCTGGTTTGGAGCCAGCGCTATCGGGTCCCACGGTGAGCTTGTATCCGTCAAAGCGGCAAATGGAGCCTCCTCCGGCGGCGACGGTTTCGACAGCTACTGATGGGCTGAGGATACGTGCCGGGCCTACTTTTGTCTCAAAAACATAGTCAAATCCATTGTCATAGCGAGCGACATCTGTGCTGGTTCCCCCCATGTCCAGCGTCAGGATTTTTTCATACCCGCAGCGTTGTGCCATTTCTCGCGCCCCTACTACCCCGCCTGCTGGCCCGCTTAGTAAAGAGTCTTTTGGTAGAAAGGAGGAAAGCCCCATGAGGCCTCCGGCGCTGCTCATCACCTTTAGCTGGGCCTGATTCAAAGACGATTGGATGCCTGAGAGGTATTGGTGAATAATCGGAGAGAGATAGGCATTGACCACACTGGTTTCTGTGCGGGGAAGGAATTTGGCCGTTGAGGACATGCCATGTGAGAGGGAAATGTAGGGGATACCTGCCTCCTCGAGTGCCTTGCTCAACTGTAGTTCATGTACGGGGTTTCGGTAACTGTGCATCAGGGCAATGGCTACACTGGTGCAGCCTGACCTTTCCACCTCGCTGATGACCCTGTCGACTGTTTCTTGTTCGAGGGGAAGCAACACCTTCCCATTTGCATCCAGTCTTTCCTTCACGGGGATGGAGGTCTGATACAAAGGAGAGGGGCGCTTGATGTCCAGAGCAAACAGGTCCGGGCGACTTTGATCGCCGATAAGGAGCAGGTCCTCTAGGCCTTTGGTGATGAGCAGGGCAACCCTGGCTCCTTTCCGCTCCAGAAGGGCGTTGGTGCCGCGGGTAGAGCCGAGTCGAAGCTCAATTTGTGGGAAGTCCTTCCCCAGTTGGGTTTGGGTAAGTAGCCTGGCTGCTAGTACTGGTGCTTCTTCTCCTGCAAATATTTCAAAATCAGAGGCCGTATCTGGACCATTCCAGGGGTGGGTAAGGGTCAGGATTTGCTCGACTGGGTCAAGGGTAGCCACTGTCCCCGTCACATCGTCCTGTGCCAAAAGTCGGAAGGAATACCCTCGGAATATATCTGCATTCACTGGCCAATGAACCTTGATCCTCGCCGAGGTCTCACTGAACCACTCAAGGACTTCGCCTCTTAGTGCACCATTGCTGAGCACTTTTAGCCTATGGGGTGTTCCGTTTGGCTCGGTGGCCATACAGTCTGTGAAGGTGCCGCCTGTATCAACGCTTATCTGCCACGTTCCCTCTAGTATTTCCATGAGGGCAAAGTTAGCAGTCAATGAGGATCTTATCCATTGGCCCCAAAATGAAAAGGAGGCCACCTCCAATCTGGAGACAGCCTCACAACCCCTAAAACCTAAAAACTACATTTTGTTAATCAGTCCTCCTGCATGGCGATCAGTTGCTGACAGGCGTTCATGATTTCTTCATGGCGGAGGATATTGCGTTCGTGATCGTTGATGATCAACCAGTGACGCTGAATTTTATGCTGATTTCGCGAGAGTTCGTCTGCGCTGCTTCTCAGTGCCTGCTCAAGGTCCTGCATTCGTGCGCGGTTGGCTGCTACCACTTCCTCTGTGATTGGGTCAAATCCTGTCATTGACTCCAGCAAAGCGTCATTTTCTGCCACTAGCAATTCCAGTTGATTGGCCCAGGTAACTCGGCTTTTCTCTATGGACTGATTGGTCTCTTCGAGCTCTGAGATTATCACCTCAAGGGTTGTAACCTGTGACTGTAGCATGTCAAGAGACTGTGCGAGTTCTACCTGAATGAGGGTTAACTGATCTGCCTGGGTTCCTACCAATCTGGATTCTTCCCAGGTTGGGATTGGATATTCTCCGTGGTTGGCGATGTCCTGATAGGTACGCTGATATTCAAAGTCTCGGGAATTCTGGGCAAATAGGAAGGATGACGAAATAAACAAAACTGTCATCACACTCCAGGTTCTCAGGTTATACATATTGGTAATCCTTGATCGTGGTGTCTAACTTTCTATGATTCAAAGGTAGCAGGTGGGACTTTAAATAGCTACGCAACATCGTATTGTGTCTAACTGATAAAATACGATTGATCGTAATGTATAAACGCTGTTTTGAGCCTTTAATGAGCGATTGATGACCCGTAAATCTGCCATAGTCAATGTTTCCTTTTACCCTACTGACCGTTAGGGACAGGGCTTGAACCCTGGATATGGAAATAAAAAGAGGAGAGACCACTGGTCTCTCCTCTTTACTCTTCGGGGATTATGTCCTATCAGGAAGTCCTAGTAAGTGATTACCGGATCAAGAGTTTTGGCTTCCTCTACAAAACCTGCTACCTGACTGGCGCTGGGTAGCTGGCGAACCATTTTCTTCTCTGCGTTCACCTCCTTGATCTTTGCATAGAGGTTGTCTGCGTTACGGGTACGTAGCTCTTTTACCGTATCTACCCCTGCACCCTTGAGCAGCTCGGCATATTGAGTGCTGATGCCTTTGATGCGGAATAGGTCGGCCATATTGGTCCAGTCAAGAATCTTTCCTTCATCAACTCCTGAAGCCTGAGCAACTTCACGACGTCCTTTGGGAGTAGCACATGCTTTAAGCAGGCCTGCCACGGTTTTGATTCCAGCCTTGCCCAGCTTTTCGCCATTCACAGGGCCAATTCCTTCGATGTCAACGATTTTTGCCATTTCTGAGAGGTTAGTTACAGGTGTTAGTGAACTTAATATTAGTAAATATTTGGGGATGGGGCCAAATGGAGCCGCAGGAAGATCCCCAAATATGGACCGATTTTTACTTTTGACCCCAAAGCCGCTTATGGGTCACGTGAGGCTCATGAGTTTTGGGGCATATCGGGGATTAGAGCTGAAATGACGGCGGTTCGGAACGCTTTTGGGAGATGATGTAATTTGAATTCACTCTTTATTATAAGGAATCAACCCATTTTACGAGGAAAATAGGTAGATTAATGCCCGCTTGGGAAAAGAGATGTGAATGCCCCTGATTCAAAAGGATCTAAGTTTATATGGGTCGAAAAAGCAAAGCAGACGATCGGCGTAAGGAAATCCTGTCCTACTTCTATGATGTGATCATTGATGAAGGATTTGAAGGAGCCTCTTTTGCGAAAATCGCCAAACGAATGGATGTCAATCCCAGTCTGCTGGTTCACTACTTTTCCAATAAGGACGCCATGGTCCT
The DNA here is from genome assembly GCA_964343195.1 of uncultured Bacteroidia bacterium. Taxonomy (GTDB): domain Bacteria; phylum Bacteroidota; class Bacteroidia; order J057; family J057; genus CAYVAP01. Next base: position 10,447 of record CAYFIR010000123.1, on the reverse strand, counting down.
GGGGCTCATTGAATATGTCGTAGATATATACGCAGCTCAGATCCTGCCGGATTTTTCAGAGGTAGCTGACCCAGCAGAGCGCTGGGATGATGTCATTGATGTGATTTCCAAAATCCAATGGGACCTGTTCATCAACAGTACCGTCTTTTACAGTGCGTATACGCTGGCTCTCCGCAATGATGAGATCAAACAGCAGTTCATGGAACTGTATCAGGGAGTACGTGAACGTCTGCAAGAGGAGGTGGTATTTGCCAGTGAGGCAGGCATCATCAATATAGAGGATCCCAAACGAGCCTCGGAACTCATCATCATGGTCATGGAGGGTGCCAATTATTTCAGTAATGTGTGGCAGGACCCTCCCTCGCGTGAAGAGCAGCATCAACTGCTACGTGACACCTTTACCCACATGTTTCAGAGCGGAAAAGTGTAATGAGCACTATTGCTTGAGGTCGGAGTTTCATGTTGCCCCTCGCCTGCAAAGAGCCTCTAAGTTAGCTCCTACTTCTCTGCTCCCAAGACCAAATGAAATCGCCCCCTCAATAAGCTGAGGGGGCGATTTCGTTAAGTTTTATTGTATTGTTTTCAGGGCTTCGTCTATCGCAGACCCAGTTTGGCAAATCCTTCAGACAGGCTGCCAAGAGCCATTTGCATGTCCTGTATCAGGCCGTCTGCACTTGGGTTGATGGAATCAAGGAATGGAGTGGCGTAGAGACCCACCCAGAACATCAGCACAATCAGCGGCAGCATGATGGCCACTTCGCCTCGGCTAAGGTCGCTGAAGGAAACCGCTTTGGATTCAGCATCAGGACCAAACATGACCTTGCGGAACATGTTGAGCAGGTAAACCGCTGCCAGGATGACCCCAATGGCAGCAAGCACCGCGTAGATGCCGGTCATGGCACCAGAGTCAAAGGACCCCACCAGGATCATGAATTCTCCCACGAATCCGCTCAGTCCAGGAAGCCCTACGGAGGCCATGACGGTGATCATGAAGACAAAAGCCAGGGTAGGGGCTTGTTTGGCCAGTCCCTGAAAATCAGCGATCTCACGGGAAGGATGACGCTGCATCATCATGTCGGCGATGAAGAACAGTCCGGCGGTCGTAAATCCGTGGGCAAACATTTGCAGGATGGCTCCACTCATCGCCTCTTCTGTCATGGCAAAAATCCCCATGACGATGAATCCCAGGTGAGAGAGTGAGCTAAAGGCAATCAGACGCTTGATATCGGTCTGCACGACGGCGAGATAGGCTCCGTAGAGGATGCTGACCAGCGCCAGCAGGCCAAACAGCGGGGCGTACGCCAGGCTTACTTCGGGGAATAGGGGGAGACACATGCGGATGAAACCGTAGGCCCCCATCTTGGACATCAGCGCAGCCAGGACGATGGCTCCACTGGTATTGCTTTGTGAGTAGGTCAGCGCCTGCCAGGTGTGCAGCGGGAACAGTGGCACCTTGATGGCAAAGCTGATGGCAAAGGCCCAGAAGAGCCAGCGCTGTGCGGTGGCACCGAAGGCCCCAACTTCACCACTGCGCAGGGAGTCGCGGATGACAAAGTAATCAGTAGTCAGCGAAGCGCCCTCTGGCAGGGCATTGATGCCGAGGTAAATGATGCCAACCAGCATCATCAGAGAGCCTGCCAGGGTATAGAGGAAAAACTTGAGGGCGGCCTTTTGGCGCTCCTCATGACCCCAAATACCAATCAGGAATGCTGTTGGGATGAGCACCAGCTCAAAGAATACATAGAAAAGCAGCAAATCGAGGGACAGGAAGAATCCGATTACCCCGACTTCGAGCAGCAAAAGCATTCCATAATAAAGGGCTGGTTGAGAAATTTCTTTTTTCTGAGGGTAAAGAATAATGAGCGGGAACAGGATAACAGTTAGCAACAGCATTAAGCCTGATACCCCATCAATCCCCAGCATCAGCTTCACATCCCATCCGGGAGTAGAGAACCAGCCAGATTCGAAGTAGAAGAGCATATCGTGAGCTCCCGTACTACCCCCCATGAGGCCGAGGACCAGTCCCAGACCAGCTAGCAGTGAAACTACAGAGGCTGCAACAGCTACCATCCGAACCGAATTGCCTTTGAGGAAAAAGCTCAGGAGGCTACCTGCAAGAGGTGCTAGCAGGGCGGTGAAAACCAAAAGGGTAAGTGTAGACTCGTTCATATAACAGCCGGTAGTTGGGAATGAATTTGCAGGGGCAAAATAAGTAGCATTCGGATAGAAAAACAATGATCGCGTAAGCTATCGGAAGGAAGCTGACCGTATATCCGGAAATAATTTGGATTCCCAATTTTTCCATCGTAAAATTGCGATGAATATATGAAACCAAACTTCACAGATACTCAAAATCGACTGGCCAGTCTGGCAAAGGCTCTGGGACACCCTGCACGAATTGCTATTCTGGAGGTGCTCAACCAGCAGCAGGCCTGCTATTGTGGAGACATAGTAGAAGTCCTGCCTCTCGCACAGGCTACTGTATCGCAGCATCTAAAGGTATTGAAGGAAGTTGGCCTGATTAAGGGGGTAATCGACCCCCGGAGCAGTTGCTACTGCATCGACCCCGATGGCTGGGCACTCGCAGAGCAGTTACTTGCCAGATTTTTTCAGACGACCTCAACAGATGCTGGTGGGGGCTGCTGTATCGAATAAATTTTTTTGAATATTTCCATCGTAAAACTACAATAAAAATGAATCTGTCACAGGTAAAAGCCCATCTTTCAGGACTTGATCAATTGATATTTACCCTTCCCGCTGGTCAGGAAGTTCCTCATCACTTCCATGTAACTGAGGTTGGCATGGTTACTCGCCACTTTATCGACTGTGGAGGTACCGTGCGAAAGGAGGAGATGATTAACTTTCAGCTCTGGCAGGACAGTGACGTGGACCATCGCCTGCGTCCCGACAAACTGGTCAAAATCATCGAGCTTTCAGAGAAGACGCTGGGACTGGCAGACCTGCCCGTAGAGGTTGAGTATCAGGGAGAAACCATCGGCCGATATGGCATTCAGACCGCTGAAAATGGATTTGTGCTTGAACCTCTCTTCACAGATTGTCTGGCGAAAGACGTTTGCCTGCCACGGCCCCAGACTCAGGCTGTATCAGAGGGATGTACCCCTGGTGGAGGATGTTGCTGACACGTAGTTAAACTCCACTCCCATATCATCACCCCAATCCACCCTCAAAATGCCCATTAATACCACAATTTTTTTTCCGGAATTACAGGAATACCTGCATCAGATTCCCCAGGTAGAAGTGCCCGAAGATCGCATGCCAGAACTGGAGCGTCTGGCCGAATATCTGGCTGGAAAGCTAAAATCCACCGGTTCTGCTGCCCTCAACTTCATCTGTACCCACAATTCCCGCCGCAGCCACATGGGGCAGGTTTGGGCCCAGACCTTGGCTGTAGCGTATGGCCTGGACGGAATCAGCACCTATTCCGGTGGGACTGAAGCCACCGCTGCCAATCCCCGCACCATTCGGGCTCTGCGTCAGGCCGGATTCAACATTTCCCAGCTAGACGAAAGCCCCAATCCCCATTACCGCATTGCTTATGGATCGGACCATGAGGGAATGGAAGCCTGGTCCAAGGTGTATTCCGACCCTGCAAATCCGCAGCAGGAATTCGGAGCCATCATGACCTGTGATTCAGCCAATGAAGCCTGCCCGGTCGTACTGGGAGCCGATGGCCGATTTCCCATCATGTACCTTGATCCCAAAGCCTTTGACGATACGCCCAGAGAGCAGGCTGCGTATGCAGAGCGTTGTCAGCAGATCGCTGCTGAGATGAACTGGGTTATGAGCCGTACCGCCGAACTATTAATAGCCTGATGATGACAGATTTTGCCATTCGGGCCATGACACCTCTGGACTGGGAGAGTGTCCGGGAAATCTATGCCGAGGGCATCGCAACGGGCATTGCGACCTTTGAGACGGGTCCTCCCACCTGGGGAAAATGGGATGCGGGGCATTTGCCATTTGGGAGATTCGTAGCTGAAGAAGCTGGGAAAGTGCTGGGCTGGGTCGCCCTCAGCCGTGTAACCGATCGCTGTGTGTACCAGGGAGTTGCTGAAGTGAGCGTGTATGTCGGGGGAGATTCGAGGGGAAAAGGAGTAGGGCAAAGGCTATTGGGAAAATTAATTGAAGCAAGTGAGGCAAACGGCATCTGGACGCTGAATGCGGCTGTTTTTCCTCAAAACAAGGCCAGCATTGCCCTGCATCAGAAAATGGGATTTCGGATAATCGGCTATCGGGAGCGGATCGCTCAGCGAGACGGGCAATGGCATGACAATGTGCTGCTGGAACGACGTAGTATAGTGGTGGGGGTGTAATAGCCGGGAGTCCGCAGGTGCAACCCCTGAGCTGATAACTGGTGTGTTTTTGAACAAAAGGGATGGGCTGCTCTCCAGAGAGTCAGGAAAACCGTAGCTTTGGCACCTCAAAGCATCAAAAATTGGCGAATATGGACATCCTCCAGTACGGCTTGCAGCGTTCTGGCACCAACTACCTCAAGGAAATCGTGTTGAAGAATTTTGCAGAGGTAGAATTCTATAATGGTAAAGAGCGGCGACTGCCTACCCATAAGCACTTTCGACTCTACGACGACAAGTCTGTGGTGCCAGAGGAGCTATATGAAAATGACTTGAAATTCGCCACATTCCAGGCATTTGACCAGGCTGCTCAGGAACTGGTCGGAAAGCCAGAGCTGCGCTACGTAGTCGTCATCAAGCATCCATATAGCTGGTACCTGAGCCTTACGCGCATGGCCAGAGAGATCAACTGGGCTTCCTTTAACCCCGAGGCAGATTTTCAGCCTCAGTATGTAGAAGACTACAACCACTTCTACCGCAAGTGGTTCCAGTTTGCGCAGGAAGAGCCACAGCGGATCTTTTTCTTCAAATACGAGGACCTGCTATCGGATCGTGATCGCGTACTGAGCGATCTGCAACAGCAGTTTGGGTTGTCGCGAAAGAAAGACCTGCGTCATCTGGTATCGGGCAAGGAAGGGCAGTATTTTGATGTTAAGCGGGTGCGCAATAGCAAGCACTGGAACAAGGATCGTCGGGCCTATTATCTCACCGAGGAGTTCATCAGTCGCCTTTCAGAAGCCGAAATGGCTGGATTTTCTCAGGTGCTGGATCATGATCTGATGAAAGCCATCGGCTATGACCTCGAAGGGTAGTGGGGATGGGCGGGCCTCTCATCTGAGGTTTTCTTTAGCCCGGAAAAAGTCGGGCAGTCACATGCAACTCCTTTGGAGAGTTGGGGTCATTGAAGTAACAGAGCTCCCCTGGACTCTGGTTACTCCAAATAATATTTTTCCCATCATGCGATTCTCAACCCTGATATTAGCCTTGTTAACGTTGATTCCCCTGGGAATGTCAGCCCAGGACTGTTCCCCATCCCGATCCCGCTGCTCCCGTGGTGGACTGGTTTACGGAGAACTGGGAGGCTCTGCCCAGTACTGGGTAGCACGCACCGACGAAGCTCCTTCTACATTTGCCCAGGATCAAATCGGTGGACAGCTAAATGGAATGATCGGCCTGCGCTTTGACCGCGACCGCCGCCGCGCCAATGTAATTGGGGTGTGGGGGACTTTAGGACTTCCTTCTGCTCAAAGCCTGGAGCGCCAACTCAATATTCTGGGAAGGTCTGATGCCACCACTGATGATCCGGTAGATAACCGCTATCGTGAAGTAGAGGCCGGAATCCTGCTGCGCGAGCGGCTGCGGCTGAGTGCCGGACGTGGCGAGCAATACCTCACCGCCGCAGATGGCACCGAAACCCTGTTGAATTACTACACAGGAACTGCTGGGCTGAATCTGCGCCTGGGAAGGTCCCTGTCTTGGAATAGCGCTGCGACAATTGCCCTGGGAGGCGATTATGGAGATCCGGTTTGGCGTGCTTCCACCGGGCTGATGTACTATTTTGATGCCATATGAAAAGCAGTAGTCAGTAAATAGACTTATTGGCATCCTATCTAACACCCTTTTAGGATATTTTCAATCCCCTTATTCAGGTTAAGTCCATCTGAATAAGGGGTTTTGGTTTTCAAACGGGCGAAAATATTACAGGAAACCTGACCCTATTAACAAATCCTTAATTCCAGCTTAACTACTGGCACATGATGTGAAGATAGCTTTACATACTGAATTAATGGGATTTCAAAACAGGTATCCATGAGCTTAGCCAAACTGGTGATCGTCGATGATGAGGAGGATCTGCTCGAATTGTTGGCCTATAACTTTCAGCGAAAGGGCTATGAAGTGGTGAGCTTTAACAGGGCTCTGCCTGCCATGGATCATATCCGAAAGGAGCGTCCTGATCTGGTGCTTTGTGACTGGATGATGCCAGAAATGGATGGGCTGTCACTCTGTAAAAGGCTCAAGGGATCGATTGATATGGCGGATCTGCCATTTATCATGTTTACCTGCCGGACCGAAAGCCTCGCGGAACGTCAGGCTCTGGCCGCTGGTGTGACCGATTTCATTACGAAACCCATTGGGATGACGGAATTGCTTGATCGCGTGAACCAGGTGTTGACAGATCAGGGACGCATGCGTGGCCGTGCGAGCTAGTGGGGGAATTTGCAGGATTGGGAATTTCCCGCTTCGCGGGATTTCGTTACGCTCAACGTAGTTCGTAAGAAGAACTTCTGCCTGTCATGTCAGGCTGTTGCTGGCTCCTAAATTGGTTGGTTATTTCATGCTGGAAGCACTGATGCTTATCGGCGTTTGGGTCTTTTCTATTTCTACAAAAGATCTTCCACTATCAGGTTTTGTGTATCTTGGGGGCACCAATTCACCCGATTTGACTTAAACGTTTCATGCACATAAACTGGTTCCAATCCTTCCTTGTTCTCGCCCTTGTAGCCATGACCCTCTGGGCCTGTAGCGATGCGACTGATGCTACTGGTGATAACGCGAATGCTACGGACAGCCTGGACGGCGCCGTGGCAGAACCAGATCCCTGTGAGGATGCTACCATTATCTGTACCGAAGGACTGAACTTTGTCCGGCTGGGGGATTTTCTGGCTCAGGTAGGGCCCCAGGAATTGTTTGATGCGGGGAAAGTCCGCGACACCCTGGCCAGTGGCAATGGCTACATCTGGATCGTGAGAACCCTTGAGTTTGAGGATGGAGAGGTGATTATCGAGGGCGAATTCATCGATGATCGAGACATCACCCAGGAAAAGGTGGATGCGTCGACTGTAAACCGCATTCAGGTCAAGTCGCCAGCCTTTGAAACAGCCCAGGGGCTGAAAGTCGGCAGCACATTTGGGGAATTGCGGGAAACCTTCGCGGACTCTACGATGTATGTCGATGCCATTCCGGAATATAAGGCGGTGGTGGTACAGGTACAGGGGCTGCCGCTGTTTTTCAACTTCATCGAGTCTACCCCGGAGCTTTCTACCCGTACCGACGGCACCCTGACACCGGAGATGATTCCTGCTGACATGGAGGTTGCCTCCATTGTGGTGATGTGAGGACAGCGAGGAAGAGGGGAGAAAGGTATATGGAAATACGGTAAGTAGGAGTCCAAAAATAACGATAAGAGAGGTATGGAGGAAATGGAGGTATGAAGGCCCTTAGGCAGCGATTTGCCTCCATATCCTCATATACCCCATACCCCATACCCCCTCGTTTTTCCTCCGATTCTGTGAACTCTGAGCGAAAATGAAAGTTGGTTATCCTGGAGAAAATCAACTGACAACTCATTCTCCTAAATGGAAGTCATCACACATGCGGCACTGGGAGCCCTGATAAGCGAATTGGCCCTGGGGCAAAGAATGGGCTATCGAGCGGCCATTTGGGGAGCCGTAGCCGGGCTGTTGCCGGAGCTGGAGTACCTGATTCGCCCGATCTACGGAGAGTTTACCTTTCTACTTGAGAGAAGAGGGCTCCTGCACTCGGTTTGGGGGCTGATATTGATTCCGGTTCTGCTGAGTTTTCTGGCTCGTGGCTGGAGTCGATCCCGTTTTCCCGATTTGCGAAAACGAGACTGGTGGAAAGTATTTGCGTGGATCTGGGTGTTTCATTTGGGGCTGGATGCATCCACTACCCTGGGGATTCAGTTTTTCTACCCCTTCTGGAAGTATCGGGTTTCGCTCAACATGATCGCCTCCTTTGATGTACTGCTTACCCTCATCCTGATCCTCTTTTTGTCCCTGTCCCTGCGCCTGCCATCGCATCATCGACGCCGGAGCCTTTGGTCGGGGATAGGCCTTACCCTCTTTGGTTTGTACATGATCGTGGCGTTTACCAATTGGCAAACCGTCCGGTCGGTGTTTGCGAATAGTTGTCAGGAGGCTGGCCACCGACCCCTTCGCTATGAAGTTTATCCGATCTGGGGCAGTAACCTGTACTGGTATGGAATAGGAGAAGAGGGCTACAGCTATCAGGTGGGGTATTATTCGCTACTGAATGGGCTGGATGGTCGATTTTTGCTGCAATATTTACCCAAGGAACACAGCCTGCCGCCCTATGGCTTTTCTCACTATCTCGAGGATCGCATGCAGGAAGCAACTCATCGCTACTACAACGTGGAAACCCGTGGAGATACCCTTATCTGGTATGACCTCCGCTGGGGATGGAGTCAGCTATCCGATAGCGCGGAGAAGGAGCCATGGGTGAGCTATCGCTTGCTACTGAAGGAAGGACAGCCCCCCACATGGATTTCCCAGGAGGGGCCGCCGTTTTTCTGGGAGGAACATCGCGGAGAGCGCTAAAATCTTGGGAGAAAGCGTCCATCCTGAAATAGAGGTTTTCTGAAGAGGGAAGCAACTATCCAGGTCTTGCCGGGATAAATCTATTTTGGGGAAATGTTGCTACCTTTTACGCAGGTTGGTAAGTACACCAGATTTCTGGAGTATGATCAAACAATCAGGTTCGCTTTGCTTTTATCACTACATACCCTCAAGAACTATCAATCCCATATGAAAAATATTGCTTCCATTGCTGTTGGCCTTGCGGTCATGATTGGCCTTGTTTCCTGTTCGACGAGTAACAAAGGAACCGTAGAAAACCCATCGGGTAGCGAATCCGGCAGCGTCTTACCGCCAGTCGAGACCCTCTCACCGAATACCGATTACAGGCCAGCTTTCGATGGACAAACCAGAGTGGCTGGCGTCGCTACCGAAACAAGCTACACGGTCACCGAAATCACCAGTGGTTTATCCAGTCCCTGGGGCATGGTTAACCTGCCAGATGGCCGAATACTGGTAACAGAAAACGGCGGCACCATGCGCATTGTGTCACAGGCGGGAGAGGTGAGCGATGCCATTACGGGCCTGCCTCCTGTCAACAGCTCTGCACAGGGAGGTTTGTTGGATGTGGCAGTGGACCCTGATTTTACACAAAACAGGATGGCCTATTGGTCCTTCTCCCAGGACGGAAGCAACGGAACTGCTACTGCTGTAGCCAAAGGCAGGCTCTCAGATGATGAAGCTACCATTGAAAATGCTCAGGTGATTTATACCGCGCTTCCCGAGTTCAACAGCTTTTTGCACTATGGCTCACGTTTGGAGTGGGATGGCAGTGGAAATCTGTTTGTGAGCACAGGCGAGCGTTCCGATATTCGATCTCGCCCGGAAGCCCAGCAACTCGACGCCGCATTGGGAAAAGTATTGCGCATCACCACTGATGGAGACCCAGCTGATGGAAACCCTTTTATCGGTCAGGCTGATGTGCTGCCTGAGATTTATTCGTATGGCCACCGAAATGTACAGGGACTTGCTACACACCCGTTGACAGGAGAGCTATGGGAAGCAGAATTTGGGCCAAGGGGAGGAGACGAAGTCAACCTCATCAAGCCCGGAAAAGACTATGGCTGGCCTGAGATTTCTTACGGGATAGAATATGGTGGAGACCCCATCGGTGAGGGCATTACCCAGGCAGAAGGAATGGAGCAACCCGTTTATTATTGGGACCCTGTGGTTTCACCCAGCGGCATTACCTTTTACTCCGGCAGCATGATCAGCGAGTGGGCAAACAACCTCTTCCTGGGGGGATTGAGTAGTCAACACATCGTGCGATTGGTCATAGAGGATAACAAAGTCGTAGGCGAAGAACGCCTGCTGGAAGACAAAAACGAGCGCTTTCGCGATGTGCTGGAAGGCAGCGATGGCGCGCTATATGCCATCACCGATAGCGGCAAAATGTTCCGGGTGGCCAGCGAATGACTAGTGGAATAAGTTCGAAGTTTGGAGTCGATAGTTTCCCGTTCTGCAGGATTTCGCTGCGCTCAACGTGGTTGAAAGTGCTGTTGGTTAGTGTTTTATGTGGATTTTGAATGAGTAATTGCTTATTTCGAACGTGAGTTTTGAGTTTCTGGGCTTCAATTCCAATTGGAACAAGCAGACAAAACCAAGCCTGGGGCGGCTTGTGGGGCAGCCTGGAATTCCGTCCCGACTCGTCGGGATGCCTCCTTTCTTTTTTAGGAGAGC
>CAYFIR010000122.1:0-20076 GCA_964343195.1 uncultured Bacteroidia bacterium | reverse complement strand
CTCTTTTTGAAGGGGCTTTGATAACCGGCAGGTTTCTCTCTGCGTCCTTGCGCCTACCGCTAGGCGGCATCTTCGATCTGCGTGAGAATAATAGCGGCGTATTATTCTTCCATTTGCTACCCTACAAAAAAAGGTAGGCCAAAAAACTTCGGCATTTCAGGCAGCCCACAAGCCGCCCCGAGCGCCAAATGCCGGGCCAGCGCCGCCCCAGGCTTGCTTTATAGTTCCTTTGACAAAAAGAAACACTGGACCTTAAAACTTGTGCCATTGGGGTATCTCCCTTTGGAGGGAGAGGCTTGTGCGAAAGAGGGAGGAATCAGAATGCTTAAAGTGCTACTTTCTCCCCTACAAAAAAAATAGGCAATCCCACAAGCCGCCCCAGGTTTGCTTTAGGCTGCTTGTTCCAATTGAAATTGAAGCCCAGAAACTCAAAACTCACGTCCTCAATAGATCTCCACCCCGGGAATCACAAAGGTGACTCCGAGATTCCAGTAAGAACGCCTGAGCTCCAGCCCGGCGACGGGCAGGTAGTCTTTCAGGTCCCACAGGTAGCGTAGGTAGACCTGAAAAGGCTTTACCCCTCCGGTGATGCCAACCACTGGTCCGTAGCTAAAATCACGGGGCTGGGTGATCGCGTTCAGGGGGATCGTACCGTCTTCATCCAGATAGAAATCATCCTGCAGGGTACCACTTAGCCCCAGACCCAGAAACCCGCCAGCCTGGATGCCGAAGCTGGATTTGGAAATAAAATAGGTCGCGAGCGTCGTCCAATGCAATCGCTGTCCTGTCCAGGAAATTTCTGCAGGCTCCAGGTTAAGTCCTTCATATCCCATGATACTGCTGCTCAGACGATTGTATTTCAGAGACATAGACCACTCCAGGTTACCTGGTGCGAATCGCCACATTCCTACGCCCAAACTCAGTATGCTGTTTCCTTCCCCTATTCCGGAGTCATATCCCCGCCATTGTGTTGTTCCTCCTCCCACCTCAATTGTAGGCTGGGTAAGGATTTCCTGCCCAAATGCAGCATTACCCCAGGTACAAAAAAGGGTAATTAGAATTGCGATCGACTTGTCCATTTATTCATTTATAATTTTGTAATTTAAGAAAATCGGTGCTTAAATGATTTAGGGCCCAAAGTCACTAACCAAAAAATTATTCAATATACCCACTTTCACACCTTTTTGGCCTATTAAGAAAGTACCTATGAAGATCTTCACTAAATTAGCCGTTGCCCTTGATACCTACTGATGAATTATGTTGGGTCAAAATTAGTCCGACTTCATCCAAATCCAGCCTTCTTCCCCATAAATCCGTGCCATAATCCCCCCCTCCCCAGCAGCACCCAAGTCAATACCTTCATGAAAAACCCTTCAGAAATACCAAAAGCCCATGGTAGAGACAATTCTACAGCCATTGCTATTTGGGTAGATAGGGGGCAGGAAGAGAGCCTGATCTCACTGTTAAGGGAATTGCAGGGAACCTTTTTTCAGGGAGCCCTGATCGTGGGAGGATTTCTGGACCTGAGTCAAAAGCAGCAGGAAGCGATTTCGGAGTTAATCCTTACCCTGAATCTGGATATTCACTGGGTGCAAAACCGGGTGCAGGTGGTTTCTCATTCCGTAGGGACCCTGCTAGCGGATCCGGAATATCGGACAAGCCTGGTGGCAGAATTACAGGAAGGAGAGACCCCTTTAAACTTTCTCCAGACTCTGAGTGAACAATATCAACAGGATCTAATAGGCATCACCCTTTCAGATCTGCCCTTATTGTCTGTTGAAGAAGAGAGAGGACTTTCCCAGCAGGGGGGACTAATCCTGCAGACAGCCTGCCTTGTGTTGCCTGTCATGGCTTCGGATCCTATTGGGATGGCCATCAGACGGGTAGGTGCGACGCTCCGGTTTATTTTAAAAAAGGAGAAGGCATTAAATGACCAGATCATCCTGGCAAAAGAACGGGAAAAGCAGAAAGAAAGGGAAACAGAGGAGACGATCGCCCATCTGCAGGAAGCAGAAACCAAACTGGTGGCGTTGAGTGAACGTCTCCAAATGGCTACCGAATCGGCGAGCATTGGAGTCTGGGAATGGGATACCGGAACGGGTAAACTAATCTGGAACCCGCAGATGTTCCAGATATTTGGTGTGGACCGGGAGGAGTTTTCGGGGGAGTATGAAGACTGGCGCAAAACGATTGTACAGGAGGACCTACCTGCTATCGAACAAACCATCCAGCAATCTGCTCTCCGACAGGAAGCCTTTTCGTCAACGTTCCGCATTACCAAGAATGGTGAAACCCGATACATCAGAGTCGTTGCCAATTCACACTATGATCCTATCGATCAGTCTGTGAGAATGGTGGGAATCAACTGGGATGATACACGGAACATCATCGCAGAGCAAAACATGATCAAGGCAAAAGATCAGGCAGAGGAACTCGCTCGACTCAAGAGTAACTTCATGGCCAACATGAGCCATGAAATCAGAACCCCTCTCAATGGGATTCTCGGTCTGGCCTTCCTGGCCCGGGAAGAAGAGAACCTGGAAGATATCCATAAGTACATTCAGGACATTGAATTCAGCGGCAAGCGCCTCCTCCACATCCTGACTGGCATTCTGGAACTGGCAATCCTGGAGGCGGAAGCCAAGCAATTCAACTTCAGAGAGATCAACCTGGGCAAGGTACTCGCCGATTGTGTGAAGTACTGGCAGCCCTCAGCCAAAAGTAAAGGCATCAACCTTCCCAGTCTGTACACCCGCACTCAATACTACATCTGGGGAGATGAGAATATGCTGAATATGATCCTGGAAAACATTGTAGGAAATGCCGTTAAATTTACTGATTCCGGCTCCATTTCGACCAGGTTGGAGATCGTCGATAAGCCCGAAAAGGCCAGCTATGTCAATGTGATTGTGGCAGATACCGGGATAGGCATATCGCCAGAAAAGTTTGAGGAAATTTTTGAAGCCTTCTCCCAGTTAAGCCGGGGCCATGCACGCTCATACGAAGGAGGAGGCATAGGACTCGCAGTCGCCAAACGCTATGTCAACCTACTGGGCGGCACCATCCAGGTCAAAAGTGAAAAGGGTAAGGGAGCGGAATTCATCATTCGTCTCCCGCTGCGAAAAGTTGTCCATTGAGCAGATGTTCGAGGGACTACAATTTGGACGACGAACATATATGACGATTCTTATATTGTAAGAAATCACCCGATTTCTGGTTAATAAGTCTTTGCCATATTCTATACATTGAAAGACTTACAACAAACCACGGGGCGATGAGAATACTTTATGTTGAAGACAACGAAATAAATGCCATGATTATAGATCGGGCATTAGACAAGCATGGGCATCAGGTCACCGTAGCCAGTGATCCAAATAGTGCGCTAAACTTTGTATCTGACGAAGCACCCTATGACCTTGTCCTGATGGACATCAACCTCGGGGAAACCCAAATTTCCGGGACCGAATTGATGTACATGATCAAACAGGAGTTCTCCAACTACGCTGGAGTACCATTTTTTGCCCTGACCTCCTATGCCCGGGCTGAAGATGAGACTACGTTTCTCACCGCAGGCTTTGATCGCTTTTATCCAAAGCCGATTGATGTCACTGCCCTGTTGACTGGTATGGCCTCTGTCCGAATCAGGTAGCAGGAAAACGGAGGAAATTTCTTCGACCAGTAATTTTAACCGGGAAGTAGGCAAAAGAAATATGGCGCATTTTCCCAGCTGATAATCAGCCACTTGCACATTTTTCCGACACATTTTCCCTAGTTCAAGTACATATAGACTGGGCCTTATATCCTGACATTTGCCCAGATCTCTCATATCGGAGCGGATCAAGACATGCACCTTGAGACTATAAGCTGACACCCCAACCTTCAGCAAACAAAATAGTCTCACACCTAACCCATTTGGTCATGTCTTGCTACAAAACACTACTTACCGCTGGTTTTCTGGTTCTGGTCGCTATTTTTCTCCAATATGAACTAAGCGAAACGAAAGGAATCCTAACTGTATCCCTCAGTGCTACCCTGCTCATTTCTCCTCGCATCGGTTTGAAAGGGAGTCAGGTTGATGACAGGATGCTGGTCGATCAGTACCAGCAAACTGGAGAGGTGCAGTTCGTTCAACAACTTATCGGTCGATATGAGTCCCCGATCGCATCCATTTACTATCGCTACAATGCCACTGACCTTTCCCTCGAGGATGTGAACCACGAATTGCTGATTCTCCTTTCCGAGAAGCTCATGAAACTCGAAGTAAGGGGCAGCATGAAAAGCTGGCTATGTACCACCACCCGCAACTGGCTCATTGACCGGCAACGCCATCAGTCCACTCACCAAAACTACTGTACCTATCAACGCCACCACAGTGCCTTTTCTGAGGCGGCAAAGGATGACGCCTTGGATCAGCAAATGCTGGTGAAAGAAGCATTCAGCATCCTGCGATCTGAAGAAGCGACCTGTGTCCGAATGCATTACCTGGAAGGGCGTACCTATGAAGAAATAGCCCAGACCCTTGACTGGAGCTTTCGCAAGGTGACAGGGCATATGTACCGGGCCATCAAGCGCCTGCGTGAGAAAATGGATATGCAAAGCCTCGCTGACTGTCTTCAAACTGCCTAAACTCAAGATAAGTGCTCCAAGGGATTGACTATCGGCCAGATATTTTGGAACGTTGGGTATAGAACAAGTTTTTCACCCACAAACAATGTTACTATGTCATTACGATTAGGAGACACCGCTCCAAATTTCACCGCGAAAACCACAGAAGGCGACATCAACTTCCATGAATGGTTAGGAGACAGTTGGGGAGTACTTTACTCCCACCCCGCAGACTTCACTCCGGTATGTACTACTGAGCTGGGGCGCACCGCTGCTCTCAAAGGAGAGTTCGAGAAGCGCAATGTGAAGGTGATGGCCGTCTCGGTAGATCCTCTGGAAGACCATCATGAGTGGATCAAGGATATTGAGGAGACCCAGGGAGTCAAGATGAACTTTCCCATCGTGGCGGATGACAACCGCAACGTCGCTGAACTGTACGACATGATCCACCCCAACGCGGACCAGAAGTTTACCGTTCGGACGGTTTTCGTCATCGGTCCGGATAAAAAAATCAAGCTGACCCTGACTTACCCCCCGAGCACCGGTCGCAACTTCTTCGAGATTCTGCGTGTCATCGACTCGCTGCAGTTGACTGCCTACCACAGCGTGGCAACACCTGTAGACTGGGAGCACGGCCAGGACGTGGTCATCTCTCCTTCCATCTCGGATGAAGTGGCCAAGGAGAAGTTTCCAAAGGGCTTCAAGACCGTGAAACCCTATCTCCGCATGACCCCACAACCCGACCTGGACTAGTTACTTCTGAATTAAGTAATTACCCATTCGCAATTCGTTTAAAATGCTGACCAACAGCATTTTCAACTACGAACTAGCGACTCAGTTGAGCACAGCGAAATCCCGCCGTGCGGGATACTTCGAACTTATCCCACTAGTTGATCCTGCTATTTCCGGGTCAATGGTTAAGACTATTGATTTCGCAGCCCTGGTTTTCAGGGTTGCGATTTTTTTTGTCGCTAAAATTCTGCCTGCCAGTCCTTATGGTTTGATGTTTCCCTACAATCCACTAGATTTATGATGAGTATAATCATATAGCAGGTTGGCCCTGATATATGTACTTCGTTCTTTTTTCACCAAACAAGTACCTGGTCTTTCAGGCCAATGACAGAGAGTGGGCGTGATGATACAAACGCCTCGCTGGACGTAAGTAACCCTGGGGAACTTCCCCTTTGCATAGATATCCTTTTTATCCTGCAGGCTTCCTTGCCGAAATATCAATCTCCAGAGTAAAACTGGAGAGACGTTTCCGCATACAATCCCATCTCTCTTGCATTTTTTCTTTTAACTAGCTGGCATACAAATGTTTATGTCTGGCTATTGACATAATACACCTACACTATGGGATGTGGATCTTGTGGCAGTGGTGGGTGCTCACCGGCAGGCTGCGGCCGCAACGGAGGATGCTCCACAGGAGGATGCAACAAACTCAACGCCTTTGATTGGCTTAACAATATGCTGGCTCCGGGCCAGACAGAGGTTGATAACATTTACGAAATTCGGTTCAAAAATACACGGAAGGGCTTCTTCAGAAATGTTAATGGACTGAGGCTATACATCGGAGATATGGTCGTGGTAGAAAGCGACCGTGGCTATGACATCGGCTCTCTTTCCCTCGGAGGAGTGAGTGCCGAGTTGCAGATGAAAAAGAAGGGCTATCGGAAATCGCTGAAAGATATTCCCCGCATTTACCGAAAGGCCAACGAAAAAGACCTGGAACTGCTGGATCTGGTTCGGGACCGGGAGAAGGAAACCCTCGTCAGGGGTCGTGAGATCATCGGAGAACTGAATCTCGACATGAAGCTCAGCGATGTCGAATACCAGGGAGACAATGCCAAAGCGACCTTTTACTACATCGCGGACCATCGGGTGGACTTTCGCGAGCTGATCAAGATACTAGCCCGCGAATTCAAAATCCGGGTGGAAATGAAACAGATAGGCCTGCGCCATGAAGCAGGTCTGGTTGGAGGCATTGGTTCCTGTGGCCGTGAACTCTGCTGCTCGACATGGCTCACCGAGTTCAAAACAGTGAGTACCTCGGCTGCCCGATATCAAAACCTGTCGCTGAATCCCATGAAGATTTCCGGCCTGTGTGGTCGGTTGAAGTGCTGCCTCAATTTTGAGCTGGATTCCTACCTCGATGCCCTACAGGATTTCCCCCAGATAGAAAAAATTGATACCGCTAAAGGCAGGGCTTTTCTCCAGAAAACCGACATCTTCAAACGCCGGATGTGGTTTAGCTATGCCAATGAAACCACCTGGCATCCCCTTGATGTTTCCGAGGTCAAGGAGATAGCTGAACTCAATGCAAAGGGAGAAAAGCCGGATGTACAGCTAGCGGACAGGGCCATACCACAGACTTCGGATGACGAGGAACAAAACCGCCTTGATTCCCTGGATTTTGTGGATGTTGTCGGGACGGAACTCCCCCCTAAAGAGCCGCGTAACAAGCGCCGAAGAGGTGGCAACAAGAAGCCCAAGAACAAAAATCAAAAACAGAATTCCCGACCCAGAAATCAGGGAAGGGGACAAAGCAAAGATCAGAAGCCCCAGGAAAATCAGGGGGGCAATCCTCCTCAGAATAACGAGGGCGGCCAAAACAACAATGGGGGCCGTAATTCAAACCAGAAAAACCGCAGGCCTAAAGGCAGAGGCCGTGGCGGAAGAAATCGGTCCGGAAATAAAAAACAGAACCCCAACAACTCCTCCGATAAAAGCTCATGAGATACCTGATCCCTCTGCTTCTGCTAAGCCTGGCTGGCTGTACCAGCCAGGACCGTTTGGCTCATCTTGAGCTTGAAGACGGTTGCTGGCCCCTGGCAGATACCCTGACCTGGACCCAGACACTGGAAAAGGGAGCTACCTTCCCTGCAGTTGAGCTCGAGTTGGGCACGGAGTTTCGCACCCAGAATCTGTTCCTGAAGGTGCTGTGCATGGGGCCCGGTCTCGATCAGCCCCGGGAATATCTGATAGAAGAGGAATTGCTGACCAAAGAAGGAGAATGGCTGGCACCGATCTCAGGTGGCACCGTCCGATGGAATATAAACTCCCGCCCGCAGCTTGAATTGCCACAGGCGGGAGATTATACGTTCAAGTTATTTCACTTTATGCGGGACTCATCGCTGTGCGAGGTGCATGAAGTTAGGGTTTTGTCAGAAGATTAAGCCTGCCAGGCCTAAGAGGCTCATATGTTTGGATTTTCCCTTATCGGCCCAAACTGGTCTTTATCCATTTTTAAATGGGAAAAATCCCTTCCTATTACCTGCAAATTGACCATCAGCAATTAACCAACATCAGGGTTTTATGTGGATGTTGGTTAATTCTTGAACTACTTTCAGCAATCAATATTGTACAAAGAGATCTAAAGCAAGCCTGGGGTGGCGTTGGCCCGGCATTTGGCGCTCGGGGCGGCTTGAGGGGCAGCCTGAAATGCCGAACTTTTCTTGCTTACTTCTTTTGAAAAAGAAGTAAGTCCCGCTGAAGGCGACACTGCAATTGGAAAAGCATTTTGAATAAAGTCCAGCTAAAGGATTGATTGCATGCTACAGCGTATCAGTTTTTCCCTGCTGGAAAAATGAGGTATCCCCTTCCGGATCCCAGACGGGCTGTACCGCACTGTCATGCAGGGTAGAGTCAGCGAAAAGAGGTCCATTAGCCGCTCCAGCCCCAGAGAAGCGGGACTTCCCCCCTAATTGGATCATAAGCACCAGTACCACTGCAGCTGCGGCCACCTGCCACACCGGCATCCGGTGGTCCAGTACCTTTCCGATGCGCCGTCCCAGCGAACGACGCTTTTTGAGACGCTGATGTAGCTCGGTCCTGATCTCCGGGCGAGGGTGTGGTGAGGCGATGGGACGTTCCAGGTACCGGGAGGCCATGAGGGCCGTTTCGCGGAGGCGACGATATTCATCTGCCTCCAATTCTATCAATACAGATGCCCGCTCCTCCACTGAAAGCATCTCAAAAGGCTTTTGCCGGATGAGCTCCTCCAGGTTCTGATTCCATATTTCCTTCGTACTTGGCATAGCTTCTTGGCTTCTGGTTACAAATGAACGACGCTTACCCAGCGTGAGGGTCAAAGGTTTTTAGCCCTTTTGAGAGTTTTCGCAGGGCATAAAACAGCCGGGATTTTACCGTCCCCTCCGAACAGGTCATTACTTCGGCAATTTCCCTGATCGACATATCTTCCTGATAACGCAGAATAAAAACTTCGCGGTGATTTTCACTCAGCCGCTGCATCTCGTCTTCCAGTACCGCCCCAAACTGCTGTAGATCTAGCCATTCTTCCCCACTATCTTCTGCATGTGGCACTTCCAACCCGTTCATATCCTCCGGATAGGTCATCACGCTGCGTACCTGCCGACGTCGATACTCGTTCTTGATCATATTTGACGCGATGGCAAATACCCATGTACTGAACTTTCTTCCAGCATCAAACAGGTGGGGTTTTTCAATCAGCTTGACAAACAGATCCTGCAACAAATCCTGCGCCCGTGCCTCGTCATAATTCAGCATCCGAAAAAAGTAATTCAGGAGTTTCTGGCTATAGCGATCGTAAAGCAGATTAAGCGCTTGCTCATCCCCCTTTCCGACCCTTGCCATGAGAGTCTCATCTGATTGGTCTCGATATGTCTGCCGAAATATGCCCATAGGTGGCCGTTCAAAGGGGCTTACCCTTCAAGAAACATAAGGTTCAATTTCTTCTGCCAATTTTTTCATTTTTTGCAGGACTGCCCCTGCATGCTTAATCTCTGGCAAATGTAAGAATTCACCTTTCGAACGTTAATTGTAATAGACCTCATCAATCCAAACACCCAATTTATGATTCACTTTTCCCCTAAACCCACAATTCTGCGACTGACTTTGCTGCTAGGGATAGGCATTGGCTTTATCTCAGTTAGCATGAGCCAGGAGACAGGCGATATCCTCTCAAAGTTCAGCCTGGATGTTTACCTGGGCCCTAATGTTTCAATCCCATTTGGTGGGGCAAGCAGCGACCTAAGGTCTTACATCGGAGATTTCAAAACCCGTGATTTTGACCAGAATTCGGACTTCCCCTATACCGTCGAGGGAAGTGTGACAGGCGATGCTGGTATCCCACCCGTATTCGGAGCCCACTTTGGTGCCAATCTAGCCTATGCCCTCACCGAAAACCTGTTTGTGAAAGTAGGAATTGGAGTGCGGGGAACAGGCTCCAAGTGGTTCACCCAGCAAAACTACGCCGACAATGAGTTCCAGTACGATGAGGAGCTGTTTTACCAGGAGAAATACTCTGCTACCGTCGTGGATTTCCCCATCCAGATAGAACTCCTGACACAGAATGGAGGAGCGCTCTTTGGGGGCGTAAGCCTGGGGTCGGCCAATGCTGCCCGTTTGGTAGTGCGCGACAACGACATCGTTTGGATCAACACAAAACGCAGCGACATTCTCTCCTCCGAATCCCGTGTCGTCACGGAATACCAAAACCTGGAAGACACCTACGCAGGGGTATTGCTGGGTGGCTCCATCCCGCTTTCTGAAAGCCTGCACCTTCGCATTGAGGGCAACCTGTTGACTTCCCCGCTCAACCGCTCATCGGGATATGGAAATGCCAGTGTCAGCATTTGCCTTGGATACCGGCTCTCAGGTTCACGCTTTGCCCAATAAACCTTTTTACCTTTTTCACCCCAATAATTTTCAGCAACATGCTTTCTCATAAATACACCCTGTCTGCCCTCCTGATACTGTTCACCGCCCTCATGTTTAGCGGATGTAAAATCGCCGATAACCGAACTCCCTTCGAGATTGATGCCGGGAAACTCAGTAAGCCGGGAGGAGCTGTCACCGAAATTTCGGTTATCTCTGCCAGTGCTACCACTCTACAGGTGAGTGTAGATCTGTACCTGTTTGATCGCTTCGGGATAGCCCGACCAGACCTTGATGCAGACAACTTCACCATCGAGGCCGTTTCGCTCGATGTCCAAAAGACTCTCAGCTCCATCACGCTTCAAACACGTGACGAAAACAACGCATACGAAGCGGCCTTGCTCATCGACCAGTCAGGATCCATGAATGACAATGACCCCGATGAACTGCGTCTCGATGCCGCCAAGCTCTTTCTGAGCCGTCTGGGAGAAAACGATCGCGCAACTGCAGCATTCTTCCCAGCCAATACCCTCTTTGGAGGCGACACCAAAATCTTTGGGGACTTCACAGAGCGCGGGGACCGCTATGTCGATGACATCAACGACCTCTATGGTCAGGCTGGAGGCAATACCCCACTCTACCTCTCCGCCTACGAAATGATCGAATATACCGATGACCGTGCCACCGGAGATAACCGCGCGGTGGTAGTATTCACCGATGGCGAAGATACCGAAGGGGATCGTACCCTGGAAGAAGTAATCGAGTATGCCAAATCGACCAATATCAAGCTCTATACAGTGGGCCTGAGCCGTGGGGTGGACTTCGCTGTATTGGGTAACATGGCCTATGAAACGGGCGGAGCCTTTATGTGGGCCGCTGATGCTCCTCAATTGATCTCGATGTTTGGAACACTCGGCAACCTGCTAGAAGGAAGCGCTGACACTTACCAGGCCGTTTGGGACCTGGCCCTGAATTCTGGCAGCTTTATTTCCGGGCAGCGGGTGGACCTGGAGGTCGTCGTAACCCTGGAAAATGGGGAATCGTTCCTGGTGCCGTTTACCGTGGTTATTCCGTAGCCCAGAACCTAAACGCCATCATACAAAACAACCGAGTCCTCTATTTGAAGACTCGGTTGTTTCTATATGCAAGGACATTTTCGGTTCTCTGACAAAAATGGCGGGAATGTATAGGAAAAAGGTACGACCCCTACAGGATTCGCATCCAAGGTCAACGGCTATGCGACAAGGTAGGGATAAAGCCAGCGCGGGAGACCTCGTAGAGGTCTGACCTTTGTAGCTCACGTAGCGCCACCGACTCGACCCCAGAGGGGTCGTACCCCCTTTTCTCTCCGCTAAAAATATCAGAGAACCACACTTTTCAGACTATAGTCCCAAAGCCAGTTCATACTTCACTCGGGCCTGGATTTCGGTTTCCACCTCTAGCGGCTTCTCCAGGGTTCCGGATATGTAGAAGGTGGCGCTTTCTTTCTGTAACAGGGTTGCAACGTTTAGTTCATCGGTAACCGGGACGGTCAATTCGGTGGTTTCCCCCTCAGGGATCTCCACCACAGCCAAAGCGTGGCGCTGCCCTTCCAGTTCAACCTCTACCTTGACGTCGGAAAGGATGTCAAATGACACCCCAGGGGTCAGGATGGTCAGGGTAACTTCGGAGATGGTAGCCCGGTCAAAAGTGGAGTAATCCACATTGTTGTCTTCCAGAAATTCGGTGACGTCACTGGAGAGCACAAACTGGGCGAATTCATGGTAGCCAGTCTGATCGAAGGCCGGGACCTTGAAAGTCTGCTCGACGGGATAACCGAGCTTGAGGTTCAGGTGCTCCTTGAGCAATTCACCGCATCCAGTGAAAGCAATCATCAGAGTGACGAGCAAAACGGTAGTAAAGGGGAGGTATCTCATGACGGAAAAGATTGGAAGTGAAAATTTACTTGGCTTCCGTCGAATACCTGAATTACTGTACCCCTTGAATGGAAAAAAGGTTTAGCTCATCTGATCTTTTTCTCATAAAAAGCTCACACACAGCTTTTCAAACCACTAATTATCAACAAATTAGCTACCACAACAAATTTTATCCACCTTCGCAAAATATCCAACATACTGTACTGGACACCTGTGGCAGCATCGCTCGCCATGGTTTCCGAAAGTCAAACTCCTATGGAATCTTTTCGTTGAAACGAAAGCAACGTAACAGCCACTTTTGAGTTTTTCCCAAACCACTTTTTGCCAGCAAAATGAATTCGTTCCCCTACATCCCCATAGACTGCAACTACTACGACCTCCTGGAGATTGCGGCCATGCGCCGCAAAGAGGTTGAGATCCGGTACACAGAATCAGGTCGTGATACCGAACTGGTCATCAACGCGCGAATAGAAGATCTTTGGGCCAAAAATGGCGAGGAATTCATGCGCCTGAGTAATGGTCTCACCATCCGACTGGATCAGCTCATCAGCCTGGATGGGCAGGTACGGCCTGAATCCGGGGGGAGTTGTGGGGTAGGATGAGAAATCAGAAATAGGACAATAAAATCCGCTAATGGCTACCGTATTCCCCCCTCAGGAAGCAATCTTCTTAGCCCCACCTTCCATCAAAAATCCGAAAATCCCACCGAGTATGCCCCCGATGATGTGGGCAAACTGAGAGATGTTGTCGCTGGCAAATGATTGCAGCACTTCACGGCCCAGGAATAGGATCACCACCAGGACAAAAGTCATGGGAATGCCACCTTTGGAATTGGTGAAGCTACTGAGCAGGATCAGCATGAAGACGATGCCTGAAGCTCCCAGAAGTGGATTGCTAAAGAAGAAAATTTGCAACAGGCCTGTGACCAGTGCCGTGACCAGCATCATGATAAGCAGGTCTTTGGACCCATATTTTTCCTCGAGAATGGGGCCAATCAACAGGATGAAGGTGAAATTTCCCACCAGGTGTTCCCAGTTGCCGTGCCCGATCACGTGGCTAAACAGACGGAAATACCAGAGAGGACTGGTCAGCTTGATTTCCGGCACTACCGTAAATATGGCCATCAGGTTACCGAACACAAACTGATCCAGCGCGAGTACTACGGTGGCAATCAGCGCGTAGGTAAGTATGACGGGAGAGTTATATTGCAACTTCATGAAAGGAAGAGATTCGTGATTCGTAATTCGTATTCAGTATTCCCTGCGTTTAAAGATAGTAAAAAGCCCTTGGGGTTGAATAACCTGACTTCCTATGAAAAGAATACTTCTCCTGTTGCTGTTTGGTTGCCTGTTAGCCTCATCCTTTGCCCAACGCCTTAAAGTTCTCACCTGGAACATTCAGGACCTGGGCCGCAGCAAGGATGCCTCCGAGATCGAGGCCATGGTGGACATCATGCGGGACTATGACCTTGTACTGATCCAGGAAGTCGTGGCCAAAGACCCCGCCGGTGCCCAGCGGGTGGCCCAGATCGCCGACGAACTCGACCGCACGGGAAGCAACTGGGATTACCGCATCAGCGATCCAACCAACAGCCCTTCAGCCTATGTCAGCGAGCGCTACGCCATGCTATGGAAATCATCCCGCCTGCGCCTGCGCGTAGCTCCACAACTTGATACAGAACTGGCGGATGTATGTGACCGAGAGCCCTACTTCGCCGCATTCGTATTGCAGGGAACCAGTGATTTCTTTTATGTGATCAACTTTCACGCCCGCCGCTTTGACAACCGTCCAGATGAAGAAATCCAGCACTTCGCAGGCTATGTCGATCGCCTGGGCAGCAACTTCCTCATTTGTGGCGACTTCAACCTCGAAGAAAGCCATGAGGTATGGAATCCACTGAAAACCAGCGGAATGCGCCCTGTGCTCTACGAGACTCCTACCACCCTTAAGCGACAGTGTCGCGGTTCCGATTACTTCAACTACCCCATCGACAACATTTTTTACCCGACCCGGCACTGGATCATGCTGCGCAGCGGAAGGGTGGACTTCGTCGGGGACTGCGACAACCTCGAGGCTGCAAGAGGAATATCTGACCACCTGCCGGTCTGGGCAGAATTGGAGGTTCGATGAGTCGGGGGTGCATTTCATTTTGCCGCATCCGCTTTGTGTCTTCTTTTTTACCTCAAAGGACACCAATCGTGGATTCCGGTTCATCGGAAGGAGGTCGCAAAGGCTTTTTCTAAGCGTAGTCGAAGTAATACAAAGAAAAAAGGCTTTGCCTCCTTTGAGACCTTCTTCGAGATCTTCGTGGTTAAGCGACAATTCGAATTGCACCCTGAGTCGGTCAGCGCATCCTCGGCCCGTTTTTTTTTCATAGATTGGAACTACTTTGTTTCAATCAAAAAGGACCATGCTACCACTCATTAGCAGAGCCCATCAATTCACAGATCGGACTGCCATCATAGACCCACAGGGAAGTTATACCTACGGGCAACTACTCGCCGACTCAGCCGCTATCGCCAGGAACCTCCTGGAAGAAAACTCCAGCCTGAAAGAAGCTCGAGTCGCCTTCATGATTCGTCCGGGCTATGACTATGTCAAAACCCAGTGGGCCATCTGGCGCGCAGGCGGTATTGCCGTTCCCATAGGGATTTCCTACCCGGAACCGTCCATCCGCTACCTGTTGGAGGATTCCCAGGTCAGCATCATCATTGCTGCTGATGAGTTCCGCTCTCTACTTGGCCCCATCGCCGCTGAGATGGACATTCCCATGCTCCATCAGGAGGGAAATGCCACT
The DNA here is from genome assembly GCA_964343195.1 of uncultured Bacteroidia bacterium. Taxonomy (GTDB): domain Bacteria; phylum Bacteroidota; class Bacteroidia; order J057; family J057; genus CAYVAP01. The sequence goes on along the minus strand of CAYFIR010000122.1, from coordinate 5,121 downwards.
GCTGACACCCCACTTCCTGATGTTTCGGAGGAAGACCGGGCCATGATCCTCTACACCAGTGGCACCACCGGAAAACCCAAGGGAGTCGTGAGTACCCACGCCAGCATCAAGGCCCAGATCACCGCATTGACGGAAGCCTGGGAATGGCAGCAGAGCGATCACATCCTCAACATCCTGCCGCTGCACCACGTGCATGGCATCATCAACGTACTCTCCTGTGCGCTCTGGTCGGGGGCCTGTTGCCAGTTTCTCTCGTCATTTGACGCCAAGGCTGTATTCGCGGAATTTCAAAAAGGCCGCATCAACCTCTTCATGGCGGTACCGACGATCTACTACAAGCTCATTTCCTATTGGGAGAAATTACCTGAAGCCGAGCAGGCTGCGATCTCCAGTCGGCTGAAGCAATTCAGGCTCATGGTCTCTGGCTCTGCCGCTCTACCGGTCTCCACCCTCGAAAAATGGCGTAGCATCAGCGGCCACACCCTGTTGGAACGCTACGGCATGACCGAGATGGGCATGGCCATCAGCAATCCCTATCAGGGCGAAAGAAGACCCGGCCATATCGGGCAGCCGCTGCCGGGAGTGAAGGTTCGCCTGATGGACGAAGCGGGAAATCAGGTGGCCGACGGACAGCCTGGCGAAATTCAGGTCAAGGGAGCCAATGTATTCCGGGAATACTGGAACAAGCCCGAGGCTACGGCAGGCTCCTTCACCGAAGACGGCTGGTTCATGACGGGCGACATCGCCCAACTGGAAGATGGCTACTACCGCATACTGGGCCGTAATTCCGTGGACATCATCAAGTCTGGCGGGTACAAAATCTCCGCTTTGGAAATCGAGGAAGTGCTGCGCAAGCACCCGGCTATCAGCGACTGCGGGGTGGTGGGCATCCCCGATGAGGAGTGGGGCGAAATTGTCGGGGCGGGGCTCGTCCTTGGCGACGGCAGCCTGGATTACGATGAGCTGAAGGACTGGCTCAAACAAAGCCTGCCCGGCTACAAGATTCCACGCAAGTACCTGCTCCTCGACGACCTGCCCCGCAACGCGATGGGCAAGGTCACCAAGAAGGAACTCACCCGGATGTTCACCTCAAACTCCGATCAGGCATGAAAATCTACGGCGTCGCCATCCTGGCGGCCTGCTACCTCGTCGGGAAGCTCATGGGCTCCCTGCTCGGCCAATTGCTCCACATCGACGGCAACGTCGGCGGGGTGGGATTTGCCATGGCATTGCTCATGGTCGTCAACACGGTCATGTACCGCAAAAACCCCATGCCAGACAAAACCGCCCAGGGGATTCTCTTCTGGAGCGGCATGTACATCCCGATCGTGGTGGCCATGTCTTCTGTACAAAATGTGCAGGCAGCCCTCACCGGAGGATGGGTCGCCGTGATCGTGGGGATAGGCGGCACCTTCGCCTGCCTGGCCCTGGTCCCCGCGCTCTCCCGCATCGGCAGAACTTCACCCGAAAACACCCCTGCCAATGGAACTGATTGAAGCTCTGATCGCCAAAAACGGGCTGGTATTCGCCTTTTGCTTCATCGGTGCGGTGATGTGGGCGTCCTACTGGATTTCCGAGAAATTTACGCGACAAAAGATCTCGGGAGCAGCCATTGCCATCATCGCAGGGCTGGTCATGGCCTATTTTGGAGGGGACAAAGGCATCGCCAGTTATCCACTTTTCGCAGGAGTCGCTGTGCTGGGCGGGTCCATGTTCCGGGACTTTGCCATCGTAGCTACTGCCATGGGAGCCAGCTATTGGGAGATCAAAAAGGCAGGGCTGGCCGGAATGCTTTCCCTGATCATCGGAATACTGGTGGCATTTGTTTTCGGAGGAATTGTCGCCTATGTCGCAGGATACACCGATCCCAGGGACATCACCACCATCGGGGCGGGAGCCTGCACCTACATCGTAGGCCCGGTAACGGGCGCGGCCATTGGGGCCAGTTCTGATGTGATCGCCATCAGCATCGCGACGGGAGTCCTCAAGAGCATCGTAACCACAATTGCTACCCCGATGGTAGCGTCTCGCATCGGGCTGGACAATCCCCATTCGGCCATGGTCTTCGGGGGACTGATCGGAACGACCAGCGGAGTCGCAGCGGGACTGGCCTCTACGGACCCCAAACTGGTTCCCTACGGTGCGCTCACAGCCACCTTCTACACTGGGCTGGGCGTGCTGCTTTGCCCCTCGATATTTTACTACCTGGTGTTGCTGATAACAGGGGCATGAGCTTCGGAGAATCAGGTAACCACTTGCCCAATTGGTCAAAATGCCGGATATTTCTACTCCGAATTCATGGGTCATACTCTGGCATCGGATAGTACACTTTATCCCTCCAACATGAAGCAACTCATTCCCTTTTTGCTACTTCTACTCCTTTTCGGCTGCGGCGATGAAATCAAAAATTCCGATGCCGACGTTGACGTTGAGCCGGGAACGGATACAACTACGCTCCAATCGCAACCTACTCCAGCCCCCCAAGCGGCGGAGTCTGATCACGCGAACTTACTAGGCTACTGGGTAGGCTACTTCGAAAAGGCCGATGACAACTACGAGACAGATGTATTTGTGGACGTAGGCTATTACTGGAACCGCGCCAACAAGATCAACATCTCTATCGACCGGATTCAGGACAGCCTGGTGGAAGGGCATAGCGTCGTGGCTGGAAATGACCGTCCCTTCTCAGGAACTGTAAAAAAACTGGAGCATGACACCTACCAATTCAGGGTCAAAGAGCCCGGCGATGACCGCTACGATGGGAGGTTTGTCTTCACGATCTATCCAACCTCTACGGTCAGGCATGAATTTGAAATGAGTGGCACCTGGGAGGCCTACAAAGACATCAACATCAGGCACCGCAAATACACCCTAAAAAAGCGGGAGTTCTCATACGATCCTGACATCATGCTCCAGCGCGCAAAGGCCTATGTGGACTGGAACCGGTCTGTAACCGAAACGGAGGTTTATGAGATTGACGACAATGAGTTCGAAGAATGGGTCGTTGAGCGCTTTTCCTCGGCTACAAATCTCATCTATGACCTTAATGCCTCCAACCGTCTGTTGACCAAAGAAGAAGTCGAAAACCTCAAGCGGGGCGACCTCATCATCATTCGCAACACGATCTATGCCCGACACGGCTATTCCTTCAAGAATCGGCCCCTTCGGGTATTTTTTGATGCCCAGGATTGGTACATCCCCGTTCACGCCGACATCCGGGCCGATTTCACCGAAATCGAAAAGGAGAACATCAAACTGCTGCTCCAGTACGAGCAGAATGCAGCGGAATACTACGATTCATTCGGCAGAGGGTAACCCGTGCGACTCCACCCCCGACATATCGCCAAGGGCCTTTTCTATCTCGCACTGGGGTACTTCAGCTGGCTGATGCTGCGGATCACCCTGCAATATGTGCCCATCCGCTATGACGTGGCTTTCCTCTTCGTGAAGCAGGAAGCCATTACGCATACGCACTACAAAGTGGCCTTTTTCAGCCATGTCTATACCAGCATTTTTGTACTGCTGATGGGAATGACGCAGTTTTCGGGTACGCTGCGGCGGCGCTTCCCGGCGATGCATCGAAGCCTCGGCAAGGGGTATGTGCTGCTGATCCTGTTCGTCGCGAGCCCCTCCGGACTGGTGATGGCCCTCTACGCCAATGGCGGCCTTTCTTCGCAGATTTCTTTTAGCCTCCAGGCGGTTTTGTGGTTTGCGTTTACCCTATTGGCCCTGCGCTACGCCCAAGCCCGCGACTGGACACGCCATCGGGAGTTCATGCTGCGCAGCTATGCCCTGACGCTCTCCGCGATCAGCCTTCGCCTCTTCAAGTGGATCATCGTCTCGACGGTCGCATGGCCCCCGATGGACACCTATCGACTGGTCGCATGGCTGGGATGGGGAGTCAACTTGGCCCTGGTCGAGGGATGGCTGTGGTGGAGGAAGAGGTAGATCCCCTCCCCCTCAATCCCGATAGTTCACCGCCTGAAAGCCCACAATCCGAGCGGCGCGATCGCCTGGCTTGCGGTAGTACACCAGGATGCTGTAAAAATTTTCCGTAAGGCGGCGCAGGCCCTCCAGCGGGGTAGGATCAGGCCGCTCACCCGGACGGGCCACCACGTACTGGTAGTCATAGATGCCCTGCTTGAGGAGTATGTCGCCCTGGTAGCGCTTGTACGTTTCGCTCCAGTCCAGGCGAAATTCCCTCGTGAGTTTTTGTAAAGCGAAACGTTTAGTCTTGGCGTCTCCCGACGCTCGGATACGACAGCACAAAATCATTTTGGCATCAAAGCGATTATGGAAGCATAGTAGTGATGCAATCAAACTACATTAGGAAAGAAAAATTTGCAGGAAACCTAGATTTTTAGATAATTCGAGTAGTTGTATTTTATGGCTATTTTCTCTTCTATCAATTAGCTTCCCTTGTTCAGATTGTAGCATTTCCTCTCAACAATGTGGACCAGTAGAATTAGGATCATAATGTACATCATTACAGGATCTTGGTATTTATCAATGGGCTCAATGTAAATCAAAGCACGCCAAATGAGCGAATTAACAACAACCCTTAAAAAGCTAGTCTCAGAAAATAAAACTAAGGAAGCACTGATGTCGCTTCATGATGTGATAGTGGAAAACGATGATCAATCTTCTGAGATAACGGTCCTAACTTTACTTGCAGAGTACAATAAGCTTGAAATGCAAAATATGAGGGGAACCCGATCAGGAGAGGAATTAGGATTGGCAAATCGCAAGTTAAATGTTCAAATTCTAGACCTGATCAGCTCATATGAGAAGAATGGAAAAATCGATCACGGGATTTTAGTCCGAAAAAGGAAAAAATTAAGTCGTAATATAACAATTCTTCTTGCAGTACTTAGCGTCTTCTTCTACAGCTTCTATGCTATTGGCTGGGAACTTTATCCTCCAAATAAGCAAATTAACGCGTTTTTCATGCTTATTGTAAATTCTCAATATGCAGGAACAATTTGTTTAGTTGCACTGGTTTTAACTCTAGCAATCAGAGCGATTCTTAATAAATAAAATGACCATGATGTATAATAGAAATCTGAGGTCATACTCCTAGACAATTATCGCATCGGGGCTTCGATATTGCTTTTTAGCGTG
>CAYFIR010000121.1:0-20131 GCA_964343195.1 uncultured Bacteroidia bacterium | reverse complement strand
GATCTGCGTGAGAATAATAGCGGCGTATTATTCTTCCATTTGCTACCCTACAAAAGAAGTAAGCATCCCGACGAGTCGGGACGGCATTTCAGGCTGCCCTGCAGGTCACCCCGAGCGCCAAATGCCGGGCCAACGCCGCCACAGGCTTGCTTTAAACCTTTGCGTCCAAGTGCCACTGCGAGTATCTCCCTTTGGAGGGAGATGGCCTGTGCGACAGAGGGAGGAATCAGAAAGTTGAAAGTGCTACTGGCGCGCATTTTATCCGAATTACGAATGGCCCATTACTAAATTTCGCAGGGACTCGGCGTTTCATTCTGCCCCCCAGCTCCGCTCCAAGCTTGCTTTAGGCTTTTCTTCAAAAAAAGGTTTATGAAATGTTCTCCAGGAATTAACCAACATTAGCCCGAACCCCTGATGTTGATTTATGCAAAAGAACGGTTTCCAGGCTCCGGGAAAAGACCTTGCTTTTCAAAAAGGATGAATAAAGTCCAGATTAGGGAATGTTGATCCATGTGAATCAACATTCCCAATATTCCTGGCTTTTTGCCCAAAACTATTCTTTCCGGATCGCCTGTCGACCAATCTGCCCAGCCTCATTTTTCCATTGAAGCACATAGATCCCTGTCGCCAGGGCGCTGAGGTCCAGTTCCGTGCCCTTCTCTTGCATATACAGTTGTCCATTGAGCCCTACTACGTCCACCTCCATGCCCTGCGTATTTACACCATTGGCCTGAAAATGAATGACTCCCAAAGTGGGATTGGGTACCCAGGTACCGGTCTCTGCCATGTCCCGATCCCTCACGGAGGTGGCCTGTGGATGAGCCAGGTACCTGATCTTCCCGTCGGCTTTGGTGAGGATAAAAATTTCCCCGTCGTTGGTCTGCCCAAAGCGCAAGTCGACCCGACTTCCAGGTACAATGCGGTACAGGCTGGTAGGATTCCCATTGGCGTCAACCAACTGAAGTTCCTTGAGGGGGAACTGTCGTCCCTGAATCAGGCTATCAATTGGGGCATGGAATATCCGTCCGCCGGGGATGTCGCCACAGATAAATTCTCCATACAGCTCAGGGAGGGCCTGACCACGGTATACAAAGCCGCAAATTACCGCCAGGCCATCTTCGTGATCAAACTGGGCTACCGGGTAGACATAGCCAGAGTCATTGGCTGGTAGGGGATATACCCTACCCCGATCGTTTTGTCCACGGAATTCAAAGGTACCCTCACGCTCGCTCCAACCATAATTTCCTCCAGGCACTACCAGGTTTACTTCCTCGATGGACAGTTCGCCGATGTCGCCAATCAGGGCCTTGTGGTCGCCTCCGAGGTCCCAACTCAGGCGATGGGGGTTACGAAAGCCAGAAACCCAGACCTCTGGCAGTCCCAGGCTGGAATCTCCCACGAAAGGATTATCAGTCGGAACGCCGTATTGACCATTGCGGCCATTCGTACCGAGTGGATCTACGCGAAAAATGGTTCCCATATAGGTGTTGGGATTCTGCAGGTTATTGGCAAAGCCCCATTGCATGGTACCGCCTTCGCCTACGCAGATGTAGAGATTCCCATAGTCAGAAGAATCGGGAGTCGCCAGCGGGTTAAAGAGAATGTCTTGCAGATCGTGAATGGAATGCGGAAAAGAAAAGCGCATTACCTCTCGACGGGTTCCAGCAAATGTATTAGCCGTCGGATCCGTAGCAGTCCACTCAGTGATTACCCCTTCCAGGGCTATCCCATTGTGGTGCTCAGGAGAAAAGTCCACGGTAGGCCCCCCCCCATCCCATTCGGTATGAGAGGTATACAGAAGTCCATTGGTGGCAAAATCAGGGTGAAAGGCCACGCCTCCGAAGCCTGTCCCCTTTCCAGGCGATGTGATAAACCGGGGAAATACATCCTTCATGTCCAGGTATTCGTGGATGGTTTCTCCATCGATTATATGACCAGGTCCATTGAGATCATTCACAAACATCCGCCCACTGCTATCTGGCAGTTCCCGCAGCATATTGATGCGAGCGCGCGGAGTCGTGTTATTGGATTTGGGGATGGTTACAAAATCCTCCAATGTATACGTGAGATCTGAAGCCTGAATGTCTGGCACCGGATCGGCTACCTGCGCATTGAGCGTCAGGCTGCCCAGCAGAATTATCAAGAGTAGGTGTTTGGTGAGTTTCATAGTAATTGTCATTTGTTTGAGGGCCACAGATTGGCCCAGATAATGGTAAGGACAGGGGGCTTCATGGTCAATCCAGTAAAATCTTTTCCCATCCGGCATCCTTTGTCCGGCGTACCTGCAAATAGTAAACTCCAGCAGGTAGATGGGAAATATTTGTCTCAGTGCTCAAGGCTCCATTGGCATCAAGTTGGAAATAGCTACGTCCAGCCTGATCGATCAGATTCAGCTCCAACATAGGGATTCCACTTTCTACTCGAAGGGCATTTTCATTGACCCAAACCTCAAGTTCGGCAAGTTGATCCAGAATTCCATTGGTAGGCAGGGCAAATTCTGCCAATCTTGTGTCTGAATCACCCGCCGAAACAGAAAATGAAAATCGACTTTTGGTTTCGACTTCGCTCCCATTGACGGTCCAGCCTACAAATTCGTAGTCAGAGCGGGTAGCCGGACGGGCATAGATCGTTCGTTCGACGTCAACCGGGAAAAAGTGCGGCCCCTGTACGTAGCCACTCCCGGCAGGTGAAGCCTCCAGGTTAACCCGGATCATGTCATAAAGTCCAGACTTGAGCCGCTGCACACTACTATCGGTAATGGCAGCCAATTCATCCGCCACCAGTTTAGACAGTTCATAGGCACCGTATTCCTGCAGGTGGGTGTTGTCTTCATTCCCGGAAATATAAGCACTGTAGAGGCTGTCGGGTAGATTGAGGAAGACATTTTCAGAGGTAAAAGTGTAACCCAACGACTCGAAAAGCCCCTCTGTGAGGTTCGCCATATCGACCATCGCCACGTTGAGCGAATCGGCCAGTTCACGCACGGCGACCAGGTAATCGCCGTGGGTATCATTGATGTTGACGGTATCGGACTGCCAGGAATTGCGGTGGATGGAAGTCATCAGAACGGGCGTCACGCCCAGCGCATGGGCTTCGTCAATGTAGCGGGTCAGGTATTCCTGATAGGTGGTAAATGGGTCGGTGAAGCGTTCCGCATCCGTCTTGGAGTCATTGTGCCCAAACTGGATGAAGAGAAAGTCTCCCGACTGAAGCTGAGACTTGACCGAAGGCCAGCCTTCTGACTCGTGGTAATAGCTCTTGGAACTCCGCCCACTGCGGGCTTTGTCGATCACCACGACGCTGTCGGGGTTGAAGAAATCTTCCAGTACCTGCGCCCAGCCCATACGCGGATAGGAAGAAGCACTGTAGGGGGAAGCGGTCGAGTCACCAATCACAAAGACCTGGATGGGAGTCGCTTTGGGGGCAAAGGCCACTGTCCAGAGAGTGGTCAGAACCAGGAATATGCCAATTTTTCGCATGAAAACGAGGTTGATAGTAGTTGGAGTGGAAACTTACTCGGCGAGGTGATCTATCACCCAGCCGCCCAAAATGTGTAGTGGAGTGTAAAGCCGCGCCTGCTTGCGACTCAGTTGATGAGCCCAGTCGGCGCGTTGCTCGGGACTTGCTCCGGGGCCAGTGGAAGCGTATTCGCCGTAAAAGGTGGTTTGCTCCCGCGATGGGGTGCTCCAGTTGTCCCAGCCGAGGGACCGGATGTGGCTGCCCATTTCGCAGCGGATGAACACGGTGCGGGCATAGTCTCGCCAGGGGCGGCCCAGATAGACCTCATCGATACCCTCATCTGCCGTGAGCTTACAGTCCAGGAACACCAGCCCGTAGAAGGTTCCCTTTGGAGTCGAAGCGGCAGTCAGGAAAGAATTGGATTTAGCCCGAATCTCACAGCTTTCGAATACCGCCGTGGCCTCGCCGAAGATAAAATCCGTGGTGCCTTCGATCAGGCAGTTACGGAAATACTGGCGGTGATTTTCGCCCGCGACGTAAAGCGTATCCTGATGGCCGAGGATGCTGCAATTGACAAAAGCACAGCGATCTCCCGAAACCGAAACCGCCACTGCCTGCCCTACCGGACCCGCCGTGTTGACGATGGTCAGGTTCTCTGCCCGAAAGTCCCGGGCCTCCACCGATAGCGTCGCCGTCATGAAGGTACTGTTACGTCCACGGTCGATGCTGTCGAAGTAATCCCCCCAGCGGATGATGGTGCCCTCGCGGCTTTCGCCCTTGAGGGTGAGGTGGGGATTCCACGCAGGAACCACTACTTTTTCCTCATACACCCCATCAGCGATGTAGATGGTGATGGGTTTATCGGGAAATGATTTGGTCGCATCTATCGCGGCCTGGATGGTGGCAAAGTCGCCGCTGCCATCCTGGGCCACATGGATTTCGGTGGCGTACTGGGCTTTCAGAAAGAGAGGAAATGCCAACAGGCAAAACAGAATCAGGTGCAGAAATCGCCGCATACATTCGGAGTAATAGTCTTCCTGACAAAGTCCGCATAAAACCTTTCGCTTACGTAGCCAAAATGTGTGGGATACGGTGCATTTTTTACGTGCTACTGAGGAATTCGCCGCCAACGGCCCGAAGGAAAGGTGATCTCCGGAGGTCTTTGCGGTAGAACCACAACCCCAGGAAACCGATTTTCTGCTTAACTTCAGCCAAACCATCCCTAGCTATGATGAAAAGGCCATTCTTACTCCAAGTCCTGATTGGGGCATCCCTCATCCTCTTCTCCTGTACGCAGCAGACAGCACCGCCCACTGACATCCCCGCGCTGCCAGTGGTTCCCTCGGAGCAACAGTTTGAGTACCAGCAACTGGAATTTGTGGGGTTTCTGCACTTCACGGTCAATACCTTTACCGACAAGGAATGGGGCTACGGCGACGAAGACCCCGCTATTTTCAATCCCACAGAACTGGACGCAGAGCAGTGGGTGCGCGCCGCCAAGGCGGGCGGCATGCGCGAACTGATCCTCACAGCCAAGCACCACGATGGCTTTTGCCTCTGGCCCAGTGCATACACCGAGCACGACATTGCCAGTTCTCCCTACCAAAACGGGGAGGGCGACCTCGTCCGCGAACTGGTCGAAGCCTGCCGTAAACATGGCCTCAAAGTCGGCCTCTACCTTTCGCCCTGGGACCGCAACCATGCCGACTACGGCAAGCCGGAGTACCTCACCTACTACCGCAATCAGCTCCGCGAACTGCTCACCAACTACGGCGAGATCAACGAAATCTGGTTCGACGGGGCCAATGGCGGCGACGGCTATTACGGCGGGGCCAATGAAGTCCGCACCATCGACCGCAAGACCTACTACGACTGGCCGACGACCATCGCGCTTGTCAAGGAATTGCAGCCTGATATCAAGATTTTCTCCGATGCCGGGCCAGACCTCCGCTGGGTCGGCAACGAACACGGCCACGCCGGGGAGACCTTTTGGTCCCCCATCGATTCCAGCCAACTGGTCATCGGCGGCTCCGATTCGGACTATCTGAATACCGGAGAACCCGACGGCAACAAGTGGATCATCGGGCAGTGCGATGTCTCCATTCGTCCGGGTTGGTTTTACCACGCCGACCAGGACAGCCTGGTCAAAAGCCCTGAAGAATTGCTCGACATCTACTACAAGTCGGTCGGACGAAATGGCGTGTTGCTGGTCAACCTGCCCCCGGATCGGCGCGGCCTGATCCACGAAAATGACGTGCAGTCACTCAGAGAATTTCGGGAGATCCTGGATCAAACCTTTGCCACAAACCTGGCCAACAGGGCGGTTATCAGCACATCCCAGCAATCTTCGTCCCCTTTCCCCCGAAAGCACCTGACGGACGGAGACGTTGAAACCTACTGGGCCACAGGTGATTCCAGCACCTCGGCGGAGATCATCCTGGAGTTCGCTGCGGATACCGAGTTCGACCACGTAGTGCTTCAGGAACCGATCCGCTTTGGGCAACGGGTCAGTTCATTTGCCATAGATGTCCAGCAGGGCGATGATTGGGAGACAGTCTTCGAAGGCACGACCATCGGCTACAAACGCATCACACGATTTAATCCCGTCAGCGCCAGCAAGATCCGAGTGCGGATTCTGGAATCGATGGCTCCTGTGGCGCTCAGTGAGGTTGGGGTATATTGAGGGCTCTCTGGGTCGGATTACGCATTGGCTCCCGCACAGTCGCGAAATCCGCCCCAGCGTTTAGGGCTCTACAAAATGCTGCGCTGGAGTCTCTGGGTCGGATTACGCTCTGGCCGCCGCGCAACCACGAAATCCGCCCCAGCGGTTAGGGCCCACAAAATGCTGTGCTGGACTTCGTGACTGCGTGCTGGCAAGTGGATAGTCCAGCGCGAGCAATCCATTCGCCATTTTTTCAATAGATTGCAGGACGACAAATGGGCAAAGCATATTGCTATTCCCCCTTCCTGAACTTTCTTGCTATGAAAACGATAAAGCTAATTCTTCGATGGGTGTTGATTCTGGCCGCTCTGGCAGGACTGTACGTCGGCGGGATGATCGCCTATGCGATGATTACCGACTACCAGCCTGACCCTACGGAGGAGCTTACCCCTCTGGGAGATGCCCAAAACGAGCTGGCTGGCGATACCCTGACCCTCATCACCTGGAACATCGGCTTTGGGGCGCAGGGAGCCGCTACCGACTTTTTCTATGATGGCGGCAAAACGGTGCGCATGCCCCAGGAAACGGTAGAGGGCTATTGGCAGGGAATTTCCCAGGCTTTCAATGAGTGGGCAGGTGATGTGGACATGATGCTCTTACAGGAAGTGGACCGCGACTCCCGCCGCAGCTACCATCAGGACCAGGTAAAGGCCCTGGCAGATCTGCTTCCAGGCTACAGTGGTGCTTTTGCCCCCAACTACGACGTGAAATTCATCCCCATTCCCTTCCTAAATCCGATGGGCAAGGTATATGGCGGTCTCTGTACATGGAGCCGTATCCAGCCGTTGGAAACTGTGCGTCATAGCTTCGAAGGAAATTACAGCTGGCCGACCCATCTGTTCTTTCTGGATCGCTGCTTTTTGGTGCAGCGCTTTGAACTCGACAGCAGCGACGCCCAATTGGTCGTCATCAACACCCACAACTCTGCTTATGACGATGGCAGCCTCAAGGCCCGACAGATGGAGCAGTTGGCGACAGTGCTGGAAGCGGAGTACGCTCAGGGAAACTACGTGATCGTGGGCGGCGACTGGAACCAGTTCTTCCCCGGATTCGAGGGAATAGCAGGCTTCAGGACCGACACCATGCCCGACCGCTACTTCGTGCCTGAGGATTATCCCTCCCCAGGTTGGCAATGGACCTATGACCCCAGCGTTGCGACCAACCGCGACCTTGCCGCCCCTTATGATGCTGCCACGACCCGGCGGGGCATCATCGACTACTTCCTGCTTTCCCCCAATGTAGAAGCACTCTCGGTGGCTGGGATCGACCAGGATTTTGCCCTTTCTGACCATCAGCCGGTGAGGGTACGGGTGAGACTGAAGAGGGAATGAGGGGCAAGTCTAGTGGAACGAGTTCGAAGTTTGGAGTCAGGAGTTCGTAGTTTAAAGTGCTACTGATCAGGACTTTGCTCAGTTTCAAATTGACCCATTACTTCATTCCGAGAGCACTAGTCTTTTGCTCGTAAGGCTTTAAACGCCGACACGAACCGTCTTCGCGTCTCCTGACGCATGGTTTCCAGAAGTCGGAGACTTTATGACAACAGGCGTCGGCTTTCAAAGCCTCGCCAGCGGCTATGTGAGGCACATAGCCCGATGCGAGAAAACCAGCCCAGATCGACGTTCGGAGACGTCGATCAACTGCCCCCGCACCTTCATATACTCCATACCTTCATATACTTCCTCCTGCCCCCACTTACGCCCGCGATTTCAAATCGGCCATCGCATCCAGGAATCTCTGGACAATGGCTTCCTTCTGCTGATGCTGCCCATTTTTCACCACCCATTTGCCAGAGACGATGGTTCCCAGGAGGTGCGACACATCGCTGGCATATACCAGCGTGTTGCACAGGTGCTTGAGGCTGGAACTGCCGATCAGCGGGGTTTGAGCATCCATCACGACGGCATCGAAGGGCTGTCCCACTTTGAAAAATGCATCCGATGGCTGCCCCATGGCCTTTCGTCCACCTTTCCACGCCATGCGAATGGCATTGAAGCCGCTGTCGCCCTGCCCTGGGCGGTAGTAGGTCGTCCGCTGATGGGTGATCAGCCGCTGTCCGTAATCCAGCAGGCGCAGTTCCTCCAAGGGGCTGAGGCTCACATGGCTATCGGTTCCGATGCTCCAGGCTCCGTTGGCCGCCTGATAGTCAGCGAATCGAAAGAGCCCGTCGCCCAGGTTTCCTTCGGTGGTGGGACACAGGACAACATGCGCACCCGACTGGGCGATTCCTTCCACCTCCCGGCCATTGAGGTGGGTGGCATGTACGAGGTGGAAGTGTTCGGATAGCTCAACGTTGTCCAGCAGCCATTCTACCGGACGTTTGCCATAAAAGGCCATGCTGTCCTCTACCTCTTTCAATTGCTCCGAAATGTGTAGGTGAAAGGGCTTTTCTCCCGAATATTCCTGACACACCTGCTGGATGTCTTCCGCTTTTACCGCCCGAATCGAATGAATGCCCATGCCGAGGCTGGCGTGCTCGTATTGGCTCACAGCCTGCTCACTGCTTTCCAGCAATTGATGGTAATCTTCGATGGTAGACGAAATGAAACGCCGCTGTTTTTCTTCGGCAGCCTTGCCAAATCCGCCCATCTGGTAAAACATCGGGACCAGCGTGAGGTGGATGCCCGCTCTCTGAGCGGCAGCGATCAGCCGCTCTCCCAGTTCAGCCCGGTTGGCGTAGGGTTTTCCCTGCGGGTCGTGGTGCAGGTAGTGAAACTCGGCCACCGCTGTATAGCCGTGGCGCAGCATCTCGGCGTACAGCATGGCGGCGATGTCCTCCAGGTGTTCCGGCGATACCTGCAGAGCCAGGTCATACATGGCGGTGCGCCAGCTCCAGAAATCGTCGGGCACTCCTGTCCCTTCGTGCAATTCGGATAAACCTGCCATCGCGTACTGAAACGCATGAGAGTGGCCATTCTGAAAGCCGGGGAGGGCGTATCCATCCACGGATTCGGCCTGTTCAACTCCATCTGTGCCAATGGATTGGATGTTACCACTGGCATCGAGCTGGACAACGGCCTGTTCCAGCCAGCCATTTTCGGTCAGAAGTGCGTTGAATCGGTATGTTTTTGCCATTGGGTGCGTGGGTGTTTATTATACTAAGTAACGATCTTTGTTTGCCCCTGATAGGGTCGATTGAGGTGGTCTTGTTTCAAATAAATTAAACCCGTACGAAACTATCTACAGCCACCAGAAACCACTAAAAATCAAACATTTACAGTTTTTAAAGAAATTTTTGGTGCAATATAAGTACAACAACCACTTTGTTCTCTCACCCCTCAATTCCAATTCCCTCCCACTCCTATTTATTTGGCTCCAATCAATTCTACAATTGGAATATTTTTAAAGCCGGACGGGAAAAGCAGGGCTGGATAGGGGAAGTAAGGGCAATGCGGTGTATATGGATTTTGAAGTTCCTATTCCAGGATTGAAACACTCTTGCTATGGGTTAAAACCGTGCAGCATTTAAGAAGACTGCCTTTTACCATATCCCGAAAGTCACCCTGAACCTCGCAGCATAGCGGAGAGGTGAAGGACCTTAACCGCAGCACTTTCCAGCGCTATCCGGTTCAGTGCTATGTGGGAAAGTGCTGCCTGTGAGGTCCTTCGTTGTTCCTCCTCAGGATGCTCCCATGGGAGTAGTAAGGAAATGGTTGAGCGAGGACTCCGATCCTCGATCCTGCTAGTCTTCGGGGCTCCGCACCCGCAGTGTCATCGAATCCCCCCGTCATTTCGCCGGGCGAAATGCCACCCCCCTTTTGCAAAGGGGGGAATGGGTTTTGGGACGGCCGGGGCCGCAGCGGCAGCGGAAAATACCGAGTCGGATTACACACACGCCTGCACACGACCACGAAATCCGACTCAGCATTTTGTTCTTGTGAAGTCCGAGGGAGCGGGGGATATTGAAGTAATTAGGGCACGAGCAAATGGTGAAAATATTGAATGGGACGTTTAGGAAGCTGCAAAGGAAGTAGAATGGACTGTTGGCTACGAAATACTAAACAAATGGTAAATCGATATTTCTTAATGATCTTTTTCGCTATCCTAAGCATAGGAGGGGCTTATGGACAGGAGAATAGCCTCTTATTTCAGTTAGCTGACACTCTAAACGAAGAGTTTAGCGAACTGGATGGAATGCATTCTCGAATGAGGTTTTATGTACATGAGAATAATCCTGTCAATTTTTTCGTGTTTGACCTTATTGACACAACAAATAATTCAGAAAATGATAGGGGTTTCATCGAGTTTAAGGATCCAGGTATCTACCATTTTTCCCCCACTAGATATCGATATTCTTATAGCCACATAGCCATTTTGCACAATGGAAAGCTAAAAATATTCAGTTATCTAAACTGTGATGAAAACGGTGAAACTGTGGAGAAAGTCTTAACTTATATTGAGAGGTACCTTTCATTGGAGAAAGAAGCTTTAGACAGGATTAGAAGATATAGATCCTATGGTCATTATGTTTTGCGGGATCCTATGGAAAAAAGTAGTGGTATCCTTTGCCCGAACTAAGAGACACTCTTATTCCGTCCCCCGGTAGTGTTCCCCAAAGTGTGTCAAGCCCCCGCTCCCCCGGACTTCCCCCCAAAATGCTGCGCTGGACTTCGTGGCTGTACGTTGGTGAGTGAGTAGTCCAGCGCGGTATTTTTTCTCCAGCTAGGGTAGGACTCCCCCCCCAGACGAAGCTGGCTCGAGACTCTGTCTCGTGTCTCCTCTTCCCGGTCTCCGACCGCTCTCTCTCCTCAAGCCATCCATGGACAGCGTGTATCTGGGAGTCCTGTCTATATCTCGAAGTCGTATCCCACCCACTCCTCCAACCCCTTCAACCCACTATGCAAGCTCAGTCTCCGGTTCACCGAATGTCCCCAACGCCGCCATAAGCTCGCTTTATGGCTCTTTTTAAAGGGAATTTGATAACCGGAAGGTTTCTCTCTGCGTCCTTGTGCCTACCGCTGCGCGGCATCTTCGATCTGCGTGAGAATAATTTGCTGCGTATTATACTTCAATTTGCTTTCCTAGATAATGGCCCCAGAGCCTCGGAGGCGCTAAGACGGTACGTTTCGGCTTGAAACGCCTCACGAGCGAATGTAGAGTAGTCGCCTTTCTTGAACTTTCCCCACAACTCACTTCGCCAACTCCACAATCAGCTCCCGAAATAGCTGCCTCAGCAAATTCCGGATGGGTTTGGCCTGTAATTCATCGTAACAAATCTGGTCTTTGTCCATATAATTGGTTTTGGACATCTCCAATTGCAGGGCATGGACCTGCTCCTCGGGCTTGCCGAAGCTCCGCGTAATGTAGCCGCCCTTGAAGGGGTGGTTGTGTTGAAGGTCATACTCGCCCGTTTGCAATGCGCCGATGGCGGTTTCAATGATCGCATTGGACGCAGAACTTCCCTCATTGTCGCCTAAAATCAGATCGGGAAATGGCTCGGGACGAATGCCGGGCACGACCCTGCGGATGGAGTGGGCGTCAAATAGCAGCACCTTGCCAAATTTCGCCTTCGTGGTGGCCAACAACTCGCTCACCTGCTGATGATAAGGCCGATAGTAGGTCTCCAGCCGATGTGCTATTTCCTGCTGATCAGGCGTTTCGCCCACATATAGCTCCTCGCCGTTGAAATTCGTGGTCGGAACCAGTTCAGTGATCACCCGCCCATCGTCATAAAGCGGCTGGCTGTCGGGATCGCGGTTCAGGTCGATGACCCAGCGATGGTATTTTGCTGTGATCATGGTGATGCCCAGCGCGGGAGCAAAATCGTAGAGCCAGTCGATGTACCAGTCCGCGTCATCGCGGGCGACGAGCAAATCAGGCTTCAGCCGTGAAGCGATCTCATCGGGAATCTCGGTTCCAGAGTGAGGAGAGCTGATGATGATGGGAACTTGAGCAGCAGTGGGTTCGATGATATTGAATGGAAGCATGAAAAATCCAATCGTTTGGCGAGTTGTGTAGAAATCAAGCTAAAGATAGCAGGCTTCGAGGTACAAACTAGCATTAGCTAGCATAGTGGTTACATTTTCACAGGCAGAGGCAACAAAGGAGAAACTGAATCCTAACCTCATTACCTGAATCATGCTTCGCCAGCTACTGTTAACCTTTGCCCTGACAATCACCGCTGTCTGCTTAAACGCCCAGGACTGGGTACTGCAAAACCCATTGGAAAACCCCTCACAACTCCATGATGTCTACATGGACGAAACGGGATTTGGCTGGACAGGAGGAGAAAACAGCACCCTGTACTACACCACGGATTTTGGCCAAAACTGGGTCGACAGAAGCCTGCCCACTTCCTACGGCAACATCTTTTACTTGGACTACGTGCCAGAAACGAGCGGTCAGCACGTCGTTACCGCCGGTACCAAAATCGCCTATACCACCGATGCCGGGCAAAACTGGACAGAGGTGATAACCGGAATCAATACGGGGGCTTTCAACGGAATCCAGGCGCTGGCCGATACCGCCATCTACGCCATTGGCAATCGTGGCTTGCTCATCAAGAGTCAGGATGGTGGGGCCAATTGGACCCAGGTGACGCTTCCCATGGAAATCGAGTGGGAAAGCATGGACTTTACCGATGCCAATACGGGTTGGCTAGGCTCCCGCACCGGCGATATCATCCATACCACCGACGGTGGCCAAACCTGGACCGTGCTACATGACAGTACATTTCTCGGGCGAATCTGGCTCAGGTTCCTCAACGAGGACTTTGGCTACATGGCAGAAGGTAGAAACTTCCTTCAAACCACTGATGGCGGCCTAACCTGGGACACCCTTGCCCAGAATGTGTTTCCCTCCACCATCAATGACATCGAAGTCATCGACAGCCTCAACATCCTCGTCAGCCAGAACACCCGCATCGCCTGGACCCACGACGGCGGTATGACCTGGAGTTCTGCGAATAATCATCCTTACATTTCCACCACCAACGGGGGTATTCATGGGCATCCGGATGGAAAAGTCTGGGTCGCCAACAAGTGGCGCAGCGTGCTATATTCCGATGACTTTGGCGATAGCTGGGTCGATCAGTTTCCCGCTTTCAAAGGCTATCTGGGCTACATCGACGCTTTTGATGAGAAAAATGTGGTCGCCGTCGGCTCCAGTGGCCTGGGGATTCACACCCAGAACAGCGGCCTCGACTGGGAGGAATTTTCCAGTGTTGACCTGAACTACACCAGTTTTTCTGGCTTGGCCACGCTTTCAGATAAGGTATTTGTTTTGTCCGGCAGTCAGGAAATCATGAGTACTCGGGATGGCGGCACCACCTGGCAAACCGACACCACTTTCGATTCCGGCTTTATCCGTTCCATGTCCCAGGATCCCGACGGGAACCTCTACGCCCTCCACAACCTTGAAGGCATCTTTACCTCCACCGACAGCGGCCTGACCTGGCAGTCCGTCCCGACTCCTCCCGGTACCGCCTACACCTGGCGCGGAAATACCTGGTACAATGACAGCCTGGGCATCCTGCTTGGCTCTCAGGGGCGCATCTTCCGCACCGAAGACGGTGGCCAAAACTGGGACAGCATTCCCTCTGGCAATACCCGGACGCTGACGGATGTCTTTTGGTCGGGTGCCCATGACGCCTGGGTGCTGGCCAGTGCCTCGCTTGACTCGATCATGCACAGCAGCGATGCCGGCATTAGCTGGGATATGATCGCCTTGCCCCGCAAGACGACCTGGCGCGACATCGAATTTGCAGACAGCCTGCAAGGCTGGCTGGTGGGCGGTTCTTCTACCGACGGCTACATCCTGGAAACCACCGACGGCGGCCAAACCTGGACCGAAGTTCACACCCAGGTTGCTCCCTATCACGCCATTACCATCCCCAAAGTCGCCGACACCCTGATGGTTTGGGTCAGTGGCCTGGGCGGAGTAGTAGATTTCCTTGGCACCATCGATACCACCACCGCAGACACCAGCGGAGGAGATACCAGCACCACCGCATTTTGGAACCAGGCTGCCGCTGACTTTCAGGTATATCCCAATCCGAGTGAAGGTTTCATCTCGCTGAAAACGCCATTCTCGACCTCCCAACCACTTTCGCTACAGGTTTTTGATGTGAGCGGAAGGCAAGTAGCCGACTACCGCTGGGCGCAGGTCCCAACACGGGTCGATTTGACGGAGTTACCCGATGGGCTGTACCTGATCCGCATGCACCAGGGCAACCGGATCGCGGTTAGGAGGTGGAAGAAGGAGTGAGGCAGAATTAGAGAACCTTTGAGGTTATCGATCCCTCCGAGGTCCTCTACTTCCCCCAAATCACCCGCTCAATCAACTGACTGCCAAAGTTATAGGCCAGCACGCCGAATGAATTGATTGGCTTGGTGAGGATGAGGTTGGCGCGCTTGCCGCCGGTGATGCTGCCGACTTCGTCCTGCAGGCCCATGGCGTAGGCTCCGTTGAGGGTGGCGGCATTGATGGCCTCTTCGGGGGTCATCTTCATCTTGATGCAGGCGGCGGCTACGGCGAAGTTCATGTTGCCCGACGGGGCGGAACCTGGATTATAGTCGGTCGCCAGGGCGACGGGCAGTCCCGCGTCAATCAAATGCCGAGCAGGGGTATAGGGAATGCCGAGAAAAAAGGAACATCCCGGCAGGGCAACGGGCATCGTATCGCTGACTTTCAGCGCCTCGATGTCTTCGTCGCGCAGCACTTCCAGATGATCGACTGAGAGAGCATTGTGCTTCACCGCAGCGGCGATCCCCCCAATGGCATTGAACTGGTTGACGTGGGGCTTGCCACGCAGGCCATACTGATTCCCCACGGCGAGGATTCTCTCGGTTTCCTCCACGGTGAAATAGCCCGATTCGCAGAAGACGTCGATGTATTCCGCCAACTGCTCTTCAGCGACGATGGGCAGTACTTCTTCCAGCATCAGATCCAGAAAGGCCTTTCGGTCGGCCTTGTACTCCGCTGGCAGGGCATGCGCCGCCAGGAAGGTCGCCTTGATGGGAATGGGATAATTTTCCTTCAACCGCTTGATGACGCGCAGCATTTTGAGTTCGGCATCGGGAGTCAGGCCATAACCGGACTTGATCTCCACGGCTCCGGTACCCTGCGCCATGACTTCCTCCAGCCGCAGACGGCTCTGTTCGTATAGGTCGTCCTCGGAGGTCTGTTGCAGGGTCTTGGCCGAATTAAGGATGCCGCCGCCTTTCTGGGCGATCTCCTCGTAGGTCGCACCCTTGATTCGATCGATGAACTCGCCCTCGCGGTTGCCCGCATACACAATGTGTGTATGCGAGTCGCACCAGGCAGGCAGCACCACCCGGCCTGTCGCGTCGATGACTTCATCCGCTGCATCAGTCGGACAGTCCGCCATTGGACCGAAGTCGCTGATTTTACCGTCTTTGACGAGCAGGTAGGCGTCTTCGAGCATGGGTAGCTCGGACATGGCTTTTCCGGAGACGTAGTTGATAGGCTCGCGGCGTACCTGGATGAGTTGCCTGATGTTGGTTAGGAGGAGGGTCATCGGGGGAATATTGATTTGACTACTCTATGATCTCCAAATTTAACCCTTCTACATACTTGAAGTGCCGATCACGAGTCATTAGTTTCAAACCATTTACCTTGCAGGTCGCTGCAATCCAAATGTCATTTTCGGGAATGGGCCTGCCTTCCTTCTTTAAAGCCAAACGAATATCTGAGTACTCTTCAGCAATTAGACTATCTACCTGAATTTCTAGGCAGGAGTCAATGAATGCCCTAAACCGATTGAGGTTATTTTTTCGTTTCGCAGAATTTTTTGCTCCAAAAAGCAGCTCTCCAGCTACCGTAACAGGCAAATAAATAAGATCATAAGCCTGAAGTTTTTCGATTACACCCAAATTTTCATTGAGCACATCAATGGCAATATTGGTATCCAACGCAATAGAATTCATGATTACCATTCACCTTCAATGTGGTGAAACTCAGTATCTATTTCAATCTGCATCTTCTCCGCCTCCTCTTTTGAAAGTGTCCCAGCAAAGGCCAAAACCTGTTCCCGATTACCTCTTTTAGATGGGCTATTACGTTTGATCAACTGAACAAATTGGTAGATCTGTTGCAGAAACCAGGGCTGGTTAATGCTTTGCAAATCAATCAAAAGTTTTTCCTTGATGGTCATAGGATAAATATACGAATTTCGCTTCAAAAAGGTGAATTCCTCATCAAACCAGCCCCTCCAACTCCTCATCCTCCACCAAACTCGGCAGGGTAACCCTGAGCCCCGGTGTGCGCTGCATCTCGCGCTCAATGGCAAAGCGGGCCTCGACATTGCGGGCCCAGGAGCGGCGGGCGATGCCGTTGTTGACGTCGTAGAAGAGCATGCGCTTCAGGCGGATTTCTGCCTCGGATGAGCCGTCGAGTAGCATGCCGAAGCCGCCGTTCATGACCTCGCCCCAGCCGACGCCGCCGCCGTTGTGGATGGAGACCCAGGTCGCACCGCGAAAGCTATCGCCGATCACGTTATGGATAGCCATGTCAGCGGTGAACTGGCTGCCGTCGTAGATGTTGGACGTTTCGCGGTAGGGCGAATCGGTGCCGCTGACGTCGTGATGGTCGCGCCCCAGCACCACCGGACCGATTTCGCCTCGGGCGATGGCCTCGTTGAACGCCTGGGCGATCTTCATGCGGCCTTCGGCATCAGCGTAGAGGATGCGTGCCTGCGAACCCACCACCAGCCGATTCTCACGGGCGCTTTCGATCCAGGTGATGTTGTCCTGCATCTGCTGCTGGATTTCGGCGGGAGAAGTGGCCATGATCTCACGTAGCACCCGCGCGGCAATGGCGTCGGTGCGGTTGAGGTCATCGGCCTTGCCCGATGCACATACCCAGCGAAACGGTCCAAAGCCGTAGTCAAAGCACATCGGTCCCAGGATGTCCTGCACGTAGCTTGGGTAGCGAAAGTCTATCCCATTCTCGGCCATGATGTCAGCTCCAGCGCGGGAGGCTTCCAGCAAAAAGGCGTTGCCATAGTCGAAAAAGTACGTGCCTTGGGCGGTGTGGCGGTTGATGGCAGCCGCATGGCGGCGCAGGCTATCCTGCACCTTCTCCCGAAATACCTCCGGCTCCTCCCGCATCATGCGCTGCGCATCTTCGAAGCTGACACCTATCGGATAGTAGCCCCCCGCCCAGGGGTTGTGCAGTGAGGTCTGATCTGATCCCAAGTGAATGAAAATGCCTTCTTCGTCAAATCGCTCCCAAACCTCCACCACGTTGCCCAGGTAGGCGATGGACACCACTTCCTCGTTCATCTGACCCTTTTTCACCCGCTCGACCAGGGCACTCATGTCCTCGATCAATTCGTCCACCCATCCTTGCTCATGGCGCTTGTGAGCGGCCTGAGGATTGACTTCCGCGCAGACGGTAATGCACCCGGCGATGTTGCCGGCTTTGGGTTGGGCGCCACTCATTCCGCCGAGCCCTGCGGTGAGGAAAACTTTCCCTTTGGGCGATTCTCCCTTTGGCAACACCCGACGAAAGCCATTCATCACGGTGATGGTGGTGCCATGGACGATGCCCTGTGGCCCAATGTACATGTAGCTGCCCGCTGTCATCTGACCGTACTGCGTTACGCCCAGGGCATTGAAGCGCTCCCAGTCGTCCGGCTTCGAGTAATTCGGCACCATCATGCCATTGGTTACCACGACGCGGGGGGCGTCTTTGGACGAGGGAAACAGCCCCATGGGATGGCCGGAATACATGTGCAGGGTCTGTTCGTCGGTCATGGTGGCGAGGTACTGCATGGTGAGCAGGTACTGCGCCCAATTCTGAAAAACGGCTCCATTGCCGCCGTAGGTGATCAACTCATCGGGATGCTGAGCGACCGCGGGGTCGAGGTTGTTCTGGATCATCAGCATGATGGCGGCGGCCTGCTGGGATTGCGCGGGATACTCGTCAATCGGACGGGCATACATGTCATACTTCGGCTGAAAGCGGTACATGTAAATCCGTCCATATTCTTTCAACTCCTGGGCAAATTCTTCCGCTAGCTCCCGGTGCCAGGCTTTGGGGAAATAGCGCAAAGCGTTGCGCAACGCCAGCTTCTTTTCCACAGGGCTGAGGATGTCCTTGCGCTTGGGGGCGTGATTGCCCGCTGGATTGCGGGGCTTTTTGGGGGGTAGTTCGGCGGGGATGCCCTGGAGGATTTGTTGTGTAAAGGCCATGAGAGTTTTAGATATCGAGTTTTTTTCACGCTGAGGTTATTTTTTTTCTCTCGCAGAGGCGCGGAGGCGCAGAGAGAAGAAGACCCATTTTCCCTCTGCGTGAGGATTTTCTTTTTTTCACGCGGAGGTTGGGAGGCGCGGAGAGGTAGAATTTATTCGTATGGCAAGTACTGAGTATGCTTTAAGTATTTCTTCCTCCGCGCCTCCGTTGCTCCGCGTGGGATCGTTACGTGCTGCCAACAGCAAAAGCCTCTGCGCGTACCAGTTCGATCATGGCGTCGATGTCGTGCTTGAGCAATCGATCGTCATCGAGTCGCGACACCCGGCTGCGGATGAGGTCGTAGTTCTGTTCGATGAGGTCGGAGCAGCGAAGCGGTCGGCGATACTCCAGCGCCTGAGCGGCATACATCAGTTCGATGGCGAGGATTTTCTCCAGGTTGCCCAGGATCTGGTTGAAGCGTCGTCCGGAGATGCTGCCCATCGACACGTGATCTTCCTGCCCCAGCGACGTCGGGATGCTATCGGCAGAGGCGGGGAAGCACAGCGACTTATTCTCCGTAACCAGGGCCGCCGTGGTGTACTGCGGAATCATGAAGCCGGAATTCAGGCCGCCATTTTCGATCAGGAGTTTGGGCAGGCCGTACTTGCCTTCGAGCATCAGGTAGCTGCGGCGGTCGGAGATGTTGCCCAGCTCGGCGGTCGCGACGGAGGCATAGTCCAGGGCCATGGCCAGTGGCTGCCCGTGAAAATTTCCGCCGGAGATAGCCTCTTCTTCGCTGAGCACGATGGGGTTATCGGTGACGGAATTCATCTCGATTTCGGCCATTTCCTTGAGGTGGAAGAAGGAATTGCGGGACGCGCCATGCACCTGCGGGATGCAGCGCAGGGAATAGGGGTCCTGCACCCTACCACAGAAGGCATGGGACACCAGGTTCTCCGAGCCTTCCAGCAGCATGCGCATGCGCTGGGCGACCAGTTGGGTTCCTTTGAAAGGTCGGATCTGGTGCAGCTTTTCCTTGAATGGCGCAGCCGATCCCTGACAGCCTTCGAGGCTCATGGCCCCGGCTACATCAGCAAGATCGAGTAGATACCCCATCTTTTTCAGACCGCGCATGGCGTGAGCCAGGATGAACTGCGTGCCGTTGATGAGGGCGAGCCCTTCTTTTGCCTGAAGTTTCATCGGCTGGAGATTGTGCTGTTCCAGCACGTCGCTGGCAGGGACGATCTTCTCTCCTACCCAAAATTCCCCTTCGCCCAAAAGCGGCAAAAACAAATGCGAAAGCGGGGCCAAATCCCCGGAGGCTCCTACCGATCCCTGCTCAGGCACGACGGGTAGCAAGTCATGGTCGATGAAATATTGGATGCGCTCAATGAGTTCAAGCCGGGCACCGGAATAGCCCTGACACAAAGCGTGAACCTTGGTGATCATCATGATCTTGGACAGCATCGGCTCGATGGGCTTGCCCACGCCCACGGCGTGGCTAAGGAGCAGATTTTCCTGGAGCCGACTGGTCTCCTCAGGGGAAACCTGGGTCTCGCACAGCGGCCCGAAGCCTGTGTTGATGCCATAGACCGGGCTATCAGAATCGGCTATGGCCTCTACCATCTGCCGACATTCCTGCACCTGCCCCCTGGCAATGTTGACAATCCCGATTCGTTTGCCGAGGGCAATTTCCCAGGCCGTGTCGAGGGTCAGGTGGTCGATTCCGTATTCAAAGTCCATAGTACTGTTGCGCTTAACCGGGGTGTATAGGGTGTATAGGGTGTATAGGGTGTATAGGGTGTATAGGGTGTATAG
>CAYFIR010000120.1:0-20186 GCA_964343195.1 uncultured Bacteroidia bacterium | reverse complement strand
GCAGGCAGACCGTCAGCCCCCCGGCGTTGAGGGAGCTGTCTTTTAGCCCTAGCTCAAGGGGGCGGAAGTAGTGGGCGGAGAAGTAGGGGAGAAAGCCATAGCCACCCAGGTTATCCCCTTCAACATAATCAATCCCCTGGGAGACATAGTTACATGCTGTCCCTAGCTTGTTAGGTTCCTGAATGATTCCTAGCCAATGATATGAGGTGTCGTTAGGGGGGAGCGGAACGATTCCCTGAGTATTAAGTTTTTGCTTATAAACAATGATAGTTCCATTGGGGCTATACTGCATATCGATAAGCTCCGATATCTGACTAGTATCTATAACAGCCATCACAGCAGAACTCGCTATAGTAGCAGGATTATTGCTCGAAAGATCGGTCTGGTAGATTTCATAAATTGGGAACAGATACGAGTAGTTCCATTTAAGTCGATAAAGTTTTGATCCATCTGGAGAAAATAGAATCCGATGCCCCTGTGCCCATCGCCATATTGGAGAATGTATGTCATCAGGGAGTAGATCCAATTCTAGTGGGTTGGATACTATGCCCGTGTTTGGATCAAAATCCATTAGGTAGGTGGATGTGTCATTATCAAAAAGGGCCGTCATTGCAATTTTTTCTCCATTTGGGGAAAAAATCATCCCATTAGACTGCCAAATGAGATTTCCTACCCATGCAGGGCCGGCAGTTGAAACTACAGGAGGTAAAACTCCTGTTGGGGTAATTTGGAATGAATAGTATTCGTTAGTGCCTTCTTTCCTTCCTACTGCCCAATAGTCTTTTCCATTAGCATGCAATGTTCCAGCGCTATGAATTGAAATCGAGTCTAGCAAGGTTGTGAAACCAGGGAGCCCTCCTCCTATTCCTCCATTTATGGTGAGATCTAGAGTTATATAGCCTAAGGAGAAGTGGTTCACTGATGGAGAATAGTTTTGATATCTACCAATTAAAAAGTATTGATTTGGATTACCTGGATTCCGAATAAAATACTGCTGCTGACCAAATGTGTAGTAAGTATTGTTAGTAAGTGTTTGAATATTTGCAACTACTTGATGGTTTGAGTTCCAGATTTTTAACCGATCTGTGTAAAATAATAGGTTCCCACAGGGGTCAGAAATGGAAGTCGTCATAGTTTCTAATGATTGAGCAAATCCTCCAGAATTGGGAATGATAGGATTAGGACTTGTAGGGATAAACTGAAGCCGCGAAGAATCTACCCAGTACCAATTAGCAGTTTCATATTGCGCCCATCCCAGGGCAGGCAGGAGGGCCAGCCAGCATAGCAGAAGCAGGTGTCGGTGCATGGTTGTGGT
This sequence comes from uncultured Bacteroidia bacterium, assembly GCA_964343195.1. Taxonomy (GTDB): domain Bacteria; phylum Bacteroidota; class Bacteroidia; order J057; family J057; genus CAYVAP01. The sequence goes on along the minus strand of CAYFIR010000120.1, from coordinate 18,871 downwards.
TTTTAGGTTGGATTGGAGGAAGAGGAAGGTGTATAGGGTTTATAAGGTGTATAGGGGGAATATAGGTGGGGCGTTGAAACTCATAAGGCCAAACCCATATATACCGTATTTCCCTTATTCCCCCTCAAAAGTCCCAATTTCTTCTTCCCCATTCAAAACTATTCCAATTTACGAATTGCCTGAAAATATGAAAAGTGGATTGGGGAGGGAGTTAAATTTGTGGGGGGAGGGGAAATTGGAGTTGTTGTACCTATATTGTACCTGTGAGTTAAAAATATGGTGTAAGTAATTGGCTATCAGATTTTTGAAATCAGTTAGCAAAGCCCTGGATGAGTCGGACTATTTCTGTTCCCCTTTCTTGCGATTGCTTTGCTTGTTAATCCTGCTGAGTTTCTCCCTTGCCTTTTTCTCCCGGTTTTTACTCCTTTGCATAAAAGGTGTCGGACATTTTTCCCAACTTTTGTAGCTTGGGCCCCGTTTTAGTCCATAAATCAGCCCCTTAAATAAAGATCAACCATTCGCCAAAATTCATGAAGTACCGCCTCGGCATATGGCTTTTTCTGCTGACCTACCTGATCGCGAGTTTTCAGGTAGTGGTGCAGGTGCACATATGCGAGAAAGAAGGCGTGGAACTTCACTTTTTTGCGGTGGAAGACCCGGACTGTTGCACTGAGGCAAAGGCTCCGATGGCCTGCCACCTCATGGGCGATGAGTGCCCTTTTGCCCCACAGCCCAAGCCAGGTTGCTGCGAAACCGAGCAGTTGGACTTTAGCGTGGAACAGCCACAGCTGATCTCTGAGAAGCTGACCCTGGTTGACTTTGTCGCGTTGGAACTGCCCACTGAGCCTATCTCAATGGAGGAACCACAGGTCGCATCCGCCAGATTGGAGATGGACCTTGACCTGCCACCGCCCAGGGCTCCACTTTGGCGACGATATTGCGCCGCCCTCACCTATGGATGATGAGTAGATGAATTTTTCTTGCCAGCGACGGTCCCTTCGGATCGGCGCCTATCCCTTTTTTATTCATCTCAACCTCATTATTCCAATGAAATTCATCCAGATTTTTCTGCTTCCCATCCTGTTTATCCTGCTAGGTCAATCCCTTCAGGCCCAGACACCTGTAGCGCAAAACGAGCGCTTACCCAAAGTGATGACCGACACACTGGAGGTGAACGGCGTCTGTAAAATGTGCAAAGCCCGCATCGAAGAAGCCGCCATGTATGAGCGCGGGGTCAAGTTCGCGGAGTGGACGGCTGATAGCCAACAGTTGGTGGTCATCTACAAAACCAAGCGCACCAGCTCCCAGCAAATTTGTGAAGCCATCGCCAAAGCGGGCCACAACACGGAGCTGGTACAAGCCTCTGATGAAGCCTACGAAAAGCTCCCTGGGTGCTGTAAATACCGCGATGGTGTAGAGGTGCACTAATGGAAAGAGTTCGAAGTGCGTGGTTCAGATTTCGAAGTTGAATGTGCTGACAATTAGACTGTTATCTCAATTCGGATTGGTTAGGAACTTCATTTCGAATCCGCTGGTGCTCTCGGAACGAAGTAATTACCCTGTTGAAAATACAGTAAACTTCTGACCACGTTGAGCGCAGCGAAAACCCGCAGAGCGGGAAACTCTAAACTACGAACACCGGACTCCGAACTTGCTCCACTCGAGGAAAGGGTTCAGACCGCGAGGCTGCGAGAAGTCAGAACGGCCACCCGGCCTGTCAGAATTCTTTATCTGACCTCTGGCTTCTCGTAGCGCAGGCGGCCTGTCCCGAGAATCGGGAGTCTCGCTTCTCCCTTCGCTTTTCTTTCTTCTCAACTCAATCATCCAATGAAACTGATCCAATATATCCTTCCCATCCTGCTTTGCTGGGGCCCCATAAGTTGGGCCCAGACGACGGGCGGGTACACTTTCTCGGGCCAGGTGCTGGGACAATCGGAGGGGGAAACGCCTCATCCACTATCCCAGGCGCGGGTAAGAAGCCTGTCCCCCGCTTCAGGCACCCTAACCGATAGCCTGGGGCGGTTTTCCTTTTCGCTACCGAGCGAAACGACCCGGCTGGTCATTGACTACGCTGGATTTGAAGTCGATACGGTGGAGGCAACCTCGGGAGAATTCCTCAAAGTTACCCTGCAGCATTCTACCCTTGACGCGGTGGAAATCACCCACCGAAACCGCAGCTCACGGGTTTCGAGCCTGGACGTCCAGCAAACCCTGCTCATCGATGAGGGCGAATTGCTCAAAGCGGCCTGCTGCAACCTGAGTGAGAGCTTCGAAACCAGCCCCAGTGTGGACGTGAGTTTCACCGATGCCGTGACCGGTACCCGGCAAATTCAGATGCTCGGACTAGCGGGGCCATATACCCAGATCACCCGCGAGAACATCCCCAGCGTTCGGGGTCTCAGCGCCATGCATGGCCTCACCTATGTACCCGGTACCTGGGTCGAAGGCATGCAGCTAAGCAAGGGCACTGGATCGGTAGCGAATGGCTATGAGTCCATCGCCGGACAGATCAACGTCGAGCTGCGCAAGCCTGAAACCGCCGATCGGCTGTACTTCAATGGCTACGCCAATGCCATGGGGCGGCTGGAGGCCAATGCCAACTTTGCCCACCGGTTTGATACACTGGGCTGGTCCACTGCGACCCTGCTCCATGCCAGCAACATGAGCCGCGCTAATGATCGGAACCAGGACGGCTTTCTGGACAATCCACTGAATACGGCATTGATTGGCCTACATCGCTGGCAGTACAAAAGCAACAACCCCTGGCGCTTTCAGGCGGGGGTAAAAGGGACCTATGTCGATCAGCAGGCGGGGCAGGTTGCTTTTGATCCGGAGCAACACGACCCCGGCGTGGATTTTTGGGGAATGGTTCACCAGACCCAGCGTCTGGAAGGCTGGGCCAAGCTGGGGCGTGTATTTCCTCGTGCGCCCTGGAGGAGTTTCGGTTTGCAGGTCTCAGCCAGTCACCATGCCCAGGAAAGCGAGTTTGGTGCGCTGTCGTATGACGGACAGCAGCAAACACTGTATGCCAATTTCCTCTACCAGGGGATGTTTGGCAGCAGCGATCATACCTTCCGGACCGGGGCCAGCTTCCTCTATGACAATTATGGAGAACAACTCGACGCGCGGAGTTTTGACCGCCGCGAGATGGTACCGGGGGCATTCTTTGAATACACCTACAGCTACCTGAATCAGTTTAGCGCGGTAGCGGGGGTACGAGTGGATCACCACAACCTCTTTGGGGCTTTTGTGACTCCACGTCTGCACCTGCGATATGCCCCTACGGAGCGCACTACCTTGCGTGCCAGTCTGGGGCGTGGGCAGCGGACCGCAAGCATCCTGGCTGAGAATCAGGGGCTATTTGCCAGTGCGCGGCAAATCGTCATCGAGGGCGAAGACTCCGATTTGCCTTATGGGCTGAGGCCAGAAGTAGCCTGGAATCTTGGTCTGAACCTTACCCAAACTTTCCGGCTGGACTATCGTGAGGGCAGTTTCATGCTGGACTATTATCACACAGAGTTTCTCAACCAGATCGTGATTGATCGGGATCGCAGCCCGCAGCAGGTGGTGTTTTATAACCTGGAAGGCCAGTCCTATTCCAACAGTGTACAGGCTCAGCTGGACTATGAACTGGTCAAATTCCTCGATTTACGCATCGCCTACCGCTGGCTCGACGTATGGACGACCTACGATGGAGACCTGAGACGTAAGCCACTGGTTTCTACGCATCGTGCTTTCCTGAACCTGGCTTACAGCACCCGCAACGACTGGGTCTTTGACCTGACAGTCAACTGGCAGGGAGGCAAACGTCTGCCCGACACTGGCAGCAATCCAGAGGACTTTCAGGTAGATAGCGAATCGCCAGCCTTCTGGCTGGTGAGTGGGCAGGTGAGCAAGTCGCTTGGTGATCACTGGGAACTATACCTCGGTGGCGAGAACCTGCTCAACATGCGTCAGGAGCGGCCCATCCTGTCCGCAGAGCAGCCTTTCAGCGAATATTTCGACGCTTCGCTGGTCTGGGGGCCGATTTTTGGGCGAAATGTGTATGCGGGTTTCCGGTATCGGTTGGAGTAGGGGGGGCGAGTGTATGCCGTGTCCCTATGTGGGGGACTCAATTGGGCATGGAGTATTCCTGAAATTTATCGGTACGCCCCGCTTTTTGGGTAGTTAAAAGTCCTGGGGTGATATTAAGAGAATGGGTACCACAATCAATGGGAGGAATGACGAACTTCAACCGAATCGAAAACTATTACGATAAGTTTGATGAGTGGAGTAGATTCTACTGCAGGCAAACTTGAGCTTAAAATTGTTCTCCAGCTTATTCAGCAACATGTAGAACAGGAGGCCGAAATATTTGATTTGGGGGGAGGGGCAGGACGGTACTCGTATGAGCTCGCCCGAAAAGGCTACAAAATGCACCTGGCAGACTTATCTCCCAGGCTAATTTCAATAGCGCGAGAAAAGCTTTCCCGGTTTAGTGGACAGGAAAATATGCGAGGGATAGGAGTGCTTAACGCGCTTGATCTTTCCACAAAAAAGGCAGAAGAATTTGATAACGTATTGCTATTTGGGCCATTGTATCATTTAACAAAGTGGAGTGAAATTCGGACCTGTTTAAGGGAAGTTCATCGGGTCCTGAAGCCCGGAGGCAAGGTTATCGCTTCTTATATTCCCTATCATTGTGGTTTGATGAGCATACTTGAACGTTCTTTCCATTCTCCGTTGCAAGTAAATGCCGAATCGTATTCAAAAGTATTTGAGGAAGGAGTATTCAATAACCAAAGTGAATCAGGTTTTCAGGAAGGGCATTATCTGAAATCTTCAGATCTCCACTCCGAAATGCAAAACTGCGGATTCACGAAAATACTTTGCCGTTCGATCCGGGGAATCGGGTACAAGCAGGAGGGAGAGATGCTTAACTTGGAAAAAGAGCAACCGGAATATTTCAATAGAATAATGAAGATATTGAATCGGACTTCCTCAGATCCAGCAATAGTTGAAACCTGTGGACACGCCATATTCATCGCAGAAAAAGGGAAAGTATGACTCGAAAAAATATGACTTGTTCGATGTCAATTGGGAAAAGGAGGTAAATAAGCACCTGGACAATAGAAATAAGGTATGAAGGGTATGGGGAAATGAAGGGAAACAGGTCCTACATTCCTTTATACCTCCATTTCCTTTATACCTTTTCCTGGTTTACATTTGTCCACCTGCTTATGTAGAGAATGAAAAATCACCTTGGAATATTCATCTGGGTTTTGGCTCTTGGTTGCAGTGCTGCTTCCAGCCCCGGTACAGACCCGCATATAGAGACCCAATCGATATCGAGTGTCCCATTGGATATAGAATCTGAATCTTCTGATACTGAGGGCTCAGCCCAATCCGAGATAGCCAGCTCTGATGTAGCGTTACCTCAGGTTTTAAAGGATAGGCTGGGTGCTCATCTACACTCTTTCGTAGAAACAGGGCTTGTGAGCTACGAATGCGATATCATAGATCAGTACTATGAGGATTATGGTACAAAATTGAATACCTCAGGCCTGGTTCAAATAGATTCTGTTTCCTGCGTTCGATTGTTTAATCAGTATCAGAACCAATTTGGTGGTTTCTGCTACAGCTATTTTTACTCGATAGATCAACCTGTCAATGGATTCTTCCCGATTACGGTAATACAGGATTTTGGGGTGGCCGAGCGCCCATTGATCATGGTGTTGTTCAATGAATCGGGAGATATCGTGAATTCAATTGAAGTCGCAGACTCCTACGGGGAAACCGGAGGATGCCTTAGCAGCCAACGAATAAATGACTCAACTCTCATCCAACAGGGCTCCTATCCTGATTTTGGGATAGATGAGGTGACGGGTGAAGATGTTTGGGAAACAGAGTATGTAAAGACTCAAATCACCATTCGCTCTACAGGGGAAATAATTGAAGAAGAGTTGGAGAGGTCCAGATCGGTAGATGACTGAAGGGTAGAATAGGTAAATTCCACAATCATTGACTGCGTTGTTACGCTACCCCTCCCGTAGAGATGGGGCTGGCAATAAAAAGGAGAAATAATGGATAAGTCAGAGCCGAAAGAGAATCCTGGGTTTTTAGCATATGTATATCAGCTCAACGAGGCTATGGAGCTCACAGAGGCGCTTAACCTAAGCTTGCAGGCCATCGATGAACTGGATATCGACCAGTTGAACGGAATTGGGTTGAGAACTTATGAAAAGGGGAAATGGAGCATCCATAAGATTTTGCAGCATCTCATTGATTGGGAGAGAATCTGGTGTTTCAGAGCCATCATTTTTGCCCGTGGAGAAGGAACCATCCCCGTAGGACATGACCAGGAAATAATGGGACAAAATTCAAATGCAGATGAACTGCCAATTGAGCAGTTGGTACAGGAACTGCGAATCGTTCGCCAATCCACCATCATGATGTTTGAGTCTTTCAGCAAGAAGATGCTTGAAACAACCTGTGTATTTTTCGAATACGAGATGCCTCTTGCTGCGATTGGCCTCACCATTACAGCCCATCAAATCCATCATTTCAGGGTCATCGAAGAACGCTATCTCCCTTTGGCGAAACCGTGAGCTGATTCGGCAAGTTGTTTATAGTCAGGTTTTTATGTAGATCGCATATCCGTAAATTCCCTTAAAATTGAAGATTGGCATAACTTATATTTCGCTATTCGCCCTGCTGGTAATAGCACTAGCCGGGAATAAGGCGCAGGCATGCAGTATGTACAAAATCACCGTTGATGGCAAAACAATGGTTGGCTGTAATGAAGATGCCTGGAGAACAACTTCCAAAATCTGGTTCGAAAATCCGGACGGGCCGGATGAATACGGCGCGGTGTTTACTGGATCCAGACAGGTTCCTGGCAATAGAACGGCTCCCCAGTCGGGAATGAATGAAGTCGGGCTTACATTTTCCCGATTGGTGGCATATCATCCTACCCAGGATAACCCATTTCCTGATAGAATTAGCATCACCGATGAAGTAGATTACCTATCCGACATTCTTCATGGTTGTGCCACTGTGGAGGACGTAAAGAAGCATATTGAGCAGTACGACCACAGTTTGTTCTATGATCATGTCTTTATGTATATAGACAGTACAGGTAAATATCTGATCGTTGAGCCATATAAGCTGATTGAGGGCAATGACGCCTACTATGTCCTGTCTAACTTTTGCCCATCCATCACCAGTAGCCAGCAGGCGAGCAAGCTTGAACGATTCCGGAATGGGGCAGATTTCCTGCAACTTCATGAAGCAACAGCCTCATTGGATTATTGCACGGCGCTATCCGACACCATGCATGTGTGTAGAAGTAGAAATGGAGATGGGACGCTGCTTACTTCCATCTGGGATACAAAGGCCAAACTCGTTAACCTGTACTTTTATCATTCCTATGATACTGCGGTCCAGTTTGTTTTGTCTGAAGAGTTGGCCAAAGGGAATCATGTGGTCAACATCCCGGAATTGTTTCCCCCAAACCCGGAGTTCGAGAGATTGGCTACCTACAAAACCCCTTCTAATACCGTTGAATTGAGAATCGTGCTGGTAATTATAGCAGGTTTGTTAGCATGCTTCTCCTTTTTATTCGGCATTTCCCTGTTTTGGAAGAATGAACCTGACGGTGTTTCTTTCAGGTCTGTGATGGGGATTTCAGCCATGAACCTGATACTAATTGCCTATATCCTGGTTTTGATTACGAATAAGAACATTTTCTATTTTGACGCCCCCTACCAGCACTATGATTCAAATGTCCTCAGTGCTTCGTCATACACTCCCTTCCTACTTCTTTTGACCATTATCCCCTTCACTTTCTTTACGATGAGGAGGTTTACTGCGGTTAAAACAGGGAACTGGATTAAAGGATTGTTGGCGGCCAATAACCTGATGTATCTCATGCTGATTTTGGGCTTTGCCTATTGGGGGCTGTACAACGTGTGGAGCTAGGAAAAACTGCTGGAATCATACTTCTAGACAAATTAGACAGGATTTTCAGGATTACAGGACAGACAGGATAAGAAAGCCCTGATAATCAATCTTGTTAATCCTGTTATCCTGTCCATTTACGATGAACCGGAATCTTTGACCTGTCAAAAAACATAGGTCTAAAGTGAAAATGTCTAGTGCCTGCGGAATTACGTAATTACCCATTTGGAATTTGTGTAAAATTCTGACCGTCAGCACTTTTAACTACGAACATCGGACTCCGAACTTCGAACTTGTTCCACTGGTAGTATGTGCTGGAATAACGCTCAGGAAAAAGTCAATCAGAAGAAATGGGAGCTTCTGAAGCAGGACAATAATGGGAATTGGTAGAGCAACAGGAAGAAAGCCAACTTTCCAACCCTACGCGAGTCTTTCTGAAAATCAATTGGACCTATTCCGCTATTCACTCCTTTGAATAAACAGTTATGAAGGTTTTCAGGAAGATTATCAAGTGGCTGCTAATGCCAATAGGAGGGCTATTGGCACTTGTCCTATTGGCGGGCCTGCTGTTTCGTTTGCTGGCGCCAGCTCCACAGCCACCCGGAGAACTGGTGGACATAGGAGAATTTAGCCTGCACCTCAAGGCGGTGGGGGAGCGGAACGATCAGCCAACCCTGGTGATAGAATCTGGAGCAGGCGCCCCGAGTGAGTACTACTACTGGTTGGCCGAAGGACTCAGGGACAGCATGCGCGTAGTGCGATATGACCGGGCCGGGATAGGATATAGTGAGTTGAGCGAAGGGCCCCGTGATCCGGAAACCGTTGCCAGGGAACTGCATACCCTGCTGGAAACGTCTGGGGAATCTCCCCCCTACATCATGGCCGGACATTCGTATGGTGGCCATTACATCCGCATTTTCCGCGAACTATACCCGGACGAAGTGGTAGGGCTGGTGTTTCTGGACGTTCCTCACCCCGATGAGAGTAAACGACTAAACCTTCCCCCGGGACCTCAATTTATGACCGCCCTCTATCAGGTAGGGGCAGTTATAGGAGACCTGGGCGTTCTGGGGCTTTTTGATCGTACCATGGGGCCAATACTCCGGGCTCCCGGTCTGCCTGACACCGTTACCAGTCGCTATGTGGATTACACCCTGAGCGGGAAATATCTATGGGGATACCTGGATGAAGAGAAGTGGCATCCGGAGTTGGTAAATATGGCCAGAGAGGCAAGGGATTTTGGAACTACCCCCGTCAGGGTGTTCGCTGGGACCAACCTGAATGAGAAGGCCCTGATAAAGATGGGAGTGGATCCGGAATTTGTACGCATGGAGAGAAGGAAGATGCAGGAGGAGGTAGCTGAACTCTCCTCAAACGGCAAGGCATTCTTCCTGGAAGGAGGGCATATCACTATTTTTAGCCAAAAAGAGAATGCAGATTTTATTTGTCAGGAAATCCTCCAACTTTTGGGAGAATTAAAGGAAGAAAAGTCCATGCTTACCCAGCAGTAGGCTCGGGTGAGCCTGCGATAAAATAGGGCGAAATTCCTCACAGAGCTATATATCAGGCAATTTGGAGCAATACCAGAACATACTGGAAAACATAGGCAGGTTTGTGACCCTGACACCGGAGGAAGAGCAGCGACTCATCTCCATCGTGGAGGTGAAGAGAATCAGGCGGCGCCAATTCCTCGATCAGCCGGGATTTGTCAGTCAGTTTCGGAATTATATCCAGGAAGGCTCCTTCCGCTCCTATTTCATCAGCGATGAAGGCAAGGAGCACACCGTGCAGATCGCAATGGAGGACTGGTTTGTGAGTGACTTTTACAGTTACGTGACCCGGACTCCTGCGACCCTCTTTGTGGAAGCGATGGAAAATTCTGTCATTCTGCAAATGAATTATGACGACATCGAGGGACTCTGCCGGGAAATACACGCTTTGAGCGAGTATTTTAGAATTACCACCGAGCGGGCCTTCGCCTTTTCCAGAATGCGGGCTTTGTCCAATCTCAGCAAAACCGCAGAAGAGCGGTATCTGGAACTCCTGGGGAGATACCCGAATATGGTAGAGCGGGTTCCCCAAAAGGTAATTGCCTCCTATCTCGGGATGACACCTGAGTTTTTGTCCAAAATCAGAAACAACCTTCCTGAAAAATCTTAATCTAGTTTAAGCCCGCCCGATAAACCACTTCATTTCAGCGACAGGAGCCATCCAGGATATTTGTAGCGTTACAATTAAACATTACAAATATGAAGTACTGGTTTATCACAGGAATATCCAGCGGACTGGGAAAAGCCCTTGCCGAGTCCGTGATTCAACACGGAGATTTTGTGATCGGGACATTTAGAGACCCCGCACAGGTCGCAGCGTTTAATGCCAGGTACGAGGGAAAGGCCCATGCCATGGTATTGGATATCACCCACGAGAAGGGAGTTGAAACCTGCGTGTCGCAGGTCATGTCAACATATGGCAGAATAGATGTCCTGGTCAACAATGCCGGAGTAGGCTTTGTCGGGGCCATCGAAGAAGCTTCAATGGAGGAGGTCAGGCAGGTGTTTGAGCCCAATTTCTTTGGTACCCTCAAGCTGACCCAGGCCGTATTGCCGCATATGCGAAAGGAAAATAACGGGCACATCATTCAGATTTCTTCTCATGGAGGCATCAAAGCTTTTGCAGGATTTGGGGTTTACAATGCGAGTAAATTTGCTCTGGAAGGCTATAGCGAGGCATTGGCACAGGAAGTTGCCGGATTGGGGATCAGGGTGTCAATCGTAGAACCGGGCCCTTTCCGGACACAGTTTGCCGGAAATGGCCTGGGACAGGCAGCGCAGGAAATCGAAGACTATGCTGCAACAGCAGGTGCCTTCCGAACAAAACTGAAAAGCGTTGACGGCAAGCAGGAGGGCGATCCCCAAAAAGCGGCCAAAGCCATTATCAAACTGGTAAATTCCGACGATCCATCCCTGAGGTTGCCATTGGGGAAGACTGCCCTGGTCACCATCGGGATGAAACTGGATAGCGTCAAATCTGACCTCGAGGCCAACAGGGAGATCGCTCAAGGGGCTGTGTATGAATAGGTAGGGGCCGAAAGTCCTGGTGTGATAGCAGCCCAGGCTGATTCTGAACCAGGATTTTTTCGTTTCTTTACGCTGAAAGCCTGTGGAATATGGAACCTTTTTCACTAAATGAAAATTCCTCAATTGAGGAGGTTGAGCACCTGATTAGGGAACTGGTAGAGAACTCACAGTCCCAGGAGAAGGTTCTGGCAGAACTGAACAGGTTGCTGCACCAGGCTTTCAGCTTAAAGACCCAGTCGGGCATACGTGAGTATGTCATATTGGAAATTGAAAAATATAGATCAGGCCTTGAGATGGGTACTCTTGAGGAATATTTGAAGGGAGAAGCCTATCAAAAAATGACCTTTTCCCAGCGAGTAGCTTTCTGGTCTGGAAGCCTCCATTCTCAAATGAGAAGTCAGGTAGAGGCTGGCCTGGATGAATACCAGATCTACAGCCCGGAGTGGCATAGCCTGGTGTTGAAAATTGACCCGGATTTTGATAAAATCATGGAGGAGGTCTTTAGCCAGAAATGGAATAATGTCTGGAGCAAAAAGGAATATGAAAAGCGAATCAGGCCCGAATGAAAGTACAGGCTGACTCCCCTCACCAATTGGACTTTTGGCGTAAGGGGGATTAGGTACCGCATTTGCCGCATGGAAAGAAGTTCGGGAAATACCCAAGATTGTTTATGGCCGAAAAAATGAGAGCAGGAATAATCATCGTGTTGCTGGTGGCTGTGGGAATACATTCCTGCGGACAAAATCGCGAAACAGAGACGGCAGTTGCTGATCCTGTAATTGGGGTCAACACAAGCTCCATGGGGACTGAAATTGACTCATTTGTTCACACGGAGTTTCGGTACACAGATTCTGCGGGGCTTGATCTGACCATCCAGAACAGCTACCCCAGAGGGGGACCCTACACCGACCTGTATGGAAATAGATCTGGCTATGGCGTATTCTGGACACATATAGTCAATGAGGCAGATACGTCGGTGGAAATACTGATTGACTTTCCCACTGACGCGCTCAGGCTGTTCCCGGAGCCAGAGTCTTATCTGAAGCTATTTTTGCCCCCGGGTGTCATGTCTTCCGACAAGGTCACCTTGATGAACTATGGGGCTATGGGGTTGAAACACCACCTGGATAGCGGCCTCAATCAGGATGGGAAGTTGCATAGAATTATTGCTGCTGGTGATGAGTGGTATTTTTACACCGGGATACTTTTTCGGTTACCGAGCAATGGCCCTGTACGGACGGGACTGGAGCTAAAAGGACAGGACCTGTTTTATAGAATCAGCATTGCCAATCAACTTGATTCTGCCTTAATTCCCTGTGGGAGGATCGTTCCCTTCGATTAATCGACGAATCAGTTCATGGCATGCCCGGGAAACGGAATCCTAGTTGGAATGGCAAGATCAGAAGCCAATACTATTGCCCGGCGGATGGGATTGTCATTGGGCGCAGCACCAATCCCGTGAATATGAATGGCGGCCGAATCATTCATTTAGGGATAGTGGATAAATAGATTGACGATGAAGCAGAAACCTCACCATAAAAAAGGAGCCATTCAACAGCACTTTTCAGAGTTCCGGGATAGGCTGTTCACGCCCAAAAACCAGCCCGGAGACGTGCAATACGAGGTCAGGAGAAAGAAGGGAAGCTTCTCCGTCGTCATCCACCGTGAACGAGGAGCTAATCAAACCCTGCACTTTGAAAATGAAAAGGCTCTGGATGAGTATTTACATTCCATTTCATAACCCATTTCACTGTGAAACTCCGATGTGTGCAAAATAGTATCCGCCTGAGAGTCAGGAAGTCTGACCTCAACATGATGAGGGAAGAGGGATCAGTGACCGAGTCCGTGAGCTTCCCGGGAGGAGCTACCATGACTTTCTCCCTTCGGTTGGAGGATGGCGATGGGATAACAGCCACGTTCGAAAATGGAAAGGTAACGGTGAGGTTGCCTCGTTCGCGAGCGCAGGCCTGGATCAGCAGCAAACAGGTCGGGCTGGAGGAATACCTGCCACTGGAGGGAGGGGAACGACTCCATCTGTTGATCGAAAAGGACTTTCCCTGTAAGCACATGGATTCGGAGGATTTGACCGATACCTTTGCGGAACTTGTCCCCCAGGATAATCCCCAGACCTGATGCAATCCACCACGGCAATCACCCCGTTGTACGGTCTTGTATTGGCTGGAGGCCACAGCACCCGTATGGGCCGTGACAAAGGAGAAATCGCCTATCATGGCACCAGGCAACGGTCCCATCTCTTTGCGCTTCTCAGCCAATGCTGCGAACAGGTTTATATCAGCTGCCGGGAAGAGCAGCAGGGTAGCCTTGGTCCCAATGAACCATTCATCCTCGATCAATACTCGGCAGAAGGGCCACTAAAAGGCATCCTCTCTGCCCATGAGGCCCACCCAAAGGTCGCATGGCTGGTCGTGGCAGTGGACTTGCCCAATGTGATCCCTGAGACACTGAGCCGATTGGTCCAGAGCCGTGATTCAGAGAAATGGACCACCGCCTATGTGACTCGGCTACGCCAGCACCCAGAGCCCTTACTGGCTATTTGGGAAGTGGCAGCGTTGGAGGCTGCAAAGCAGGAGGCTGTCAGTGGGAACTTTGGCCCCGTCCGAATGCTTCGAAAGTGGGACATCCGCGAGGTGTACCCCCAAAGCGATGGGGAACTCCTCAATGTCAATCGCCCGGAGGATCTGGGAAAGGTGTAGGGAGGTAAAGGGGAGCAGCCTTTTATCGGAACTTTCAGGGTGCATGGCATTATTGAAACTGCTGCTTACCTTGTAGGCAGGCCCCAAACGGTGATTGCCCGGTTTTGCTTCAAATTTCCCCATCATGAGATCCCTGTTTACCATTTTGTCCTGCGTCTTCGTGTTGCCGCTTTGGGCCAATATGGCCCAGCCCCTTGTGGAAGGAACCCAGGTGGCATCCCCATTCATCAGCCAACATGTCGACATCCTGAAGGAAACGATTCTCATCCAGCCAGATGAAAACTTCGATAATGCACGGTTTACCATTGAGTACCACATCCAGGCCGACTCCCAGGGAGTGCAGATCCCGCTGCTATTCTATGCCTACGAATACGGGGATGACTTCAGGGTGTGGGTAGATGGGGAAAGCGTGGGACTGGGACAGGTTCCTGAAGAGTTCAGCGAAGTAGAGGGCACTCCCTTCGCGGATTTTGGGCAGTATTTTGAAAGCCGACCTGTAGGTGAAGTTCCGTTTGCAGAAATTTGGGAAAGTGCTCTGAGAAGCTTTTATGTCTCCATCCACGACCTGAAGTATTTCGAAACAGACCTGAGTGCGGGAATTCATGTAATCCGGGTGGAGTATAACGCAACGAGATGGGACGACCTCAGCGACTGGATCATCGAGAAGAGCTTTCGCTACGCCATGTCTCCCGCCAGGTACTGGAGGTCTTTTGGCGAATTGGAAATCACGCTGGATGGCTCAGAATTCGACCGTCCCATGACCACGAACTTTGGGCCACCAGACCAGCAGCAGGGAGGTATGAGCACCTGGACCTTTACTTCCATTCCGGCAGATGTTCTGTTGATTTCATACGAACCAGAGATTTCTCCTACTGCCCGGACCCTGATAGCAATATCTCCTGAAGGCCTCGCAGGAATCTTGGCCGTCCTGCTGGTCCTGTTGCATTTCGCGGCCATGCGGTTCTTCCGAAAGGTCCATCCTCATCGACGATATTCATGGGTCATGATGTTGGGCATTCCTGTTGTGCCGTTTCTGACCCTGCTGGGGTATGTATATGCATTTGACCTGATCGACGCTGCCATTGGCCCTGAGGCAAGCAATTATCATGGCTATACCATTCTGATATTTTTCCTGTACCCGATTCTCCTGGTGATTTATGGACTGGGGATGTGGCTGGTGGACAGAGGGCTGAAGCGGAGGTATGGAAAAAGCTGAATGATAGATCAGCCCAAATCCCCTCATGAATGGCTTTCGCAAAAATAACCCTCACATGACACTCCAAGACCTCGGCTACACGTCCGCACTGGAAACCTACCGTCAGGAGCACCAACTCGCTTCATTTGCAGTGGGGCGGATAGCTTCAGAACACAAAGAACGCTACATCGTCAAGACCCCCGAAAGAGAATATGACGGTGAAATCATCGGCAACCTGAGGTTCACCGCCAATAGTCGGGCGGACTTTCCAGCGGTGGGTGACTGGGTGGCGTTTTCTGAGTACAACGACCACGATGCGCTCATTCACGCGATACTTCCTCGCAAGACCATGATCGAACGACAGGCCGTCGGGAAGCAGGGCGAGAAGCAAATCATCGCCACCAACATCGACCACGGCTTCATCGTACAGGCCGTGGACCGAGATTTCAACCTCAACCGCATCGAGCGCTACCTGACCATCTGCCATGCCTCGAAGGTGAGGCCTGTAATCATCCTCAACAAGATCGACCTGATCGACGAGGCCGCCCTGCATGACCTGGTCGCCAAGGTCCGGGAACGGGTCAGGGAGGTGCCCGTGATCACCCTCAGCAACCAAACCCAGGATGGGATAGAGCAGGTGAAGGCCCAGATCAAAACAGGCGAAACCTGCTGCCTGCTCGGTTCCTCCGGCGTCGGGAAATCCACCCTCTCGAACATCCTTTCGGGTAAGTCCAGGATGAAAACCGACACCATCAGCAGCAGTACGAACAAGGGCCGCCACGTGACCAGCCACCGCGAACTGATGGTCCTGGAAAATGGCGGAATTCTGATAGACAATCCCGGCATGCGAGAAGTCGGCGTAGCTGATGCATCCGATGGGCTGGAACAGACCTTTGAACAGATCATGACCCTGGCAGCAGCCTGCAAGTTCCGGGACTGTACCCACACCACCGAAACCGGCTGCGCTGTCATCTCCGCCGTTGAAAACGGCGAAATTGACGACGCCTCCTACGACAATTACCTGAGGATGGAGCGGGAAAAAGACCATTTTGAATCCACCGTCGCCGAAAAACGCAGGAAGGACAAGGAATTCGGCAAGATGGTCAAGCACATCAAGAAGGTGAAGCAGCGGAAGAGGTATTAGCCGACACTCTGGTCGAGAAACTGGCGAAGATAAAATAACATTTTTTAGCTGGTTCTTCGTTTGATACTAACAGCATGATCCCATTTGGAACAACCTGGTATTTTGTCTTCCTCAAAACATGTTAAGCCATGCCCTATTACCCGCGTATCAAAAGATCTCGTATCTCCGCCTCATCCAAAAAGCTGGCCTGCAGCAATCTGCTGAAACTAAAAGATCAACTGGATGTAGAAATTCCCAAAAAGGATCTGGATGAACATTTATTGTTGGCAACCTGGAACATCAGAGATCTGGGGAAAAATGGAGCAAAACATGGTCGCAGGACGATTGAGGATTTATTCTACATCGCAGAAATCATTGCAAACTTTGATTTGGTGGCCATACAGGAAGTCAATGACCTGGATGACTGGGAGACTGTCATGGACATCCTCGGAAAGGATTGGGATTATATCGCTACGGATGTAAGTGAATGGAAGGATGGAGGCAATGGTGAAAGAATGACCTTTGTCTATGATAAAAGAAAAGTCTGGTTCAAAAATATCGCAGGTGAGGTTGTCCTGTCCAGTACAAATCTCATCTCTGAAGAGGTGATCGACCCGGATAACCCCGATAAGAAAATGGGTAGGCAGTTTGCCCGGACGCCTTTCCTTGTCTCCTTCCAGTCAGGCTGGTTCAGATTTGACCTTTGTACTGTGCATATCTATTTCGGAGCAGAAAGCGGAGAAAAGCTCGAAAGGAGAATAGATGAGATTGAAGGAATCGCATCGGAGTTAAAGGACCGGGCCAAAATATCTCTTAAGGAAAAAGATGCCATGATATTGTTGGGAGACTTCAATATCGTTCACCCGGATCACGACACCATGAATGCGCTGAGCAAGAACGGTTTTGAGATTCCTCAGCCGCTTAACAGGCCCACCAACCTCGGCCATGACAAGTATTATGATCAGATAGCCATCCAATCATCCGACAACCAGTTGATTCCTTTTACGGAATCAGAGAATGAGGATGGACTCCCCAATGCGGGTGTTTTTGAGCTGTTTGATCAGATCATGAAGGAGGATGAGTACGAAAAGTATAAAGAGTACATGGCGGAGACATCCACTGGCGAAAAGCTTGAAAACGAAGAGGAATTTAAGAAGTATTTCAAGGTCTGGAAAACCTATCACCTGTCTGATCACAAGCCGTTGTGGGTAAGGATTCCAATTGATAAGAGCAGGGCCTATCTTGAGGACCTGGCGGAATAGGGCCGGGCCTCTGTTTCTATCTGGAAAAGGGCTTCAAATAACCAGGTTGACTCTATTGACTATTACGGTTTGGTATAAATGACCTTTTACGCACAAAAAATTGATCGCATTAAGGAGGTGGTCTATAAAAACCAGGGACAGCTGGATGCCGCGATTGCGGTTCGCAGCTACATCAGAAACCACTACGAAACAGACCTGAACCTGGATTTGCTCTCAGAAACGCAGCTGATATCCAAGTACCACCTCCTGCGGCTGTTCAAACAATACTTTGGCCTCACCCCGAGGCAGTACCTGATCGATACCCGCATAGAAAAAGCGAAAGAGCACCTGAAGCGTGGACGATCCGTGACGGAAACCTGTTTTGCGGTTGGCTTCAATAGCCTGGGGTCCTTTAGCGCCCTGTTCAAAACCAGGACAGGAAAATCCCCCACTCAATACCGGAAAGAGCAATTTTCGAGAAGCAAATAAGGATTTCATTCCTGACCTTTGAAATTCCACCTTTAAAAACCAAGTCATGAAAGTTACGCTTATCAGCATACCCGTTCGGGACCAGGAAAAAGCCCTGAAATTTTACACCGAAAAGCTGGGGTTCCTCAAAAAGCTGGACACTCCGCTGGGAGGGGGAAACAGGTGGCTCACCCTGGTTTCGCCCGAGGCACCAGATGGCCCGGAACTGCTCCTGGAGCCGGCTCCCCTGCATTTTGAGCCGACAAAGGTTTACCAGGATGCCCTGATGGAAGCGGGCATTCCTTACACCCAGTTTGATGTGGACGATGTGCAGCAGGAGTATGATCGCCTGGTAGAGCTTGGGGTCGAGTTCAGCGTGGCGCCCACCGAGGTCGGCACCGTAAAAGTGGCCGTTTTCAACGACACCTGCGGAAACAACATCCAGTTGGTAGAGAATCTGTAGGGCAGGGACCTTCCAGTTTTCAAAGCCCCTTCCAAAAGAACTATGAAGCAAGTCTGGGGCGGCGCTGGCCCGGCATCTGGCGCTCGGGGCGGCCTGCAGGGCAGCCTGAAATGCCGTCCCGACTCGTCGGGATTGCCTACTTTTTTGTAGGGGAGAAAGCAGCTCTTTAAACTTTCTGATTCCTCCCTCTGTCGCACAGGCCATCTCTCTTCCTCCAAAGGCAGATCTTCGACCAAAGGGAGAGATACTCGCGGCGGCACTTTAGCAAAGGGCTAAAGCAAGCTTGGGGCGGCGTTGGAGGGCATTCGGTGAACCGGGGCGGCTTGCGGGGATGAATGGAATGCCCAAGTTTCTTTGCTTACTTTCTTTCTAGGGGAGAAAGCAGCTCTTTAAACTTTCTGATTCCTCCCTCTGTCGCACAGGCCATCTCTCTTCCTCCAAAGGCAGATCTTCGACCAAAGGGAGAGATACTCGCGGCGGCACTTTAGCAAAGGGCTAAAGCAAGCTTGGGGCGGCGTTGGCCCGGAATTCGGCGGTTGGGGCGGCTTGTGGGGCAGCCTGGAATTCCGTCCCGACTCGTCGGGATGCCTCCTTTCTTTTTTAGGAGAGCAAGTAGCTCTAAAAAATCCTGGGTTCCTCCCTCTCTCGCACA
>CAYFIR010000119.1:0-20203 GCA_964343195.1 uncultured Bacteroidia bacterium | reverse complement strand
AGTTCGTAGTTCGTAGTTCGTAGTTCGTAGTTCGTAGTTCGTAGTTCGTAGTTCGTAGTTCGTAGTTGGGTACTGACCTGATTCTCATTGGGTTACAACAATCCACTTTATACCGTATTTCTAATACCATTTTCCCGCACCCCGCCCATATTCCCCTTATACACCCTATACACCTTATACCCCCATACCGCATTCCTCCACTTACCAAACACCCCATTTCTGTATCACCTGTTGCCCGGCCTGGGTCACCTTCACCAAATAGTAGCCTGAGGAAAGGGATCCGGTTGGCAGTGAAATACGTGAACCTTCGATCTGGCTTTGTTCCCAGACCATTTTCCCGGACAAATCCAGCACGGAGACCTGCCAGGGCTGATCTGAGGGAGAATGGAGATACAAACTGGTTTCTTCTCCTTCATTTGTGGGATTAGGGAATATGGATACGTTGAACTCGACTCCCATATCAAATTGGGCTACAACTAGGGAGGAATAGTGCACTTCTCCCTTAACATCTATGAGGGCAATGCGATATATCTGCTTTCCGGTTCCAGGCGATAGATCTATCCAGGAAAGAGATTCAGCCTCCAGTCTGGCCAATGGTTCCCAGTGAGTTGGGGACAGCAGGCGCTCGACCTGGATAAACTCCACAGTGCCTTCGTAGTCCCATTCCAACGTCAGGCCGCTTTCGGTTGCCCTGGCTTCCAGCCAAAGGACTTCTGGCCCGAGTACCGAACCACAAAATGGGTTGGTTCCGGTAGCTACGGTTACAGTGGAGCTGAAGTACGCATTCCCACTACTCCCTGCGGAAGCATTGGGGGAACAGGATGCACTGCCTGTCAGTTCGGTACCAGCAGCCCCACCTGCTACATCCACAGTTGCAGCCCACGCGCCAAGGGAGGTAAACACTGCCCCACCCCCACCTCCTCCACCGGGACCTTCGCACTGGGTGGCATTGTTGGTGTCGCCGCCGTCTCCGCCACTCGCAGAAACATCCAATGCTGATGCCCCAAGGCTATTTATCTGCAAAAAAATAGCTCCTCCCGCACCACCCCCTCCTACTCCATCAGAAATAGGTGGTAAAGGCGCAGTGGGATACACCACATCTCCTCCATCGGCGCGGATTGCATGACCGTTTCCCTCGATGGAACTGGCTCGGATGATGATGATGCCGCCGCCGTTGGCGCCGTCGTAGCTTTCGTTGTTGTTGCCATGGCCTGCACCGCCACCGCCGCCCATCACGAGAATGGAGCTCGTCCCATAATCAAGGCTCAGCCCCCCTCCCCCTATGCCCGGATAGGTCCCGGTACAGCTACCAGCGGTATTGTCGCTTCCTGTCCCGCCAGCACCCCAATTGGCTCCCCCGCCTCCGCCTGCATTGTGGTCATTTCCTCCCCCACCGCCTGTAGCCTGTCGCCCCTGCCCATTCCTGCGACCCGCTATGAAATCGGCTATGCCTTCTCCTTTTTGTCCGCCTCCCTGGTAATCGGAATAATAATAATCCGGATAGGTAGGATTGAGCCCACTGCCCAATGGCAGAAAGGAAAGGCAGGTGGGACTGCCTGGTTCATCGGTAAACACCCCTCCACGAAAGCCCTTTTCGCTCATGTCTATGTCAGCGCTCAGTGTCACCGTCCCGGTAGCCGAGAGGACCAGGATGCCACCTGTCTGCCCATCCCAGGGATCTGCTGTCAGCGTGGTGGTAACGTCTATATCTGCGTAGGTGTCAATTTTGAGTAGTTGAATACCTGCATCACTCACTCCGGTTGAAGCATATGTGTTGACCAGAGGAGAGGATAGGGTCACTTCATCTGTCCCCCCATCCACCAGGCAAATGGTATTGAATTCATAGGCCCCAGCACCATCCAGGTTGCTAACGGTACCAAAGGAAGAAGTATTGGTGGAGTTAATCGCCGCTCCCTGCATCTGAATCAGCAGGACCTCATCTCCAGCGGAAAACAGGCTGGCATCCGCCACGGTAATGGTGCTGGTGACGACATCCACATCGGTGACCGGACTTAGCGTCTGGGTCAAGGTGCCTCCAAGGGTAGTTTGCCCAACAAGGGTTAAACCAAAGGGAATCAATAGGAGGACCAGATAAATATTGCGAAGCATGGGATAAGCAGAATGGGATCGTTGAATTTCGTGTTCAAGAAAAACGAATGGAGTGAGATTTCCTTGTATTGTATTTCCCAGGTGCAACAATTCCCGTTCAAGTGGTCAAATTCTGTTTTACCATGGCTAAAGGTACTCCGACCCCAAAAATAATCTTTCTTAATGGCTCTCTTTTCACTGGGGAGGCCCTGCCTGACCAGAATGGATGAGCCTCTATACTGCCAGAGCAATTGACCTAATAGCGATAAAACCCCCATTTCACCCAAAATATAAATCACTGACTACCAGCTAGATAAAAACAAATAACTATACTTTTAACTATCTAATTATCTATATGTTTGATTATATAGATTTTTTTCTTCAACTTTGATGTATACCACTACTCACCAGGACCGCACTTACACTACTAACACCTACTACTATGACTCCCAGGATAAAGAGTTTTGAAGAGTATGAGCAGGTTTATCAGCGCAGCGTTGATGATCCGGAAGGATTTTGGGCCGAGATGGCCAGCCACTTTTCCTGGCGCAAAAAATGGGATAAAACCCTGGAGTGGAATTTTAGCGAGCCGGATGTCAAATGGTTTGTGAACGGGAAACTGAACATTACCGAAAATGCGCTGGATCGCCACCTCGCTACACATGGCCACATGCCAGCCATCGTATTTGAGCCCAATGACCCAGCAGAGGCTCATCAGATCCTGACCTACAGCCAACTACACGTTCAGGTTTGTCGCATGGCAAACGCCCTCAAGAACTATGGAGTCGAAAAGGGAGACCGGGTGATCCTGTATATGCCCATGATTCCGGAACTGGCGATTGCCTTACTGGCCTGTGCCCGTATCGGAGCCGTTCACTCAGTGGTATTTGCCGGGTTCTCAGCTCATGCATTGGCCGACCGCATCAACGATGCCCACGCCAAGATGGTCATCACAGCGGATGGTAACTTCCGCGGAAAAAAGCGAATTCCCGTAAAAGCGGTAGTTGATGACGCATTGAAAAGCTGCGATACCGTTGAAAAAGTGCTGGTCAAGCGCCGCACCCACGAACAGGTAAACTGGGACGAAGACCGGGATGTATGGATGAGCGACGCCCTGCGCGATGTAGAGGACTTTTGCCCAGCTACGGAAATGGACAGCGAAGACATGCTCTTCATTCTCTACACTTCCGGTTCTACCGGTAAGCCCAAGGGGGTGGTTCATACCTGCGGCGGTTACATGGTCTACACCGGCTATTCTTTCCGCAATGTATTTGCCTACGAAGAAGGAGACGTGTTCTGGTGTACAGCTGACATCGGCTGGATCACAGGACACAGCTATATTGTATATGGCCCATTGTTGAGCGGGGCTACTACCGTGATGTTTGAGGGCGTACCTACCTATCCCGATGCAGGCCGCTTCTGGGAAATCGTAGACAAGCTGAAAGTCAACCAGTTCTACACGGCTCCAACGGCTATTCGTGCCCTGCAAGCCAAAGGCGAGGAGTTCGTCGAAACCTATGACCTGAGCAGCCTGAAAGTGCTCGGTTCTGTGGGAGAACCTATCAATGAAGAAGCCTGGGACTGGTACAATGAGAAGGTGGGCCGTGGAAGATGTCCCATCGTCGATACCTACTGGCAGACAGAGACTGGCGGCATCATGATTTCGCCGATTCCAGGTGTGACTGATCTGAAGCCTGCCTATGCTACGTTGCCTTTGCCTGGCATTCAGCCCGTATTGCTGGACAGTGAAGGCAAGGAAATCGAGGGAGAGGGCGAAGGAGTACTCGCTGTGAAATATCCCTGGCCCAGCATGCTGCGGACGACCTATGGCGATCATGACCGCTGCCGACGCACCTACTTTGAAATGTTCAAAGACCACTATTTCACTGGTGACGGAGCCAAGCGGGAAGCCAATGGCTACTACCGCATCATCGGGCGAGTAGACGATGTAATCAACGTTTCGGGCCACCGCATGGGTACGGCCGAGGTAGAAGATGCCATCAACAAGCATCCCAACGTGGTAGAATCTGCTGTAGTAGGCTACCCACACAATATAAAAGGGCAAGGTATTTATGCCTACGTCGTTTGCGACAGCGACCCAACGGATAATGCGGTGCTCGTAGCCGAGATCCTGAAAGTCGTCAGCAAGGAAGTAGGCCCTATTGCCAAACCCGACAAAGTTCAGGTAGTGCGTGGCCTGCCCAAAACACGCTCTGGTAAGATCATGCGGCGCATTTTGCGCAAGGTAGCCGAAGGCACCGCTCAGAACCTAGGGGACACCTCTACCCTACTCGATCCATCCGTTGTGGATGAAATCAAGGTTGGGGCGCTGGTTTAGCTAATTCGGAATTCGTGATTCGGTGTTTATAATTACCTGATCATCTGCTGATTACGAATCACGAATGCTGAATCACGAATTTTTTGCAAAGGGAACACACACACGTTTCTTTTTTAGATCCCTTTAAGTTTGGTGAATAAGTAACCGCCTGTCGCAAGGCAGGCGGTACTTACCCCCACGCACCAAATCACTTTCAGAGCTGACTTTTGTTCAAGGCAGTCTTCTACGCCTTTTGCACTTTCGCGACTGGAACGGTCGTAAAGGGCATGGCACTGAACTGCCCAATCATACCTGCCTGTTACAAGTATAGGCACCAAGCTTTTATCTCTTAGACACATCTAAGGACACCACACATTCTTAACTCTTACTACAATGCGTTTTACCTACAAATCACTCCTGGTGGGCCTCTTGCTGATTTTTGGGGTACAAATGGCAACTGCCCAGTACTCCGATGAATATACCGGCGGCCTCAAGATGTCCCTCAACGAGGACGGCTCCAAATATGTCCGGATTCTGATGTGGCATCAGGCATGGGCTACCTTTACCGGAGATGACAACGGAGGCGTCAATACCGACTTTATGCTCCGTCGTTCACGCTTCCTGGCCTTTGCCCAGATCAGCAAGCGATTCATCATCCTGACCCACTTTGGTCTCAACAACATGGGCCCTGGTCAGATGGGTACCGCCGCTCCGGTGCCTTCAGGTAGTGGCAATGGACGCTTCTTCATGCACGATGCCTGGGGCGAATTTGCCGTGGTGCCCGGTTACCTCCACGTAGGAGGGGGACTGCACTACTGGAATGGCTATTCCCGCCTGAACAACCAGTCCACGCTCAACTTTTTGACCCTGGATGCGCCGGGCCACAACTGGTCCAACATCGGTACCAGCGATCAGTTTGCCCGTCACCTGGGATTCTATGCCAAAGGACGCGCCGGAAAACTTGAGTATCGCTTCTCTGTCAATGAAGCCATCGACAATCCACTGCTGGGAGGTAGCATGGATAACATCCTGATGGGGGATTCTATCATCACTACCAACAAGGCTGTCTATCGCAATCCCAACGATCCGGGCGGAGGAAAGGTAGTAACGGGTTATGTCAACTACCAGTTCCTGGACAAAGAAGGCAATACCCTACCCTTCTACGTGGGTACCTACATGGGCAAAAAGCGCATCTTCAACGTCGGAGCTGGATTTTTCCACCACCGCGAGGGAGCGGCATACTTTGAAGATGGAACGACCAACTTCAACGATCCTACCCTGGTAAACCCTACCTCTCTGGCTGTCGATGTGTTCGCCGAGATGCCCATCGGCAAGGACATGGGCTTCACTGGATACGCGTCATTCGTAAACCATGGCTGGGGTCCCAATCTGACCGGCGGACTGGATGAAGTCGGGACGGGTAACATCCTCTATGCACAGGCGGGAATTGCTTTGCCTGAAATAGAAGACATGATGCAGGTGCAGCCTTATGTGCACTATACCCACCGCGACCTGGAGGCATTCGAAGACATGGACAAATCGACCTCCAGCCGACTGGGCGTAGGGGCCAACTTCTTCCTCGAAGGCCACAACCTCAAGATTACTGCCGAGTATCAGTTCATCTCTCCGGTGTCCTCAGACGCTGGCAATGTGCCGACCTCGGACCTCTTCCGGGTGCAGTTCATGACCTTCCTGTAAGGAATCAGATACAGAAAAGGCTCGCTCAGCCCGAAACTGGCGAGCCCTTTTAAAAAACTTACATATCTAAGTATTTAAATACCTAGAAATTTACTACCTTAGATATGTACATCAACGCTTAACACTATTAACGCTACTTGTTATGAAGGACTTAAAGCAGTATTGGAAGCGCAATCTGCTGTACCTGGTCATCCTACTGGCCATATGGTTTATCGCTTCCTACGGAATCGCCATCATTGGTGGCAGCTTCCTCTGGGCCCAGCAATTCTCAATTTATGTATTTGTGGCTCTGATCTTTGTCTATGTTTTTCTGATGAATCGACTGGACAAGGAATACGACGTGGATGAGAAGTAAGAAAGACCGCTGCGCTGCGAGAAGTCAGACCATCCCGATCAGTTCGACAAGCTCACTGACCGGGATTGCGAGGTGCGAGACAAGCACTCTATTCCTAATCTGACTTCCTGTTGAACGAAGTGAAATCCCGAGTCTCGGGAACCTCTGACTTCTTTCTTTTAAGAACTATTAACTCTATCGACTACTATGGATCTCCAAATATGGACTTATCTCATCGTCGGCCTGACCTTTGCCCTGTACATCGGCATTGCGATCTGGTCCCGCGCAGGCTCGACGAAGGACTTTTACGTCGCAGGTGGCGGCGTTTCTCCACTGGCCAACGGGATGGCCACCGCCGCTGACTGGATGTCAGCAGCCTCATTTATCTCAATGGCCGGTCTGATCTCATTCATGGGATATGACGGTGGTGTGTATCTCATGGGCTGGACGGGTGGTTACGTGCTCCTGGCACTGTTATTAGCACCTTATCTGAGAAAATTCGGTCAATTCACGGTGCCGGATTTCATTGGCTCCCGCTATCGTGGTACTGAAACAGAAAAAGGGATCAATGTTGCCCGCCTTGTAGCGCTGTTCTGTGCCATCTTTGTCTCCTTTACCTACATCGTAGGGCAGATGAAAGGAGTTGGGGTTGCCTTCTCCCGTTTCCTGGAAGTTGACTTTACCTGGGGAGTAGTCATCGGCATCGCGATCGTATTCTTCTACGCCGTACTTGGTGGAATGAAGGGTATCACCTATACCCAGGTAGCTCAGTACTGCGTGCTGATTTTTGCCTATCTCGTACCTGCAGTTTTCCTTTCTCTGCAAATCACCGGCAACCCTATCCCACAACTGGGTTTCATCGGCGGTGAGTTCAAGGGAGAAGGCATCTCTCTGGTAGAGAAACTGAACCAACTCAATACGGACCTCGGCTTCTCGGAGTATACCTCCGGCAACAAGTCCACCATTGATGTATTCTTCATCACGGCTGCCCTGATGCTCGGTACGGCTGGTCTGCCACACGTTATTGTGCGCTTCTTCACCGTACCAAAGGTATCTGACGCTCGTAAGTCTGCCGGTTTCGCGCTGGTATTCATCGCCCTGCTATATACGACCGCCCCTGCGATTGCTGCATTTGCCCGTACGAATCTCATCGATACGGTTTCCAACACTTCCTATGAAGAGTTACCAGAATGGTTTGGCAATTGGGAAAATGCTGGACTGTTGGCCTGGACTGACAAGAATGGTGATGGAAAAGTTCAGTATCTACCAGGACAAGCTTTTGAAGCCACCGCTGGAAAACCCCAATTTGCTGCGAATGATGCAAGGGGTTCTTATGGAGAACGCACCACCACAAACCCTAGCGATGGGAGTAACGAACTTTATGTAGACCGTGACATCATGGTATTAGCTTTGCCTGAGATCTCTCAGCTGCCTAACTGGGTCATCGCCCTGGTAGTAGCGGGTGGTCTGGCTGCGGCTCTTTCTACTGCAGCTGGTCTGCTGCTGGTCATCTCGACCTCCGTGAGCCATGACCTGCTGAAGAAGACCTTCATGCCCAACATTTCTGATAAGAAGGAGCTAATGTATGCTCGTATTGCAGCTGGTGTAGCAGTGGTACTATCAGGTATTGCGGGGCTGAATCCTCCGGGCTTTGTGGCCCAGGTGGTGGCATTTGCCTTCGGCCTGGCAGCCAGTTCATTCTTCCCGGCTATCCTGCTGGGTATCTTCAGCAAGCGTACCAACTCTCAGGGAGCCATCGCTGGTATGATCGTAGGGATCATCTTTACTGCGACCTACATCATCTACTTCAAGATCGCCAACCCAGAGCTTAATAACGCTGACAACTGGTTCTTTGGCATCTCGCCAGAAGGGATCGGAACCCTTGGTATGCTGATCAACCTGATCGTTACCATCGTGGTGAGCCGTCTGACCCCGCCTCCTTCTCAGGAGATCCAGCAGATCGTCGAAGATATCCGTATCCCACGTGGTGCGGGTGAAGCTCAGGTCCACTAAATCAGTGGTCAGTGAACAATGGTCAATGATCAGTAGGCTTTTAGGCTGTCATTGACCATTGTTCTCCCTCTTCTTTTCTCACCTTCACACCGGCGTTGATCAACTGAACTTTTCTTTACTGATCAATGAGCCATGACAAATGATCACTGAAACCATGCGCCTTAACCGTCCCATATCACAAATCATCGTCGTCCTGTACCTGGCCGGCACCTTCAGCCTCCGATTTATTTTTGAATCTCAACTCAGCGGCCTGTATTGGGTCTCGCTCCTGACAGGAGGACTTTGCCTCCTCTTCCTCTGGGCTATGGTTAAAAACAAATTTCTGAACCCCGGATGGTTTTGGTTTGAGGAAGAATTTAGGAAGGACGCGGGGGAGAAAGTGTGATGAGGTATGCAGGTATGCAGGTATGCAGGTATGCAGGTATGCAGGTATGCAGGTGAATTCGACAGCCTCTACTCAAGGGTTACAACTTATACCGTATTCCGCTCTTTTCTCCATCCTGCCTGACTCAGAATCCCATAACCCCCTCTGTACCAAAGAATTAGATCATTAGGTGAGTGTAAGGCGTGCGCTCCTACAGCGCAGCAGGGTAAATCCGAAAGGGTTTACCTTTTTTTGTTTCATTTCACCCAAAAGCGGTATTTTGATACCAGATGACATCAGCTGAAGTTTTGCCTCCTGAAGACTCGGCTGAATGGCGACAGCATTATTTTTCCATACACAACACAAGTAAATACATGAATCATTACAGCCAACTAGCCGCATTGCTGGCGATATACCTGCTGCAGTGCCTTCACTCAATCCATGCACAATCAATCTCCCTCACGGCTGAGCCCAGCCTGATCACCACCAATCCCGGTGAAATCGTGGAGTTTGACTGCTCGGTTTCAGTAGATTCGTTTTCCCAACAGCTGTTTTTTACTGTCGAGCAGACCGATTTCCCTGCCAACGCCGGAAGTTTTGAATTCCTTCCCAGCCTACTGAATCCCCCCTACTCCGATACCTCCATGTTGCGGATCACCACACTGGGCACCATGAATCCAGGCAGTTATACCTTCGTCATACAGGCAGGAAACGGGCCGATCCTCGACCGGGATACGGTTATCCTACAGGTAGAAGGAGACTCCTGTGCTTGGGTGCTGAACAATCCCCCCGACCTTGGCAGCGAGGAAAAGCTAATCGGCCTGGGTTCCGATGGGCTTAGCACCCTTTGGATTACGGCAGAGTCTCGCCTCATCAAATTTGACTCCCTTAGCTGGGCCAGCTATCCCTATCCCTATGATGCCGTGGCCAATGCTGCACCCGTAGTGGACCACCTGAGCCGTGTGCTGGTTCCTTCAACAAAAGGGTTGCTCATCTGGGATGGCAGTAGCTGGACTTCCTTTAATGCGTCCAACAGTCCCTTGCCTCATGACTTCGTGGGGTCCGTCATGCAGGCTCCCAATCATGATATCTACATCGGCACAAAAGGTGGCCTCGCCATATACGATGGCCAGTTTTGGTCGGTATATGATAGCACCTTCACGAACCTCCCACACAATGATATTAAGAATTTGGTCTATGTCGATAGCCAAACGGTGTGGGGCGTCGCACAACTTGGTTCCTTTGGACTCCCTCATTTAATCAAATTCAATGGGACTGACTTTGAGATCCCTACTTCTCGATTAAGTCAACCCTGTGAAGACACCTCCCATTTTGCCCTTTCGGTGGATGCAGAGGAAAATTTATGGGTGGCTTCTCACTCCGGGTTTATGCGAGTGAAAGCAGGGGAATGGGAAAAATGGAACCGCCGCGCCAATTCTCCCAATCACTTCATCCACGATAACAGCTGTAACCAGCTATTGGCGGATGATGCGACTCAGATGGATGCTTCTTATATCACTTATATCTACGCCGATGGAAGCGATGTCTGGATCATGGGCGCCCCCGTGGGAAATGGCTTTGCCCCCCCGCCTGCTCAACTGGTGCGCAAACGGGATACGACCTGGGACATTTTCACTACCCAAAACTCCACTCTGCCCGACCCCATGGTACGCAGCATAACCAGGGTGGGAACACGGCTGTGGTTCATTACCTATCCTGATTATTGGAACCAAGAGGACGGAGCGAAGCTTTCCTATATCAGCTGCGAAAATGTCACCTCGATTCGGGATCAGAGTGCCCTGCGTGCCGATGCTGTACACCTATTCCCCAACCCAACAGCCGGTATCGTGTATATCGACTACCAGGGATCGGGCCTCATTGAGCAGGTGAAGGTAATGGATCTACGAGGTAGGGAAATCAGAGAAATTACGCCCAGTTCACTATCCATGAAATTGAACCTTACTGGCTTACCGAAAGGGATGTACCTCGTAAAAATTGAAACCACAGAGGGTAACCTGGTACAAAAGCTGCTCTTTCGCTAGTGCATACAGGATGAAGTAATGGCCCATCTGATTTTGACATAAAAAACTGACGGTCAGCACTTTCGACTACGAACTAGTGACTCCGAACTTCGAACTTAAGCCACTAGCTGCTCAAAACGTCATCACAAACGTCGTCCCCTGCCCTGACTCTGAGAATACCGACAGGCTGCCTTTGTGCAGCTGCATGATCTGGCGCGAGAGGCTCAGGCCGATGCCTGAGCCTTTTTCCTT
Source organism: uncultured Bacteroidia bacterium (assembly GCA_964343195.1). GTDB lineage: Bacteria > Bacteroidota > Bacteroidia > J057 > J057 > CAYVAP01. Next base: position 9,116 of record CAYFIR010000119.1, on the reverse strand, counting down.
GGTGGTGTAAAATGGCACAAATATCCGGTCCATTACAGACTCTGGTATACCAGTTCCATTGTCCTCCACGAGGACCTGCACCCGGGTTCCGTCTTCGCGAGTCCGAACCCTGATCTGGCCATCATCCCTATTTTCGAGGACTTCCATGGCATTTTTGATCAGGTTGATCAACACCTGCTCGACCATGCCCGGGTCTGCCTGTATCGCCCGAATGGCTGGCTCACACTCCAGCTTTAGCTCCACCTTTTGCCTGCGCAGTTCTTCCCTGAAAAGAGTCAAAACACGCTGTAGCAGAGCCTCAACCTCCACTTCTTCAAACTCGGGCTCTGGTAATCGGGTCAGGTCCCGGTAGGCCTCTGTAAAATGGATCAGCCCCAGGCCCCGGTTCTTAATGGCTTTGAGCCCTTCCCGGGCATCTGTGAGGATTTCAGGGTCCTCCAGGGCATGGTCCTCTTCAAACATTTCCTGTAAGGTGCCTGTCAACGAGACGACCGGCGTAACCGAATTCATGATCTCGTGGGTCAGGATCCGGATCAGTTGCTGCCAGGCTTCCAGGTCCCGGGCTTCCAGCTCTCCTCTGATGTCCTGAAATGAAATGAGCTGAAAGGGCTCTTCCTGCAGCTTGAACTCAGTTGCCTGGATAGCCAGTTGCATCAGTTCCTGACCCGTCCTAAGTTTTATCAGTTCGTTGTGTCCGGGCTGCAACGTCTCCAGCATATGCTGGAAATTTTCTCCCAGATATCGAAATCCATTGATGTGCTGGACGTAGGGACGACGCAGCATCCGTTCAAGGGCCTTATTCATAAGCAGGACTTCCCCGGTTTTCTGCGAATAACACAACAGCCCGACTTCAACGTGGGCCACAATGGTCTGCAGGTACTGATACTGCATTTCCTTCTCCGCCCGAATGCGTTGAAACTGTGCCGTAATGCGATTTAGCTCGGTGTAAAGACGGTCAAAGGACTTGCCGCGCCTCGAAGTGGTAAAGGTGGTACTGAAGTCGTCATGTTCAATCGAGGAAAGGAATCCGGCCAGATCTCTGTGGCTTCGTTCAAGGTAAAAGATCAATTCAACCAAGGCCGCAATTACAGAAAGGCCACTTAGAAAAGTAACGATAACAAATGGGGTTTTCACCCAAAGAAAGGCAAACAATAGAGCGAAGCCGGTGAGAATCACGGCCCTTAACACGATGTTCAAACGTAAGTTCTGCCAGTTCATTTCGCAGGAAAGGTCGCCTTTGCCAACAAAAAGGTCAAGGTGAAAAGTTGCGGGGCTTTGTCACAAGGGTTTACGCCCCAAAATCCGAACCCCTCCGAGGTTCCCCCCCTCAAACAGTTCGCTGATCGTCTGATAAAACTGGCTTCGGTTGTTAAAGACTTTAGGGCCAAACAAGTCCCGGTAGAACTCTGACTCTGCAAAGAAGTTCTCATTTCGGGTGCGAGTCCAGTCCTTCCATGCCTCGGTCATATCAATGATATTCAGGTCCTCGAAGCCTGCTCCAATGAGTTCCTCCCGATACCCTTCGGCATCAGTCACCGTCAGAGCACTGACAGTGTGCCGAAGGGCGGTAGCCTCTGGTCCTGTGAAACCATCCTTTCGTAGGACAAAATCCTCGATCACAAAGGTCCCTCCAGGCCTGAGCCATTCGTAGCACTTCTTAAGGGTTCGCTTTCGGTCTTTCAGGTGCATGAAGACCAGCAGAGACACAAAATGATCAAAAGGCTGCTCAGGCTCATATTGCAACATATCGAGATTGAGATAGGATATCCTATCCTGCAAGCCCACCCTGCGCGTCAGGTCATCAGCCAGCCTGGTCAAATCTTCCTGAAGCTCGAGCCCAACCACTTCGCAGCCAGTTTCTGCCGCCAGAACCCGGGCAGTCCCTCCTACTCCACTGCCAAGATCCAGCACCCTTGAGGTTTCTGTTAGCTTGAGCAAAGAAGCTACTGCCCTGGAAGTTTCCTCCCCCAGGTAATGATATTGATCCAAATGCCCAAGGGCCGTCAGATCCGACACGCTCAGTGGTCCAATGGCCTTCCCGCGTCTGGCCAGACTTTGGAAGGTGCTGGTTACCCTCCAGTCGTACATCACTGCAGATAGCCGTTGTCGGGCGACCTGACAGGTAGGGGCTACGAGATCCTCCGCAGGAACGGATTCCTGGATGACTCCGGCCTGTTTGAGGCGCAGTTGTACTTTGTCAAGGGTCTGGAGCTGTATCTCAGGACGAATGAGCCACTCTGTCTGGGTATACCATTGGGCGATATCTTCAGCCTGGATCTGGTAATTTTGGGCCAGATACTCCATCAGCTGTTCCCGCGTCAACAGGTAAAGGGCCCGACGAATCAAAAACATCAGACTCGATAATTCTTCAGCATGCTGCTCGAAAAGCCATGGAGCTCCCAGCATGGTGAAGCAGGGCCACTCGGTACGGACCTCTGTCAGACGCCTCCATTCACCACTGTCTACCGTCGGTTTGGTGGTATATTTTTCCCACATGAAAGCATCTGATTCGCCATTTGCAAAAGACTCTCTGGCTCCCTCAAAATTCTTGACGAGGACAAAATCCAGTTCATCGGGATCCCAACCTGACTGATGGGCGTGGACCAGGGCCATGAGATGTGAACCCGAGCCATAGCGGCTGATGGCAAATCGCTTTCCTTCCAGCGTGGCAGGATGTTTCATGCCCTCCCTGGCAGGGACATGTACCCCCCAGATCAGCGGGCTCTGCACGTAGGTCCCTACGATTCGGGCGGGGTTTCCTTTCACAATGTCCGCCACTCCTCCTTCCGTCAGGACGATGGCAAGATCCAGACGCTCTTCTCTGAGGGCCTTGCACATGGCGCCAGTCCCTCCGGGGAAGTCCTGCCATTGCATATCAAAGCCATACTGCTCATAGAGTTGATGCTCAGCAGCAAGATGCCAGGGGAAATTAAAATGCTCGGGGACGCCTCCTACTCTTATCGTGATTGGGTTCATCTGGTCTGCATTGGGATAATGGGTGTGTAATTTGTCTTCATGCCCTGGATACAACTTCCATGAAAGCCATAAGTTTCTCAGGGTCCAGTTGACCATCTGTTCGGATTCCGGAACATAGGTCTAACCCGTAGGGCCTTACTTTTTGTATGGCTTCCCTCACATTGGAAGGGTTCAAGCCCCCAGCAAGGAAAACCGGTATGGGAACTTCTTGCACAATCCGCCGACTCAAATCCCAGTTATGGGTACGGCCTGTTCCACCGAGCTCTTTTACCTCAGCATGCGGATTTCCGCTGTCAAGTAGCAAAGCATCGACCTCACTCGCCAGTTTTTTTGCTTCTTCCACCGACCTATCGTCCGTGACATGGATAACCTGGACCAGTTTCACTCCTGGCAATGCATTGCGGATGTCAGCATGGGCTCCATGGGGGAGAGCGTCCACCAACTGAATTACGCTTGTGTTTACCTTTTGGTAGTGGGCTATAACCCCATCAACCGAAGTCTCGCTGGTCAGGAGGAAGGTCGCAATGGGAGGAGCAATCCCCCGGGCTATGGTCCTGATCTCCGAATCTGAGATTACCCCGGGTCCACTGGGCATGTTCCCTACCAATCCCAGTGCATCTGCACCCGCATCGATAGCCATCTGGGCTTCCCGGGGACTACTAATGCAGCATACTTTCACTCTGGTGCGATGGCTCATTGGTAAAACTCTCAAACTATTCTATCATCCGAGGTACTAATTTGTGAATTCGAACTAAAGAGACAAATCAGATCTGAATTAAGGCCCTTAATTCGCTAGATTTTACCTGATCGTTCAATCTAACAAAAGTCATTCTAACAAACCTGAATCCTCATCAATACAACGAAATCCATAGTTGATCTTTGTCAGGAGAATTCAAATTACGTGTTGCTAATATGTCTGACACCAAAAAGTCTTCAATAGACTCCCTACCCGAAATAGATTACGAGGCGTTTCGCGACTCGATTGCAACAGTTGATGAAACTGGTAAGCGTCGCTGGATACACCCTCGAAAACCCAAAGGCCCCTTTCACAACAAGCGGGCGGTTGTGGCAGTAATCCTGCTATCAGCATTGTTTATAGGCCCATTCCTCGAACTCAACGGCCGACCGATGTTCCTGTTCAACCTGCTTGAGCGGAAGTTCATCATTTTTGGCCTGGCATTCTGGCCCCAGGATTTTCACCTGTTAGCCCTCTCACTGATCACCTTTTTCGTATTCATCGTCCTCTTCACAGTAGTATTTGGACGGCTCTGGTGTGGCTGGGCCTGCCCTCAGACGCTGTTTATGGAGATGGTTTTCCGCAAGATTGAGTACCTCATTGACGGTGACCGCCCCAAGCAGATCAAACTCGCCCGACAGTCATGGAATACTGAAAAAATCTGGAAACGCTCCCTGAAATGGGGAATCTTCCTTATCATTTCCTTCATCATCGGCAACTGGGTGATGATGTACATCGTCAGCAAGGACACCCTGATGCAAATGGTAACCGATGGTCCTGCGGCTCATGGGGGACTTTTCGGAGGAGTCATTGCCTTTACGGGTATCTTCTTCTTTGTATTTGCCTACCTGAGAGAGCAGGCCTGTATTGCCATCTGTCCCTACGGACGACTACAGGGAGTTTTGTTAAGCAAAGACAGCCTGACCGTCATGTATGACTGGATCAGAGGCGAACCTCGCGAGCGAGTGAAAAAAGGAAAAGAGCGTAAAGGAGGCGACTGTATTGAATGTGGGTTATGTGTGCAGGTATGTCCTACTGGCATTGACATCAAGGATGGAACACAGCTGGAATGTGTGAACTGTACGGCCTGTATGGATGTCTGTGATGAGGTAATGGAAAAAGTAGGCTTCGAAAAAGGCCTGATCCGAATTGCCTCCTACAGCGAAGTAGAGCAGGGGCAGAAGTTCAAGATTACCCCTAGGGTAATCGCCTACTCCGCTGTGTTGGTCATCCTGCTGGGGATCACCGGATTCTCGCTGGCCAGCCGTGAGGACGTCGAGGCTACCATCCTAAGAACCTCGGGTACCATGACCCAGGAAACCGATGATGGCTACCTGAGCAACCTTTACAATTACCACATTGTCAACAAGACCATGGAAGGCTATGACCTGCACTTCCGGGTAGTAGCTCCTGAAGGGGCGCGACTTCGCCGTGTAGGGGCTAGTGAACCTACACTCAATGCCCAGGGGATCGTCAAGGGGGCCTTCTTTGTAGACCTCCCTCCTGAGCAGGTAAACGAACGAAAAATGAAGATACAGGTGGAAGTTTACACCGAAATTGACGGGGAGGAACGCATTCTCGACCACGTCAAGACCGGATTCCTTGGGCCGCTTGTATTGAAAAAATAGCGAGTATCCCTTGATACCCTTTGTCAAGGTAGGCCACCTCTACAGCGAGGTGGCCTTTTTGTTATCGTTTCCATCAGGAATGTGACGAGTAATCGGAAGTTACGTCAAATCAGGCGAAATCCAGGAAAGGGCACTGGTGCCCTTTCGCTCAAAAAGATTCGTCCTGGCCAATCATTTTCTGTCCAATAACTTTTCTGATAGGACAGTATTTATTCTCTTTGCTCCCCTGATGCACGGGGTGCGTTTCCACCAACCAAAACTTGCTTTATGAAAAACCTATTTACCATCGTTTTCCTGGTTCTGGCTTTCTCCGCTCAGGCTCAGATCGGAGGTCCTGACACCACCTACTGGAAGCAGAGTGGCGTCCTCTCTCTTGGCTTTACCAATACCGGCTATTCTACCTACTGGCAAGCTGGTGGTCTGCCCTCTCAGTCTGTTCTGGGGCGGATCAATCTCGGCGCGACCTATACCAAAGAGCGCCACAACTGGGAAAACACCCTCAACCTGGCATATGGCCTCGTCCGTCAGGGACAGGGTGATAGCATTCCATTCGTAAAAAACGAGGACCGCATAGAGCTGAACTCCAAGTATGGCCTTCGCTTTAGTGAAAACTTCCTCATTTCTGCGAACCTGAATTTCCGGACACAATTTGCCCCGGGTTTCAAGATCAACGCCAAGCAGCCAACAGCGATTCCAACCGACACCATTTCGGACTTTTTCTCTCCTGCGTACCTGAACTTTGGTGTGGGTCTCGATTACAAACCCATGGAAGGAATTTCTGTGTACTACTCTCCGGTCAACTCCAAGATCACCATCGTTTCCAACCCAGCCTATCGCGCCCTGTACATTCCGCAGGAAATCACCACTGGAGCAACTCGTTACGAGCTTGGTTCCAACCTGGTGATTCAGCTAAAAAGGGAACTTGCCGAGAATGTGGTGTTCAACTCCAAGGCGACCTTCTTCGCCAACTACCTGGAAAATTTTGGGAACATCGACGTCAACTGGGAAACCCTGACTACTGCCAGCGTCAATAACTGGCTGGCCATTAGCTTTTCTACCAACCTCATTTATGACGATGATATCCGCTTTAGCCTGGTAGATGAGCAGGGCAATGACCTTGGCCGCATGGGACCCAGAACCCAGTTCCAGCATATCCTCAGCGTGGGAATTACGTATAACATCCTATAGGAACGCACGATTGTCCTGACCAGGGGCACGGTTGCTAAGACCTATGGAGAAGTCGTCATACAAAGGGCAAATGCTCCGTATATTTGGATGAACCTAATACCCAACTGTATTATGAAAAAGCGCATCCGCACCTATGTACTTGCTGTCCTGGTTTTTGCAGCGTTTGGTAGCCTGGCCTGGCTCACCTGGGATTTGATGGGAAGTAATGCTGAGACAGCTCATGATCTGAATATGGAGAACACCATTTCAGTACTGCCCTAAGACTCCCCAGCAATCCGACTCCCCCGTTATACAGCAGGGGCTCTGCTCCTGCAAGGTAATCTTTGCCTAAAATGCTGGCTTCCTGCGAAGCCAGCATTATTTTTATGGGATATGCAGCAAAACAGGTCAGAGCTGCGTTAGTAAGTCAAATTCAAGCGCTGAATGCAGGGAGCCCAGCAAAACTGGATAGAGGCTTGTATCAACCAGGACCCTCAGGCACAGAGGTATCTCTATGAGACCTATGCATCCCAAATGTATGGGGTCTGTCTGAGGTATGCCCAGGATGAAGCTGAAGCCCAGGATATGCTGCAGGACGGCTTTGTGAAGGTATTTCAGAACCTAAACCGGTACCAGGACCGGGGTTCGCTGGAAGGGTGGATCAGGAGAATCATGGTCAACACAGCGATAGACCACCTCCGACGCCGCAAAAAAAACCAGCAGGACGTAGAGTTAAACGAGACCATTGTGGACTCTGAGGTCAATGATGCAGTTGACCAGTTGGAAGCAGAATTTTTGATGGAACTGGTTCAGAGCCTACCCGACGGGTATCGGGCGGTTTTTAACCTGTACGCCATCGAAGGGTACTCACATCAGGAGATCGCCCAGCAGTTGGGAATTTCCGAAGGGACCTCCCGTTCGCAATATACCAGAGCCAGAGGGCAGCTTCAACGCTTGATCAGGAACGCTTACCAGCAAAAAATGGTGTACAAAGATGCCATCTGAACAGTTTGAACGGAAAATAAAAGCTAAACTAGAGGGAGTCAATCCTCCCCCTCCTCCCGGGTTGTTTGACGCGATACAGGCTCAACTGACCCCTGCCCCACCTCCACGCAAAGCATTCGTTTGGTGGTGGATTGGTGGTGGCAGCCTGATTGCAGCGGCCATAGGACTGGTGATCTGGCTATCACTGCCCACAGAGCCTGCTGTAGCCAATATCCCAATGGCTTCCCTTGAAGAGCACCCTGAGACTTCATCTTCACCGCTCCCAACTCAAGAAGAGTTACAGAGTGAGAAAGAAGCTTTGGGAGAAGACAACGGAACACAGGATGTTGCTCATGTAGCACCCGCTCCCAACCGGGTTCCCTCCCATCGGGAGGACATGGCCTCTTCAGCTCAGCAATTGCCCCTTACTGAGCAGCCACAATCGCCAGGCAGCATATCGGTCCTGACATTGGCTCCTGATCACCCGTCTGATTTAGCCTCAGAAATCCAGCAGACAGAGATGCCCCTTCCCTCCCAACTGGAAGGGAAAAGCCGTGAGATCCTGATTGATTCCATCAACAGGCGGTTTGCGTCAACAATTGACCTAAATGGCGAAATCCCATATCCTGCTGATATTGAGGTCCCCGGTCATTCCCCATGGTACCTTCGGGTTGCATTCCAGGGAGAACGGGCCTCGAAAGGAAACCCTGCCTGGTTCATAGCACCTCCAGCCAATGATTATACCGTCGTTGAAGATTACGGAACCCGAGCACTGGCCCTTAGCATACCTCCCGTTCATACCGTGAGCTACCCCAGACAGCGATTTGGAGTAGGCATCCTGATGGGCCGGGAGCTAGCGCCCCGATGGAGCACAGAACTGGGCCTGTTTTACTCCCAGTCAGAGCAGGGAGTTTATCGGCGTGGATCTGCCGACCTCAACCTGGTAACAGGTGGAGTAACCCTGGCTGCTGATGCGGTCAGAACCTATGAAGTGGAGCTTTCCTGGCGGCAAAACTACCTTGAACTACCCCTTCGGATAAACTACCATATCTGGCAGGGCTATCGCAAGCGCCTGACCCTGCAAACGGGAGTTTCCCTGAATAGACGTACCAACCAGCTCGATACCGATCGATCTGTCTTTAGCAATGATGAATTGTCATTTTCGCCCCTACCAGAAGCGCCTCAATCCAATCCTGATGATATCCTCATAACCAGCGATGGGACCTCACTCCTGGACCTAAAGGACTGGCATAGCCATGTACAACTTGGGATGATGTACGAATTTGGGATCGGCCCGTATCGGCAAATGTATCTGAGCCCTACGTTTAAATACTTCATGCAGACTCCCTATCAGGGTACTGCCTCATCAGATCAGCCCAGATATCATGTAGGGCTGGAGATTGGCCTGAAGCTGGGGCGTTGAAACCATGATTCAGAATGGAAGCGCTGGTTATTTTGGAGTAGCCAGCGCTTTTTCCGTTCCTACTTTAACGTCAGTTTCGGGTTATATTTCTCATAAGCGACTGATTACCAGTGTAGTGTCGCCTTCAGCGGACCTCCTTTCTTTCAAAGGTCCACAAATGGATTTTTAATATTCGGCGTGTTTTCAAGTGCTATTTCGCCTT
>CAYFIR010000118.1:0-20272 GCA_964343195.1 uncultured Bacteroidia bacterium | reverse complement strand
AACTTTCAGCATAATTCCGGCATTTTTGCCAATCTACGCAGAAAAGCAGGTAAAATTAGCCTCCAGGCTATCACAAGCCGAGACGCTATCAACCTGAGCAGGATGAAAAGCCCACAGAGGCTGCAACCAGGCCCGGCAGCAATAGAAAAGTCAGATGTTTCATGGAATGGAAGTATAAGATATTGATGGTTTCCGGGTTTGCTTCAACACACAACCACGAAGTTCAGCGCAGCATTTTGTTCTTACGAAGTCCCGAGTAGCATGGCTAGTAGAATTTGTCGGGTAGGTGTCTGAAAACCTATTAATCTCAGCCCCGCTGCATTCGCTTTTGCCAGCTTCGGGTGGCATTCGCAATCAGGATCGATCCAACGGCCGTTGGCAGCAGCCAGTTTACCAATGGAGGGAGAAATTCGAAGTTGGTAACGGCAAAGGCCGAGAATGTCGCGATGTAGCTGCCACCCATACGGATGATGTGGTAACGGATTTTTTGGGTGGAGTCGAGGGAGACTGATCGCTGAATCTCTTTTGCCAGGTCTCGCAGGGCAAATAGTCCACCCAAACTTCCCAAAATAAGCAATACCCAGCCCTGCCCGCTGCCCTGACCCCAGATGAGATAAGCGCCAGTTCCAGCCATGCTCATGGTTACAAGGCCAGCCAGGGAGGCTGCGAGCAAATCTATGAGGCTGCGGCTTTCCTTACGCCTGATAGCCCGAAAGCCCGTGAAGGTCAGGTAGTAGCTGAACACTCCGATGGACAGCAAAAACCAGTTTTGCTTGAGTAAAGACATCCAGACAGCTGTGATGAACACCAGCGTCATGGCGATGACGTAACCGCGGCCCGTTTGGCGATGGGTGCGACCGCCCTTTTTGCCCAGCATGGGAATAAGGCCCAGGACAAGTGCCGCGAAGCCTGCTGATATGTGTAGTCCGAGGAGAATGTTGAAAATTGTCATGGGGATGGGGTTTGGGAGGTTTATAAGTAGTTGAACAGGATTAAATAGGTATGCAGTATATGAGGATATGGAGGCAAATCGCTGCTTAAAGCCTTCATACCCTTCGGCTACTACTTCGACTTCGCTCCCCGATTCCACTGCTATGCGGTATCCATGATCGGGATCTTCGACAGCACAAGGCTTAGGGCAACGCCTCCATTTCCTCCATACCTCTCTCTTATAGTTATTTTGGGATTCCTACTTAGGGTGCATTGGTTTGATAAGGTGTATATGGGCAGGAGCACGACCACGACAGGGTAGTTAAGTCCCACCTTCGCGCACTTCTTTGCGGCCTTAGCGGTTAAATCATAGGGACCTTAAAGCTCGCCAGCGCCCTGGATAAATAACCAGTTGAATGAAGTTGAACTCAAGCTGATTCAGGGCCAGTCGGGTGTCGCCGGGGGTATCCATCTGGAAGGGGAAGTAGCGGAGATTGGTGCGCAGGATAAACCACTGGGCCTTGTCGGGGCGGATGTCCCAGCCGAAGGTCAGACCGGGCAGCACATGGTTGTCTGCCTGAGAATTGACCAATGTATTGCCATCAGCCTCGGCGAGACTCCATCGATCATAGCTAATTGCGGGTCCTACGAAGGGTACGAATCCGTGATAGTCGCCCAGAAACTTGTAGGCTTCCAGCGTGAAGGCGCGACGTTTCACCTGCTGTCTGTAGTCATAGGCTCCAATGCCACTGCTGTAGTTTCGATATGAGAAATTGGCGTGGGCGTCCCAGGGCTGGTAGTAGTAGCCAAGGCCAAATTCTACAAACACCCCACTGCCCGGCTGACTACCCAAAAACTCCCGCTCGCCTTCGTTGTAAGTACCTTTTTTGCCCATGATATTGAAGGAGGAAGAAGGCCCTACTGCGACAGAAAAGCCACTGAGTTTGCCCATTTCGCCCAGTTTCTCTACGATGGCGTCGGTGCGGCCATCCTGATAGGGAGCCTCTGCCGACAGCGTCGTCTCAAACTGGAAGCGTACCCCTGCGAATGCGCTCCAGCGTGAGGGTTCCAGCGTAGTGGACTGTGTGCGGCTGAGAAAATAATCGGTATTGGAACCGGTGCGGTAGCGTCCACCGACTTCCCAGAGGAGTTTTCCGGTTTGGTAGGTGAGGCCAGCAGTAATGGGCACGATGGTCTGGTTGGCATAACGACCTCGCTGATCCCCCTGGCTGATTCTTACCCCAGGAACGGCCATTCCACTGCCCACAAAGGGACGGACTTTGCCTTTTTCCAAACGCCAGGGGTAGTATTTGAAAGCTGTTTCGACCCCGGTGCTGGTGAAAATATCGGTGCCGGGGGCGACCTCGGTATCCGCGAGATTGGGCAGGTCAAAGGCCACGTAAAATTCGGCATGGCCCCAAAAGTGGGTGCCGCCAATGCTCAGGCGCGGCTGTATGCGCGCAGGAAAATCGGTCATTTGCAATTCGTCATCCTGCAGGAACTGCGCTGAGCCACCTTCGGGAACGTAGAGCATCTCTGCTCCGACCGTCATCTGAGCAAAGCGGTGCCGGGTATTGCCGCCGTCGACGTACACCTGAGCCAGGGCCATTTGCCCAAACAGAAAGAGAATGGTTGTGAGTAGGGAAAGTCTAAGTTGCTGCATCGTGGGAGTAGTTGAATTGGTTGATTTCCGGATTTGTTGATTTTTTGAATGGAGAAGCAGTCAGTACATTTTGTTCGCTTCTCGCTTCTCGCTTCTCGCTTCTCGCCTCTCGCCTCTCGCTTCTCAAATCGACCCCTGCAAATAGCAACGCCCCAGGCGGTCATTTCAACCGACTGGGACAGAAAGCAAGGCTCTGGGACGAAATGCAAAGCCTGATACTCAGAGACTTGGATGAAGGTGCTCCACCGCAGCTTTGAAGGTCGGAACCTGCCCCCGCGAGACGGGAACCTCGGGTAGTTCGGGACGAATGGTCAGCCGATAGCCAGCAGAATTGCCGCTGACTTCCTCGATCTGGTCGAGGTTGACTAGGTAGGCGCGGTGGCAACGCAGCAATTGGGGATGATCAGCGAGGCGGGTTTCCTGTTCTTTGAGCGTACCTCGAAGGCGGTAATCAGTAGGCGTTCCGTTTTGCAGCACCCAAAGGTTCAGGTAATTCCCTTCGGCTTCTATAAACAGGAAATCATGCAGCGCGATGGGAGGCAGCAGGTCTTCTTCATCGGTGAAATTCAGCAGCGGGCCGGGAGTATGAGTGTCTGTTTCTTCTGCCGGGTGCAATTGCTGATTGAGCGCGAGTGCCGAATGGAGGTTGCGCTTCAGATGGTGGGTGTGGCTGATGTAGGTGATAAGCAGGTAGGGCAGCAGGCCCACCACGATGGTTACCAATAGAATAGGCCCAAAACCCGCAAAAATGCCGCTTCCCGGAAAGAGCGTGCGTCCCAGTAGGTAGTTACCCGCGGCGATAGCCAGGAAATGGTAGGAAGTCCAGAGGAACTCCCTGCCCAGCGTCCAGGCTTGTTCTGTGAAAAATTGGGGAAATATCGCAAACCACACAAAGCTGCTCAGCATCACTGCCAGTGTAACGGCGCCAAAGGCTGGCCCAACCCAGAAACGCATGGTTCCCTGTATTTCGTCCAACTCAAAGGGCTGTAAAAAACTCAGGATGAAGGTCACCATCAGGCTCACGATCAGTGCCTGTCGGAGGTGCCCCTGCCAGCCTGAGGGCCTTGGATGGGATTGAGATAGCCAGGAAAAATTCAAGCTTCAGAGGCATTTAGATGTGGGACGATGGCATCGATCATTTCATCCAACGGCTGGTCGATGGAGACAATGAGCGCTTCTTTCTCAGTGGGAACTTCCAGGGTGGCCAATTGGTTTTTGAGCTGAGAGGCGGGCATAAAGTGGTCCTTTCGTCCCTGCATGCGCTGGAGCAGTAGGTCAAAGGTGCCATCAAGGTGAACCAGCAGCACCTCCGGACGATCGCTTCCCAGGGTCTTTCGGTAGGCTCGTTTGAGAGCAGAGCAGGTTAGGACGAGTGGCTTTTGTTGTGCCATATGCTCATCCATTACTTCGCGTAGCTTTGCCAGCCAGGGAGCGCGGTCCTGGTCATTGAGAGGTTGGCCACCGGCCATTTTTTGCACATTGGCCTCCGGGTGAAAATCATCCGCATCGGCAAATAGCCAGTCCAATCGCTCCGCGAGGGCTTTACCCACGGTAGTTTTCCCAGCGCCGGAAACGCCCATGATGATGGCTATTGAGGGGGCATTGATCATTGGTCAGGAGGGGGAGGTGAGGGGGAATAAGGTGTACAGGGTTTATAGGGGAAATATGGGTAGGGGCGTTACTCGGTGTAAGGAATAATGCTGAAACCTATTCCTGGCCAGAATAGTACCCAGTTACGAATTACGAATTACGAATTACGAATTACGAATTACGAATTACGAACTACGAACTCCCAACTCCGACACCTCACTCAAAACTCAACAGGATCACATCGGTAAAGCGACCTGAAACCGTCACGTGCTCGCTGGGATTGGCGAGGTTATACATCTCCATCTGAAAGTCTCCGCTAAATTCGCTGCGAATCGTGTCGAAGTTAAAGATGGTCGCCGTTCCGTCGTAGCTTTGGTAACTGTTGACTTCGTCATAGACCATCACGGCGCTACAGGTGAGGGGTACGGGTAGGCCAGTGGTATCGCCTTTGTAAACGCCTTCGCCGATAGACCCTTCTCCCTGTCCGATGAAATTGAGGGCAAAGGTGATTTTCTCCGGATTGACTACCTGGATGTTGATTACTTCCAGGTCTTCTTCATGCATATATTCAAAATGTGCATCGCTGAGATCCCGATGGGTTTCACCAAATGCTTCGACCGTCATACGGCCCAGGCCTATGGTGTCGCGCTTGCAGCCAGCGAATACAAATAGAGCCAGAAAGAAAATTAGGTACCGGGTATGAGCTATGTTCATGTGTGGAATTTCCTGAGCAATTGGGCCAAAAGTTAGGCATTTTTCATCACTCATGGCTTTGATAATTAATGTCAGGCCGCTGGAAGTTCCCTAACGGGGGAGGAAACTGTTTTGCTGCCTGGTCGCCAAGTTGACTGACCAAAAGACATGGGGGAACTAAATTGGCTGCTTGATCTCCTGCTTGTCCAACCCGTGGGATTGTGTAATTTGACAGGAGAAATCCCTCAACCTACTACGAATCATAGATGGCATTTATCCCTTATCAAGTCGAAACCTATCCAGCGGAAGAAATGCTGGAGCGGATCCAGGCTCACCATGCTTTCATGGAAAAACGGCGTTCGTTGCGGATGTTTTCGGATAAGCCGGTACCCCAAGCCGTGATCGAGCAATTGATCATGACCGCCTCAACTGCTCCTTCAGGGGCGCACAAGCAGCCCTGGACATTTTGTGCGGTGAGCGACCCTGAAGTAAAACGCAAGATCCGCGAGGCCGCAGAAGAAGAAGAGTACACCAACTACCACGGACGCATGTCTGACCGCTGGCTCAAGGATTTGCAGCCCTTCGACACCGATTGGAAAAAGCCCTTTCTGGAAACCGTTCCCTGGTTGATCGTGGTATTTCGCAAGCCCTACGACCTGGTCGATGGCGAAAAGCAAAACAACTACTACGTCAACGAATCCGTGGGACTGGCCACCGGCTTCCTGATATCGGCCATCCACCACGCCGGGCTCGTCACCCTGACGCATACGCCCAGCCCCATGAATTTTCTGTCCAAAGTCCTCAACCGCCCCGACAACGAGCGGCCCTTTCTCCTCCTGCCCGTTGGGTACCCCGCCGAAAATGCTGAGGTTCCCGACCTGAAGCGCAAACCACTGGAGGAGGTAGCGGTATTTTATTGAGAGACTGCTGCGCTGCCAGACCGTCCCGATCAGTTCGACAAGCTCACTGACCGGGACTGCGAGAAGTCAGAAGCGAGATAAGAAGTAAGATATTTGGCTTCTGTTCTTCCCATCTGACTTCTGACAGGCCAAAGGCCGATCTGACTTCTTCTATCTTCACTGATCAATGATCCCTGTTCCATGAACCATGACAAAAACCATTACGCCCTAATTCTGGGAGCCTCCTCCGGCATGGGGCTGGCCACGGCCCATCAACTGGCACGAGACGGCATGAACCTTTGCCTTGTGCACCGGGATCGCCGGTCCAGCATGGCGGCCATTGAGGAGGAATTTCAGCGCATGGGCCAAACCGGCGCTGACGTCCTCAGTTTCAACCTGAACGCCTTGCAGTCCGAAAAACGGGCACAGGTGATCGAAGGGCTGAGTGAGCACCTGGAGCAACGCGGCGGAAAGCTTCGACTCGTGCTACACGCCATTTCGCGCGGGAACCTGAAGCGCCTGGCGCCGTCCGTCGAGCGGCCTGAGGCAGATCTGAATCCGCGGCTGAGGCAGGCGCTGGACAGGCTCTATCCCCAATCCATGAGCCCGGAGGAATCCCAACTGAGCGAAGAGGACTTCGGGTTGACCCTGCATGCCATGGCCACCAGTCTGTGGGGCTGGGTGTATGAACTGCGTCAGGCGGATGTGTTTGCTGAAGATGCCCGCATCCTGGCCCTGACCAGCGAAGGCAACCAACGGGTCTGGCCCTACTACGCGGCGGTATCCACCGCCAAGGTCGCGCTGGAGGCCATCATCAGGGCCATGGCCGTCGAGCTAGCCCCCTACGGCCTGCGTAGCAATGTCATCCAGGCCGGTATCACCGACACGCCGTCGCTGCGTATGATTCCCGGCAGCGAGGAACTCAAAGCCTCCGCCATTTACCGCAATCCCTTTGGACGCCTCACCACCCCCGAAGACGTCGCCAAAGTCGTCTCGCTACTCTGCACCGATCAGGCCGCCTGGATCAACGGAGCCCTCATTCCCGTCGATGGGGGGGAGAGGTTGGGATAAGTTCAAAGTTGAAAGTTCGGAGTTCAAAGTTCCTGGCCATTTTATTGAGCACTGCTTCAGCAGTGCCGCTTGTGAGCATCTGTGATGCGAAACGCAACGTCATAGCGTCTCTGACGCCAATAGCACTCGAAAACAAAATGATCAGCAAAATTCCAGAGCTGAGTAAGCCTCATTGATTTAGTTAAGCAAGCACCCATATTCCCCTTATAGACTCTATACACCTTCACCCCACCCTCATGTTCCTAACCCATCTTCCCCAGCAGGCGCCTTTCCGATTCTTTGACGAGGTCATCTCCGTGGACTCCAACAACATCCGCGGAGCCTACACATTCAAGAAGGACGAATATTTCTACCAGGGACACTTCCCTGGTCATCCCGTGACGCCAGGGGTGATCCTGATCGAATGCATGGCTCAGATCGGGCTATTGGGCCTGGGTATCCAGCAGATGCTGGAAAAAGGAGGAGACGAGTTGCCGCCCTTTGCTTTCACGAGCAGCGAAGTGGACTTCCTCAAGCCCGTCTATCCGGGTGAAAGGGTAGAAGTTCAAGCCGAAAAAGTCTATTTCCGCCTCGGAAAACTCAAAGTCAAGGCCCGCATGTACAACGCCGTCGGAGAAGAAGTCGCCAAGGGAACGCTGTCAGGCATGATGGCCAAAGAATGGTGATCGAGGTGATTTGGTTGAACCCTGATCAAGGTAATCGTACATACTTGATCACTCCGATCACCCAAAGATCACTTGGGCGACCTTGATCACCTTTTTTATCAGACAGGGTCCACATCCACCACAATTCGCAGGCTTTTGACCGGAGCTTCCTGGTAGTATTGGTCAAAAGCATCCTGAAGGGCGCGGCGCAGGCTGGCCGGGTCTAGCCCCTTGCCGAGCTTGATCATGAACTGCATCCGGTACTGATTGCGGACGCGGGCTACAAGGGCAAAATCCGGCCCCAGCAGCGTGCCCCCAAACAGCGGCCTCAATATGCGATCCAGTCGCACACTCTCCTGCAGGATGAAAGCCCGGTCCTTGTGCCGAAATTCGATGCGCATGATGCGGGTGAAGGGTGGATAGCTCACCTGCTCCCGTTCGCGCACTTCCCGTTCGTAGAACTTCTGAAACGGACTTTGCAGCGACGTCAGTACCACATTGTCTGGCATATAGCTCTGGATGAAGACATGGCCCTGCTTGGTGCTGCGGCCCGCTCGGCCCGATACCTGCGTAAGCAATTGGTAGGAACGCTCGTAAGCGCGAAAGTCCGGGAAAGTCAGCAACTGATCCGCGAGGATGACGCCGACCAGGGTCACGTTTTCAAAATCCAGCCCTTTGGACACCATCTGCGTGCCCACCAGGATGTCGATTTGTCCCGCCTCAAAGCGGCTGATGAGGTGCTGATAGCTGGACTTGCCCCGCGTGGTGTCCATGTCCATCCGCTCGACCACCCGGTCGGGAAATAGCTCCTTGATCGCTTCGGCGATGCGCTCCGTGCCGATGCCGCCCCGCTTGAGGGCGTAGTGCCCGCACTCCGGGCACTTGTTGACATTGAAGTCGGTGTGGCCGCAGTAATGGCAGCGCAGGTGCTGCCGCTCCTTGTGAAAGGTCAGGCTGATGTCGCAATTGATGCACTGGGGGGTGTGGCCGCAGTTTTCGCAGATGAGGTAGGGAGAATAGCCCCGGCGGTTTTGGAACAAAATCACCTGCTCGTCTCGCGCCAGGGTATCGTTGATGGCCTCGATCAGGCGCTTGGAAAAGATGCCGTCGAATTTTTTCTCCTTGCGCAGCCCCCGCAGGTCCAGGATTTCGATCTGGGGCAAAGTGGCCTCTACCGCGCGTTTTTCCAGCACGACCTTATGGTACTTGCCTAGCTCCGCGTTGCGGTAGGTTTCGAAGGAAGGCGTGGCGGAGCCGAGGATCACGGGAATTTTGCGCAGTAACCCGTAATAGACCGCCACGTCGCGGGCATTGTAGCGCGGCGCGGGTTCGTGTTGCTTGAAGGAGCTGTCGTGCTCCTCGTCCACCATGATGGCCCCCAGCTTGGGGAAGGGCAAAAACATCGCTGACCTAACGCCCACCACCACCTGATATTCCCCACGGCGGACTTTCTGCCAGATTTCCACCCGCTCGGCGTCATTGAATCGGCTATGGTAAATGCCGACCTTTTCGCCAAAAGCCGCCCGAACCCGGTCCACGATCTGCTTGGTCAGCGTGATTTCCGGCAACAGGTACAGTGCCTGCTCCCCTCGTTCCAGGGCTTCGCGGATCAGCTCGATGTAGAGGAAGGTCTTGCCACTTCCTGTGATACCGTGCAGCAACACCGGCTTTAGCGATTCCGCTAACTTCTCCCGAATCTCCCCCAGGGCGCGCTGCTGATCGGCATTCAGTTCCAGGGTTTGCGGTTCGTGTTCATAGCCGTATAGCTCCAGGCGATCCACTTTCACTTCCTCGCGCACGATCAGCCCCTTGTCCACCAGTGCTTTGGCGGTTCCTGCTCCCTGACCGAGTTCCTTGAGGGTCTCGGTTTGCGGGAGCAATTTGTCCTGATAGTAGGCCTGCACGACGCGCATGAAGAGATCCAATTGGCTCGGTGCGCGTTCCAGTGCATCAAATGCCGCTTCCAGCGCCTGATCGCTTTGGGCATCGGGGGCCAGCCGCAGGTAGGTCTTGGTTTTGGGCGAATATTTCTCCTCTACCTCCTGATAAGTCCGAATCAGCCCACGGCTCTCCATGTTCTTCAGGCGTGGCCGAATGGTGGAAATGTCCCAGATTTTGGCGACTTCTGGCAAGGTCAGCACCGGCTGAATGCTCAGGGCTTCGAGCAGCATGTACTCCTTGTCGTCCAGTTGCAGGTCTTCCCAGATCAGGTCCTGGGTCATCTCAACCCGCAGGGCACTTTCGGGCTTGAGCCCGGTCGGAATCGCCGTCTTGAACACTTCTCCCGGCGTACAGCAATAATAAAACGCCACCCAGTCCATCAGCTTCAGGTGCTCCTCCGAAAGCATGGGTTCTTCATCCAGTACCTCGTCGATGGCCTTCAGGTTTTCGCCCACGATTCCCTCCTCCAGGGTATCGGTCAGCCGACGCACCATGCCGGTATAGATGCGGCTTCGCCCAAAATTCACCAATACCCGCATTCCCGGAGCCAACTGATCCTGCTGGGAAGGCAGTATCCGGTAGTGGAAATTGGACTTGACGGCCAGTGGGAGGATGACTTCAGCGTAGGAGGGCAAAAGCAGATGAGATTATCGGTGAGAAGGTCAAATTACACAATCTAGGCTAAACGAAAGTTCCCCTGGTTAGGTTAACATCCCGAAAAGAGAAAATCGGAATGCTATTGGGCGGTTTCAATCGGCATTCTCAAAGTTTATATTGGCCCTTATGCCCAAAACCTACGACGTCATCATATGGGGAGCTACCGGCTTTACAGGTCGATTGGTAGCCGAATATTTACTTCAACAATACGGAACCAACGGCCAGGTGAAATGGGCCATGGCGGCTCGAAATGCGGACAAACTCGCCCAGGTACAGCGCGACCTGGGAGCCACCGAAGTGCCTACTCTGATCGCCGATAGCCACGACCGGGCTAGCCTGGACGCCATGGCCGCACAGGCCAAGGTTGTTTGCACCACGGTCGGCCCCTACGCCCTGCACGGCTCCGAGCTCGTCGCCGCCTGCATCGACCAGGGAACCCACTACTGCGACCTGACGGGCGAAGTACAGTGGATGCGGCGCATGATCGAGCAGCACCACGGGCAGGCCCAGGTCCGAAAACTCAAAATCGTCCACACCTGCGGCTATGATTCGATTCCCTCCGATATGGGCGTCTTTTTCATGCAGCAGGAGGCACAGAAGCGGCTGGGAACCTACTTGCAGCGGATTCGCTTTAGGCTGAAAGGCTCCAAAGGCGGCTTTAGCGGCGGTACCATCGCCAGCCTGAACAACGTGCAGGCCGAAGCTCAGAAAGATCCTGCGATCTGGGACATCCTGGGCGATCCCTATTCCCTCAATCCTCCCGGTGAGCGCAACGGCCCCGACGGCCCCGATGTGATGCGCGCGGAATATGATCCCGTGGCCAAGCGGTACACCGCTCCCTTCATCATGGGAACCATCAACACCCGGGTGGTGCGGCGCAGCCACGCGCTGAAGGGCTATCCCTATGGGCGTGATTTCCAATACGACGAGGCGGTGTTGATGGGCAAAGGGTTGAAAGGCAAGCTCATGGCCCAGGCCATGGCCGGGGGCATCAACCTGGTACGGTCGGCAGGGCCGGGTACTCTACTGGGAAATGTCGCGAGTTGGTTCCTGCCCAAGTCGGGCGAAGGGCCTTCTCAAGAGGCCCGCGAGTCGGGTTACTTCGTCATCGATCTTTGGGGTGAGGCTGTTGACGGACAGGTTTACCAGGCCCGCGTCAAAGGCGACCGCGACCCAGGCTATGGCGCCACCAGCCGCATGCTGACCGAAAGTGCATTGTCCCTTGCCTTTGATGACCTGCCAGAGACCTACGGCGTGCTGACTCCTTCGGTGGCTATGGGAGATCATCTGTTAAATCGCTTGGAGGCACGTGCGGGGCTAAGTTTTGAGTGGAAGGAGGGATAGGTAAATAGATTGGATACTCGATAATCCCCGGCAGATTCTCAGGAATGTTTGGGTGCATGTCATTAACTCCCTAGCTTTATTCAGATGATGAGCCAATGAAAGTCTGAAGGTCTCAGTTTCTCAATACCTCATCGTCCGAGGAAAGCATGAAGGCCTGGGCAAAAAATCAGTGGAATAAATTCCTCCAATCGCTGCGGCGGCGTCCCATTCGCTGGGGGCTGCTGTTGGTGGCAGTGGTGGCCTATGTCTTTTGCCTGCCCAGGCCGCTGTTTGACGCGCCGGTTTCCACCGTGCTGGAAGACCGCAATGGACAACTACTCGGGGCGCGCATCGCCGACGACGGGCAGTGGCGCTTCCCCGAATTAGAATCGGTGCCGGATAAATTCGAAGCCTGCATCACGACCTTCGAAGACAAGCGCTTTCGCTACCATCCGGGAGTCGATCCGCTGGCCTTCGGTCGGGCGATCTGGCAGAATGTAAGCCGGGGGGAAGTAGTCTCTGGTGGTTCCACGCTCACCATGCAGGTCATTCGCCTGAGTCGGCAGGGACGGGGACGCACAGTGTGGGAGAAGTTCATCGAGATGATCCTGGCTACTCGCGCTGAGGTTCGCTACTCCAAGGACGAAATCCTGGGCTATTACGCTTCCTACGCACCCTTTGGGGGAAATGTCGTGGGACTGGATGCCGCCGCATGGAAATACTATGGCCGTGGCCCGGAGCAGCTTTCCTGGGCTGAGATGGCGACCCTGGCGGTGTTACCCAATGCACCGGCGCTCATTCATCCTGGTCGGAACCGCGATGCACTGCGCGCCAAGCGAAATCGCCTGCTGGCCAGTTTGGTCGAAGAAGGCCATCTCGACAGCCTCAGTTACGAATTGGCCCTGCTGGAAGACCTGCCCGGAGCGCCGCTGCCCTTGCCACAGATCGCACCGCATTTGCTGGATCGCTTTCAGGCGGAGAAAGGACCAGCGGAAGCCCGATTGCGCAGTACCCTGGACCGGGAACTGCAAGCGCGTGCCTCCGAAGTACTGGAGAGACACCACCAAAGACTTTCGCAGCGAGGCATCCACAACGGAGCGGCGCTGATCGTGGAAGTTGAGACGGGGGATGTATTGGCCTACCTGGGCAATACTGATGGCTCAGACCCGGCTCATGGCCATCGGGTGGACATTGTGCAGGCCCCGCGCAGCACGGGGAGCATCCTGAAGCCTTTTCTGTATGCGGCCATGCTCCACGATGGCGAAATTTTGCCCAATACCCTGGTGGCGGATGTCCCTTCCTACTTTGGCAAAGGCTACAACCCCAGCAACTATGACCGGAAATATCGCGGAGCCATCTACGCATCCCGGGCGTTGGCCCGCAGCCTCAACATCCCCGCCGTGCGGATGTTGCAGGCGCATGGGGTGCCCAAGTTTCAGGACCAGTTGCAGGCCATCGGCCTAACGACGCTCACCCGGCCACCCAGCCACTATGGATTGAGCATGATTCTGGGCGGAGCCGAGGCTACGCTTTGGGATCTCGGCGGTGCCTACGCCGGCATGGGCCGCAGCCTGAAAAATTATTCCGACTACAACAGCCGCTATGAGCCAGAGGCCTTTCGCCCGCTAAATTATCGACAGGCGAAATCGCAGGGTAGCCTCGATTACGAGGATTTTGACCAACTCCGGCAGGACAACCAACTCTCTGCCGGGGCGATTTGGCACACCTTTGAGGCGATGGTGGAGGTGACCCGTCCGTCGGTGGAGGCCTACTGGGAGAACTTCGAATCGGCAGACCGCATCGCCTGGAAGACCGGGACGAGCTTTGGCTATCGCGATGCCTGGGCCATCGGGGTGACGCCGGACTATGTGATCGCCGTTTGGGTGGGAAATGCCGACGGTGAGGGGCGTGATGGACTGGTGGGTGGTCTGGTCGCTGCTCCGATTTTGTTTGATCTCTATGATTTGCTGCAGGGAGAAAGGCGCTGGTTCAGCCCGCCCTACGACGACCTGCGGCAGATTGTCTTCTGCCGGGAGAGTGGCATGAGAGCCGCGGCGTTGTGCCCCCATCCGGATTCTGCCTGGGTGCCAAAAGCAGGCCTGCGAACGGAGCCTTGCCCCTACCATCAGCGGGTATTTCTCGATCCCACGGGCACTTTTCAGGTCAACAGCGACTGCGTTTCGCCCCTGGAAATGCAGCAGGATACCCTTCTGGTATTGCCTCCCGTCTGGGAACGGTTTTACCGACAGGGGCACCCCAACTATCGGTCTTTGCCTCCTTTTCGGTCCGATTGCCTGGACCAGGGGACTGACGGCTGGACGCCGATGGAGTGGATTTATCCCCATCAGGCGGCAGAGATCTATGTGCCTACTGAGCTAAGCGGCGAGAAAGGAAAAGTGGTATTCGAAGTGGCTCATCGCCGCGTGAGAAGTACCCTGTACTGGCACCTGGACGAGGAGTTTCTGGGCGAAACGGTGGAAATCCATCGCATGGCGCTGCAGCCTGAGCCGGGGCCGCACCGCATCACGGTGGTGGACGATCAGGGGCAGCGGCTGACGCGGGGATTTGTGGTGTTGGAGTAGGGGGAAAAGTTCAAAGTTCAAAGTTCGGAGTTTGAGTAAGCCTGAAATGCGACTGTTGTCGCATTGGCCCGAAAGGCTTTGAAAGCCGATACGTCCTGTCCTCGCGTCTCCAGACGCCTGTTTTGCCAGTTCTGATGAGCGGATGCCGATAAAAAAAGCCACTCCCGAAGGAGCGGCCGAAAAAGGAATTGCACGAAATCATTGTTCTCTTTTATGGTGATCCTGGTGATCTCCTTTTCTTATGTTCACCTTGATCACTGATCACTGATCACTCACACTTAGAGTGTCCACAGCTTTTGCAGGTGAGGCAGCCTTCCTGGTAGACCAGGTTGTTGTCGCCGCACTCGGGGCAGATCTTTTCTACTGGAGCGGTGCCGTCCGGGATGAATTTCTTCAGGGTACGTACCACGCCGTTCTTCCAGGTGTTGAGGGAAGCTGCATCCAGGCGGAGGTTGCCGACCATGTGGACCACATGCTGGATGGGCATACCGTGGCGCAAGACGCCGGAGATCAGTCGGGCATAGTTCCAGTATTCCTGGTCGAAGGTACGGCTCAGTCCCTCGATGGTGATGCGGAATCCATCGCCATCGATGTATTGAAAGTCATAGCGGGTCTTGCCATTTTCATCCTTGCTCTTGATGACCCAGCCTTTGTCCACAAACTTCAGGATGGAGAAAGATTCGCGCACTGGACCTGTAAAGACCTCATAGGGGCGACCTTCCATCAGGCCTACTACGGCTACCCACTGATCGGTATCGTTGGTGAAGCGTACTACCTCAGCCTCCAGTTTGTCGGGGCGCTTGGGGGCGTGAGTTTCTGCGAAAGCTGCTTCTTCTTTTTTCTTCTTCTCATCGGTACTGACAAGAACCCCACTACGTGAGCCATCGCGGTAGATGGTCATGCCCTTACAGCCAGTTTCCCATCCGCGCTGGTAGATGGTCGCGACCATTTCTTCGCTGATGTCGTTGGGGACATTTACCGTTACAGAGATGCTGTGGTCTACCCACTTCTGGATAGCACCCTGCATTTCTACTTTGGCTACCCAGTCCACGTCATTTGAAGTCGCCTTGTGGTAAGGAGTCTTCTCGATGATCTTCTGTAGCTCTTCCTGTTCCCAGGTAGCTACTTCTTTGGGGTCGTAGCCATTGGCCTCCAGCCAGGTGATGAACTTGTGGTGGAATACGTTGTACTCTTCCCAGGAATCACCCACTTCGTCCACGAAGTCCACTTTTACCTTGCGGTCGTTGGCGTTGACCTTGCGGCGGCGCTTGTAGGACACGAGGAAGGCAGGCTCGATACCGGAAGTAGTCTGAGTCATCAGCGAGGTGGTACCGGTAGGAGCGATGGTCAACAGGGCGATGTTGCGTCGGCCATGCTTGACCATGTCTTTATATAGCTGAGGATCAGCCTCTTTCAGGCGCTGGATGAATGGGTTGCTCTCTTCGCGCTTGGCATCAAAGATGGGGAATGAACCACGATCTCTGGCCATTTCTACAGAGGAGCCATAAGCTGCCAGGGCCAGTGTTTTGTGGGTTTCTACGGAGAAGTCGATCGCTTCCTGGGTGCCATAAGTGAGTCCCAAAGCCGCCAGCATATCGCCTTCGCCAGTGATGCCCACACCAGTACGACGTCCCTGGATACACTTGTCACGGATTTTCTCCCAGAGCAGGCGCTCCGTACGCTTTACTTCTTCTTCCTCCGGGTCGGCGTTGATTTTGGCCAGAATCTGATCGATTTTCTCCAGTTCCAGGTCTACGATGTCGTCCATGATGCGCTGGGCCATGGCCACATATTCGCGGAACAATTCTGTATCAAACTCAGCCTCAGGCGTGAATGGATGCTTGACGAAGCTGTACAGGTTGATGGCCAGCAGGCGGCAGGAATCGTATGGGCAAAGGGGAATCTCGCCGCAAGGGTTGGTGGAAACGGTACGGAAACCGAGGTCTGCGTAGCAATCCGGAATAGACTCGCGCTCTACAGTGTCCCAGAACAGTACGCCCGGCTCAGCAGAAGCCCATGCGTTGTGGATGATCTTCTTCCAGATCGACGAAGCATCCGTTTCCTTGGTATATTTGGGATTGGGGCTGTCGATGGGGTACTGCTGTACGAATGGTTTGCCTTCTACAACCGACCGCATGAAATCATCGGTGATGCGCACGGAAACATTGGCACCCGTGACTTTGGTTCCATCCATCTTGGCATCGATAAAGTGCTCAGCATCAGGGTGCTTGACCGAGATACTCAACATCAGGGCACCACGGCGTCCATCCTGGGCCACCTCACGGGTAGAGTTGGAGTAGCGCTCCATGAAGGGAACTACGCCAGTAGAAGTCAGAGCCGAATTCATGACCGGGCTACCCTTGGGGCGGATGTGAGAGAGGTCGTGGCCTACTCCCCCACGGCGCTTCATCAACTGCACCTGTTCTTCATCCATCTTGATCACTCCACCATAAGAGTCTGCCAGGTGCTCGTGGCCGATCACAAAGCAGTTGGACAGAGATACCACCTGGAAAGGATTGCCGATACCTGCCATGGGACCACCCTGCGGAACGATGTATTTAAAGTTTTTGAGCGCCTTGTAAAGAATCTCTTCGCTCAATGGGTTGGGATACTTCAGCTCGATGCGGTGCAACTCTTTGGCGACGCGTCGGTGCATGTCGTCAGGAGTACGGTCGTAGATATTGCCGTGGGAGTCCTTGAGGGCATATTTGTTCAGCCACACATTTGCTGCGAGTTCGTCGCCGTTGAAATACTTGACAGCCGAGGCAAGCACCTCCTCATAAGTGTAGGAGGACTTGTGGCCGTTGCTGGTAGAGGTTTGTTTTGTCGTCTCGATCATGGATGGAAATTGCTTATAAGTCTCTGGTACCTGGGCAGAGATCGGTCAGATTGTAAGAGTGAGTGTAGTTCAGGAGGTAGGCCTCTTGTTCTGGAATATTAAGTTAACGCTGGTTATTACGAATTATCTTTTGAAGTTATGCACACTGTGTGGATAGTGTTTTTGGTTTGGCATAGTAGTTGGTAGCCGATTCTTCCTTCAAATCGGGTGAAATCCCCAGGGATTCGTGATTTCTATGTCCGGAACATATGTAGGTCTCTCATTTGTCATTTATCTGAATTGTTGTCACTACTAAATTTTTTTTCGTGCTCCTGAGAATTTCCACATGTATCTTGCCTCGTCAAGCCCGATTAAGTGGGCCTACGAATGATCATGGAAGGCTGGATTGTATATTCTCACGTAACGCTCCAGAAAAATACCGGGAACCATGCATTTGAATGGATGGAAAAGGCTGCCAGAGAAGCTGGCCTTTCTGCCCGAATCATTTTCTGGGAGGAGCTTGAAATCTCAATAGGAACGCAAGTTCAGATTCGCTACCAAAATCGTCAACTTGAGTTACCCACGTTTGTGTTGATAAGGGGGTATTACTTTGAGCTGTCCTATCTGCTCGAACAGTTAGGGGTAATCGTTTTTAACACAAATGAGAGCATGCGGCTGACGCGAAACAAGTGGTTCACCCACGTCGCGTTGCATCAGGCGGGGCTTCCACAGCCGCTGACCCTCATTCGAAGGCGAAGCGTAGCACGGTTTGACCAGCTCGCGACTGAGTTGGGGTCACCATTTGTAGCCAAAGGCCTATTGGGCTCTGGAGGGGATCAGGTGGCGCTTATCCACAATGCCGATGAGTTAGCGAATTTTTTAAAAGAAGAGCGGGATGAGGTACTCTTCCAGGAGTTTATCGCGGAGTCAGCGGGGCGGGATATCAGGGTTCATGTCATAGGAAGAAGGGCAGTCGTAGGGATAGAGCGAATTGGCCGGGAGGGGGACTTTCGATCCAATTTTTCCCTTGGAGGAGGTGCGAGACCCTTCGAACTAACCGAAGAAGCTGAGCGATTGTCAGTCCTGGCCGCCCAAACTTTGGGACTGGACATTGCCGGAGTGGACCTGCTATTTTCGGATCGGGGATTGTTGGTGTGTGAGGTCAATGCCAATGCGGCCTTTCGCACGGTGGCCATGCACACCTCGATCAGCATTCCGCACGAGATTTTTGCTCACATTCGGCATGTCCTTGATGGGAGGAATTCGGAAATAGGGGGGCGAAACTCATGAAGATGGATTTACTGTTTTGAAAGAGAACAATGCGTAATACAATTCTGGTTATCAGGATATTTATCTTTGGAGTCATGACTACTGGGATTGTGGCTCCTCACCTATGGCGGGAAACCCACAATGGAGTGGAACCCGTAAAATTTGGCGAGGTTTTCCAGATCGTTGAGGCAAGCAGGGAGAAAATATTTAATAGACTCCCTCTGAGCCAGGATTTGGGATATGTGGGAATGAAAGCCGGAGGCGATTTGGGCCAATTAGGTGGCGTGTTTATCAGCCAGGGGCCAGTTCGAGCTGATCTTCCCCAACTTATGTGTCAAAAAAAGAATTGAATTGATATGGTTACAATCAGCTGTTTATAGCATGGGTTGAGTACTTTTGCCCGATTTGATATTCCCCAATACCCTTGCAGCAGGAGGCAAAACACCCTGCAAGAGCCAAGGAAATTGGCCGATGTGTTAGAGGTTTTGACCAGTAGCATCATTTTTAGCATTTGCACACTACTACTTTGGGGGTACACTATCCAAGGTACGGCATTAGGCTTATTTCTAAGGTAAACGTTCTAGGCTCATCAACATACCCACCTCTAACCCCGAGTTCTATTAAATGACCACCCGAATGGGGGAACTGCATGATGGAGGTTCTTAAATGATACTTGGAACCATTCCATAGAACTTCATCCCACTTACTTCCTTTTTGTTCATAAGGGAAATCAAATCCCTTCCAATAGATCTCTTGCTCTTTCACATAATAATAATGCCCAGTGCGAGCCGAAGAAGGACACCATTCGGGATAATAATTATTGTAAAAGCGAATTTCACCTGGAAAAAACACACTATCGAACCTGGCTAATACCCAGCTTTCCAGAAAAGTATTAAATCGAGATGCAGTCGTAGGATCTAAAACGGTTTGCATTTCAAAAAACTCTGACTCGAACTCATAAATTGGGCTGCAAAAACAACCGCAGTTTTTGTCGATTTCCATGATTGAGTTAGCGACAGAGTCTAAAACCTGAACAAGGGATATAACCTGTTCATCAGGTTCCCCTATTCCAATATTCTGGGGGAGAGCTAATTGTATGCTTATGACAAATTCTAAGCATAGGAATGAGATAATTGAGATGTGTTTCATGTGGCTGTTATTTATTCTGAGATTATCCTGTCGTCGTCTCCATCTCAACGATAAGATTTAATAGTCATGATTGGTCCTTAACAGTAGGGATAAATCTGCCATTAGAATTCGTTGGCCCCCACTACTTTTCGTACCTGTCCACTGCTCATCAAGGCTTCCAGCTCAGCAGGATCTCTCTGAGGGAATTCGCATCTTCAGCGAGGAAATCCACGCCAAGTTCCCGCAGCTTTTCCCCATGACCGTCGTAGATGTGTGATGCTCCCAGGAAACCCACCACAGTGGCTCCGGCGGCTTTGGCGGCGGTAACGCCTGCAATGCTGTCTTCGACCACGAGGGTTGTAGCAGGATCATAGCCGAGTTCCTTGAAAGCCAACAGGTACACATCGGGGTGCGGCTTGGCTTTTTCTACATGATCGGCTGAGAAGATTCTTTCCCCGAAGAGATCAGCTACTCCTGCAAGTTGGAGGGACTGCTGGACATGGGGTACATTGCTGTTGGACACAACCGACAGGGTGGTCGGGAGTTCCTTCAACAGCTCAGGCATACCTTTAATGGGTTCCAGTTCCTCGACCATAGCGGTGCGGATGTCCTGGTTGACCTCAGGCAGGAAATTGGGCGGAAACTCGATACCATGCTCGGCAGTGATCATGGACAGGATTTCATGTTCCTTGTGGCCGGCGTATTTGTGGCTGTAATCTTCTAGTGAGACTTTCAGGCCGAGGGGCTCCATTTTGCGCAGGGCGACTCGGACTGCAACGATTTCGCTGTCCACGATGACGCCGTCGCAGTCGAAGATCAGAGAGTAGGGGAGAGTCGTTGGGGTGTTCAAGGTTCGGAGTTGAATTGGGTTGGTTTGATGAGCCAAAGCTATGGATTTACCGCCGAAAATGATGGGCAAAATCGAGATCATTTCGCCCCAACTCCCAACGGAGTGTTGTCCACAACCTGAGTAGTTTGGGCCTCTGAAGTCCGACCCTGATAGGATCAATAGGTCCGCAAATTGATCTTTAATATGCCACCTCTGAAAGTGCTATTTCGCCTTC
>CAYFIR010000117.1:0-20326 GCA_964343195.1 uncultured Bacteroidia bacterium | reverse complement strand
GTATGCGGGCGAGAGATCAAGCCAAAAGCGGAATTTATTTTTTGAGCGTTACTTACCTCAATCCCGCATTTATTTTGTCGAGGGTAGACTGCCCTGGACAGAGGTCTTCCTGAGTGAGCTCATTGAGAGGAGTATTCACAGTCGGGATCATATCGTGGATATCCTGGCTTTCAGGGTCAATGTAGATCAGCCCCGTGAGAATTTCTCCAGATTTCTTGGAGGCGCGCAAACGTTCATGGGCCTTCTCCCGGTCAGTGGGGTCCCAATCGGGGTTGAGTTTGTGCAGCAGAATGGAAGAGCCGTCATGCAGGCTGACCGTTTTACTGGTTCCGGCATCATATTCTACCGTAATTTCCTCCTGCTCAGGGATGTAATCCAGGCTGCCAGTCACAGCAATATGGTCACGGACGTGCTCATAGGATTTTGTCGAGCCTTTGTTGTTGTTGAAGGTCACACAAGGGGATATGACATCCAGCAAGGCAAATCCGGGGTGGGACATGGCCGCCTTGATCAGGGGAACCAACTGGGTTTTGTCGCCAGAAAAACTGCGACCAACGAATGTCGCTCCCATCTCTAGTGCCAGACCGACCAGGTCAATGGTGGGCAAAAAGGTTTTATTTCCGGCTTTATTGATGGATCCTACATCGGCAGTTGCGGACTCCTGTCCCTTGGTGAGACCGTAGCAGCCGTTGTTCATGAGGATATAGGTCATGTTGAGATTCCTGCGAATGACATGACAGAACTGCCCCATGCCAATGGAGGCGGAGTCGCCATCTCCAGATACGCCCAGGTAGAGCATGTCCCGTTGGGCCATATTGGCTCCGGTGGTGATGGAGGGCATACGGCCGTGCACGGAGTTAAAGCCGTGAGACTGGCTCAGGAAATAGGTTGGCGTTTTGGACGAACAGCCAATTCCGGAGAGCTTGGCCAGGCGATGCGGCTCAATCGACATTTCATAACAGGCCTGAACGATGGCCCCGCTGATGGAGTCGTGCCCACATCCGGCACAAAGGGTGGATATTCTGCCTTCGTAGTCAGCCTTGGCAAAGCCAGCTTCGTTTTTGCCCAGGCCAGGGTGACGGAAGGTCGGTCTTATATAGCTCATTGAGAGTTAGTTCGAAATTCGTGATTAGTAATTCGTAATTAGCAGATCCGAGATCTGCATGTGGAGGAATGGGGAGGTTCAAAAGCTGATGGGTATAACCGGCTGCCTTTTCTCCCATATTCCTACACCACTACTTCCTCCAGCTTTCCCTTCATGCCCTCGATAATCCTCCCGGCAGTGATGGGCATGCCATCATAGTTCAGCAAGGGAATCAGTTTTTGCGGCGGTACATCCAGCTCATTGATGAGGAGGCTACGCATTTGAGCGTCTCGGTTTTGTTCCACGACATAGATATGCTCGTGGGCAGCCACAAACTCCTGCAGGGCGTCATCAAAGGGAAAAGCACGAATGCGCATGGCATCGATATTGACTCCTTTTTTGCGAACTCTATCGAGTGCCTCACATGCAGCATACCTGGAGGTGCCAAAATAAACTACCCCTGTGGTACTGGTATTCTCCTCCTGATAAGGCTCTGATTTTGGCACCAGCTTTTTGCTGGTATCCCATTTTTTCATCAGTCTATCAACACCGCGGACATATGCGGCCCCACTTTCTGTGTAGCGAGCGTACTCGTCTTTGGAAGTACCTCGGGTGAAGAATGATCCTTTGCTGGGATGAGTGCCGGGGAAAGTCCGGTAGCATATCCCATCTCCGTCTATATCCAGATAGCGGCCAAAGGGATGCTCCATGCTCTCGAGGTCCTCATAGCTGAGTACTTTGCCTCGGTCATATCGGCGCTCATCATCCCATTTGAGGGGTTCAGTCATATGGAAGTTCATCCCCAGATCGAGATCCGACATGAGGATAACCGGAGTCTGAAGCCTTTCGGCCAGATCAAAGGCATCGGTCATCATTTCAAAGCACTCGGTAGGAGTACTCGGAAAAAGCAGGACGTGGCGCGTATCTCCATGGGATGCATAGGCGGAAGAGAGAATATCCGCCTGTTGGGTACGGGTAGGCATGCCAGTCGAAGGGCCACCCCGCTGTACATTTACCAGTACCACGGGGATTTCGGCATAATAAGCCAGGCCCAGAAACTCACTCATGAGCGAAACTCCAGGGCCACTCGTCGCCGTAAAGGAGCGGGCACCATTCCAGGTGGCACCGATTACCATGCCCATGGCTGCGAGTTCGTCTTCGGCCTGTACTATGGCGAACTTCTTCTTCCCGGATTCGGGGTCGATCCGCAGCTTATTGGCGTATTTCTCAAATGACTGTACAACAGAGGTGGAAGGAGTAATGGGGTACCAGGCCGCAACGGTGGCGCCTGCATAAATGGCCGCTAAACCGGTCGCGTCATTCCCTTCCATCATGATGCTGTCCCCCACGTTATCCCGCCGCTCAACCCGAATTGGGAGTGGGCAGGGGTAGTTCTTCTTTGCATAATAGTAGCCCAGCTCCAGTGCCTGGTAGTTGGGGGGGACCAGTTTGGGCTTTCTGGCGAACTGCTCATCCACGATCTGCTTGATGACCGGTAGTTCCATGTCGAGGAGCGCAGCCAACGCTCCGATGTAGATCATATTCTTGAGCAACTGCTGCGTCCTGGGATTGGAAAAATGGGCCATTGCCATTTCCATCATGGGAATCCCGATGTAGTGGATGTCGCTACGCAGGTATTCCGGGTGTAGCTTTTTGGTGCTGTCATACAGGAGGTAACCTCCTTCTCGTACTGATGCGATGTCCTCCTGCAGACTCTGGGGATTGACCGCGACGAGCAGGTCGATTCCCTCCCGGCGGCCCAGGTAGCCTTCTTCACTGATCCGGACTTCATACCAGGTGGGAAGGCCCTGAATGTTGGAGGGGAAAATGTTTTTGGGAGAAACAGGCAGGCCCATCCGAAAGATGGCCTTGGAGAAAATATTATTGGCACTGGCTGAACCAGTACCGTTGACGTTGGCGAAGCGTACCACCAGGTCATTGGTTATGATAGGCTGGCTCATAGGACTTTACAGGCTTTGGTTACGTTATAGATATATTTTTTCATGTCCCAGGCGGAGGTGGGACAGCGCTCAGCACATAGACCGCAGTGGAGGCATACATCCTCGTCCTTGATCATCACCCGCTTGGTGGGCAACTTCTCGGAAACATACAGAGCCTGATCGGTATTCAGAGCGGGTGCGCTTAATCGCTGACGCACATCTTCTTCCTCCCCGTTCTCTGTAAAGGTGATACAGGAAGTCGGGCAAACGTCCACGCAGGCGTCGCACTCTATGCACTGTGAAGTCGTAAAGATGGTCTGGACGTCACAGTTGAGGCAGCGTTGGGCTTCGCTGAAGCCTTCCCCTTTTCCAAATCCCAATTCTACCTCAAGTCGACGGTCTGTCAGGGTATGGGGAACCGGAGCGTGGGGAACTGCATACCGTTTGTCCGCTACGACCTGGCTGTCATAGATCCACTCATGGATGCCCATCTTCTGGCCTATGAGATGGGTCATCGGCGCTGGTCGCTTGAGTACCGGCTCACCTTTGCAAAAGAGGTCAATGGAGATCGCCGCCTGATGTCCATGGGCAACAGCCGTAATGACATTCTCCGGGCCAAAGGCAGCGTCTCCGCCAAAAAAGACCTTGGCATTGGTAGACTGAAAGCTGACCTTATCCAGCAGTGGGAGATCCCATTTGCCAAACTCAATTCCCAGGTCTCGCTCGATCCAGGGGAAAGCATTGTCCTGTCCGATGGCGATGATCACGTCATCCGCAGGAATGAATACGTCGGGCTCTCCAGTGGGGACTAGCTTGCGTCGACCCTCCTCGTTATACTCGGCACGGACTTTCTCAAATAGCACTCCCTTCAGTTTGCCATCCTCCACCACAAATTCCTTGGGTGGCATGTTGTTGAGGATTTCTATGCCTTCGCGCTGGGCATCTTCGATTTCCCAGGGCGAAGCTTTCATGTCTTTGAATGGGCTGCGAACCACCACATGAACCGACTCGCCTCCAAGGCGAAGGGAGGTGCGGCAGCAATCCATGGCGGTATTTCCCCCTCCCAGGATGATGACCCGCTTGCCGATGCTCTCCACGTGCTCAAAGGCCACACTGGCGAGGAACTCGATGCCGATGTGGATATTGGCATCGGCCTCCTTACGTCCGGGAATCCGGGGTAAGTCCCTGCCACGAGGGGCTCCTGTGCCAACAAATACAGCATCGTAATCCTTGTCCAGGACTTCCTTCATGCTGTCAACATAATGGTTGAAATGGGTATGAATGCCCATGTCAAGAATGTAGTTGACTTCTTCGTCCAGCACTTCTTCCGGTAGGCGGAAGGCCGGAATCTGAGTGCGCATCATGCCCCCTCCCTTGTTCCACTCGTCATAAAGGTGGATTTCGTATCCCAAAGGTGCCAGATCACGGGCGACGGTCAGAGAAGCTGGTCCCCCTCCAATCAGAGCGATCTTTTTCCCGTTCTTATCCTTGGGGATGCGGGGCATGTGTTGCTTGACGGGGCCCTTGTTATCAGCGGCTACACGCTTGAGGCGGCAGATGGCTACGGGCTCTTCTTCCACGCGACCGCGTCTACAGGCAGGCTCGCATGGGCGGTCGCAGGTACGCCCCAATATCCCTGGAAATACATTGGACTCCCAGTTGATGAGATATGCCTCAGTATATCTCTCTGCTGCGATGAGGCGGATATACTCTGGGACTGGGGTATGGGCAGGGCAGGCATACTGACAATCGACGACCTTATGAAAATATTCAGGGTCCTGAAGGTTGGTTGGTTCCAACATGATGCAGATTTACGAGTAGTTGAGTAGTGAATGGCACTGAGCATGAGTATGCATGAGCAATGCTATTATAAAATATATGCATCATATTTGATATTTTCGAATGGCAGATGGAGATATTTGAAAAAGGGAGCTAGAAGGAGGGATTTTGAATAGTCTTCTGGTGAATTTTCGCTCAATTGGCGAAATTTGCCAGAACTCCAGCGGTAATCCTGAGCCAGTCGGATACTTTGGCCTGGACGAGCAATCCCCTGATTCCGGCATTTACCCAGATATGACTCTGGTTCATTGCCTCCTGATCAAAGTAAGTAGGGAAGACCTTTTTCATCCCAAGTGGGGAGCAACCTCCACGGATGTAGCCAGTAACCTCCTTGAGTTGGCTCATGGGCAGCATGTGGACCCGTTTATTGCCACTCACCCGGGCAAGAGCTTTCAGGTCCACCTGATGATTCCCGGCTACTACTGCTATCAGCGGGCCGGTTTTATCTCCCACCAGCACGAGGGTTTTATAGACAGTTGCAATGTCGAGGTCATTATCCTGGGCGATCCTGTTCAAGTCCAGGTTTTCCGGGTCGTAATGATACTCCTGCACATCATAGGGTACGCCTTCCTTCTCCAGGATGCGCAGGGCCTGGGTCTTTTTCATGACAGATATAAAATGGTTGGTGGAGAAAGGGTTACGTATGCAATGAGTCAAAGTTGAGATAGAATTCATCCCAGACATGGTCGCGTTCCCTGGGGGTGCAATTCCAAAAGTCGCTCTCCTTCCAATCCCGGATTCCGGTTCATCGGCAGGGCTCCAGGGCTTGTACTGTCGAAGATCCCGGAAACGAGCAGGCGCCAGGCGGAGGCAACAAAATGAAATGCACCCAAGTAGGCCCTGCAAACATTTTTTGGGATAATAAAGGTTACCTTGGGGGTAAGTCTGCAACCTATGGCAAAGGTCCTATTCAACATAAAGCAGGAGGACGAAAGACTGGTCCGCGGGATTCGGGATCAGGACGGCAAGGTTCTTCAGGAAATCTACCGCGATTTTTTTCCCCTTTTAAGAGCCTGGATCAGCCGCAATCAGGGAAATGAGGAAGCTGCACGGGATATTTTTCAGGAAGCCATGGTGGTAATTTTTGAGAAGGTACAGGATGAGAGTTTCAGGCTGACCCATTCTTTCAGGGCTTATCTGCTGGGAGTGGGAAAGAACCTTTGGCTGATGCAGCTGCGCCGACGACCTCACGCAGAGTTACCAGAAGAAGACCCTGGCAGCCCTGATCTGTCAACTACCATCGCGGACGACCTTCAGCGCCATGCCCGGTTTGAACTCTACAGGGATTACTTCAACAGGTTGGGGGATAACTGCCAGCAGGTCCTGTCCTGGTTTCTGAATGGAAAGACTTTAAGGGAGATTGCGACTCAGCTTGATACCACTGAAAAGTATGCCAAGAAACGCAAGTACCTTTGCCAAAAGCAGCTGATTGAAGCCATCCAGACCGATAGCCGATTTCGGGAACTTTCACAATAAACCACGATGGAAGAAAAAGACCTGGCATTGATAGATCGCTACCTCAATCGTGAAGCCACTCCCCAGGAGTTGGAGGAGGTACAACAGCGCATGGCTGAGGACCAGGCCTTTGCCCGTCAGGTCAGCATGGTCAGAGAAATGAACGTGGCGCTCAGTCCTTCTTCTCAGGAATTTCAGAAGCAGCTGCAGGAGGCCGTAGAGGGTTACAAAGCATTCGGGCCCCTTTTCGAAGGGGAGCGCTCCTCGCTGGCAGTGCGGGACTTGGGAGAAAGCGAAAACCTCTGGGCCAATCTGGCCCGGCTGCCAGGTGGCGAAAGGGAAATTTCCGCCCTTTCACTGGCTTTTGAGGGAGAGAGTTTTATCGGAGAGGAGGTTTACGAGACCGTGTTTAAATCAGAAGCGGGTAAGGCCAGTGTGCTACATCTTATCACCCATGGATTCATCGACAATGAAGCTCCTATGGGAAGCTTTCTGGCGTTTAGCCCTCCGCAGAATGGATCGGGGGAGGATGGTCGCCTGTTTGCGTGGGAACTGTATGACATGAACCTCCAGGCTGATCTGGTGGTGCTTTCGGCATGTAATACAGCAGTTGGCCAACTGAGAGAAGGTGAAGGTTTAATGAGCCTTGCCCGGGCCTTTCACTTTGCTGGTGCTCCCAGCCTGGTGGCCACGCTCTGGTCCGTCCAGGATCAAAGTACAGCCCAACTGATT
The DNA here is from genome assembly GCA_964343195.1 of uncultured Bacteroidia bacterium. Lineage (GTDB taxonomy): Bacteria > Bacteroidota > Bacteroidia > J057 > J057 > CAYVAP01. The sequence continues at coordinate 13,276 of CAYFIR010000117.1, read as the reverse complement.
GAGCAGTACTATCCGACCCTGGCTTCGGGTTTGAGCAAGGATGAAGCCCTGGCCATGTCACAGAGGACCTATCTGGAGGAATGCGACCCCCTTTTTGCCCATCCATATTACTGGGCAGGACTGGTTAGCATAGGAGATCAGCAGGGGCTCAGGGTGGGGGGAACCAGCGGATGGTGGTATTTGATTCTCCTGGCGCTTGTGGCAGGAGGAGGTTGGCTGTGGTGGCATCGAAGGGCTGGAAAACAATAAGCGACGCAGGCGGGTGCCCACGTCGCTTATGGTTTTGGGAACAGCAATCCTTGTAAAGGATGCCTCCTATTAGCTGATAGTCAACTACATATCATCGCCAGCTTCCAGCATGACCTCACGCTCCACCACGTTGAATGGGCCTGGAACAGGGTTTCCTTCGCCGTCGATCAGCTCCAGCTTGACTGTGACGGTGCCGAGAGGTAGGCCTTCGATGACATATGGAGCCCATTCAGTAATCATGAACTCTTCTCCATTGATGGTCGCGCGGACCTTGTTGCCATCCTCACTCAGAGAAGTATTCAGAAGGAAAAAGTCCAGGAGCAACTTCTTGGTGTCGTCACCTTTATAAGTTCCCTTGGGGCGGCTGTAGAACATGTGGGGAGCAGAGAAGTCTGCTTCTTCATATTCGCCGTCACCCGTCTGGAACTGGCTGATCACGTAGGAGGTAGGCTGCTCCATATTTTTCACACTCTCGTGATAGGAGCGCGACAGGAAAGCCAGCACAACATGGTTGCCGGGTTCACTAAGTTTGTCGGTGCTGAAGTCTGGCTCATAATGAGCAGAGTAAGGGCCATTGTCTACAATCAGGTGGATGTGTTGACCTTTTCCGGAGTTAGCGAGGCCTCCAGGTCCCTCTGTCTGAGCGCCAAGTTCATATCCTTCAACGGTAAATGACATGTCGAACATGCCTTCATCGCCTGCGTTGGCGCTGTTAAGGGAAAGGCTTGCTTCGGTAAAGGCGGGAGAGCCTTCCAGTTTGGTCAGAGTCAGGCTGGAAGAAGATTCTTCCATCATTTCTTCATCTTGCTCCCCCTCATCGGAGGTCTGCGGCTGGCACGCCACTATGGCAAGTGAAAGCAGTAGCGAAAGCAATGGAAACAGTGTTTTGCGTAACATAATTTTTGGGATTCAGGATTGGTGGTTTTTGGTCTCTTGGGTTAATGTCAGAAAAGAACGCCTATTTACCAAAGTCTTTCCATAGGCTGAATGTTTGATGAAATCGGGGCTTTTGACGTGGCTGGTTCTCAGGCTGCCGGGGATCGCTGCCTGAAGTAAGTGGAAATTCCACATTCGCTTGTTAAATTTGGCATCAAACTCCCCTCATGCGAAATATTGCCATATCAGACATACATGGCTGCGCCCGCACTTTTCGATATTTGGTTGAAGAAGTGCTTCAGGTAAGGCCCAGCGACACCCTCTATTTACTCGGTGATTATGTGGATCGGGGCCCTGACTCCAAGGGCGTGCTCGACTACATGATGCAGCTAATGGAAGGGGGCTACCAGGTGGAATGCCTCAAGGGGAATCACGAAGATATGATGGTTTCGGCCAGTCGTAATCGGGAAGATGAGGACCTGTGGCTGAATAATGGCGGAAAAGAGGCCATTGCCAGCTTCAATGTGGATTCCCCGGCCGATGTGCCTCAGAAGTACATCGACTTTGTGGATGGGATGAGCACCTTTATGGAGGTGGACAATTATCTACTGGTGCATGCCGGATTTAACTTCACGGGCCGTAACATGGACAACGAGCGGAAAGATGGTTTCCTCTGGAAACTTCATAATCCCCTCCGTGACACAGAGTCCATGATGTGGATACGCTGGTGGTACGATGACATCAACTGGAACTGGCTGCGCAACCGAGTGATTATCCACGGGCATACCCCGATCCGGGATGACGAAATCACCGAGATGCTCCAGGCACTGGGGGCTGATCAGGTGCTGGACATCGACAACGGTTGTTTTGCAAAGTTTCGCGATGGAATGGGACAGTTATGTGCTTTTGACATGAGCAACCAGGAGCTGTATTTTCAGGAAAACATCGACTGACGAGGGGGGCAGTAAAAGGCATAGAGAATAGCAGAATCCGTCTGCACTTAATCAACCGTTGGAGACTTTCACTCAATTCCTCCGTTCAAAAAGCCTGTCCTCCCTTATCTTTACCGGCAAAGCCTACGCCTTCCCTCTGGCCCGACCTTTGATTGGCAGAGGACTATAGTCGCTCTTCGATTAACAGCGAGACTGCTCTTTTTCCCTGGTCAGAAACCGAATACTCACCCAACCACTTAAACGATTTATGGAATACTTCCAGGTGCAAGGCGGCAACCGCCTCTCCGGAGAAATTACTCCTCAGGGAGCCAAAAATGAAGCCCTACAGGTGCTCTGCGCGGTACTGCTCACCGCCGAGCCCGTTACCATCAGCAACCTGCCCAACATCGTAGATGTCAATCGACTGATCGACATCATCCGGGACATGGGCGTCAAGGTGGAGCAACTCGCTCCAGATACTTACCGCTTTCAGGCTGATGCAGTGGATACCGACTATCTGCAAACCCCGGAGTTCTGGGCCAAGGCCCGCAAACTGCGCGGATCCATCATGCTCGTAGGTCCACTCCTCGCTCGCTTTGGGCAGGCCTTCATCAGCCGCCCAGGAGGAGACAAAATCGGGCGTCGTCGCCTGGATACCCACTTTTGGGGCTTTCAGCAATTGGGAGCAAAATTTGAATATGATGCCGATGAAGGGCTGTTCAAGGTGAGTGCTACCGGAAGGTTGAAAGGGAAATACATGCTGCTGGATGAAGCTTCTGTAACGGGTACCGCCAACCTCGTGATGGCAGCGGTACTGGCGGAAGGCACAACGACTATTTATCATGCAGCCTGTGAACCCTACCTGCAACAGCTTTGTGCGATGCTCAACCGGATGGGTGCCAATATCCAGGGGGTTGGCTCCAACCTGATCACCATTGAAGGAGTCGAGCAACTCGGTGGCACCGATCACCGCCTGCTGGCTGATATGATTGAGGTAGGTTCCTTTATCGGAATGGCAGCCATGACGCAGGGAGATCTGCGGATCAAGGATGCTGATGTCGATTATCTGGGCAATATACCCGAGATTTTCCGACGCCTCGGTGTGAAGATAGAGGTGGAAGGCAATGACCTGGTCATCCATCCTCAGGAGGTCTGCGAAATCGAAACCTTCATTGATGGATCTATTTTGACCGTATCGGATCACCCGTGGCCCGGTTTCACTCCGGATTTGCTGAGTGTCGTGCTCGTACTTGCCACTCAGTGCAAAGGGTCCGTCCTGATTCATCAAAAGATGTTTGAGAGCCGCCTCTTCTTCGTGGATAAGCTCATCGACATGGGGGCCCAAATCATTCTCTGTGACCCCCACCGTGCGACCGTAATCGGCATGGAGCGCAAGCAGCAGCTGCGCGGCATCTCCATGACCAGCCCGGATATCCGCGCTGGCATCGCCCTGCTGATCGCAGCGCTTTCCGCAGAAGGGACCAGCTACATCTACAACATTGAGCAGATCGACCGGGGATATGAAAATATCGAAGGTCGCCTCAAGGCCCTTGGTGCCCAGATTGAGCGAAAGACGGGAGGATGATCAGGGGGAAATACGCCGTATTTCTCCATAACCCCATTTTCCCTAAGTTAGGAGTCCAAAAATAACTATAAGAGAGAGGTATGGAGGCCTTAAGCAGCGATTTGCCTCCATATCCTCATATCCTTCATACCTAAATAATCCTGTCCAACTACTTAAACGCTACGCTTTGGCTCCCACCACCACTTCCAGCATTTTCTCGGGCTGGAAGTATTTTCGGGTGAGGAAACCGATCTCTTCGGGCTTTACAGACTGGATGACGTCAAAGCGGCGATCCAACTGTTCGAAGGTCAGGCCGTGGCTGAGTGAGTGGCGCAGGATATCTCCTAGCTGAAAAGGGGTTTCTCTCTGAGAGATGGCCTTGCCTAGAAGATAATTTTTGACCAGTTCCAGTTCGGCTGGGGTGACTCCCTTATCCGCGAGTAGCTGGATTTCCTTTTTGACTTCCTCAATCAGGGGCTCCACGTACTCATTGCCGGTGTCAGCCTGGATGATGAAGTATCCCCCGTGTTTGAGGGCGGCAAGACCAGAGCCGATGCCATAGGTATATCCTTTTTCCTCCCGGATATTTTTCATCAGGCGTGACCCGAAGTAGCCTCCCAGCACCGTGTTGACCAGGCTGAAGCGATAATAATCCGGATGTGATCGCGCGATGGCAAGTTGTCCCATTCGAACCGTGGACTGGGATCCATCCATGTGGAAGTGCTGTCGCCCCAGGGTGGTGGAGGGACTGGAAGTTGCAGCCGAGGAGGTTTCTTTAACGTGAGGGGACAATGCCTGCGTGCCAAAGTGTTGCTCAAGCAATGGCATCAGGTCTGCTTCTTCAAAGCTTCCGACCACTGCGAGATAGGCATTTCCCAGGTAGAGGTACTCCTGATGGTAGGCCATGAGCTGATCGCGGGTCAGTCGCTCCAGGTCTTCTCTCCGGGTACTGGATCCATAGGGGTGATTGGCCCCATACAGCAGGGCGTTGAAATTGCGGCGGGCCAGGAAACTGGTCTTTTGTTCGTTGACAGCCATGGTTTCCAGGCTGCGACGCTGCATTTTTGTCCACTCATCTTCCGGAAAGGTGGGCCTGAGCACTACTTCTGCCAGGAGTGGCAGGGTGTCTGCCAGCTTGGGGGTGACGGTGGCGAGCTTGATGGCGAGTGTGTCCTCGTCCACATCGGGATTGAGCCAGGCTCCGTGCCCATCTAGTTGCTGGGCCAGTGTAAGGCTCGAATATCGCTCTGTCCCTTCGGACATATTGCGGGCGGTGTAGCGAGCGACCCCGCTGGCAGGCTGCATGGCAGTCCCGGCTCTAAAAACCAGTTGCACTTCCACGACATCTACCGAGCCGTATGGCAGCAGATAGACCGGCAAGCCATTGCTCAGTTGAGTCTTGCGGTAGGCCGGGAGGGGAATGTGACTTAGGGGTTGAGCTGCGGGGGGCGTGCTACGGTCGAGCATATTCTGAAGTAGTTGGATTCTGGGATTTTGAGCCGAAAGGTAAGGACTGATTCTGAATTGCCATGAACACAGTTGTCAAGGTTCGTTGGTTATGGCTCATTGAACAGTAAAGAATGCCGAAGAGGGGGGCGAAAATGGGGAAGAAGGAAACCACTTGCATCCCCGAATCACAAATCACGAATTTCTCATCCCTTACCATACTTCTAGCAGACGTTCCAGGGTTACGGTCTGTTGGCAGTTATCGTTTACAAAGACGGTGAGTTTCACCTCATAGGTACCCGAAATGTGGTAGGTCTTCAATGGATTGGGTTCCTCGGAGGTAGTTCCGTCCCCAAAATCCCAGAGGTACCGGTCTCCGTAGTCGCATACTGCCCGAAAACGAGTCGGTTGCAAACGATCTATGCGCAGGTCATTGGCCCGAACGAATATTGAGGCATTGATCGAGACTTCGCTTCGCTCTTCAACCCTCAGCATCCAGTAATCATGGTTGGCCCCTGTCTCTCCACGGGTGAAGCGATTGACTTTTTCTCCCACCGCATAATAGACTCCCGGCTCATAGGCGATAACGCCTTTACAGCGCTCATGGTTCATTCCTCCAAAGGTCTTGCGCCACATGACGCGGCCCATGGAGTCGGTTCGCACCAGCCAGAAGTCATCGCCGCCTTTGGTATAGGGACCTCCTCCCTGTAGGTATTCGGAATATCCCCCCATGATCAGGCCGCCGTCCTCTGTAATGTCAAGGGAAGTTAATTGCTCCTGATCTGCTCCGCGCAGGGTACGCTGCCAGATTATTTCGCCATTTTCGTCCAGTTTTACCCACCAAAAATCTCTGTTCCCTTCTTCGTTGAGCCGATATCCTGCTGCGACAACCTGCCCATTGGTGGTCGCCTTTACATCAGCGAAATACCCTCCATAGGGCTTGCCCATCTGTTTGTTCCAGAGAATTTCTCCCGAAGGCATCATCCTGAGTATCCATCCATTTCCTTTTTGGTCGGATCGGTTATCGGGTTGGGTATAACCCGCAACCAGGTAGTCGCCTTCACGGGTAAGATCTACGGAAGTTCCCCAGTCATTCCCGGGACTTCCCAACACCTGACTGAACCGCGGCTGGCCCCGGGTATCCACTTTGAGCGTCCAGAGGTCGCTCATGCCGATGTGTTTTCCGACCTGTCCGTCTGGTGAATGGGTGCTTCCCACCAGCATATACTCCCGGTAAAGGCCTTCAGCGAGGCCATAGGCCTGATCGAGCTGGCTGCCCCCATAACTCTGAATCCAGTCCAGTTGACCCAGTGAGTCGATTTTCCCTGCGAAGTAATTCCCGCCGTATTCTTCGCTTCCCTGTTCTTCTCCATTGACGATAGAGCCGGTCACGCCCACGAATATGAGGCCTCCGTCCCTGGTGGCGACCATGTCCCGCAGTTCTTCACAGCCATTTAGCCTGACTTCATGTTCCCAGTAAATTTCACCTGCTGGTGAGACTTTGATCAGCCAGATGTTGGCGCAGTTCGGGTCCATTTCATCGGGGATGACAGAATTCCCCCCCAGGTATATGAACCCCTGATTGTCACGGGTAATGGCCGTAGGGATGTCTTCGCCCAGGTTATCGAAAAAGTGCTGACTGGTCAGGTCGGGAAATATCTGTCCGTAAAAAGGAAAAGGGCTCAATAGGGTGATGAGCAATAGGATACGTCCTATCATAGGCAGGAATGTTAATGGAACTGCTTATGACAAAATTAAAGAAATAACTCCAAGCACCATAAAAACAAAGCCGACCTGAACTTGGGAGAACAGGTCGGAGCTACACTAATACTATGATTGAAGGCTTGTTATGTCCGCAAGTTGGGCCTTATGGCTAAGAACCGTGACGGGGAAAGCCGTTTTTAAGGGGTTGACTTATGTGGAAAAACGAACCTGGTGGTTTGAAAATCAGGTATTTGGCTGGGGTGGACATATGTCAGTCAGGGTATGTGTAAAATCCTTTTCCAGTCTTTCGGCCGTGGTGACCGGCATCAGCCTTTTGTTGCTGAATCAGACTGGGCCGGAATTTTTCATCATAGAAAAAAGCCTCATACATGGATTGGGTTACTGAATGGTTGGTCTCCACTCCGATCAGGTCCATCAGTTCGAAAGGTCCCATCCGGAAGCCGCTACTGCGAAGCAGTCGGTCAATGCCCTCGTGGTCGATTCCACCGGTTTCCAGCGTTTTGAGGCTTTCCAGGTAAAAGTGTCGTGCTACACGGTTGACGATGAAGCCTGGTACATCCCGGGCCTGTACGGGCTGCTTGCCCAGGTTTTGGGCCAGTTTGGTTACGGTTTCAAGGGTTTCCGGGGAGGTGGCTGCCCCAGCGATGACTTCCACCAGTTTCATCAGCGGAGCTGGATTGAAAAAGTGCAGCCCCACGACCCGCTCAGGATGAGGAATAGGAGCGGCGATACGGGTAATGGGCAGTGTGGAGGTGTTACTTGCCAGGATGGTCTCCCTGGAGTTAAGGTCGGCGGCCTGTTGCAGCACCTGATGCTTTAGGGGAAGGCGCTCTGGTACGGCCTCGATCACAAGGTCAGCCTCCCAGTTGTTTTCACTTTGGGAGAAGGTCAGTCGGTCCAGTGTTGCCTGTCGATCTTCCGGCGAGAGCTTGCCCTTTTCTACGGATTTGCTGAGAAACCCATTGGCGTATTGCTCCGATACTTCCAGCATTTCAGCATTCACATCGAAAAGTGTGGTGGAATATCCTGCGCGGGCAGTGGTGAGGGCTATGCCTCTCCCCATGACTCCGGCTCCGATGACGAGGATGTGGTTTAATTTCACGAGTGTATTGGTTCGTAGTTAGTGGTCAACTTCGTTCACCCTTCATAGGCCGCCAGCAGGTCTTCCCGTTTTTTCCAGTAACGGAGTAGTCCTGCGACGCTCATATAGGCCGGGTTGGCAGCTTCGTATTGGTCCAGTCCATGCTGATCCAGTCCTGCGTGGCGGAGTTGCTGATCGACGTAGGCCTGAAATTCAGGGGTGATTTCCTCCGGCTTTCGGCCTTCATCAAAAGGCTTTTTCATCCACTGAGCCCAGTCAGTCAGGATGGACTGTAGCTTATCAAGGTGCTGCTCTACGGCTTTAACTTTGCCAAAGTGTGTCAGGTAAAGGGCTTCGGGTTTTGCAGCCTTCAGGCGTGTTATGGAGTCCTTCCAGGCTTCCAGGAAGATATCCGGTGGGGGGCAGGGGGGGACTACCGGACCTTCGCCGATTCGTACACCTGCGACGTCGCCAGTGAAGATATTGTTTCCCCATTGCCAGGCGATATGATGAGAGGCGTGGCCGGGAGTAAAAATGGCCTTGAAAGTCTGGTCTCCGACCCGGATCTCTTGCCCATCAGCTACTTCATGTAACAGGTTCTCCGGAATGGGCTTCATGAGTCCCCAGAGGCTTTCCATTTCGTCGCCGTAGATCCGCTGGGCCGACTGGTACAGCCGCTCCGGGGAAAGGAGATGCTTATAGCCCCGGGGGTGAACATGCACGTGTACGCCAGCTTCAGCCAATGCCCAGGCGGCACCTGCATGGTCAAAGTGGATATGTGTCAGAAACAGATGTTTCAGGTCGCTGGGCTTATAGCCATGCGCCGAGAGCCCTTCTTTTAGTTGTGGGAAAACAGAATGGGGACCGCTTTCGATGAGTACCGGGCCTTCGCTGGTTTCAATCAAAAAGGAGGCGATGGCATGGTCGGTTTTGAAATTGAGGTCGAGGATATGGAGCATGTGTGTGTTGGTTTTTAGGTCTAGGGGTAGCCATATTCAAATGACAAACTTCGAACAAGGGTTACTGGCCGCTCCTCCAATCTAATGACGGACCGCTTTATTTTCCAACCATCTAAGTCATTTGTCCAATGAAAAACCCTGCCCGACTTCACGTCGGGCAGGGTTGCCAGATGTCGTACCCTAAAGGGCTCGACCCTAAACGTGAGCAGTTACTTTATTAGCGAGCACGGATTTGGGGGCTACCCCTACGTGCTTGTCAACAATTTCTCCTCCTTTGAATACCAGAAGAGTGGGGATGCTCATCACACCATAGGTACGTGCTACGGTTGGGTTGGCATCTACATCCAGTTTGCCAATTACAGCCTGTCCATCCAGTTCTTCGGCCATCTGCTCCACAGCAGGTGCAATGGCACGACACGGACCACACCAGGCTGCCCAAAAGTCAACCAGTACAGGCTTATCAGATTTGAGGACTACTTCCTCAAAATTGGCATCAGTAAATTCTACAGGTTTTGCCATGATTCAATGTTTACTTTTCCTTGAAACGAATACTAGACTCAGGGATGAGAAAATAAGGCAACGTCTGAAGGCATAGCTTATTTTTTGAACTTCCCCTGAAGTCATCTGATACGCAAAGATAAGGCGGAAGGTACAGGAATGTTATCGCAAAAGCGACAAAAACCCACAATCAGAATATGAGGATTTCTGCAAGCCTCCGGCCAACGTCAGGAAATGCTGTTTGAATGGTAATTATTGACGTCAGCATTTTCAACGGGTGGCATACATATTGCAAAACTTCAGTAGTCGAAATAATACAGGCAACTGTTAAGACATATGATGTTAAGTATTCCCCGACGAGACATCATCATCTGGCCACGTGCTTTATGTTGATGCTCCAATTCCCCACCTTCACTTGTCTTTCAATCTTTACCGCTAGCTGTTGATATTTCTTCCTGTAACAGAGCATGCTTGATCTCCTGCAGCTTGAGTAGTGCTTCTACAGGTGTCATTCGGTCGATATCGACGCCCTTGAGGATCTGTCTGATCTTGAGGGTGTCGGTATCTTTTAACTCAAACATATTGAGTTGGAGGGTTTGCTTTTCGCTGAACTTGATGGATTTGGCGGACTGCTGATCATTGAGTCTGTTTTGCTCAAAGTGGGCGAGCAGGTGCTGAGCGCGCTGTACCAAATCCTGGGGCATGCCCGCCATCGCCGCGACATTTATCCCGAAACTGTGCTCGCTTCCGCCGGGCTTTAGCTTGCGAAGGAAGAGCACCTTCCCATCTACTTCCCGCACTGATACATTGAAATTCTTCACCCGATCCAGACGGTCTTCCAGTTCGTTGAGCTCGTGGTAGTGAGTGGCAAACAGGGTCTTGGCCTGGCAGCCTGGAGTTTCGTGCAGGTATTCCACCAACGCCCAGGCAATGCTCACCCCGTCGTAGGTGGAGGTTCCCCTTCCGATTTCATCCAGCAAAATCAGGCTCTTCGCAGTGGCATTGTTGGCGATTTGAGCGGTCTCGTTCATCTCCACCATGAAAGTGGACTCTCCACTGGAAATGTTGTCGCTGGCTCCGACCCGGGTAAATATCTTGTCCACGATTCCTACCTGTGCCGCTTCTGCCGGGACAAAGCTCCCAATCTGTGCCATGAGGACGATCAGCGCCGTCTGGCGTAGCAGAGCCGATTTACCCGCCATGTTGGGGCCGGTGATGATGACAATCTGTTGGGTCTGGTTGTCCAGGGCAATATCATTGGGCACGTAGGGCTGATCGGGCGGGAGGGTGGTCTCGATGACCGGGTGCCGTCCCTGGGTGATGGAAAGCGCATCGCCTTCGTGGACTTCGGGTCGGCGGTACTGACGCTGTCGCGCTACCCGTGCAAATCCCACCAGCATGTCGAGCTCCGCGATCAGGCGGGCATTGTGCTGGAGTGTATGCAGGTGGTGCTGCATTTTCTGCAAAAACTCCGTGTAGAGCTTTTGTTCCAGCGCGAGGATGCGTTCCTCTGCCGAAAGAATTTTGTCTTCGTATTCCTTGAGTTCCTGGGTGATGTAGCGCTCGGCATTGGTGAGGGTCTGCTTGCGGGTCCACTCCTGTGGCGCCTTGTCCTTATGGGCATTGGTCACCTCCAGATAGTAGCCAAAGACCTTATTGAAGCCGATTTTGAGCGAAGTAATCCCCGTCCGGTCAATTTCGCGACGCTGCATGGCCAGCAACAGTTCGTTGCTGTTGGTCTTCATCCCTCTAAGTTCATCCAACTCTGGTGACACCCCATCGCGGATGACGCTCCCATCGGTGATGTGCGAATTGACCTCGTCAAGCAGGTAGTGGTGCAGTACCTCCAGCACCTCCGATGGATCCTCAAATTGTTCGGTATAGCGGTTCAGGGCTGGCTGCTCAAATTTCATCAGGCTTTCCGCCAGTGGACGGATCAGTTCAAGGGAGTTTCTGAGCAAAACGGCCTCTCGGGGACTCATCCGCGAGGTCGCCACCTTGGAGGCCAGACGCTCCAGGTCGCCCATCTGCTTGAGTTGTGCTACAACCTGCTCGGTAGCCTGTGGCAGGCCAAGCAGGCTTTCAACTGCATCATGTCGGCGGCGGATTTGGCCCATATCCTTGAGCGGCAGCAAAATGGCCCTTCTCAGCGCCCGTCCCCCCATGGGAGTGAGGGTTTGGTCGATGACCTCGACCAGTGACCGACCATCAGGATGCAGAGGATGGATCAACTCGAGGTTCCGAACGGTGAACTGATCCAGCCATACGTACGCGGAATCGTTGAAGCGGTAGAGTTTGCTGATGTGGCCCAGGTCCCGCTGATGGTTTTCGTGCAGGTAGTGAACAATAGAGCCTGCTGCGATGCAGCCGCAGACTTCATCCTCTACCCCAAATCCCTTGAGTGAGGTCGTCCCAAAGAATTCCAGCAGTTTTTCCCGCGTATAGTCGGGCTGATAGACCCATTCGTCCAGGCGACTGACATAAAATCTCTCTCCAAACAACGCATTGAACTGGCGAAGGTCCTTGCGCGAAACCAGCACTTCGGCGGGGTTGAGGGTGCCCAGGATTTTTTCCACATACTGCGGCGTACCCGAAAAGCAGAAAAAATCTCCAGTCGAAACCTCGATGAAGGAGGCCCCTACCTCCTTGTTGGAGTGTAGGTATACACTTGCCAGGTAGTTGTCGCGGTTGGTTTCGAGCACCTTGTCGTTGAAGGTGACGCCCGGTGTGACCAGCTCTGTTACGCCGCGTTTGACAATGCCCTTGGCCTGTTTGGGGTCTTCGAGCTGATCGCAGACCGCTACACGTTTTCCCGCCCTTACGAGCTTGGGGAGATAGGTATCCAGGGAGTGATGGGGAAACCCGGCCAGTTCGACGTCGCTGCCACCATTATTTCGGGCAGTAAGGACAATGCCCAGCACCTGAGCCACTTCGACCGCATCCGACCCAAAGGTTTCGTAAAAATCGCCTACCCGAAACAGCAGCACCGTACCGGGGTACTTCTGCTTGACCGCATAGTACTGCTTCATCAGGGGAGTCTGCTTGCCGTCTTTTTTGCCAGATTTTGAGCCGTCTTTGCGGGGTCGAGCCACAGGAGTGTCGTTGGTAGGTTGAAGGATGGACTGACTGGTGCCAGGGGAATTTGAAAGAGCTAAGATAGAAAAATGCCAGCTGGTCTGGAAGGGTTGGGGAGATGAGAACTAAAGTAGCGGGGAAAAATGGACAGGTAGCTGACCATACCTATTCCCTCGTAAACCGCTTGATGAGCACTTCATGCTGGGGAAACTGTTTAAGTAATTCCTCTCGCTCTGCCATTTCGAAATCCTGGAAATCGAAGCCCGGAGAGACGGTACAGCCGACCAGCGCATAATCCTCCTGGGCATAACCAGCCCGGGCGGCAAACCAGTGTCCGGTAGGTACTACGGCCTGGAACTTCTGCCTTGCCTCGAAGTCCGTGCCCAACATATGCTCTGTCAGGGTGCCATCCGGGGCGATTACGTAGAGATGGACCGGATGATTGCCTGTATAGAAATGCCAGCCTTCGTCGCTTTTGATGCGGTGGAAAGCTGAAAAAGTATCGCCATGCAGGAGAAAATATATGCTGGTCCCCATGCTGCGGGGCCCTTCGAAACGATCCGGTAGTCCATCTTTTGAGATGCTTTCCTCAGAACGATAAACTTCTGCGTAATACCCTCCTTCGGGGTGCTCCTGTAGCTGGAGCCTGTGAATCCAATAGGCTGCGTTTTTGATTTCCATGCCTAAAGAAACCGGAAAGTGAGGGCTTTCTCAAGGGGATAGGGAGAATCCTCGCAGGTTTTTGAAATCCAGGTTGATCGGGGTCGCCTGAACCCCGATCCTGGCTAGTCTTCGGGACTATATCCCGCTGCTGTGCGAATCCCCCCGTCATTTCGCCGGGCGAAATGCCACCCCCCTTTTGCAAAGGGGG
>CAYFIR010000116.1:17720-20521 GCA_964343195.1 uncultured Bacteroidia bacterium | reverse complement strand
TAGCCCAGGCAACTTTCAACCTTGAACTTTGAACCGCGAAACTAATGACTAGTGCACTGTCAAATCCCCCATGATGGGTGATCGCTGCATTCCTTCGGCGGTGCCCAGGACTTGCTTTTTCCGCCTTTATCCGCGAAAAGTCTGTTACCGCTTCCTCAGTATTTTCAAATGGACAAAGCACTTGAATACCCCTAAAACAGAACATTCACGAATTTCCCACTTTTGGGAATAGTTTTTGTCTGTACAGTCCTGGGAAATAACCATTGGGGCTTGATTAGACAGGGGTGCCCATCTGGTGATTTTTCTCATAGGAGAAACAGGCTTGAAAACCAGTGGGTTCAATCAGTCTTATTTAATGCGAATAATTTGTGTCATTTGGACCTTTTTCGCGAATAGGCAAAAAAGTGACTGGTCGAGTGGCTCGAAGTTGGCAGTGTAATACTGGGTAATCATTTGAGTAATCGGTGTTAAAGGCTGTTCTCTCCACAATTATGAAAATGGATTTGGCAGAGGAATTCGCTCTTTGATAGCGATTTCGGTAGATTTTTATTCATTTTTGCGTATAAAGGGTCTCGTTCATTCAACAGAAATGCAAAAGGGTTTACACAATTTGGGGAAACACACCTCCTGGCTTTATCTGGTGTTTATATTGCTGTGGGTGCCCACAGCGATACGTGCACAAGGGCCACAGCAGCTAAATTCCTGTGATTTACAGGACTTTGCTCCCACGGCTCCGCAGACATCTAGCTCACCTGGAGGCTTTGGCTTTTACCTTGCTAATTTACCAGGCGAACTTACACCACAGTATTCGTGGATGGGTTCGCCCTCAATTACATTTTTTAGCGACAGTACTGCCCACATCACTGGTCAGGTTGTCAACCAACTGGACAATAACCGTCAGTGGGCGGTGGACATGTGGTTGAAGGACGGAGTAGATTACAATACCTGGACCGCATTGGGAAGGGACGTAAAAGTAGAGTGGGCTCCACAGGCAGCGGTAGATTCGAATAAGCAGGACTGGAATTTTTTTGAAGTTGACAGCCTGCGTAGCATCGTTACCGGTATTCCCGGTACCCAATATGACGGGGACACCCTTTACCTGTCACACAACCCCCCCTCGCGGCAATTTGGCTTTCAGATGGGAGTCGCTGCCAACGCGAAAAATGGAGATTTCGGAATATCAGGATGGTTTCTCTACTCCGGATCCTATACCGGCCATGGAGACCTGAACTCAACCCTGAGCTGTGGACAGTCATGTGAAGTCGAGCTTCTGGCTGCTATCCCGACCTGTTTGGATGATCAGTCCTACGAGGTCTCCGTGAGCATAGGGGGATCAGGTAACAACTACAGCATCTTCGATAACCTTGGCAACAGTCTGTCCGGACTTACTGCCGGGACTTATACATTTGGACCCTATAACACCTCAGATACACTGGTCTTCACGGCCAAGGATGATGACCTATTATTCTGTGAGGTATCCACCCGTGAGTTATATGCATTCTGTGATACCGGTGAGGTAGTCCTTGAATGTCCGTTATCTGACTGGGATACCCTGCCATACAGCACCGGGCTGTATCTGGTTGATATTCCAGGTACTACTACCCCTTATTTCCATTGGGATTACAGTGGGGGAATGTTGACGATCTATGACGATAGCACTGCAAGAATTACGGGTAGGGCCTACCACATTGATAATCCCAATCAGCAATGGGATGTAAACATCTGGCTGATTGATCAGCGTGACTATGCTGCCTGGACAGCACTGGGAAGAGGGGTGAAAGTCGAATTGGCACCCCCGGCATTGGTTGCTGCCAATCAGCAGGACTGGACATTCTGGGAGGTCGATAGCATGCGAAGTCAGGTTACGGGTGTTCCTGGAACTGCGTTTGATGGCGATACCCTGTTCCTTTCTCATAATCCGCCCAACCGAGCGGTAGGATTCCAGTATGGAGTAGCTGCGAATGCCAAAAATGGAGAATATGGGATTTCTGGTTGGTTCCTTTTCACAGGAGACTATACAGGACATGGAGACATTAATGCTATTGCAGAATGTGGCCCGGATGATTGTACATTACAGCTCAACTCTGCTACGGCTAGCTGCATTGACAATGTGAGCTTCAGTGTTGACCTGGACTTCGCTGGAAGCGGAAACCAGTATGAAATTTCACTACTTGGCGGTGCAGTATTGGATACGGTGGCGGCAGGTGCACATACCTTTGGGCCATTTACGAGCAATCAGGCTATACAATTGGTGATCCGGGACCTGGATAATCCATTTTGTTCCGACACTACCGCGTTGCTGTTGGAAGATTGCTCCCCGCTGTGCGACGTCGCAATCACCAACGCAGTCGCTAACTGTATCGACAACGTTTCATTCGAAGTAGACCTGAGCTTCACTGGCACAGGCAGCAACTTCGAAGTGAGCATCCTGGGCGGCGCGAAGCTTGATACGCTGTCCGCCGGAACCTATACCTTCGGACCATTTGCGAGCACGCAGGGCGTGCAACTGGTGGTGACCGACCTTGACATGGTCGATTGCGCTGACACGACGGCCCTGTTGCTGGAAGATTGTTCCCCGCTATGCGACGTGGCGATCACCAACGCGGTCGCCAACTGCCTCGACAACGTTTCATTCGAAGTAGACCTGAGCTTCACTGGCACGGGCAGCAACTTCGAAGTGAGCATCCTGGGCGGCGCGAAACTGGATACGCTAGCCGCTGGGACCTATACCTTCGGACCATTCCTTAGCACGCAGGGCGTGCAACTGGTGGTGACCGACCTTGACATGGTCGATTGCGCTG
>CAYFIR010000116.1:9203-17620 GCA_964343195.1 uncultured Bacteroidia bacterium | reverse complement strand
ACCTTGACATGGTCGATTGCGCTGACACGACGGCCCTGTTGCTGGAAGATTGTTCTCCGCTGTGCGATTTGGCGATCACCAATGCGGTCGCTAACTGTATCGACAACGTTTCATTCGAAGTCGACCTGAGCTTCACTGGCACGGGCAGCAACTTCGAAGTGAGCATCCTGGGCGGCGCGAAGCTTGATACGCTGTCCGCTGGAACCTATACCTTCGGACCGTTCCTGAGCACGCAGGGCGTGCAACTGGTGGTCACCGACCTTGACATGGTCGACTGCGCCGATACGACGGCCCTGCTGCTGGAAGATTGCTCCCCGCTCTGCGATGTCGCAATCACCAACGCGGTTGCCAACTGCATAGACAATGTGAGTTTCGAAGTCGACCTGAGCTTCACGGGTACGGGCAGCAACTTCGAAGTGAGCATCCTGGGCGGCGCGAAACTGGATACGCTGTCCGCCGGGACCTACACCTTCGGACCATTCTCGAGCACGCAGGGCGTGCAACTGGTGGTCACCGATCTTGATAATGTAGATTGTGCCGACACGACGGCCCTGCTGTTGGAAGATTGCTCCCCGCTCTGCGACGTCGCAATCACCAACGCAGTCGCTAACTGCCTCGACAATGTGAGTTTCGAAGTAGACCTTAGCTTCACTGGCACGGGCAACAACTTCGAAGTGAGCATCCTGGGCGGCGCGAAGCTTGATACGGTAAGTGCTGGGACCTACACCTTCGGACCCTTCGTGAGCACGCAAGGGGTACAACTGGTGGTCACCGATCTTGACATGGTCGACTGTGCTGACACGACGGCCCTGCTGCTGGAAGATTGTAGTTTACTCTGTGATGTCGCGATAGACACCCTGTTTGCACAGTGTGTCCCATCCATTACAACTGACTCATTCCAGGCGGTCGTGGGCATTAGCGGTACTACTGGCCCATACCGAACCATAATTGAAGACATTGCAAGCCAGATATTGCTAGATACCACCCTGGTAAGCGGGGTACATACTGTTGGATTCTATGCGAATAGTACTCAGATACGGGCTCGCGTGGAGGATCCTGATGACCCAAGCTGTTCTGCGGTGTCTCCGCTCATCACGGCTGACTGTACACCAGTTGTAGATTGCGATAGCATGGTAATCGATAGCGTCTGGGCAGTATGCGTAAGCAACGATAGTTTCGAGGTCTTCATGGCTTTCCAGGGACAGGTAACTCAGCCCTACCGGATCCAGGCATTGCAGAGCGTGACCTTTGCCACGGTAACGCTTCCCGGTCTTTCTCCAGGTATCTATTCACTCGGTCGGTTTGTGAGTGGAAATGGAGTGAGTACCTTCCTCGCTGCAGAAAATCAGACCACTTGTGTAAAAATGGGGGCAACGGTAAACCTGAATTGTGCAGGTGTGTTCCCACCAGTGAATGACTCCTGTGCCAATGCCACACCGTTGAATTGTGGAGATGTCGTTACGGGATCATTTGGGGGAGCTACGAACGCTGGAGCACCTACTACCCGCTGTGCGGGGGTACGTCCACGTGGGGTAGGGGTATGGTTTACCTTCCAGGGAGATGGAAATACCATAACCTTAAGTACCTGTAACAGTGTACCAGCTCTTAATACTCAGCTGTTCATCTACTCTGGCACCTGTGGCAGCCTGACCTGCGAAATGTCCAATGACGACGGGACCAACTGCTTTGGGGGAACTTCAGAGCTGTCGTTCCAAACAGTGGTAGGCACCACCTACTACATTTACCTGACGGATGCATCCATCACGGGAGGTGACTACACGCTCGAAGTAGGGTGTACCCGTAGCCTGCAGCCCAATCCTGTGCTGATTAGCATCGGACGGACCAATCTGGGCAATGACCTTTCCTGGTCCATGGAAGAAGTTGGAGGCTTACAGGGATATGTAGTTGAGCGTAAACTGGCTGGTGAAGATGACTTCAGTGAAATCGCTTTTGTCCCAGCGGAAGGTACAATTGGAGACAAAGTGGCTTACTCCCACCAGGATTATGATCTGCACGGTGAGAAGGTACACACCTATCGGATCCGGGCTGAGTTCCGCAACGACCTCCCGACCTTCTCAGAAGTAAAGCAGGTTTGGGTGGGAATCCTGGATCGATTCCATGTGGGGACTTTATATCCGAATCCCGCTGAGGAAGTCACCCATCTTGAAGTGCAAACCGACAAAGCCCAACCCCTTCAGTGGAAGCTGTACAACATGCAGGGCATGGAATTACGGAGTGAAACACTTCCGTTGGATAAAGGGGAATACACCTTAACCATCGATCTGCATGGGTTGTCACAGGGAAGTTACCGCTTGGTCATCCTCGGCCCGGAAGGCCCCGTACATCGGACGATTCTGGTGCAGTAGCATTCAACCAGATTCCAAAAACCGGCGATTCTTTTCGAGGAATCGCCGGTTTTGCATTAGTAGGGTATTTCGCCCGAAAGGCCATTAATATGCAGAACTTGCAAGCGTTATCTTTCGTACCCTTTCGAGTTGTTTGTATTCCTTCCCCTGCTGACCTTTGAATTGCTTAACCTAACAAACATGCTGAATATCAGATTTTTCTGGCTGACTCTACTCTGTATGCTGATGGCAATACCAGCCATGGCGCAGCGCTCCCGGTTCAAGCCACAAAAGCATGAAATTGGAATAGAAGCACTTTCTTTCACTCAGGTTCCAGTGTTTTCAGAGAGCTATACGGGTTTGCCCGGTTCTCTATCTACGCCTTCGGGATTGCGATACAAATATTTCCTCACCATGGAGGATGGGTTGCGAGCCGGAGGATTCAGGCAGGTGACCCACCTTGCCCAGGGAAATGTAGAATCCGCTGAGAGAGAAGATTACCGGTTTCAGATCGGTTACGAGCGAAATATGGTGTTTGGTGCGAGTCGAATATTTGCTGGGGCAGATGCCATTGTGGGGCTTGGAACGGTGGATTTTTCACAGGTAGATCCCAGTACCAGCAACACACTGGAAGGTACAGAAGGATATACCAGCTATGGGCTGAATCCATTTTTTGGCTATCGCCTGTATTTTTCTCCTTATGTAAGTACTACGCTGGAATTGGGAGGCTACTACCTCGCCCACCGATATGATGAAAATCTGGTTGGGGCTGAGGAAGGAGCGTTCCTTTACCCAACCCAGGAATGGGGTATGCGGGGAGCCATATCGCTAAGTTTTCATTTCGGAAAGCTGAAAAAGCGCTGTACCTGCCCGAGGTTTTAGACAAGATGGAACACAGTCGGCTGTTCAATTTGTCCAGAAGTTCTTCCTGCGTTTCCCAAAAGAGGTTATCTGTTTTTCACGCGGAAGGGACACGCCGTCCAGCGGTAGCATGAGAAGCCGCAGAATCTCTTGCATTGGCCTAATCAACTCCGTTTGGGGCAAGCCATCGATAGGCCAGGGGAATGAAATATAGGCTCACCAGGGTACCCACCAACATGCCGCCGATAAGGGCAATAGCCAAAGGCTGCTGTAACTCGTTGCCCAGGCCACTGCCCCAGAGAAAGGGCAGCACTGCCAGGATGGTCGTTACCGACGTCATCACGATGGGGCGCAATCGGCGCTGCCCAGCCTGATGCAGGGCCTCAGCCAAAGGTTGCCCCTCACGACGCAGGCGGCTGATGGTGTCAATCTTGAGGATGGAGTCGTTGATGATTATGCCGGTCATCACGATCATGCCGATCATGGCCATGAGGTTGAGAGATTGTCCAAAGATCCAAAGGCTGAGCAGGGCGGCGGCCAGGTCGATGGGCACCTCCAACAGTACGATCAGGGGTAGTTTGAGCGACTCGAATTGGATGGCCAGTATGAAGTAGAGCAGCGCCAATGCGCCCAACAACACCCCAATCAATTCCAAGAGCAAGTTTTCCCGGTCGTATAGCGCCCCGGTCAGTTCCAGGCTGAGCGAGGGACGATTCTCATCTACCATGGCCTTGAGAGCCGATTCATAGCGAGGCTGCTGCTCGGCACTGAGGTCAAAGCTCAGGGGTAGGTAGCTTCCTCCCGCTCCACCGTAGCGAGTCTGATAGTCCTCACTGGGTTGCAGGTGCAGCAGGCTGCGCAGCGGCACGGGATCCCCTTTATCGGTCAGGATCGGCTCGTCCAACCAGCCTTTTCCCCGCTCCTCACTCACCACGACTGGCACGGCCTGTCGGCCAAGGTAGAGTTGTTGCAGCTCAGAGGACTGCACCCGTCGACTGAGGGTATTCACCAATCGGTCCACGCTGACGCCATAGCGCAGCAGGGCGGCCTGATCGGGATAGACCAGCGAGACCCGTCGCAGTGGCGGTGGCGGCACCGGTTCGTTCAAAGTTTGGCTGAGCTGCTCCGTCAGCCTACGGGCCTGCTCCGGGTCTGGCGGCCCGGTGCCGTCGCGGCGGGTGAGACGTGCTTCCAACGGAGGGGCTTGCTCACCAAAGAGGCGATCGAAGAGGGTAGGGGGCGGGGCCAGGTTCACCTGGGCCCGCGGGGCCTGCTGCCGCAGCCAACTGCGCAGCGTGTCGGCCAGTTCGTTGGCTGCCGCGAACGAAGGCGCGCGCAGGTATAGTTCGGCCTGTGCCGCCGTTTGGCGGGCCTGTCGATCCAGCAGGTACTGTTGTTCGCCCAGTTGGGCCTGTTGCAAGCTCAGCCAGGGCTTGAGGTCACGCAACAGGTGCCGGGTACGTCGCTCGTTTTCCGTAAGGTTAAGCGGCTCGTTCCAGTCAAGCTGCACCAGTAGGTCATCGCGACCCACCTCGGGCAACTGCCGCAGCGGCAAATGCCACGCGGGCCACAGGCCCACTAGCAGCAGCAGCCCTACCAGCGCCAAAAACAGCGCTGGGTGCCGCATCACCCCGTGAAATCCCCGCTCATAGAGCCGATACATGCCGCCGTTTGCTGTGGGCAGCCCCGCCTGCCCGCGTCGGTAGAGCCGGTAATACAGCACCGGCAGTAGCCCGATGGCCACCAGCAGCGAACTGCCCAACCCGATGCCCACCGCCAGCGCCTGATCGGTGAACAGCGCCCCGGCGATGCCGCTGAGGAACACCAGCGGCAAAAATACCGCCGCCGTGGTCAGCGCCGAACTGATCAGCGGCCGCACCACCTCGGCGGTGCCTTGCACGCAGGCGTCAAACAAGCTGATGCCTCGGCTGCGCTGCTCGGCGATGCTGTCAATCACGATGATGGCGTTGTCGATCATCAGGCCCACGCCCAGCACCAGACCCGAGAGGGAAATCACATTGAGGGAGAGTCCCAGCAGGTAAAACAGCAGCATGCTGATCAGCAGGGACAGGGGCAGGCTGAGGGCAATCATCAGGGCGGCGCGAAGTTCCCGCAGGAAAAATCCCATCACCAGGCTGGCCAGCAATACGCCGAAGAGCAGGCTTTGGCCGAGGTTGTCCAGCGAGGCGCTGAGCAAAGCGGTTTGATCCCGACTGAGCTCGAATTGCAGCCGGGGGTAGTCGCGTTGCAATTGGCCCAGTACGGTGTCCATGCGCGCCTGCAAGTCGGCAAAGCGGGCTCCGTCTTGCTGGATAATGGCCAGGTTGAGGGCAGGATGGCCCTGATGGAGGAAGCGCCCGCGCGGGGGCTGGGCGGTGAGTTGCACCTCGGCCAGGTCCTGGAGCTGGAAGATGCGCTCGCCCTGGCGCAGGTAGATCTCACCCAGGTCGGCGGGAGTTTGCAGGTCTCGGGCCAGGCGCACGTTGTATTGGTACTGTCCTTCGCGCAGCAGGATGGCCCCTGGTTGCAGGTCGTGGCGGATCAAAGCTTGGGCCAGATCGTCCTGATCGAGGCCCAGGCTCTGCATGCGGGCATGATCGGGGATAATGCGCAGTTCGGGGAAGTCCCGTCCGGTGAGGTCCACCAGGGCTACCTCGGGTAGTTGCTCGATCCGCTTACGTATCACTGTCTCCCCCAACTCGCTGAGCTGCAAGAGACGGTCAGACTCGGTGGCGGCGTCCACCGAATCGCGGTAGCGCAGGCTGAAATAAAAAACTGGCAGGTCACTGGCGCTGGCCTTGACCACGTTGGGACGGGGCAGGTCGCGGGGCAGTTGCCCCAGCAGGCGGTCCACCTGCTCGTTGACTTCCAAAAAGGCGTAGTCGATCTCGGTGCCAAAAGCCATGCGCAGCCGGATCAGGGCCGAGCCGTCGCGCGTTTCGCTGTGCAGGTCGTCCAGGCGGCTGACTTGTAAGAGCTGCCGCCGTAGAGGGGCCACCACGGTTTCTTCCAGTTCCTGGGCGCTGCGCCCCGGCCCTTCCACCTGCACGGTGACCTCAGGCAGGTCTACCTCCGGCATAAGTGAGACCGGCAGCAGGCCCAGGGCTACGGCGCCCAGCACAGCCAGGGCCAGGGTGGTGGTAAAAACAGCGATGGGGCGGGGCAGGAGGTGGTGCAGCATGGGATGGTTGGCTAAATACAGCTAAGAGGCTATTTGGATTTCTCCTTTACGGCTCAAAACTTGTCTTTTTCACCCCTTTCTGCGTCAGTTTCCCTCAAAATACTCTCGGTCCTCCGGGGAGGTAAAAAAATCTGCGTTTGACCTCGAAACACCAAAACCCAAACAACCTCTAAAGATAAGTAGCATTAGACCAATGGCAACTCTTTCAAATGGCAGATCATCAGAATGGGAGGGGCGTCCTCGCCTCCTACCTGCTTAAGCAGCTTTTGGGCTTGTGGATGGTCTTGCTCAACCAGTTCGCTGGGATATAAAACATAGTATAGGTTTCGTCCGTGGGCTTCTTTTAAATGAATGCTAAAGGTCTCGGTAAGGTCATTGATGAGAAAATTGGAATAGAGGGTGAAGCCGCTGGGGCGGTGGTACACGATGATTCGGGTACGGCTGCTGACGGAGGTATATGCAAACAGGTAATCCTGGGTATGAAACATACGCCCTATGGTCGAATGTACTCCCAATTTTCTAATCTCTTGATGAACGTTGTGTTGCTCAAAAGGTCGAGGTAATGATGAGAGGATATCTTGAGAAAATCGATGTTTACCAAACTCTAGGCAATACGCTGGGGTTATGCCTGTTGGTGTTACTTGGTAGATGGTATCCCAGTAGGAGTAGTTGAAAAGCAATTGATCTCCCTCTTGTGACAACCTATTGTGAACCAGCATATTGTCCACCCCCTGGAGGTAGGGGGCGGCCTTGCCTTTTACTTGGGTAATATTGCCATTGGTCAATAGCAGGTTATATGCCAGGTCAATGTCTTCTTCCACCGTATAGGAGTTGTCAACCATAGTGAACAAGGCATAGGTACTGTCATTTAGCAAGGCTGCTTCCTGAAAGTAATACGTCGCTTTCCATTCTCGCTGCAGGTTGCCATCCCAGTCGAATTGTTGCATGGCTCGATAGGCTCCGGAGAGGAAGATCTGCTTTTTAGATGGTACAACGATTAAGTCACTAATACCTGCCAGCTCTCCTGGTCCTCGACCCCTCGTCCCAATTTGAAATAAGAAGGTACCTGCTTTATCGTACACCCATACTTTGGTTTGGTTCTCATCCACTATCCACAATCGGTCGTCTGTAATGACCAACTGATCCACCTCATTGATCATGCCTTCGCCGGGAGTAGCCAGGGGAAGGTAGGAAATGGAATCGACGAATGAGGAGAGATAGGCGGTGTCTTGATAGTGAGTCAGGTCTATGGTGGGATAGTCGACCTTCGTAGAGACGGTGCTGGATGGCTTTCCACCACAGCTGCTAAACCATAGGGAGGTCGAAATCAGCCCAAAGAGTACAAGAAAATGTGTAGCTCCCCCAGCATCGATGATCTGTCTTAGACGGGAGAAAGATAACTTGGCCTGGCTTGGCATATGGATATATTAAGGCATGGAAAATAGCCTCCATCTGTCTCTAAATGAGAAAAGACAGATAAAGGCTTTTTAATATAAGAAAGATTATCACGAAAGATTTCTTATAAGCTACTGATCAACCTTCCTCCTTTTGCTTTAGAGAAGGGTACTTCGATGCCTTACAAAATCATTCGTGATAAAGTCTAAGGTCAAAAGAAAGTTTAAATTGCTTGAGGGTAGAAGTTTTACTGCATACCACCACCTGGGCCTTCTGACTGCTCTTCACAGGGAGAGTAATGGGTTGCCTCACAACTGACATAAGACCCTCCATGGCCACAATAGCAGCACATGAATGTAATGGTAGTACCGTTACTCAAGGTTTTTTGGGCTTCTACTACCTGGCACCCACCGTCAGGTGCTGCTAGGCCTGGTCCTACAATAGCCCCTAAAAAGATCAGCAGAAAAGATAGAGACTTAATCATTTTCATGAGAGAATAAATTTTGTGGTAAAATATAGATCACTCAGGTCCGACCCCAAGAACGAGTCGCTCCGAGACATGCCCACTGCCTAATAGATGCAGAAGCTCACCCCGGCGTCTAAAGGGAGCTTGAAAGCCAATACCAAATTTGAAA
>CAYFIR010000116.1:0-9103 GCA_964343195.1 uncultured Bacteroidia bacterium | reverse complement strand
GGATGACGTGCCCTGTGGGCAAGGCGACGAGGTGGTGATACTTGGGCGATTGAAACGTAAGGCTAGTTTCTTGCTTTCTTTGAGCAGCGGTTTGAGGGCGCCCTTCAAAGTCAATGCTTTCCCAGGTTTGGTCAGCGATGTAGGCCCCCGGCTCGCCGTAGTGGGCAAGTAGATTGCCTTCGAGGTCATAGGTTTCCCAGGTATGAGAAGCAGGCTGCGAGACCAGGATGCGATGGGCGAAGGAGTCGATATAGATACTTACCGTATAGTTCTGAGGCATGACCTTTTCCTGAAAAATGGGGGCCCACTCACCACCAACGCTCAACAGCTTCCCTTTACGATCATGTATAGCCAAAAATGGGTGTTCATAATATCCTGGCTCGAAATGGTCGCCTTCTCTAGAGTATGTAAAGTTGTAAAACTTGCCTTGATAATAGTTGAATACCCGGTTATCAGCATTGAGATAATAAGTTTCTCTCGTAGATGGAGCAGTTGTCTCGAATTTGATAGGTTGTAAAATTGCTCCACTTGTGTCATAGAGAACGAGATGCTGCAACATAATGTCATAAAAGCCTATCATAGAATCTACTACACTCATCGCCTGGAGCATAATGACTTCCCCCGGTCCCTTGCCCATGCCCTCACCGATGATGGCGCGCAGGTTGCCCTCGCTATCGTAACGGCGAGCTTTGAAGTCATAGAAGCTGAGGATGTAAAAGTCTCCGTTGCCGTAATAGGGCCATCCGTCGAAGATGGTGTCGGTGGAGCTGCTCTCCAAGACCAGGGAGTCTATCAAGGTCCACTGAAGCTGAGGGACCTCTTTGGGGTGGGTAGGTTGCGGTTCGCAGGCGTAAAGGCTCCAAAGGCAGAGCAAGAGGAGGTAGGGTAAGAGGGATGGTTGGATCATGGGGGTGAATGTTGTTTTTGGGTAGGTTTGAGAGAGTCAAATGATCATCTGAGATAATTGTTTATGGCTAAGACTGTAGGAAGCCCCTAACCCGAGGTGAAACCTACGTGGCTAGGAGCTCATATGGCCTATGATTTTATCTACTAGAAACCATCTGGGCATTGACCACAAGGCCCTCCCCCAGGAACATCGCATGTGGAATTACCAGGAATACAGCTACAGTTATCCTTACAAAATTGCGGATGAACGGTTAAGTAAACACCTCCTAGTCCCGGCGGATCAAGCGTGTTGTCCTGAGCCACTACTTTGTTGGGCATCAGATCAACCGGTGAATAATCGGTTTGTGAAAAAAACACTAAGTAGGGTGCCAAATGCTAACAAGCAAAAAAGCTTTTTCATAAAATGGTTGGTTAAAAAGTGAAAGCGTATGTCAACTTGAAAGACCATAGAAAGGTCAGGTTCGACCCAAAGAACGAGTCGCTCCGAGACAGGCCCACTGCCTAATAGCTTCAGAAGCTCACCCCGACGTCAAAAGGGAGCTTGAAAGCCAATACCAAATTTGAAACTGGTGCATCAACATGGTTGAAATGGTTGCGTGTCTCAAAACATTCGTCAAGAAAAAAAAACGGTGCAAAAGACCAAACGGAAGTGGAAATAATTTGGGTTCATGGTATAAGTAGAGGGGCAAAAGGAATCAGGTATGAAGGGTATGGGGAAATGAAGGAAGCGAGGTCCTACCTACTTTTATACCTCCATACCTTTTGCTGGTTTACATCTGTCCATCTATTCTAATGCGGTTGTATGGGGATTGGTAGCTACGAGTGAATATACGGTCGCGATGACCCATCTGAATGGCAGAAGTGGGTAGGAGTCATAATCGACGGACGCTTGGCCCTTTGAGTCCTAATGCTTTGCTTTAAGGGTGGCAAATCAAACCAACTTCAATCATGAATCAATCCTTTTGCTTACTTCTTTTGTGCATGAGTCTGGGCCTGACCCTGGTCGCCCAGCCCATCTTGGACCTTTCCACCGCCCAGGCCCTGGCCCGCAGCGAGAGCCCCGCTGCCCGGCAGGCCGCCCTGGAGGCCCTGAGCGCCCAGCAGGATTATGCCGCCTTTACTGCCAGCCTCAAGCCACAGGTGCGCCTCAGCGCCGATTTGCCTGGCTTCTCCCGCAGTATCAACGGCATTTTACAAGACGATGGCAGCACGATCTTTCGCTCCCAGAACCAGACTTATGGACGTGCCAGCCTCAGCCTCAGCCAGGCCCTGCCCTTCACCGGCGGGCAGGTATCGCTATTTTCTTCTCTTGTCAATTTCAACCGTTTTGGCCCCAACGGCTTCACCAGTTGGCAGTCGGTACCGGTGGGCTTCAGCTACACCCAACCCCTGTTTCAACCCAATCGTTACCGCTGGGACCAGCGCCAGCAAAACGCTGCCCTGGCCCTGGCCGAGGTGCAGGCCCTACGCCAACGCGAAGAAGCCGTCCTGTCGGTCACCCGCAGCTACCTGCGCGCGTGGCTGGCCCAGGCTCAGCAGCAGCAGGCCCGGCAGCGCCTGGCCCAAAACGACAGCATTTACCAGATCGCTCAGGCCCGCCACCGCCTGGGCAAGGTCAGCGAAGAGCAACTGCTACAAAGCGAACTGGCCCTGCTCCAGGCCCGCAGCGCCCTGCAAGAGCAGCAACTGGCCTACCAGCAGGCGTTTACCCAGTTGCTCACCCTGCTCGACCTGCCCTCTGACGGTGATTGGCAACTCGGTACCCCGCCGCCGCTGCCTCCCCTGCGCAGCAGCCCCGAAGCCGCCGCTACCCTGGCCCTGCAGCACGCCGACCTGCAAGCCGCCCAGCGCCTGGAACGCCTACGCGCCGAGCGCGAACTGGCGGAAACGCGGCAGACCAGCCGCTTTCAGGCCGACCTTACGGCTTCCTTTGGCCTCAACCAAAGCGGCAGCAGCCTCGGCGAAGCCTACCAGCAGCTCGAAGACCAGCAGGCTTTCAGCCTCAGCCTCAACCTGCCACTGCTCCAGTGGGGCCAGGGCCGCGCCCAACTCGAGGCCGCCCAGGCCCGCCGCGAAAGCCTGCACATCGGCCAGGAACAGGCCCGCCGCGCCTACGCCGACGAAATTCGCTACCGCGTGCAGCAGTACGCCCTGCTACAGGATCAACTCGGCCTCGCTCAGCAAACCGTGGACGTCGCCCAGCGCCGCTATCGCTTCAGCCGCGCCCGCTTCGAACTCGGCAAACTGCCCCTCACTGAGCTGCTCATCGCCCAAAACGAGCAGCTCCAGGCCCAGCAGGTCTACTGGCAGTTGTTGCAACAGCTACACCTCGCCCAGGCCGAGCTCCGCACTGAGACGCTCTATGACTTCATCCAACAAAAATCAGTGATCATTGAACAGTGAACAGTGAACAGTGAACAATGATCATTGAACAGTGATCAGTACGCTTCGCGGGCTGCTTTGGAAGATGGTGATCAAGGTGATCAGAAAAGGTGATCCAGGTGATCGAAACTTCGTTGATCATTGATCACCCCGATCACCCCGATCACCCCGATCACCCCGATCACCCCGATCACCCCGATCACCCCGATCACCGCTTTACGCCGTCCTTAGGACCGCCGATAGCAAAATTTTATTTTGCTGGTCTTCACTGACCCCTGACCCCTGACCCCTGTATACTCACTGGGGCCAGATGCGCCAGGTTGAGGTTGCCACTGGTGATCACAATTTCGTCAGGTTGTATGCCTTCGCTCAGGGAATAGGCTTTGCTGTTTTCCAGGTCGGGCTGCACATAGTGCCAGTAAGCTGTGTCATTGTGATAAATGAACACAACCGGGCGTCCCTGGCGCAGCACCACCGCCTCCTTGGGCACGATCAGTTGGTCAGGGACGGCCAGGCGAAGGCGCACCCGCACGTTCATGCCGGGGAGCAAGTCGCGGCCAGGGTTGTCGAGCTGGGCCAGGATTTCCACCAGGCCGTTTTCATCCACACGGGGATTGACGGCCAGAACACTGCCGGGGTAGCTTTGGCCCGGTTGGGCCAAGGGTTCTACCTGCAGGGTGTTACCGCGCTGCAACAGATCCAGCTCCGTCTCCAGCACGCTGAAGCGCAGCTGCATGGGGCTTAGGCTTTGCAACAAGCAGAGGGGTTGATGGTCGCGGCTGGCCTGAAAGGCCTGAGCACGCAGGTTGGCGATGGTGCCAGCGAAGGGGGCGCGCAGTTCGGTGAGGCCTAGCTGATAGGTCGCGGCTTCGAGGTCGAGTTGGGCTTGTCGGTAGCCACTTTGCAAGGCGGCTAGCTCCAGCACCTCAGCCGGAATCTCGGAGGAGTCGGTTTGTAGGTAGCCCGCTGAAATGAGGGCGTCCCGGCGGTCGAGTTCAGCCTGGGCCAGACGCGCCTGGGCGCGTCGTTGCTCCTGTCGGGGTTCGGTGTCGTCGAGACGTGCGATGAGCTGTCCGGCTTGCACGCGCTGTCCGTTGCGCACGGCCACCTCGGCGATGATGCCCTCGCGCTGAAAGCTCAGCTCAGCCCGGCGGCTGGCACTCAGCTTGCCGTTGCTCAACAGCTCGCGCTGAAAGGTGCCCTGTACTGCCCGGGCGGTGTCTACCCAGTTGACCGGTTCCTGGTAGCTGCCGCGCGCCAGCTCCATTTCGGATTCGTCCGTGGCTTCCGAGGTCGTACAACTGACCCCAACAAGTGCCAGTATCATGAAGTATAAGGCAAGTCTTTGCATGGCGAAGCTGTTTGGGTTTTCAGGGCTCAAACTACTTGGATTTGGGGTGAATTGCAATGGGGTGATCCAGGGGCCATTGAGCGGTGATCAGCAATCAGCAATGAATCTTTTGGGTGATCGGATATACGTAGTGCCTGCGGAATTAAGTAATTGACCATTCGCAATTCGAATAAAATGCTTGCCAGCAGCACTTTTCCCGCAGAGCGGGAAATTACTGATCAGATGCCTTCGATTACCACTCCCCGCTTCGCGGGATCTTCGACAGACACAAGATTTCGAATTCTTTCCAGTAGCCAGTTACGAATTACGAATCACGAATCACCCCCCACCACCGCCAGCGGCAGATATACCAGCACGCCCAGCAGCGAAAATACCAATCCGCCCATGCTGCCCATGGCCAGGGCAAACCAGAAGGGCTCGGCTTCGCCGATCACGAAGGGCAGCATACCCAGCAGGGTGGAGAGGATGGTGAGCAGGATGGGCATCAGTTTGCTGCGCACGGCTTTGAGGTAACAGGCCATAGGAGAGCGTCGGGGGTAGCGGTTGCGGTAAGCGTTGTAGTCGTTGATGAGGTAGAGGCCCGCGTTGACGCTGATGCCGCTTAGTAGCAGGAAGGAGGCGTAGCCCCCCTGATCAAAATTCACCGAGAAAAGATAAAACGTCAGAAAAACGCCGATGAAGGACACCGGTATCAGGCTCAGCACGGCTAGAGGTTGCCGCATCGATTCGAGCAGGATGGCGCATATCCCCAAAATGATCAACAATACAGGAATCAGCAAGCCATACTGCTTGGGATCCTCCTTGTTCCAGCCACCCCGGTAGCGCATCCACTCGGCCCGGTAGCCCAGCGGCAGCCAGCCGTTGGTTTGCTCGATCATGCGCTGCTGCACCTTGCGCTGCAAGCCTGTAGGGCCGATGAAGTCGTATTCGACCAATAATTGGTACTCCTGGTTGTGTCGCTCAATCAGGTCGTTGACTGGTTCCTTGACCAGGCTTGCCACCTCGCCAATTCTTATTTGACTTTTTGATGGCGAGAGGTGTGACTGGCCGCCCCCCAACTTTGAACTTTGAACCTTTAACTCCAAACTTTCCACCCTTCCCTCCATCACCTGCCACCTTTTGCCTGCTTCGTCGCTTTGGGGGCGCAACATCAGTGGCTCGTAGCGTCCGTCGATAAAGGCGTAGCGTAGCGACTGCGGGGCGAGGTTGCGCTGCCGCATCTGTTCCCACAGGGCCTGCGGATGGCTGCCCAGGGTGGCCAGGGCGCGGGCATCGACCGAGAGCACCAGCTCGTCGTGGGGGCGGTAGTCATAGCGCAGCTTGCCGTTGAGATACACTTCCTGGATGCGCGGATGCTGCAACAACTCGGCCTTCAGGCGCTCGCCGTAGCGGCGCAGTTGCTGATAGTTGTAGCCCTTGAGTACGATGCGGCTGTTTTTGCCGCCCATGCCAATGGCGTTGCTGAAGCCGCGCCCCACGCCGTAAACCGACCAGTCGGCTCCCGTCAGGCTGTTGGCCTGGCTGATCAGTCGGCTCTTGAGCCGATAGGGAAAGCCCGCGCGCTCGGCGGAGTCGCGAAAAAGAATCACCAGCCGGGCGTCCTGACTGCTGTTGATGGTGGTCTGAAACTGATCGATTTCGTCGAATTGCACCAAAAAATTCTCGATCACCCGGATGGTCTCGTTCATCTGCTCGATGCTCGTGCCGTAGGGCAATTGTGCCCGCACGTATAGCGCCGTGCGCTCGGGGTCCTGGTAGCGGGCCTGTGGGTAAGTTTCCTCCAGAAAGAGGCGCAAACTGCCGCCCAAAATTAGGTCTGTCCACGGCTTGACTTCCCGCTGATAGGTCGTGGAGCCGAGGCTCACGTTGTACCATTCCCAACCGTCCTCTTCGACCTCTTCTGGCAACAAAAACACCGGTAGCCCAAAGCCCAGCACGCCCAGCACTACCAGCAGCCATCGACCCCGCCGCGCCAGGTGCAGAAAGCGCCCGTAGCCCCGCAGCGCACGAACGAGTGCCCTCGCAGAACTGCGAGGTTTCTCGGGTATACGGTATAGAGGTATAGGGTATAAGGCCGGGCCTTTAGTACCTTTTTGAGAAGTGCCGCGCTCCTCTTTCTTCCCCTTATACCCCTTATACCCCTTATACCCCCCTTCCGCCACCATAGCCGGCAGCAACCACCAGGCCACTGCCAGCGAAGCGCTGAGGCTCAGGCCCATCACCAGGGCAAAGTCCACCAGGCGCAGCCGCGTGGCCTCATCCAGGGCGTAAACCACACTGAGCGCTCCCAGGGTAGTGAGGGTGGCGGCCAGCAGGGCCAGGAAGGCCCGTCGATTGCCATGCAGGCGCAGGTGCTCGCTCATCACCAGGCTGTTGTCGATCACCAGCCCGAAGGACAGGGTAAGCCCGGCCAGGGAGTAGAGGTGCAGTTCCAGCTTCAGGAAGTAGGCCCCCAAAGCCGCCAGGCCCAGGGTGGCCAGCAGGCTGAGGAAAATCTGCCCCAGGTAGCGCCAGGAGCGGCTGACCAGCAGCACGAAGAGCAGCAAGAGCCCCAAAGCCAGGGCGC
This sequence comes from uncultured Bacteroidia bacterium, assembly GCA_964343195.1. Classification (GTDB taxonomy): domain Bacteria; phylum Bacteroidota; class Bacteroidia; order J057; family J057; genus CAYVAP01. The sequence continues at coordinate 1,898 of CAYFIR010000116.1, read as the reverse complement.
TGCGGCTGCCGATCTTGACCAGTTCCTCGCGCAGGAAGGTGGTGGCGTCGTAGCTTACCCGTAAGGCATACCCTGGAGGAAATGCATGGGCCAGATGTTCCACCTCAGCCCGTACCTCTTTGGCGAGGGTCAGTTGACTGGTCTGTGGATCGCTGTACAGCAATAGGTTGACGGCGCTGAGGCCGTTGATGCGTTGGTAAGCGGGGGGGGATTGTGGTTGTCGTTGCAAGGTCGCGAGGTCTCCCAGGCGGCGCAGCAACAGGCTGGAATCGCTTGTAGGCAGGCGCAAGGGCCAGTTTAAGAGGTCATGGCGATGCAACTCACCGTCGGGGCCGGGGGCGGTGGCCCGCAGTTGCACCCCTGGGGCGAGGCTACTTTGGAAGAAGGGCTGTTGGGCCAGCCTGCCCAGCTCGGCGGGATTGAGTCCCAGAGCCTGCAATTGGGCTGGGTCATAGCGCAGTTCCCAGGCGTAGGGCTGATCGCCATAGAGATCGACTCGGGCCAGACCGGACAGGCGAGCCAGGGCCGGCTTGAGTCGTTCTTCGGCGTAGCGATACAGTTCATCGGGCGGAGCAGGACCGCTCAGGGTGTAGGTGAGCAAGGGGCGATCTGCTCCTTCCTCGGGAAATTGGGCTTCGACCAGGGGAAAGCTCATCCCCTCGGGCAGGCGGCTGCGCAGTTGTCGCAGCCGGGCCGAAACTTCATAGCGAGCGAGGTCCATGTCTCGCTCCGGGTCAAACTCCAGGGTGATGCGCCCTCGCCCCGGGTAGGTGGTGGAGCGGATTTCGCGCAAGTCGCTCAGCGTGGCAAGTGCTCCTTCGATGACCGAGGTAGCTTGTTGCTCGATCAACTCCGGGCCGGCCTGTGCCCACTGGTAGCTGACCTTCAGGGAAGGCAGTACCCGGCTGGGCTGCAACCGAAATGGCAGACGTGGTACCAGCGCCCAGCCGATGCCGGCCAGCAGGGTAAAGGTCAGCATGATGGAAAAGCGGTGCTGCATGGAGGGCTTTCGATGGTTGTAGGCAAGATATGTCAGTCTTCGTTGCTTTTCAAGCGCCTGCACAGCAAAACGGATTTTTGCTTCGTATGTAAAAAATATTCGACCAGAAGTTGTAAAAAAAAAAATTGACTCTTACTTTTAGATCGAAAATCAAAACAACCGAAAACCAAAGCAGCCAATTCCAGCCGAAAACCATGTTCCCATTCACATATTAGCCTGATCACGACTGTGATGCTTAAATCGCAGGGTGTGGTGTCGTCGTCGGATGGAAGTTTCGGTGCATAGGATTGTATTTTTCAATTTTTAATACATCAAAATCATGAAGAAGTTTTTGAGAATGCTATTGATTGTCATGGGGATTAGCTTAGTAAGTATTTCCCTAGACAGCAACAACTCTACAGTATCTGCTCAAGCTGAGGTAGTCTCTGTCGATTTCATTCCGATTGTTGCGGGGAAGAAATCGATTCATCCTACATTTTGTAGGCTCAACTGTTCCTGTGTTGACGGCACAGGAAGCTGCACGGGGGCTCCATGCCATGTGTGCGAAGATGGCGATATTGGTGATCCTGGATTATAATAAGGGTTCGTTATAAACGATTTTTTGGTTATATCGCGATAGGTGGTTTTGCTACGTATCGCGATATATTGTCAAGGGCAATTTCAATTTTTATGCAACAATCAACTCCCAACTTTATCTTCTTCGGCGCTCTGCTCCTGCTTATCTCGGTAGCCTGTAGCCCCGATGCTTCTTCTGATACCGAGTCAGCTTCCTCACACCACGTGAGTTGGGTGCTGGAAGACTCTCTGACTCTCAAGAGTTCTGCCACGGACACCTTGTATGAAGGCTGGCCCTACTTTGCCGACGATCGGTTTTACCTGTTGAGCTTCTACGATTACA
>CAYFIR010000115.1:0-20569 GCA_964343195.1 uncultured Bacteroidia bacterium | reverse complement strand
TGTATAGGGTGTATAGGGTGTATAGGGTGTATAGGGTGTATAGGGTGTATAGGGTCGATACGAATAACCAGAGTGCCCATATGCCCCCTATTCCCCCTTATTTCCCTTATTTCCCATATTCCCCGCCATAGTCCCCTATTTCACTTCCACTTCCCTCAAAATGGCCTCACTGACCATATCGGGTTGTTCCCAGGGAACAAAATGGCCGCAATTTGGCAGCATTTTCAATTCACAATTGGGGATCTGGTCCCGGGCAGATTCTCCGACTTTATCTGTCGTGAGCCCAGGATGGAGGTATCGGTTAGGGATGAGGAGATCGTTTTCGCCAAATAGGACTAGAGTCGGTACGGATAGTTGGTCCAACTCCTGAAAAACGGGGCCGTTGAGCATCGCTGCGACGCTCTGGGTAAATACCGTGGCAAAACGCTGATATGCGTTGCTATCGGCTTTTAGCTTCAACCGATCTTCATACATAAACTGAGCATCGGCGTGGAGCTGGTTGTCCGCGAAGTTCACCGCAAAATTTTGCTGTATCTGGGCGTCAGGTTGGGAGTAAATGGAAACAGGGGTCATCACCTGCTTCATCTGAGCAGCTTCTTCAGGAGTAAACGTCTCAATGCCCGCGGGTGCCAACAAGACCAATTGCTGCAGGGGAATTTCTTCGTTCAGTGCCAGTCGCATGCTAATCTGCGCCCCCATAGAGTGGCCGAGCAGGGTAACATTTTCCAGGTCCATCTCCCGGATAAATTGAGTCAATTGCTCAGCATACCAGGAAATCGAAAGGGTGTCCGCTATGGGCCAGCCCGACTTGCCAAAACCGGGCAGGTCTATGGCAATGCAGCGATACTGATCGCTGAGTAATGGAATCAACTTGTTGTAAATGGGCAGGTAGCTGCCAAGCCCGTGAACCAGCAACAGGGTCTCTTCTCCTGATCCGGTATCAGTATAGGCTACTTCCTGACCATTGGGTAGTGTTTGAGTCTGAACCGTGTATGAGTAGTAGTGGGCGTTCATAGTCGTTGAGTGTGAGGCTTGCTGCCCAGTGCTGCAGCTCCAAAGAGCTGGCAGCAGCAGAAACAGCACGTGTGTGATTAGCTTGGTTGAATTTTTCATGGAGTCGATACATTAGCAGGGGAAGTGGTAGAGGTTCGGTGCATGGTCCATAGCACCATTAACCCGACCAGGGTTGAGACCAGAATGGCCATTGCCGAGGCAATCGCAGGGTTGCGGACAGGGTCCTGCATATAGGAACCCAGCCTTCCGTAGAATATGCCGAAGTGAACAGTCACCGCGACTACCGAGGCAATGGTCGGAGCCTGTCGGGGCACATCCTTGAAGAATATGCCCATCAGCACCGGAATAAAAGCCGCCGAGAAGTACGCATACACGCCGTTTTGGGCGAAAATGCCGACGCTCAGACTGGGATTTAACAATTGATCATAGGAGAGAAAGGCCGTGACAATGGCCAGTAGGACGATAACAGCCTTGTTGATTCGAATGAGGTTCCGATCCCTGGCTTCCCCCTCCCCTAGCCTGTCTCCCATCAGCGGCTCGATGATGTCAGCGCTGATGCTGGTGGGAATGCTCTGGATGAGGCCTTCCAGCGTCGAGAGTCCCGCCGCCAGCAGTCCCAGGATCAGGACGATGCCGACATACACCGGAAATTCACTCACCACATAGGCCGACACAATGCCGTCCATTTTGAGGGCTTCGCCGCCTACTGTCAAGTCCGGGAAGCTGATCCGCGCATACAGTCCGACAAAGACCACCAGGAAAAACAGCGTTTCCACCAGGATGGCGATCAGTAGGAACTTGTTGACGTCCTTGTCCTCTTTGACCAATAGCGATTTGGTGATGATGTGGGGCTGGCATACAATGGCAATGCCCACGATGAAATTGCAGAAGATGATTTCGAAGAAGTCCCGAAATAGCGGGCTTTCGGGATTGGTGGCCGACACCAGATTGGGGTCGATGGCCGCCAATTCGTCCAAAAAACCATGAACTCCGCTGCTAAAGTGCTCATAGCCAGACCCAAGCAGGATCGCTGCGACCAGGATCATCATAGCAGCCTGTATGGTATTGGTGTAGACCATCGAATTGGCACCGCCAAACATCATATAGCCAAAGACAAAGGTGATCAGCCCCAGAAGCACGGGTAGTTCGTCCACATTGAGGGCCTTGGAGAGCACCTTGGTCATGCCCACACAGATGAGCACGACGAAGGTGATCAGCAGCAGCGACAGCAGGGCAAAAAAGAAGGCAAATCCCTTGCTGCCATAACGTTGGCCGATCCACTGGGCCATGGTCAGTGCCTGAACCGATTGGCCATATTTGCGGTAACTTTTGGTCAGGACGACCAGAGATATGTAAAGGCCGATGGGGAGCACTATGCCTAAGGCAAGCACTCCACTGAGGCCATACAGAGCAATAAATCCAGGATTAATGATAAATGTCGCTGCACTGGTGATCGACGCAGCTAGTGAGAGCGCCACGAAGGTCGGCGAAAACTGAACGCTGCCGAGGGCATAATCCCGCATCGAGCGAGTCTGCCTTGCGCCTCTGATCACCAGCCATAGTATTCCAGCACCCAACAGGACCAATAGACCTGCGGTACCCCAAACCAGTTCTTGGGTAGCCATGTAGTAGTAGTATTCCTTGTTTGTGTCAACCCCGGTTGCGAGTAGGGCTTCGACGTTTAGAATAAATGTAGGTTCACTCAACAGATTTTTGCGAACGGGTTCAGCGCAAAAAAGGGGCTGACATTTTGCAGCAAATGCCTCCTGCGATTTTCATTACGACTATTACAACACCCAACAAACTCATTTACAACAACTTACCCCATCAACACATAGAGCATTCTCAATACCTTTGAGAGTCTGACAAATTCTCAAGGAGGAATGACTTTTGGCATTTTACCGGTTCAGAAAAAGGTAGTGCCCCATATTTCCCTTCATTCCAGAGGTGTAGGAGTGGATTATCGCTATATTTGTCACCCCCACATCTGATTCTATGTAAAAAATTGATGGCCAATACGTTAGGCGATCTCCAATCAGATATAGACTAATTTGTCAACCAGTTTTCCACAAAACATGCGTCCCAAGCTGAAAACATTCGGAGCATTTGCTGATCAGTTGCTGCCACACGAAACGCATTACCTGCTTTCCATTCAGCAGCTGGAAGACGAGGAAAAGCTGGGAGTGCTAAAGCTTCTGGACTACAACTGCAACCACCTTCATGCTCCCAAAGCTTTTGATCCTCACCTCGACAGGCGTAAGTACTCTCACCTGAAAAACTGGGTACAAAAGCAGCTGAAAGCCATCGACGTGGACGCCCACTTCGAATGGATGGTAGATCTGGAGCAAAAAATTCATACGGACCGAATCAATCCGTTGGAGGAAAAGTCTCTGCTCAAGGCCCTTCGAAAATCTGAACAGCCCATCTTCAACTTCACCAAGTTTTTCGAATTGCTGCGGCAGTACCGCCAGTTTTTGCTCATCCGGCTGCGGCATCAGGAGTACCAGTTGGTGGACGAATTTCTCAAAAAGCATCGTGCCGCCTATGAGCGATCCATTCGCGTCAATGAGCAACTGGAGTATGCGACGCGCGACATTGTGCGGCATTTTTCAGAGCACAGCACCGAGTCGATCCAGTGGCAGCGCTGGCTCACGGATGTCTTTTATGACGAGGAACTGGACGGACACACCCGCTACATGGCGCTGGTGCGGCTGCTCTACATCGCCTTCAACTACAAGCAGTATCGCCCCATGCTGCCGCTGTTTGACTACCTGGACCAGAACCTCGCCAAAGGTCGCCCCTACTCGCGGCGCATTTTGCTCAACTACTACAACAACCGCCTGCTGCTGCACACCGCGCTGGGCGAGATGGACAAAGGGATCAACTATGGCTACCTGGCCATTCGGTCCAAGACCCACGACTACCTGCTGTATGTCAACAACTTATGCAAGGTTTTGGTACAGGAAGAGCAGGCCGAGGAAAGCTGGCGGATATTGCGTGAAGCCCTGCCGTCCCTGAAAACTACCCCCAACTTCCATAGCCGAATTGGCTTCTCAGCCCTCTACATGCGCACCCTGGTGATGCGCGGCGAATACGAAAAGGCCCGTTCTTACGGGGAGATCAACCTCCGGGCCTATGAGAAGGAGATTTTGCGCTATCGCTGGCACGCCTTCTTTGCGGCCTATCTGGAGAGCCTGCTGCTGTTGAGACAGTTTGGCAAGATCGACGAACTCTCGCGGCGCTTCCGACTGATGACCCTGGAGCAGGACTATTGTCGGCAGACCCAGGCCCCGCCGCTGGTGAGTTGGTACGTCTGCATCAGCAGCTACTACCTGGGCGAGTTACATCTCCACGAGATTCCGCAGCACCTGTTGACCCGCGCGGACAAACAATCCATGCCGTTTCAGCTTTCTTCCAAAGGACTCACGGAGCAGATTTACGAGGCGTTCCCGGAGTTTTTTAAGGGGCTGATGCCCCGGTGAGTACGGTATGCGGCAGGCTTTCAACCTGACTACTTTTTCATCCTACGCTTTCTCACACTGACAGAAGGGGCAAAAAAGAATCAGTGAATTCCCCTTCTTCTTCCGTAAACCGGAATGTTCCATCCGCGACTCTGCGCCCTCCGCGTGAGACTTTTTTGCCCCAAAAACGCAGAATGAGTTGATTACCAAATTGAAAAGTGCGGTCACGGTATCCTACCACTGGTCAACAGCAGTTCCTTATACCATATTTCCATATACCTTTTTTCCTTCTTCCCTATCCTTCAATCCCACCCTATGCACACTGCTGCTCTTCTTCGCGACCTTGCCCAGCTCATTCCTGAGCGAGACAGACTCAATCCCAACGTATCCAGGGCGACGGTCGGTTGGCACCTGGCACATGCCTTCAAGGTGGTCTTCGAGGTGGTAAAAGCCATCGAACAGCCCAAGGAGACAAGCTTTCGCTGGACGCTAAACTGGAGCAGGATGTATGTGCTGACCTTGGCCCACATCCCACGGGGGAGCGCCCGCTCTCCGAAATCGGTCGTACCGCGAGAGGATATTTCGGAAGAATATCTGCATCAGCTACTTCATGAAGCTGAAGAAGCCCTGGTACGGTTGGAAGCCCTGCCCAAAAGTGCCCATTGGCCCCACCCCTATCTCGGTCAAATGAACCAGCGCATGACTCGCCGCTTTGTGTATGTGCACACGCGGCATCATGGGAAAATCGTGAGGGAGGTGGTGGGAGGAGGATCTTGAGATTTTATGAGCCTGAGATACTGAGACGCTCAAGCAGCGAAGCCACCATTTGACCAGAGATATACCTGCATAAAAATCTAATCGCGGAGCGCAGCCACCAAGCCTCGTTGATCGGTGTCTCCTGAACACAGATCTCTCCGGGTCCCCGAGATTCCCATCTCGCGGATGGTCTGAAGTAATGATGAGCGAGGCTATTGTCAGACTAGTCCCGCTGTCCATGGCTTTTTTCCTGAATCTCCCGCATCAGGTAGCGTACCTGACTGGCGATGAAGGCCTGAGATTCAGTGGGGTCAAGGGGGGATTGATAGTAATTGAGTAAGGCATCTCCGTTGCTTCGAGAAAGAATGAGATAGTGGTAGGGATGAAATTCTACTAAGAGGCAAAGTTCAAAGTCGATATCCGTGCTTACCCCCTTTCCTTTAAATCCACACAATTTGATGGTTAGGCGGCAATTGTCTAGGTCATTGAAATCTGCTTTCTCAACATCTGTTTCCAATTTCTCATACCATTTCGAAATACTGTGGTAGAAAACCTGGTGCCTAAAGCGAGTCGGGGTATTTCCTACTATTTCCAGAATACTATCTTCATAGGTCAGCTGGTCGTTCTCCCCTGGAGGAGACAACTTCTGAAAGTTCTCTATAATCTCTTCAGAAATCTCATTAAAAAGCTTGTCCAGACCTTTCGTCTTTTCCCTTAGTTTCACGATGAAAGGAATAATTTCTCCCACCAAGGAATCGATAACCACTTTGTGATTTTTCATCGACTTTAGTTTCTCCTCCCTCTCCATCCCCTTCACAAACAACGCCACCTCCTTGTCCAGGTCCTCTGGGTCAGCGATGTCCTCCCCCTGAAGGCCACTGAGTTGTAGCTTCAGCGACCTTTCCAAGGCTTCGTACAAATACTCAAACAAAGGCAGATATACGCCTTGGTCAGCCTGATTGAGGGCGGCATAGTACACACTCCGGGTCTCCTGTCTCACAATCACAGGGGGGAACCGATGCTGCATCAGGATGAAATTCATCAGGAGTCGTGCCAAACGACCATTGCCATCATCGAAAGGATGAATGGCAGTAAAACGATGGTGAAACAAGACCGCCGTAACCAGGGGATGGATATCGTCAGATGGATCAACCTGGTGATACCACTCCATCAACTCACGCATCAGAATGGGGGTTTCTTCAGGTGTCGCGTAATAATGAAGTTCACCTGTTGGAGTCCGAACGTGGTTGGGCTGGGACTTGTACACGCCTAGCTCGATGCGTTTGCGCGTTGGCTGTCCTTCGGGCGTAATAGCATCTACCTCATACGGCTCTACCAGGATGATTTCATGCAAACTGCGAATATCACTTTCAGTAAGCGAACGCTCAGATTGAATCAACCCCATCATGAAGTCGATCCCCTGATTGTGGCCACGCAGATCCAGGTGATCCTTGAGAGGTTTGCCTTTAGCGGTGAGGCCTTCCATCAAAAAGGCAATGGTCTCGCCGTAATCCAGAGAGTTTCCCTCAATAGCATTGGAATGATAGTTCCAATCCAGGCGAAACTTTTGCATGATGCGCCCCTGAACGTCCGCAGGCCATGGTCGTTGAGCATCGATTTTTTGCTTGAGCAGGTCTAACTGGGCCAATGCCTCCACTTTGGAAAGCCTTTCTGCCAACTGTATGAGCTGTGGGCGCTTCATGATACGAAGATAACAAAAGCCAGCAGGAAGTTTTGTTTCTGTAACTAACCATGGTCGTTCGAAAACAGTAAAAAACTAAACAGCGCTCGGGAACCAAGTCATGGCGCAGCCACATAAGCCTCGTTGATCGGTGTCTCCTGAACACCGATCTCTCCGGGTCTTCGAGACTCCCATCTCGCAGATGGCCAGCAACAAAAAAGGGGCACCCAACCGGGCACCCCAACTTTTAAGCTTGCTACGGGAAGGCGGGCTTCGGAGGGCCTCTACCCCAACAAATCCTTCCAGCTCAACTGCTTGCGGATATAGCCAGCGACTTCGCTGATCGGCAGGCGCACCTGCTCCATGGTGTCGCGGTCGCGGATGGTAACGGCGTTGTCTTCTTTGGTGTCGTGGTCCACGGCGATGCAGAAGGGCGTGCCATAAGCGTCCTGACGGCGGTAGCGCTTGCCGATGGTGTCCTTCTCCTCGTACATGACGGGGAAGTCATACTTCAGCTCGTCGAAAATCTCGCGCGCGATCTCGGGCAGGCCGTCCTTTTTCACGATCGGCAGGATGGCCGCCTTGTAAGGAGCCAACATCGGGTGCAGCTTCAGCACCACGCGGGTATCGGTGCCGCCCTTGGCGTTGGGGACTTCCTCTTCCAGGTAGGCGTTGCAGAGATTTGCCAGGAAGGTCCGGTCCAGCCCGACCGAGGTCTCCAGCACGTAGGGTACATAGCTTTCCTGGGTTTCGGGGTCAAAGTACTGGAGCTTTTTGCCCGAAAATTCCTGGTGCTGTCCCAGGTCGAAGTCGGTCCGGGAGTGGATCCCCTCCAGCTCTTTGAAGCCAAATGGGAAGCGGAACTGAATGTCCTCCGCCGCGTCTGCGTAGTGGGCCAGCTTTTCGTGGACGTGGTATTGCAGGTTTTCGGGCTTCAGTCCCAATGCCTTGTGGAAGTTCATCCGGGCTTCCTTCCAGTACTCAAACCACTCCATCTGGGTGCCGGGCTTGATGAAGTATTGCATCTCCATCTGTTCAAACTCCCGCATGCGGAAGATGAACTGACGCGCCACGATCTCGTTGCGGAAGGCTTTTCCGATCTGGGCGATCCCGAAGGGCAGCTTCTGACGGCTGGTCTTCTGGACGTTGAGGAAATTCACGAAAATCCCCTGTGCAGTCTCAGGACGCAGGTAGAGATCCATGGCTCCCTCGGCGGTCGCGCCGAGCTGGGTCTTGAACATCAGGTTGAACTGGCGTACTTCAGACCACTCTTTGGAACCCGTATCGGGGTCGGCGATGCCCTGCTCAACGATGATGTCGCGCAGCCTGCTCAGATCGTCGCTGTTGAGCGCCTCCTCAAACTGGGCCTGCAACTCCTGCGCCTTCTTGGCGTTGCGGTTGTTTTGCAGGTAGCCGTTGTATTCCTCAGAGCCTGCTTCCCAGCCTTCCTTTTTGGCGCGCTTGGCGGTGTCTTTTTCGGACTTGGCCTGGTACTTGGCGATCTGGTCTTCAATCAGGACGTCAGCGCGGTAGCGCTTCTTGGAGTCCTTGTTGTCGATCAACGGATCGTTGAAAGCATCCACGTGGCCCGAGGCCTTCCAGATGGTCGGGTGCATCAGGATGGCTGAGTCCAGCCCCACGATGTTTTCGTGCATCTGGGTCATGGCCTTCCACCAGGCCTCCATGATGTTGCGCTTGAGCTGGGCTCCAAGTTGCCCGTAGTCATATACCGCACCGAGTCCGTCGTAGATTTCGCTGCTTTGGAAGACATAGCCGTACTCTTTGGCGTGAGAGACGACTTTGGGGAATATTTCGTCGTAGTTCATTTTAAGAGAGATGTCAGAGGTCAGATCGTCCCGCTTTGCGGAACTGACAGAAGTCAGAGGGAAAAAATAGAGGTCATAAGTCAGATCGGCTGCGCCTGTCAGAAGTCACAAAGATAAGCTTATGCTTCATACTACTGGACATTTCCATTTACGAACCACCTATTTTAACCGCAAAGAACGCAAAGGAGGTCGCAAAGTCCGCTAAGAATAAGGTCAAGAGCACAAGGGAAACCGTTGGTTTCGTTTTTGTCTAGGATTATGCTTCATATCTCGCTTCTGACTTCTCGCAGCGAAGCGATCTGACAGCGCAGCGGTCTCAACTTACCCAAGCAACCACTTCCTCCTGCGAAGGATTCTTGAGGCCAAGTTTATACTTTTTGTTGATGCCAACTAATTCCTGGTGAAGTTTTCCGGCTTTGGCGTCCTTGAGCTCGGCGACGGTATCGATGCCAGCTTTGTGGAGGGGCTTGACCCACTCTTCGGGGACGCCTGCTTCGCTAAAGGTGGCGGCACTGTCGCGCTCGACTTTCGCCTCTGGGCGCATGGCCGGGAAGAACAACACATCCTGGATGCTAGGCTGATTGGCCATGATCATCGTTAGGCGGTCGATGCCGATGCCCAGGCCTGCCGTAGGCGGCATGCCATATTCCAGCGAACGCAGGAAATCCTCGTCCAGCACCATGGCCTCGTCGTCGCCGCGCTTACCCAGTTCCAACTGCTCCTCGAATCGCTCGCGCTGGTCGATGGGGTCATTCAGCTCAGAGAAAGCGTTGCAAATCTCCTTACCATTGACGATGCCTTCGAAGCGCTCTACCAAACCAGGCTTACTGCGGTGTTTCTTGGCCAGCGGGCTCATCTCCACCGGATAGTCGGTGATGAAATGCGGCTGGATCAGCAGGTGCTCTACCTTTTCGCCAAAAATCTCGTCGATCAGTTTGCCACGGCCCATGCTGTCGTCCACGGGAACCTCCAGTTTCCTGGCGGTCTCGCGCATCTCGGCCTCGTCCATCTCGGAGATATCGACTCCGGTGTAGTGCTCGATGGCTTCGTACATGGAGAATCGTGGCCAGGGTCGCTTGAAGTCAATCACGTTCTCGCCTACCTGTACCTTGGTGTCGCCACTCACGGCGATGGCAATGGTCTCGACCATTTCCTCCACCAGGTTCATCATCCACTCGTAGTCCTGATAGGCCACATACAGCTCCATCTGGGTGAACTCCGGGTTGTGGAAGCGCGACATGCCCTCGTTGCGGAAGTCTTTGGCAAATTCAAACACCCCGTCGTAGCCTCCTACGATCAGCCGCTTGAGGTATAGCTCATTGGCGATGCGAAGATAAAGCGTCATGTCCAGCGTGTTGTGGTGCGTCTTGAACGGACGCGCCGCTGCTCCCCCGTACAAGGGTTGCAGGATGGGCGTTTCCACCTCCAGGTAGCCTTTGTCGATGAGGAAGTTGCGCATGGTCTGGACGACCTTGCTGCGCTGCCGGAAGGTCTCGCGCACCTGTGGGTGCACGATCATGTCGAGGTAGCGCTGACGATAGCGCTGCTCGGTATCGGTGAGGGTGTCGTAGATTTCGCCGTCCTTTTCCTTGGGAAAAGGAATGGGGCGCAACACCTTGCTCAGCATCTGGAAGGACTTGACGAATACCGTTTTCTCTCCGGTTTGGGTGATAAAGGCATGCCCTTCGACGCCGATCAGGTCGCCGAGGGAAGTCAGCTTTTTGAAAACGTCGTTGTAGAGGGTCTTGTCGTCACCGGGGCACAGTTCATCGCGCTGAAAGTAGAGCTGCACTGTCCCATGGGAATCCTGTAGCTCCCCAAAGGAAGCTTTTCCCATCACCCGTTTGTTGGTCAGGCGTCCAGCGAGGCGGAGGTTTTCAAAGCCTTCCTTGCCTTCTTCGAAGTTTTCTTCGATGTAAGCCGTGGTCGCGTTGACCTCATACCGGGCCGCCGGATAGGGGTCGATGCCTAGTTCGCGCAAGCGCTGTAGCTCTTCGCGGCGCTGGATTTCCTGATCGGAGAGAAATAGGTGGTCCAAGATGGTTAATTCGTAATTCGTGATTCGTAATTCAAAGCGGGGAGTTGATGCCCCGCCTGCTCAAAATGCCTCGCAAAATTAGCCAAAACTGACACAAGAGAAAAGCGGACTCCTCCCAGACCTTTGTAGATAGTTTTGCTTGCATGGGTAAGGCATAGCTTCTAGAGCTAGATATGTCACAAACTATCAAAACTCCACCCTTAATTTCACTATTAAATTTGAGCCATCAGAAGAGATCCACCACTTTCCTCATCACGAAAGACAACATGAATCACTTTTCAATCAGCGCTATAATCAAACTTTGGCAAAACCAAAACCCCATTTGGATTTATGTAAAGAAAAGACTCCTCAAACAAGACAATCGCAAGACCATCGGTGAAAGACAGTGCCCCCCAAAAGGATGGCTTAATTACCCATTGACCTTCAATATTAATAAAACCAGATAAATTATCGTCTTCAATGGATCTTACAGGTGCAAGTCCTTCTGAAAATTCTCCAGCTTCTGAAAACTTGGGATTAATAATAATCCTACCCTCATTATTAATGAATCCCCATTTATCACCAATCTTGACTGCCGCTAACCCTTCTGAAAAAAAACGAGCGTCTTCAAACTGAAAGTCAATAACCAAATCCCCAGCCTTGTTAAGGTATCCCCATTCTCCATCTTTCAAAACGCTTGCAAGACCTTCTGAAAAATAAAAAGCTTTATCATAAATCGGATTAATTACAAAGGAACCATCCTTATTGATAAACCCCCATCTATCCCCTACACTAACGGGAGCTAGTCCCTCTGAAAATCGATTAGCTTGGGTGAACTGCGGCTCAATAATAATTTTCCCGTTTTTATCTATATATCCGTAATTCCCAACAAAACTCATGTGGCCATTCTCATCAAATGATGTCCTTGGCGTTGTATAACTTACTTGCGCTAAACCATCATAAAAACGCCCCCCACTCATAAAATCACAAGGGATTACAATACGCCCTTCTTTGTTAATATATCCATACTTACCATCCACATTTACCACGCATAATCCTTCAGAGAAAATACTGCCATACCCATTGAACCTAGTGAATCTAGGTTCAATTACAAAGATTCCTTTCTTATTGATAAACCCCGTTTTACCTTCAGTAGTTACGGCTGCCAAGCCTTCATAAAAAGGGTATGTCCTTTCGAATTTATGTTCAATAATTATGTTTCCCTCTTCATCAATGTATCCATACTTTCCTTCATATTCAAAAGGGAATAGGGTTCTATTACTCTCGGCACCTAAATCCTCATTGATCCCACATCCATACTGGATTAAAAAGCCTATTGTTATTAAGCACCAGTAACATCTTGAAAATCTCATTTTCACAAAATGACTCAAAATTAGTTTCAAAAAAGGGGGCACTATGAATTCTCAATAATTGCCAAATTAGCCAAAACTGACACAAGAGAAAAGCGCCTCGGACTTTCCCTTCATATTGGCACCAAGATTCTCACTTTGGGAGAAATTGAGATTTTCCTCAACAATTTCCCGACAAATCCTGTTAGTAATACCGAACAAACAATCGAAATTTTCACCCAAACCACCTTATTATGAACTGGAAGATATTCCTGATGGTACCCCTTTTTGCCGCTTTTTTCGCTCTGACTGCGTGTACCGAATCCGAACCTGAAAATGAAAAAGTGGATGAACTTGAAGAATGGGTCATCCAGGTTGAGAAATCCATCGAAGATGGAGAAGTCAAGGACTGGAATGAGTTCGAGCAAGAATTTCACCAGCGTATGGACGCCATCGAAGACGGAACTGATGACCTGAGCGAGAAGATTGAAGATCGAATCGATAACCTGGAAGCTCGCTGGGAGAAAGCCAAAGACAAAATGTCGAATCAGTCATAAGGCTAACGCTGGACTGATCCTTTCCAACCAACACATAGCGGCGGCCATCCTTTGCAGGAAGGTCGTCGCCTTTGATTTAACCTTTGACCAAACATCATGAGACTTATCATATCTGTCCTTATCAATGCCGTAGCGGTATATTTTGGAGCTTGGCTGCTTGCCGGAGTGGCTGTAGATTCCTTCGGCACCGCCATCATAACCGCTCTGCTACTGGGTGTCGTCAACTGGACCATTCGTCCGTTGCTGACCATTTTGACCCTGCCTATTACGGTTATGACCTTTGGTCTTTTCCTACTGGTTATCAATGGGGCGATGGTCATGCTGGTCGATAATTTCATTGCGGGATTTTCAGTTGACAACCTGCTTTGGGCGCTGATCTTTTTGCTGGTGGTATCCGTTTTCAACGGGATTTTTGGCATCAGCGAGCACCGCAAATCGGCCCAATAAGTAACACTCATCATACTACTAGACAAATTAGACAGGATTTTCAGGATTACAGGAAAGACAGGATAAGAAAGCCCTGATAATCAATCTTGTTAATCCTGTTATCCTGTCCATTTCCGATGAACCGGAATCTTTGACCTGTCAAAAAACATAGGTCGAAAATGAAAATGTCTAGTAATATGAACACTCATTTAACATCCCAGCACCTGAAGGATCATTTCCTTTAGGTGCTTTTTATTATGAGAGCTAGCTATCTTTGCAGAAAGTGCTTCCTAGGCGATCTTGCAGGATATTTACCTGTTGGGGCTTTTTGCCAGCCCTCCAACTTTCGACGTTGAACAACGAACTTTGAACTCTTCCCTCCCACCAGTGGAAATAATTCGAAATTCGTCATAAGCAATTTCCCGCTCTGCGGGATTTCGCCGCGCTCAACATGGCTGAAAGTGTTGCTGGTGAGCATTTTATACGAATTACGAATGGTCAATTACTTAATTCCGAAGGCACGAGCTATGTCCGAACAAACCCAACTTATTAGCCCAGAGGACAAATCCGAACTGCGAGGTTTTCGCCGTCGTCTGGTATATCTCGCCCTGATTTCGTCCGGAATCGACACCGCTCTATTCGGGCTGGAGATTCCATTCATTGGGGCATCTTTTGGCTCCTCGCTGGTCGTCGATGAGATCGTGGAGTACTTCATCTCGTCTCTACTGGCCAGGAACAAAATGAAGCTCAAGAAGCGCTACAAAATTGTGGGTTTTATCCCTGTCCCGGGTCTGACGTCGCTGACTTTGCAATGCATCATGGAGTACATCAAATCCCGCCGTTCACCGGAGGACATCCTCGCACGGCTTCGGGAACCAGAAGATCCGCTTCAGGTATGATTCGTGGCTCCTTCCCATTCCCCTTGAATCCAGCATGTTCCTTACTTCAACAACATCACCTCTACGCCGTCCCAGGTAGCAGGCACACCTTCTTTTAGGTATTGCTGCGAAAGTTTAAGGTAATGCTGCGACGGGCCATCATCCGGCAAAATGGCCAGAATGCCCTGAAAGGCTTCAACTGCCGCCGCGAAATCTCTGGCGAGGTAACGGTTCAGCGCATGGTCAAAAGCCGGCTTTTGCTCGGCTTTCATCCGCTTTAATTGTGGCGAGTCTCCATCAAAGCACTCAAAAATCCGGATGGGGGCCTGCCTGCCTTTGACCAGAACCCGCCCCAGGTAGCGCAAGCTAAACCCATCCTGCTGGCTACCCATTTTGTCAAGCGAGGCTTCACTCAGGAGGAGGCTTACGCCGAAGTGCTTGGTAAGTCCTTCCATCCGGGAGGCAGTGTTGACGGTGTCGGACACCACACCTGCCTCCAGCCTCAGGGTATCACCGATGATGCCCATCATGAGCGATCCGGTATGCAGCCCAATTCCGGCTCGGATTTCCCTCCGCCCTTTTTCCTGCCGGTAATCGTTGTACTCGGCCAGGGTTTGTTGCATGGCAATAGACGCTCTCAGGGCATCCGCCGGAGAACGCTGAAACAGGGCCATGATGCCATCGCCATAATACTGGTTGACAAAACCGCCATTTTGCTGAATGTTTGGCCCCATTCGCCCCAAATAAGCGTTGAGAAAGCGAAAGTTTTCCTCGGGCGTCATCTGCTCGGCCAGGGTGGTGTAGCCCCGAATGTCAGAAAATAGTACGGTAACTTCTCTGGCTACCTGATCGCCTAATTTGACCTCCAGAACCGATTCGTAGCCGAGCGAATGGATAAATTCGTGCGGAACAAATCTCCCGAATGCGGTATTGACCTTCTGCAATTCCTGATTGAGGGCCTGCTCCGCCTGAAGTTTGTCCTGCTGCTGCTTCCTCATTTTGTACCCCAACCCAAGGGAAAACACCACGATCTCCAGGAGAATGGACCCATAGAGAAACAATGGCGTGTTGAGGGTGAAGTCAAAGGTATTTGCCAGAAAAATCGGGATGAACCCGCCCCCAAAGACCAGAAAGGACCCCACAATGAAAAACCAGGCAACTTGCGACCTCAACCTGATGAGCCAGTAGAAATAGAGTAGCAGAACTATTGCTTCGACCCCATACCAAATGGTCGCCACACTTATCAAAGAGGTCATCAGGGAACCATCCCCCAGTCCCAGAAGCCCTGTCAGGGCAATCAACAAGCGGGCAAGTACCATGATGCCAAGTACCCTGTCCCATTTCGGAGTCAGCTTTTTCGTCTCGACAAGGCTGCGCCCAAACAGGAGATAGCACATGCTGGAACCGTTTATTCCGAGCAGAATCATGACCTGATTGACCGAATAGCTCGCAAATCCGATCCACCCAAACTGATTGACCAGCATCTCAAAATACAGGGCTACCAGGATGGAAATCAGGTACAGCGCATAGTAGAGGTAAGTTTTGATCCGGGTGCTAAAGAATACCACCAGGTTATATAAAAACATGATGAGCAACGCCCCCGTAAACAAGGCCGCAGTCAGATTGGGCGAAAATACACGCGAGTAATAGCTGTAATACCAGCGATACCGGTCGTATAAGCGGGGCATAAAGTTGGGCCCGACCCCTCTTCTCTCCTTCATGAGTACATACAAATCCACGTCGTCATGAGGCAAAACTGAAAATGGCACCCCTACCACCGGGCCCCGCCACGTGATGCGGTCTCGGATGGAGACATAGTGCCCCGTTCGTCCCTCATACACCGTATCTCCCTGGATTTTGTACAATACGACCGAGTCACTTCCTCCGGTAAAAAGGAAGAATTCCATTTTCTCTGGACTGTGGTTGACGACACGGGTACGTGCCCACATGCGGTACTCCAGCGGCAGAGGAAATTTCACGCTATCATAGGGGACGTACTTCCCGTTGACCGCTTCAGATAACTGAAGTTTCCCACTGGTATCAACCAAAACCTCAACATGAGGCTCCATTTCCATCCCACTTCGCAGGGAATATTGCAGATTCAGGGTTGGAATAGAGTCCACGGACTGCGGAATTCGAAGCCGGGGTTCCTGAGCCTGCAAAATGGATATACTGGCTCCCAGGGTGAACCAAATAATGATGAATCTCAGGTCTTTTTTTTGCAGAAATCGCATGCAGGAAGTTACAGATAGCCCTTCAAAATGAAACACATTCGTTGAGGGAGATTCGGAAGGAGAACTGGAAAATGAAGGCCTTTCGCGGATTTCCCAACTGCATGGTGGTGAAAGCTCATGGTATCATCAGGACCTTAACCAGGCTGGCCTCTTGATCTCATGCAGAATACATATTATTACAACCGACTTTCTTGCCTTCAGAAATTTTCACCCAAACACCCAAGCTAAACTACCCTCCACAATACACGCACCTCAAAATACTGACCTACAGCAGGTTACAACCCTACCCAACCCGACAAACGACCACATAGGTAGACAAAAGGTTAACAAAAGTTACAGATCAGGAGGATGGGTAAGGCTCTCCTTGCACTCATCCTTAGGCCACCGGAATTAATATCTATGATTGTGGAAATTTTATTTCCAATACTTTCATATGGAACTCCAAAACACCCAATCAGTACAGAACAGGCTCAGTACTGGCCTCAAATGGGCTGGTATGGTAGCCGGAGCCGCTTTGCTAGCAGGCATATTCTTCACCATGAGTGTGTATGAAGAGGTGAGCGGAGTCATCAACGACTATGCTGTAGTCTCTTATCTGAGTAGTGATACGGTTACTGTTGACCAACCAGGCTCCTTTTTTGCTGGAGATCAGGTGCTGCTGATCCAGATGAAGGGAGTCCAGATTAGCACAGCCAATGACTCCAGCTATGGCAATATTCAGAGTTTGCAGGGGGGAGGGACCTTCCTGCTGGTAACAGTTGATCAGGTATCAGGTTCTCACCTCATTCTGACGGATACCATATGTGCGGAATTTGATGTCACCGGCGGGATACAGGCCGTGAGAGTTCCAGTATATGAGGAAGTCAGGGTCACGGGAACTCTTTCTGCCCCGGACTGGGATGGGCAGACTGGTGGGGTGGTCGCCATGCGTGCCACCGAAAAAATTACACTTGAAGCTGGCATCGACGTACAGGGTTCCGGTTTTCGGGGAGGAAGCTTTAACGGAAGTGCTTCTTCCTCAAGTGGGCTCAACTATACCTGTCCCCTTTCTTCAGGCAAAGGCGGTGTAAAAGGTGAAGGCATCACCGATGTATCAGTCCTTGGCTGTCAGGGCCACCTCGGAAATGGCGGCGGTGGCGGCAACGACCACAATGCTGGTGGTGGCGGCGGCGGCGGATATGCCCGCGGCGGACAGGGGGGCCATGGCTGGCGCTCCAATTCTCCAGGCCGACTAAGTGACCTCGACAAAGGCGGCTTTGGCGGGGACGGGCTTCGATACTTCTACGACCAGGCCCGTGCTGTACTATTCCTCGGTGGGGGTGGCGGCGGGGGTCACCAAAACAACGGCGCGACCTACCCAGCCGGGGATGGTGGCGGCATTGTGATCCTCATTGCGCCCGAGCTGGAGGTAGACCAGCATGTAACCATCAATGCTTCGGGAGAAGATGCTCAGGATCACCACATCAACGATGGCGCCAGCGGTGGCGGTGGCGGAGGTTCCATTTTCCTTGACATTGCATCTATTTCAGATGCCAATAAACTCACCATTGATGTATCTGGTGGAGATGGTGCTACGATCCATACCAGAGACCAGCACGGCCCCGGTGGGGGTGGCGGTGGTGGACTTATCCGAACCATTTACGAACTTTCAGGAGTTTCCATCACCAAATCTGGTGGACAGCCTGGCCTTTTTGTAACCAACAACAACAGTAACCCACTCCGCAATACTCCCCATGGCGCTGGCCCCGGGCTGGATGGTGAGGTCCTAACAGGTGAGCTTAGAACCACCTGCCCCAGTCCTCCATACCTTGACCTGGACTTTGACCTGGGTGGCACTCATAGTCAGGCAGACTTCACACCACAGAATAATCCCGCCAGGGTTTTCCCTGAAAATGGCCAGATTACCCTGACCTCCGAGGAGTACCAAAATCTGGAAAGCATGAGCTTCACCCTGGTCAATTCCCAGGACGGAAGTGACGAGTACCTCGGTATAGACTGGCCTGTTGACTCTCTAATTTCCTGGGGGCTAACAGTATCCTACGACTCTATCCTGTATACCCTTGAGATTAGGGGAATGGCTCCAATCGCCACCTACCTCAAAGCTGCTCAGGGAGTTATTTACGGCAACAGATCTGGTACACCTTCTGTATTGGATCGCGAAATTGAAGCTTCAGGTTACGATGGCATATTCCACAGTAATACAGCCACAGCCTTTGTCCGAATGGACCAGACTTCATTCCCCGTTGAATGGCTGTCCTTTGGTGCAAGCTGGCAGCAGGGATTTGCTCACCTGAGCTGGGCCACTGCCCAGGAAATCAACAGCCATTACTTTGTCGTAGAACGCGGAAGCGCTCCCGGAGAGTTTGAAGCCGTAGGCGAAGTAACTGCAGCAGGTACTACAACTGAGATATCCGAATACCAGTTCACCGATCCAGGTGTCAGTCCTGGCAGAAGTGCCCCGATTTACTACCGCCTAAAGCAGGTGGACCTTGATGGGCAGTTTGAATATAGCCAGATGGTGGAACTACAACCAGAGGTAGCCACTACCCAGATGGCTGTAAAGGTTTATCCAAACCCGATGATGGAATCCGGTACCATGAGTATCTCCTCTCCAGAAGATGGCAATCTCAGCTGGCGAATCATCTCCATCGACGGACGCATGATGACCCAGGGAGCCAGACAGGTTTCTGCCGGGGAACAATTGATCCAGCTTAATGTAGCCGACTGGCCCGCAGGTACTTATTACCTCAACGTCAACATGGGAACTCAAAAGCAGACAGTCTCCTTTATCAAGCCATAAGGCCGACGAAAGACATTTCCTTTCTTTTCCATCAGGGCTTCCTCCTTTGGGGGGAAGCCCTATCTGTTATCATAATATGAAATATCCCGTCCTTTCTTTTTCCCATCCGGACGACTGTTAAATTTGGTCATCCTTCGCTTCAAAATCTGAATCTGTGAAAAACCTCCTGTTTCCCCTGATAGCTATTTTGCTATTCGCCTGCAAAAACCCTGAGCCTCAGACTACCCCTGATCGTCAAAATGCCGCGATCCAACTGGATAAACCTTACGTGGTCATGGTGTCCCTGGATGGATTTCGCTATGACTATGCTGAAAAATACCAGGCTCCCAACCTACTACGCATCGCCAAAGAAGGCGTAAGCGCCGAGAAAATGCTGCCCAGCTATCCTTCCAAGACTTTTCCCAATCACTATACCCTCGTGACGGGAATGTATCCAGCTCACCACGGTTTGGTTGGCAATACGTTTTTTGATGCGGAAAAAGGAGCCCTATACAAGATCAGCGACCGGGAAAAAGTCGAAGATGGCTCCTGGTATGGCGGTACGCCCCTCTGGGTACTCGCCGAGCAAAACAACCTGCTGGCGGCCAGTTACTTTTGGGTAGGCTCAGAGGCTGATGTACAGGGCATTCGCCCCAGTTACTGGTACCAATATGACGGGAGCGTGCCCCATCAGGATCGCGTGGATCAGGTGATCGACTGGCTAAAACTTCCACAAGAGACTCGCCCTCACCTGATTACCTGCTACTTCTCCCTCGTTGACAGCCGGGGACATCAGCGCGGCCCGGATCATGAGGAGGTCCGTGAGGCAGTGCTGGAAGTTGACCGTCGCATCGGGCAACTGGATAGCGCATTTCAGGCGATGAACCTTCCTGTAACGCTGATCGTGGTCTCTGACCACGGAATGATCGCGATCAACGAGGACGAACCCATATTGCTGGATCGACTGGTTGACCTGGAAGGTTGGGAAGTGGCCAGAGCCAGTACACAGACATTACTTTACCATGAAGACTCCTTGGAAGTGAGCAGGATGTACGCTGCACTGAAGGCCAGAGAAGAGAGGCACCCCATTCGGGTGTTTTATCCAGCAGAACTGGACGAGCACCTCCACTTCAGTGGTACTGAACGAGTAGGAGACATTGTGGTGGAAGCTATTCCTCCATACGTATTTGGCCGCTGGGGGGTGCCTGTCAGCACCGGTACACATGGCTATGATCCCTACGAAGTATCGGAAATGGGAGCTATTTTCTACGCCAAAGGCCCACAGTTACCTGCTGACTCGGTTTTACCTCCCTTCGAAAACATCCATGTCTATCCATTGGTGGCCGAAATCCTGGGACTCCCGTTGCCAAATGGCCTGGATAGCGACTCAGAGGTACTGGTCCCTCTGGTTCGATAGACGACTAATGCCTAAGGAATTAAGTAATTACCCATTCGCAATTCGTACAAAATATTGACCAGCAATACTTTTCCCGCAGAGCGGGAAACTATCGACGTCGAACTCACTCCACTAGACTATAGTTTCGCCCGATGAAAAGGGCTTGAGAGAGTCTGCTTATACCTTTTTGAATTG
>CAYFIR010000114.1:0-21298 GCA_964343195.1 uncultured Bacteroidia bacterium | reverse complement strand
GAACTCCGAACTCCGAACTCCGAACTCCGAACTCCGAACTCCGAACTCCGAACTCCGAACTCCGTTGAGCGCAGCGAAATCCCGCAGAGCGGGAAACTCCGAACTCCCATCACTCCTTGGCCAAAGCTTCCAGCTTTTCTTCTAACGCCCGAATTCTGGCTTCCTGAGCCTCGATGATGGCTTGCTGGTCCTGAGTAGCCTGAATCAGTACCGGGATCAGGTCGGAATAGTACACACCCAATTGCTCCAATTCTACCTCAGTCAAAGCTCCTGTCTCTTCATCTGGCTCAAAGTTGGTGGTTTTGACGACTTCTGGAATGACCTCCAGTAGGTCTTGTGCCCCAAGGCCCAATTTGACTCCCTGGTAGGGGGCTTCGATCCAGGTATAGGAAATGGGCTTTAGTTGCATGACTTCCTCCAGTCCATAGGCAATGGGCTGAATGTTTTCCTTGAGGCGAAGGTCAGAAGTATTGACCGTACCAGATGTGGCATATACATCGTCCCAACGAAGCGAAGAGGTGCCCAGGTCATACGTATTGTCAGAAGTAGGTCTTAGATCGCCTCTTACCGCAATTTCATTGGTACCTCCATCTTCAATGTATTCAACGGTCTGGAGTCGCACACGTCCGTTGACGTGCAGCCTGTCAAGTGGGACAGTGGTTCCGATGCCTACGTTGCCATTCTTTCTTACTGTCACCGCATTGGCACGAGAACTGGGACCCGTACCGATCCCAATTTCAAAAATGGGATCACCGGTATTCCATGAGGTGGCACTCCCCCCTCCGACATTGTATCGACCTACTGCCATAGAGGCATAGGACTGTGCCCGCACCGAGTTCCCAATGGCAACCGAATAGATGGCCTGGGCCTCTGCAAAATATCCCGCCGCAAATGAGTAATTCTCCTCTGCATCGGTGCTGTATCCCAAAGCCGTTGAACCCAGTGCCAACGCATCGGTATTGAATCCCATAGCGGTAGCATACTGTCCATCGGCGTTGGAGAAGAAGCCGGAAGCAAACGCATAGCTATTGGTGGCCTCGGTATCCCGGCCCATGGCAGTGGCTCCAAAACCCTGTGCACGTGTATTGAGTCCAGAGGCAAAAGAATACAGCCCGATGCTGTCCCGATTCCAGTAGGTGCTCGCGGCACCGGAGGCTACACTTCCAACCCGGAAGGCATGGAGGTCGGGCAGAAACATCAGCTTGTCTCCGCTTCCCAGGGTGTCAGTCCCAAACAACACCCGATGCCCGTCGCCTATGTGAAAACTGGTCTTGGGGGAAATACCTACGTTAAGACCGAGTTGCCCATCCCCGGTAAGGGTCATGAGGTCACCGGTACTGCCATTCCAGAAGTTGAGTCGATCATTCTTTACGTTACTGGCGATATAAGCCGCGATGGTCCAGTAGTTACTCCCATTGTTGTTGTCGAAGTTCAATCGGGCGTAGTCATTGCCATTCTCATGCAGGAGGATATGTGGATCACTCAGTGAACTGTTGGTGAATACTTCCAATTCTCCATCGGGAGAACTGGTGCCAATGCCGACCTGGCCACTTGTATAAAATGCATCTGAACCATTGAGGGACCATACCGAAGTCCCTGCATTATCAGTGGCGGGTGTCCATGCTGATCCGTCCCATTTCAAAACCTGCCCGGATGTCGGAGTGGTAGAGCCAACAGGATTCCCCTGAATTCCCCCGACCGTAGGAGAAGGGTAGGTTCCACTCAAATCTCCGCCTGCTGCACTACCCAATGTGAGATCATCACTTGGATCAGTATCACCCGTATTGGTGATCACACTTCCCGTAACGTCTATCCCCGTACCGGCAGTGTAGGTGGGCAGGGTGACGGTTCCCCCACTTTGGGAAAGGGTCAGGTCAGCTCCCGCAAGGGATAGGGTTTGGATTTCATTGAAAGGATCGAGGTCGCCGGTATTGGTGATGACACCTCCCGTTACGTCAATACCGGTTCCAGCGGTATAGGTCGGTAGGCTCACGGTGCCTCCTCCATCAGATAGGCTCAGGTCAGCCCCTGTAAGGGAAAGGGTTTGCAGCTCATTGGTTGCATCACTGTCGGCATCGTCTACCAGGTCATCGGCTGGAACCCAGGCGGCCCCATCCCATTTGAGGGTTTGGTCAGCAATCGGGTTGCTAACCTCAACATCCTGAAGGTCGGGAAGCTTCATCTGGGTTGCGACCTTGGCATAGGGCACAGTTTCGAATAAAAGGGTATCGACCTTGGCGCCGCTGACTTCCACGATAAGATAGTGTTCATCAGACATCCAGTCGATCTGATCAAAATCCCCGAGGTCAGGAGTGCCTTTTCCAATGACAGCTACTACGAGCCCAAACTGATTGGTGGTAGGAGAGTGGCTCTCCTGGTAGATGAGGTTCCCGGATGGGCTGGTCTGAAATACCTGAAAGCGCAGGTTGACAGAAGTATTGGAAAGAATGGCTCCACCAGGATCGCGGATAACGGCCTGGTAGTTGAAGCCCTGATCTGGTTGTGCCTGCATGAATAGGGTGAAGAAGACACCCAAAGTGGTGATGATGATTCTTTGCAGGTTCATAAGGCTGGAATTAAGAGGTGGCTGGATCTTCAGGAAGGTACAGAATATCCGCATTACATCTGCCAATTGAAAATCAACCTATTTGCCAACCATAAAGAAAGCGGTCACCAGACTGTCCGGCGACCGCTTTGAAAGTGTTATTTCTCAGTTGAGTGTTACCTAAGCAATGTGACATTGCCTTCATACCGTCTTCCCTCGATGGTCGCATGATAGAAGTAAACACCCGTAGGGGCAGAAGTCTCTCCCAGGGTGCCATCCCATCCATCTGAGGGGTTCATGGAGGTAAATACCAGCCTTCCCCAGCGGTCATACACCTGCACTTCATAGTCTCCATCTCCGAAATACCGCAGGCGGAATTCGTCGTTGAGGCCGTCGCCATTTGGGGTGAACACATTCTGCAATTGCAGATCTCCAGGGAATATTTCAAATGGTCCGTACGGGATGGTGCGTACACACCCATCTTCGCCAGTTACGGTCAGTTCAACGCTGAATGTACCTTCCTCTTTGAACTGGTAGGTCACCGTCTGCCCGCTGGCTGTCCCTCCGTCACTGAAGGTCCAGAGATATGCTTCAATCCCCTGACCATCGGCCATGAATTTGATGTCGAAGTGAGAAGGAACGGGCTCGCTCAAATCCGGCGTACTGCTGATGACGACCTCGGGGCCATCGCTGACTTCAACTGTGGTCTGGGTATTGACCACTTCGCAGCCGCCCGGGCCGATGGCTGTGAATGTCACGACATAGTTGCCAGGGGCACTGTAATAATGGGTCGGATCAGGTTCATTGCTCACTGGACTGCCATCTCCGAAGTTCCAGATGTAGCCTACGGCATCCTCCCCTGCATTTTCCATGAAGCTGACCTCCAACGTACCACAACCAGCTGGAATGGTGCTGAAGTAATCCGCCTCTGGCACCGGATTCACCTCAAGGGTGATCGCATCGGTGGCGGAGCAGACGCCTTCTGTAATCAATATGGCATAGGTCGTGGTAGT
Source organism: uncultured Bacteroidia bacterium (assembly GCA_964343195.1). GTDB lineage: Bacteria > Bacteroidota > Bacteroidia > J057 > J057 > CAYVAP01. The sequence continues at coordinate 17,740 of CAYFIR010000114.1, read as the reverse complement.
GTCGGGCGTGGCAAGTGTCGTTGCATTACTGGAATCAGCCAGGCCAGCGGCTGGACTCCATGAAAACCGGGCGCTACCACTGCCGCCTACAGCGTAGAGAGTGGTGCTTTCTCCAGCACAGAAACGGGTGGTATCGGCAGAGACTGTGGCAGTGATGGCTGGTTCGACTTTGACGAATATGGAATCCCGCGTCGCACAGTTATTGGTGGTTACCTCGGTTTCCACGATGATGTAAGTGGACTGATTGGGACTTACACGCACCTCATTATCAGCGATTTCCTCTACGATTGCGCCTGCCGGATACCATCGGTAAGCCAGCGGGGCACCTGCTGCCGTGCGGAAACTGTGGCGGGCTTCCAGCGAAAGGGTGTCATTGCTGCATAGGGTGGTGTCTTCCCCGATTAGTTCTACTTCGGGAGTAGGCTTCAGGCTGATGGTAATGGAGGGGGTGTCGGAAAGACAGCCAAACTCGGATTCGGCCCAAACCTGATAGGTAGTGGTTTGGAGTGGCGTTGCAACCGGGTTGTAAATGTCGGGATTGTTCAGGCCCGTAGCTGGGAACCAGTGATAGGTATAATTATCCCCTCTTGGATCCCCTGATGCATTGGCATTAAGCTGAAATGGCTCAAAAAGACAAACTGCCCCGCCAGTGCCGGGTGTGAGAGTAGGTTTGGTATCGACTTTCACGATCACATTGTCTCCCGCAGAAATACAGCCTCCGGAACTGACCACCAGGGTATATTCCGTGGTTTGAGTTGGGGTCGCTATGGGGTTGGCACTACTCGGATCATCCAGAGATCCGGCAGGGGAAGCCGTCCAGGTAAAGGTATAATCCGGTCCGGCTCCTGATGCAGATCCATCCAGTCGCACCGATTCTCCGATACAGATCCCCGTATCCTGACCAGCAAATGCCGTTGGGATGGGGCGCACCCGCAGGGTCATGGAAGAAGTCGTGTCCAGTGTGGTCGCCTCAGAGCTACAGCCATTGATTGAGGTGCCAATCAGGGTGTAGATGGTCGTGGTATCAGGGCGTGCGTATGGGGTAAGGGTATTGAGGCCTCCGTTGATGCCGGTACTAGGCGTCCAGGTATAGGTAATCGGCTGTGGAGCCTGATTATCCGCTGCGATGCTTCCCTGAAGGTTGATCCCAGGGGCATCTGGCTCACAAATGCTCAAGTCCGGACCGGCATCCATTTTGGGTTTTGCATTGACAGTTACCACCACAGAGTCCCGGTTACTGGTACAGCCATTGGCATCGGTCACCTGGAAGTAGTAGGTAACATCCACTGGAGGGTTCAGCCCATCGGGATTGACCATGGGGTCTTCCACAAAGGCCGAATCAAACCCGCAACTGGTTCCCAGACCGCAGGTCCATTCGTAGAAGTAAGTTCCGCTACCGTTATCCACATTGGCGTCCAGTTGCACGCCGCCATCTCCTTCGCAGAAGGATTTATCCAGTCCGGCAGATACACTTGGGGTAACCTTAACCTCGATGGTTTGGGTGCTACTCACGGAGCAGGGGCCATACCCGACTGTCAGGGTGACGGTTTTGGTGCCACTGTTGGTGTAGCGTACCTGCCCGGGGTTTCGCTGGGTAGAGGTCTGAGGGACAGCGCCATTGCCAAAATTCCAGAAATATGTCTGAGTCGCGCCTAGTACCTGCCCCTGGTAGGTAAAGAGCACCTGCTCGTTTTGGCAAATATTGGCACTGGATACGCTGAAGTTGGCAGAAGGTGGTACGATTACTTCGAAGGAAATTTCTGCCGTGTCTGCCGACTGACAACCTCCTCCAAAGGTTACCAGCTTGACGGTTTTGACACCCGGCGACTGGTATGTAACTGCGGGAGGAATGGCCCCCTGAAAGGTAGCAGGGCTGGCCGATGCGCCAAAGTCCCACTGGTACACATCGGCAATATCGCCAACCGTAGTGAAGGTAAAGCTGTTTCCAGGGAAACACTGATCCGCAACCGGATTCAGAAATACCTCCGGCGGAGACTTTACAATGATATTCTCACAGACCGTCGTCTCGCACCCGCCTCGGGAAACGGTCAGGCAGACAATTTTTGACCCCACGGTATCCCATACGACCTGCAGGGGAGTCGTTCCCCCCCCACCCAGTTGGGTTCCTCCGTCAAGATCCCAGGTGTAGCTGGTTCCAGGCAGGATGGCGGTGGAGATGGACAGCGTGGTAATCTCCCCCGGACAAATACTGTCGGGAGCGGTGAAGGCAGGGGCCGGAAGGTTATCTGGCGTTACTACTACTGTATCCCGGCCGACGTTACAACTGTTTTGTACACGGACATGATAGGTACCCGGCCCTATGGCTGTCAGGGTAGGGTTGGTACTGCCATCCTGCCAGAGATATTGGTAAGAACCGGGCAGACCAGGATTGAGCAGGCTGTCTTCTAGTGGGCAAAGCGCAAAGTCTGAGCCCAGGTCCACGTTGATAGGTCCGATGGGATCAACCTGAATCGCAAAGGTATCCACAATGGTAAAGCCACAATCGTCGAGGTAGGAAACCTCATAGGTGGTACTCGCAGCCGGAGTGGCAATGACTGCCTGGGAGGATGTCCCACTCAGGCCAGTAGCGGGAGTCCACGAATAGTTGGTGCCCGTAGGAGCAGTCAGGGTAACCTGGTCTCCGGCACAAATGGTGAGGTCAGTACGGTTGCCGGGAGAAGTGTTGCTGCTTTCAAAGCAGGCCTGGTGGAGGTTGTTCAATCCGCCAGTAGCGGCAGTGAAGCCGTAGTAAACTGTACTGCTATTGTTGAGGATGGTGCGGATGTCTCCCGAGTAGGAAATGGTGAGCTGGCAGTCTATATACACCCGAAAAACCATGCTGGTGGTGTCCCAGGTAAAACGGACATCGTGAAACTGGCCATCTTCTGCGTTGATGTTTCCCGGCAGTATCCCGACAGGAGGAGCCAGGGAGGTCGCTGCGGTATGGACATTGTTCCCCGCTGATAAAATGGCCACGTGATCAAAAGCGGGATCGCCCCAGGTGGAGTTCTGGTAGGTGTCAAATTCGACAATCAGAGATGGAGTCAGGCCTCCGTAGCCGATGCTGCCTCCCAGGGCAGTACTCCCGATGGCCGAAGTGCCAATTGTCTGCATGACGAACGCTGCACCGTCAGCACCGCCATTATTATTTCCCAGGTAAATGCTCCCTCTGATGTCAAAGGGCTGATTAGGGTCTATGGGGGTATTGCTCCAGACCGCTCCTCCCTGCGAGTTGGCTGCAGGAGTGAGGGTGAAGCAGTCAGGACCATTGGCAGAGGCGCTGCCGACGGTACTGTACTGGGCGTATGAAAAAATGGGAAGGGCTATGATTAGTAGGGGAAGGACCCTGATAGCCAGTGTGTTAAGAAATTGGGTAAAGCTAGGCATGGGAAAAGAAGGGTGAAGTAAATTCGGGTAAAATTTACGAAAATTCTCAGCATTCGAATAAGGATAGAGGCCATCATGCCATTTTTCTTCCACACATCGAAGAATTGAGACCCGCCTGAACCCTGATGCTCTATGAGAAAAATCGTAACTAGCCATTAGTTTCGCGGTTCAAAGCCTGTCCTGAGCGCAGCCGAAGGATCTGAAGGTTGAAAGTTGCCCAGGCTACGCAGAGCCAATTAGTGGCTATTAGCCCGGAATTAAGTACATACCTTAGTTAGAGGAAGGTAGCCCACAAATTAAAAAAGGCCCATATGGACTCTCTGAGGCTGTTTTTGTAGGCCGAAACCAATTGCTATCGTATTCAGAATAAAGTAATGAAGCATCTGATTTTTATGTAAAATGCTGACCACGAGCACTTTCAGCTACGAACTAGTGACTCCGAACTTCGAACTTATTCCACTAGCCACTCCTTCCAGACATTCTTTCCCTCACCCTGCGTAATCGTGTTTTGGTCGAATGAGACTTTTTCCCTTTGCTCTGTTGGTACTGTTTGCTTCTCTCGGATTCGCCACAAGTCTCTGGCTCAGCCTCTCTGGCTGGAACCCCTTGCTGGTCTATATCGCGCTGGGATCCAGTGTTTTTCTGGCCCTGCTGGGCCTGGTGGACGTCTGTCGCAGGAAGTGCCGTTCCAATCGCTGGTTGAAAATCGGCCTTTTGGCGGTAGGGATAGGGCTGGCTTATGGGCTGTTTCAGTGGCAGGTGGAATCCCTGCGTAAGAAACAGCCGGAGCCGCGCAGTCAGTACGCGCTTGCGATTTGAGGAGTAGGGGGAATAAGGGCGGTATGCGGTATAAGGGGAATAAGGTGTATAGGGGGAATATGGGCGGGGTGCTGGAAGATGATTTAAGGTGCACGGAATAAGTTATGATTTTTGTAACCCTCTGGTAGCCAGGTTGGTACCCAACTACGAACTACGAACTACGAACTACGAACTACGAACTACGAACTACGAACTACGAACTACGAACTACGAACTACGAACTACGAACTACGAACTACGAACTACGAACCTCCCTCGCCAGTGTGCCCATATAGCATTTCCCTCATATCCTTAATAATACCATTCTCTTCACACAAAAAAACAGCCACTCCAAAAGGAGTGGCTGCATAGGATCTATCAATTATCTAACGAATAGTCGTTGATTACATCATGCCGGGCATTCCGCCACCCATGCCGCCCATGGCAGCAGCTGCGGCAGCAGCACCAGCGTCATCATCTTCTGGCTCGTCGGTGATCACAGCCTCAGTGGTCAGCAGCATGCTGGCGATAGAAGCAGCGTTCTCAAGAGCAGAACGGGTAACCTTGGTTGGATCGATGATACCAGTAGCAAAGAAGTTCTGGTACTCCTCGATGCGGGCGTTGAATCCGTAGTCAACTTCTTCGCTGTTGCGAACTTCGTTGAGGATCACACCAGCTTCCAGACCTGCATTGTACACGATCTGGCGAAGAGGCTCTTCCAGAGCTTTGCGTACCAGGGCTACTCCAACTCCGATGTCGCCTTTCAGCAGGCCATCGTGGATGCCACCGCGACCAGGCTCCAGTGCGCTGATAGCACGGACCAGGGCAACACCACCGCCAGGTACGATACCTTCTTCAACGGCAGCCTTGGTAGCGTGAAGGGCGTCATCAACACGGTCCTTCTTCTCTTTCATTTCTACCTCGGTAGCAGCTCCTACGTACAGTACGGCTACACCGCCTGACAGCTTGGCAAGACGCTCCTGAAGCTTCTCGCGGTCGTAGTCAGAAGTAGTGTTTTCGATCTGAGCGTTGATCTGGCTTACACGGGCCTTGATCATCTCAGCGTCGCCATCACCGTCAACGATGGTAGTGTTGTCCTTGTCGATGGTGATCTTGTTGGCGCTGCCCAGCATTTCCAGGGTAGCGTTTTCCAGCTTGTAACCACGCTCTTCGCTGATGACAGTACCACCAGTCAGGATGGCAATGTCTTCCAGCATAGCCTTGCGACGGTCACCGAAGCCAGGAGCTTTAACAGCAGCTACCTTCAGGCCACCACGCAGCTTGTTTACTACCAGGGTAGCAAGCGCTTCGCCTTCAACGTCTTCAGCGATGATCAACAGAGGACGGCTGGTCTGAACGGCTTTCTCCAGCACGGGGAGGAAGTCCTTCATAGCAGAGATCTTCTTGTCGTACAGCAGTACGAGAGGATTCTCCAGATCAGCGATCATGTTGTCAGTGTCGGTTACGAAGTAGGGAGAAAGGTAGCCGCGATCAAACTGCATACCTTCAACTACCTCCAGGTAGGTTTCAAGACCTTTGGCCTCTTCAACGGTGATGACACCGTTTTTGCCTACTTTGTCCATGGCATCAGCGATGAACTTTCCGATTTCTTCGTCGTTGTTGGAAGAAATGGTAGCCACCTGAGCGATCTCTGTAGAATCAGCGATCTCTTTGCTCATTTTGCGGAGCTCCTCAACTACGACTTTTACAGCCTCGTCGATTCCTTTTTTCAGCTCCATTGGGTTGTGACCAGCAGTCACGTTTTTCAGGCCTTCGCGTACCATGGCCTGAGCCAGTACGGTAGCCGTGGTGGTACCGTCACCAGCGTTGTCAGCGGTTTTGGAAGCAACTTCCTTCACCATCTGAGCACCCATATTCTCGATGGGATCTTTCAGCTCGATTTCCTTGGCTACAGTTACCCCGTCCTTGGTCATGGCAGGTGCGCCAAATTTCTTATCGATAATAACGTTGCGTCCTTTTGGACCCAGGGTAACTTTCACGGCGTTTGCCAGAGCGTCCACCCCTCTTTTGAGTTTGTCGCGCGCGCTAACGTTGAATTCAATGTGCTTTGCCATAGTTCTATGGAAAGGTTTTGTGATTTTTTAATCGGTTAGAGAATAGAGGTTTGTTCAGCCAGACTTATACGATGGCCAGGATATCAGACTCACGCATGATCAGGTAGTCAGTACCTTCTACAGTGATGTCAGTACCAGCATACTTGCCATACAGTACAGTATCACCAGCTTTGACAGTGGTAGGCTCATCTGCCTTGCCAGGACCTACAGCGACTACCGTACCGCGTTGTGGTTTTTCCTTGGCGGTGTCAGGGATGATAATGCCAGAAGCAGTCTTCTCTTCGGCTGGGGCTGGTTCGACCAGCACACGGTCAGCCAATGGTTTGATGTTCAGTGCCATATTATTTAAGTCCGTTTTTGAAAAGTTTTGCGTTTATCCTAAGCAAACGGTGATTAGGTAGCTATTTGACAGGCAGCAAACGAAAAATGTGCCATGCCCCAATTTGGCCGCTTTTGGCACATTTGGCACCACAAAGCTGTCAGGCTGACAGACAAAATGGCAGCTATTGAGAAGTGTGATCGAGGTGATCAGGTGGTCATAGTGATCACAAAAGGGTTATTCGATCACCTTGATCACCCAAATGGACCACTGATCACCAAACTATTTTTCACTGTTAAGTACCTCCTGAAACAGAGCTTCCAGATCCTCATTCAGCGGCATTCCCTTTTTGTGTTGGAAATACTGGGCAAAAAGCGTCTGAATGTCCTGCTTGAGATCGATCTGCTTGCCAGAGGTGAACTGCATCAGCTCAGGATTGGTAAACTCAGGGATGATGCGGATGATGCCTTCGTGGGCATCCAGGATGCGTTTGCGGTCCTGAGCAGAGAGGTGTTCCTCGATTACAAGTGTCAATTCCACCAGACAGCCTGGATTTTCCCCAAGCCACTGTAGGGCTTCGGCAACTCCCTCGCAGCGCTGACGCAGCACCTTTTTTCCACTTGCCAGGGGAATGCGCTCGGTTGTGGCGGGTTTGCCGGGCTCTGCGTCCACGATCACGACATACTTTTGTGGCTGCCGATCATCAACGGAGTAGGTGAGGGGCGAACTGCTATACGTGACGGGATAAGGCTCCTTTTGCAAAGGAATATACCCGTGCAGGTGGCCCAGGGCGACGTATTGCAGGTTTTGAGGAAGGTTGGACAAATAGATCTGTTGGGCACCGCCTACTGTCGCCAGCGACTTTTCGCCTTCATCCTCCAGGGCTGCCATTTCGACTTCCTTGCCCTGGGCAGTTACAAAAAGATGCGTCATCAGGATGTTGACTCCGTTACCGTCGCAGTGTTTCTCTGACAATTCTGCCCAGTGCTGTTGCAGGATCTCCCGCAGGGCGTCTTCGGTTTTGTCATCGCCGAGAAACTTGCGCAGCCGCACTTCATTGGCGTAAGGTGTCAGCATCAGGCGTAAAGGAGTCTCGTGCTTAGGTAGTTTGAGGGAAACAAACCCCGGTGCGCTTTCGAGGACTTTCAGTCCGGTTTCCAGTTCGAATGGTCGAACCTCACTGGTTGGATACCCCGTCAGGATGATGCCACAGGCCCGCGCGAGCGGATCGGGTGCCTCGATCCGGTCTGGTGAGTCGTGGTTTCCTGCGATTCCGATTACGGCGCGTTTGCCCCCATTTGCCAATCGATGCAGCGTCTGATACAGCAACTCTGTCGCCTCCACCGAGGGGTTGATGTGGTCGTACAAGTCCCCTGCGATCAGCACCGCGTCCACCTGTTCCCGTTCTGCGATGTCGCAAATTTCGCTGAGTACCTGCTTTTGTTCTTCCAGGCGGGAAAAGTTTTCCAGGCGCTTGCCCAGGTGCCAGTCGGCGGTGTGGAGGAGTTTCATGTGCTAGTTCAAAGTTGAAGGTTCGAAGTTCCAGTAGGGGCGTTCTGTGGTGCGGACAAAGACAGACAACTGAGCAAAGCGTCTGACTGTGCCATCAGCCCAATTTAGAGAGATTTTGTCAGAGTTGACAGGTGCTGGGGCGGCTTGGGATCAGAGTCCCAAAGTTAGGGCGAAACGGGATCGGAGTCCCGTTTCAGCGTGTCGGGTTGTAGGCTGTTCGTGGACTCCGATCCACGAACAGGTATAATTGGGAGTTTCCGACTCCCCAATCATCTACTTCATCTGGATATCCAAAAACTCAATCGGCAGAAGCCCTCTTCCCCCTGCATAGTCTATGGCACTGGAGTAAAGGTAGTGCTCAGGTTCGGCTACAATTTGTGCTCTGACCGGATTCATGTGGATGTATTCCAGTTTTTGCCAGGCGAAATCGGGTGTAAGAATGACTTTGGGATGGTTGCCCACTTCCCAGAATTGAAAATCAATGTTTTGAGCGTTAATTCTTCCGCGCCACTCAAATCGATTTTTCATCCATTCTAGCCTGCTTTCATTTTCTTCTTCGATTAGTATCCGCATTTGACGGCTTATCCAACGTTTGTAGTCCCGAATGAAATCGCTCAGTTTATTATCAGGGGTTTGCGCGATCATATGGAGGTGATTGCTCATCAACACGTAGCCATATATGATCAATCCCCTTGAATCCTGATAGAATTTAAGAGAATCGATCGCTAACTGCTTATAAGTTGGACGGGAAAATGCATCTATCCAATCAGTGACAGTCAGGGTAAGGAAATGTGGGGCGTGTTGGTCATAGATGTGGTAGCCGCCGAATTGCATGGTTGTTAAGAGGTTGAGGAGGGAAGATAATCATTTTGGGATTTAGTTGGGATCAGAGTCCCAAAGTTAGATCGAAACGGGATCGGAGTCCCGTTTCAGCGTGTGGTGGGCTGGCTGGGGATCGGAGTCCCGTTTCAGCTGTGTGGTGGGGTATAGGCTGTTCGTGGACTCCGATCCACGAACAGGTATAATTGGGAGTTTCCGACTCTCGGACCCATAATTTCCCAATTCCGCTCAAATGGTGACGCATCTGTCTTTCCCTCTTCCAAACCTTATTCATATCCAGAAATTTAACTTAATTGGGAAAGGAGCTATTAGGTTTCCCAATTACGAATTTCGAATCACGAATTCTCTTGAATGAAGACCGATATATTTGAAGCCAATCTGAAATCTGTTCGCTTTCGCCTCGAAGAACTGGTCGCCACCCTGCAGGACATGGCTCAGGCTTCGCATGATGAGGGGCTGGCCCAGACGGTAAGTGAATTGCGGCAAGCTGTAAACGAGCCATTTCTTTTTGTGATCGTGGGAGAGGTCAAGACGGGCAAAAGTTCCTTTATCAATGCCCTTTTGGCTACCGGAGCAGACGTCGTGAAGGTTGCTCCCGATCCTTGCACCGATACGGTGCAGCAGGTTATCTATGGGGACGAGCCACAGACCATCGAAGTCAATCCTTTTCTCAAAAAGATCATGCAACCCGCCGAGATCCTCAAACACATCTCGGTGGTCGATACGCCCGGTACCAACACCATCGAGGACAAGCACCAGGAAATCACGGAGGGCTACATTCCTCGTTCAGACCTGATTGTGTTCGTATTCGAAGCCAAAAATCCCTATCGCCAGTCGGCCTGGGATTTCCTGGATTATATCCGGACTGACTGGCGCAAGAAGGTCATCTTCGTGCTGCAACAGGTGGACCTGATGCCCGCGGAGGATCTGGCAGTCAACGTGAAGGGAGTAAAAAATTATGCCCATAAGAAAGGCATTGATTCTCCCCAGGTGTTTCCCCTTTCTGCAAAGCTGGAACTGGAAGGCAAGCAGGAGGAAAGTGGATTTGGACCATTAAAAGCCTACATCCGCGACGAGATCACCGGGCGAAATGCCTATCGGCTCAAACTGCAGTCCAACCTGGAAACGGTTGGAACCCTCGAAGGCCGGATCAAGGAGAATGTAGACAAAATGGCGGCTCAACTGCAGATGGATCGTCGCTTCCGGGAGGAAGTTATCGAGTTGCAGCACCAGCAGGAAGGACGCTCGCACAAGCAAATCGATAGCCTGATTCAGACCCTGTTGGGCGACTATGACCGCATCACGCACCGCGCCGAAACGGAGTTGAGCGACGGCCTGGGCCTGGGGCCGATGCTGGGCAAAATGTTTAGCTCGATCTTCAAGAAAAGCAATTCGCCACAGCGCTGGCTCAAGGAAATCAGCAATGAACTGAAGGTCGAAATGGAAACGCAGGTGAACCGTCGCCTGAACGAAGGCGTCGAAGAAATCGCCGAGTCCATCGCCCAGATGGTGCGCATTGTGGACCTCAAAATCCAGAATAGCACAGCTACGTTGCGCGAAAAGGAGGATGTCTTCGGCGAAATATCAGAGCGCCGCCGTGCGGTGATTCAGGACCTTCGGGACGGGTTTGACGAATTTGTCCATCAGACGGAGCATTTCCTGGGGCGGGAAGTCGTGCCAGAGACATCGAAGCTTTCCCCAAATGTGTTGACTGGCGGCAGTGTGGCGATCATTGGGGCCGTTCTGACCATTGCGACGCAGATACCGCTGCTGGACATTACGGGAGGGATCATGTCGGCTTTGGGCATCGCCGTGGCTGGAGGTACGGTCATCGTCAAGCGGGGCAAGATCATGAAGGGATTTGCCCAGGAAATCAAAAAGGGACGTCGTTTGCTGGAAGAGGAACTGGACCGTAAGCTCAAGGGCTATGTGGGACACATTCGCCAGAAAATAGACGACAACTTTCGGGATTTTGACGCCCTGCTCAAAGCTGAGACTTCTCAGGTAGAGCACCTGAACACCCAACTCAAAGAAGTAGCTGCGGAAAGGGAGGCCATGCTGGAAAAGCTTGAAGGATAGCGACATAACGCCGTCGTTACAGCCGCTGCTCCAGTTTGGGAACCATCTGGTTCTTCCAACTTGCAAAAGTCCCATCCACGATTCGCTCTCTGGCCTCTTTGACCAATGACAGGAAGAAAGCGAGGTTGTGAACGCTCGCGATGGTAAATGCGAGATATTCCTGGGCTTTGAACAGGTGCCGGAGGTAGGCTTTGCTGTACTGCTGATCCATCGGGCAATCACTGTCTGGATCGAGTGGGCTGAAGTCGTCCTCGTACTTTTTGTTTTTGAGGTTGCGGATGCCTTCTCGCGTGTAGATCAGCCCGTGACGGGCATTTCTGGTTGGCAGCACACAGTCAAACATATCGACACCAAGTGCAATGCATTCCAGCAAATTGGCTGGAGTACCGACTCCCATCAGGTAGCGGGGTTTGTCCCTGGGCAAGATCCGGCAGCTCAAATCAGTGAATTCATACATGATGTCCGTTGGCTCACCAACCGAGAGGCCCCCGATGGCATTTCCTGGCAGATCCAGGCCCGCGACAAACTCGGTGGACTGCGTCCTCAGATCCTTGTAGGTGCTGCCCTGGATAATGGGAAACAGATTCTGGTCGTAGCCGTATTTGGCGGGATTTTTCTCGAAATGATCCTTGCAGCGCTGTGCCCACCGATGGGTCAGTTCCATGGAGTCCTTGGCGTACTGGTACTCGCTGGGGTAGGGGGGGCACTCGTCCAGCACCATCATAATGTCGGCACCGATACTTCGCTGGATATCCACGACACTTTCAGGGGTAAACAGGTGTTTGCTCCCATCGATGTGGTTGGCAAAGGTGACGCCCTCTTCTGTGATTTTTCGGTTTTGTGCCAATGAAAAAACCTGATAGCCGCCACTATCGGTGAGCATGGGGCGGTCCCAGCCGATGAACTTGTGAAGGCCTCCGGCCTGTTCCAGGATATTGGTCCCTGGGCGGAGGTATAGATGGTAGGTATTTCCCAGGATGATCTGAGCCTGCACTAAATCTGTAAGGTGCTGCTGGGTGAGGGCTTTGACGCTCCCCACTGTCCCTACCGGCATGAATATGGGCGTCTCGATAACGCCGTGGTCGGTTTGTATGCGACCCGCCCGTGCATTGGATTTGGGATCGCTATGCTCCAGCGTATAACTTAAGGTCATAGTCGGGCAAAGGTAGGGAAAAACCACGGTGGATGGCTAGCAGACGGAACAAATTCGGTTTGGGGATTCAGCCCTCAGCAAGCAATTCTTCGTATCTTGCAGTATGCTCAACAAACTCTTCAGCGGAATCTTCATCATCCTGGTTCGATTTTACCAGTATGTGATTTCTCCTTTAACTCCGACGAGTTGTCGCTATACGCCTACCTGCTCTACATATGCTGTGGAGGCCTTGAGAAAGCACGGCCCCTGGCGAGGGGGTTATCTGGCGATACGTCGCATTGGGAGTTGCCATCCCTGGGGAGGTACCGGACACGACCCCGTTCCTGAAAAATGGGAAGACCGTCCGAGGAAATAGAAGTAGCCCGACCTCCCTAGGTGATGCCGGGCTTACTAACAAAAAAACGCTTTCCTAAAGCTGCCTGCAGGGGCTCAGGCGTCATGGTTTGTGTCTATAGGAAACAGCTTTTGCTCTCACATCAGTAAAGTTGCTGAACACCCTCCTAGAAACTATGGGTTTTGGAAGTATGTGTGTGGGGTGTTTCTGTGGAAAATGGAACACATTCTCATGTATTATTTTGTAATTCAATGATTTGAGTGTAGGTTTTGTCCGTGAAAAATGGGCAAAATATACCTTCATTTCCTCGCGCTTTTTCCATTCTTGCGGGGTTGGACCGCAAAAGACAGCGGGCATTCCTGCGGTGGTTGGAGTTTGAGTCCACTCACCAGGATACCGATGCCCAAAGGTGGGCAAACCTGATCTATACCCATTTTGAAAAATGGAAGCGTAACCTGGGGCATAAAAAGCCTCGTGAAACCTGGGTTGCCACCTTTGAGGCAGAGTTTCCCGGACAGGGCAAGCGGCGGATGCAAAAGCTGAATGCCGAACTTAGCCGCTACCTGGAGCGCTTTCTCATTTGGGAAGAGATAGAAGGAAATCCACTACAGCAAGCGACCATTTTGCTCAAGGCCATGTCCCAGGTAGATCCCGAGGTGATGTACACAACTCTCACGACGGTAAAGAATCGCCTGGACCGACAGCCGCTTCGGGATGTCGAGTACCATCAGGCAAGGCTAAAATGGGTGGAGTTTCGGTTTGAAAATGGGTCTTATTTGCCAGAAAAATATCCCGTTTCGTGGCTGAAAAAAGGGCGGTTTGATGATGTTATGGAACAGCGGGAATTGGTGCGTGCATTTAGTGAGGTACTGCCTATTCTGACATATCTCAATCATAGTAAGGATAAAACAATCGAACCACAGCATGAGGAGGCGCTGGAAATTCTTAAGCGAAATGGAGAGAAGTGGCCTCATGCAAAAATGCTTCACCGCTGGTTGAGGCTTTTTCAGCTACAGGCTACTCCGGAAAAATACGATCTGGATGAATTGATGAAACAGTCCGAAATCTTTAAAGAGGTAGCTCAGCAACACAGGTTTGGCCCTTACTGGCTTAGCACGTTTGGGATAATGTGGCTCAACTCCCTGAATTACAGGAGTTTGTATGAGCTTGAACACCCCCGTATATTACTCAGATACATTACCAAATATCATATCTGGGCAATTAGCCTTCCGTTTGTGCCTATTAATGCCAGGGACATCATTCTTATGATTCGATACTACTGCAACCTGATTGATTTGGAGGAAGATCCGCGGGAGTCTGAGAAGTTGTTTCTTCAGGGGCTGAATGCAATTAAGGAGTTGGTAGAGAAGTTGGACCCCTCCAGGACACTGATAGCTAATCTTGTAATACATCTATGGGAAGCCTATTCCAGAAAAGAGGAGATCAAATTAGGTCCCATATACCAGAAACTGAATGAATATGACGTCTCTTTTTCAGCCGCCTTCTATCTGTTTATTTTCAGGATAAAACTGGAAAGGTTGTTGGATGACCCTAATCCTCAGGAAGATGAATTAGGAGAATTCTCAAGAGAGTGTCGTAATCTCAGAATCAGGTTGGAAAAACTGCCAGAAGCTCAAATCCATCCTCATCGTACCATGGCGGTGAGAAACTGTCTGGATATGATGTTGAAACTGGCTCGATTGCCTGGTCCGGAGAAACTGGATGATTTAGAGAGAATAATAAAACAGATGCGCCCACTGGAGGAGCGCATCTGGTTGCTGATCATGATCGATAAACAAAGAGGTAAAGGCTACCGTCTCTAATCTTCAATTACAATTACCTGTCTGTACACCATACCCTGGGAGGTATCCAGCCTGAATACATACACCCCAACGGGTAAATACAACTGGTGGGTCTGATAGTACGGCGACTGAGTATTGTAAAGTTCATTTCCAGAGGCATCGAGAACAGAAAGTTCGAAGACTTCCACCTCTGGGTTGGGCTCTACCGTTAGGGTACCACCCTGGGTTACCGGGTTGGGATAGATTGAGATAATTGTCGAATCAATACTCAACTGTTTGCCCACTGGGTCCCTGATGACGATCGTCTGGCTCTGAACCTGGGCTACCCCCAGGATGAGCAGCCATACGAGCAGAAATAATCTGGTGGGGATAGCCTTGATTTTGGCAAATGATACCCCTGTTCCCCTCTCGGGGAAAGCATTTTCTTGTGAATACATTTGAACTAAGTTTAAAGTGAGAGTAAAAACTGTTCATCATGACCGGCAGAGCCGGTCAGGCAAAGACACACAGGGGGGTACCACCCCTGATGGAGGGAATCAAGGCCTTAATTCAGGTGCAATCGGTAACTATATGGGCACACTGTTAGCGTACCAATATTCCTTATAGGCGTTTGGTTTTATGGGTTACAACTAGTGAAAGGGTATACGGAGGGTCTGTGTCAATTCGCGACATTCATCGGAATTTTGACACAGCTTATCCAGTGGCTTTGTATAAAAGCCGACGGTTTTTTCGGATCATGCCGAATACCATGTTGAGGGGATCGCGTCTATATAATGTTACGACTCTCGTTCTGTCGGGTTTGACTAAAGGCGGGCCTTCGTGTCATTTTTACAATTTGGCAACACAGGGGTTGCTATTTGGAAAAATTAAAGGCCAGAAGGGGTAACAAACCCTCCTGGCCTGGAATAATCGGGTATCCCCGTATGGTTAAATCCCAAAAATGTTCAGTGTGCGGAATGGATCATCAGGGGTTCCAGCGCCCGTAGCAGGGGAGGTTTCATTGCCTTTGTCAGGAACATCTGTATCCTGGGTTCTGGCTTGCTGAGGTCCCTGCTGTAGGCTGGTCAACTGGGCTTTCAACTGGCTGTTTTCCTGCTGCAATAGACCGAGGCGCATTTCGGATTCTTTGGAAAGCTGGTCCATCTCTCCTCGAAGCTTCTTTAGCTTTCCTTCCAGGCCATCTACAACAGAGGCGTAGGCGGACTCGGTTCCCTGCTGGGAATCCTTTAACTGCTGAAGCTGGTTGACCCACCCTTTCAACTGAACCTCGAGGGCAGGAATCAGGGTCTCAAGAGACCTGCTTAATTCCTGGTAGTTTTCCATGGCCTTGCCCAGGTGGGTATTGGCGAGCTTGATGCGCTGAAGCTGCTGATTAAACGCTGGAATCAGGTTCTCATGCTTGGGGAGAACAGTGGGAGAATGTCCATTCTGGTTTTTGGGGATATGAGCAACTGAGCGTAATCGTCGGTTTTCCTGCCTGAGGGATTCCAACTCGGCCCGTAGCTTCTGAAATTCTTCCTGCGACATAGCGTCCTGTTTGATCGGCTGACTGAGAAATGGAGACTGGAAATTCTACTTCACAAAATAGGCCAAAGAGCTCCTGCCTCAAGGACTGTCGGGGTGAACCGGCAAAATCAGAGAACGATCCGACGAATGTGCCTGCTTCTCAGCGGTTGCTGATGGTCCGAAGGGCACCCGATAGCTCGCGGACGATTCCCTTTTGTCCAGGATTGTAAATCCAGTTGGTATCAAACTGCTCGATTACTTCTGCATTGGGATCCTTGTGGAGGGTCAGACTGTGAAACTGGGTGCCGTTGTTTTGTTGATGAAACTTGACCCGCTTCAGAATGTCATCTTCGATTCGGTACATGATGAAGTCGCTGACTATCAGGACATCCGCATCGCGATAACTCTCAGTCTGTAGTTGGCGCAGCACCTCATGCAAGGCCAGGGTGATGTCCGTGCCTCCATGAAAGCTCATTCGGAGGAAGCCCACGATCTGATCGAGGGATGAACCAATGTCATACAGGTCGATGGTTTTGATCCCCGTAGAGAAGTTAATCAGATAGGCACGGCGATTTTCACGGGCGGCAAGCCGCAGGATGGCAAAGCAGATGACTTTGGCGATGCGTTCTGCATCTCCCGACATGGAGTCCGAGGTATCCACGCACACGATGAAGGGCCCCTTTTCCTTGAGCCGGGTACGCTGGCTGACTTTGGTAAAGCGGTCTTCACTCTTGACCAGGTGTTGATCCTGGTAGTGAAAGGTTTGGAGGATGCGGTCAGCATACTTCTGTAGAAACAGTGTCTCGGTCGTCTCGTCCCCCAGCAGCGCGGCCTCAGACGGTAGCAGGGCATTCAGGTCGTTGCTCTGGTTGACACCTACGATTTCCGCCTTGTTTTCATTGTCTTCTACCCACTCCTGCCGCACAATGACCTCTTCATATACTTCTTCATCCGAGATGATTTCCGCTTCCCGCATCCGCCCGAGGAGGTCGGCCAGTTCCCTGATGGACTCTTCGTCCTGTAGGAGGTCATGGTATTTTTGAAGAATGTCAAAACTGCTGTCTTCCCACAGTTCCCGAGACATGTCCCAATATCGGCCCACATACTCTGCGAAGGGAGAAACCAGGTCCGTCAATTTCTGGTACTCTTCGATTTTCTGGTCCATCAGGTCCTTGAAGCCCTGTTGCTCTTCTTCCAGCTTCTCCAGCTGAAACTCAAGTAGCCTGGCCTGGTAGAGGGCATCCCACTGGGCGATGAGGTCGGTGAAGATGCGGTCGATTTCCTTTCGCTCTGATGCTGAGAGGTCCTCGTAGATTTTTTTGCCAATAAACTCTTCAAAACGCTTCTCATAAAACCCTACGTCGAGTTCCTCCCGGCGATACTGGTTTCGGAGATAGTTGGTGATGTGGTGCCATCGGTTGACAAAGTCCCGCAGAGGCATCACGGTAGCAGCGCTCAGTCGCTGGCGTTCATCGTCATATGGATTGGTCGCCTGCAGGTTTTCGTGGGCCTTTCGGAGCCAGTACAACGTATCAGACGCGATCTGATGAGAAAGTCGGGGCTTGTCCCGCACCAGTTGTAAGAGATCTGTGTCTGCAAAAATCCGGTCCAGAGCCCTGCGAAAGTACCGGTAATAGGTATCGTCTATTTCCTCCGGAGGCATGGGAATATCCGGAACCAACTGCGCATACAGGTATTGGGCCAGATAGCGTCGGGTAGTTCGATCGAGGAGGTTGCCAAACTCGATGAATCGGTCAAATTCTTCCTTGAGTTGGGTATCAATATCCGGAGAATTATGTGAGGACATGAGGGTGATTGCACTAAGGGTAGTCTATGATTTAAGAGGCAAACCAGCAACACCCCGAATGGTTCTCATAAAGTAACGTGAGTTTTGAGTTTCTGGGCTTCAATTCCAATTGGAACAAGTAGCCTAAA
>CAYFIR010000113.1:0-21377 GCA_964343195.1 uncultured Bacteroidia bacterium | reverse complement strand
GCTACCAAAAATATTCGCGAATTAATTTGTACCATTAGAACTTAACAGCCCTGCCTATACCCCCTATACCCCCTATACCCCCATTCGTGGAAAAAGTGTACATTCTGAAAAGTAAACCGACCGATCAGTGCCATCAAAATCACAAAATGTCCTGCTTTTTCTGTTGACCTGGAGCTTGTTTCCCCACCTGGGGGCCCAGGCTCCGGATCTTCGCTTCTGGCGCATAGGGCTGGAAGACGGCCTGCCTAATATGAGCGTAGATGCTTTGCACCAGGATCGGTTTGGGTTTATCTGGGCAGGCACCTGGGATGGGGTCTGTCGCTATGATGGAAAGAAGTTCGAGGTGTTTCGTACAGTGCCTGGAGATACTAATTCTCTGATATTCAATGAGATAAAAGGGTTTGCGGAACCCAATGATAGCTCGCTTTGGGTCTCAACCTATGGGGGACTTACTCGGTGGGATCACCTGAGGGGGCGCTTTTTCAATAACACCCTTGATGGAAAACGGTTCCCAAACCACCCCAAACTGGTGCATCACATTGTCCCTGACCTCAATGGGGATTTGCTGGTAGGAGGACATCGGGGAAACAACATTCAGGTGCTGGATGGGGATACCGCCTCCTGGGTACTTTCTTACCATGAGCAGGAGGACAACGATCACCCCACAAGCATTCTGGCTCATCCATCAGGAATCTGGCTGGGGGACGACCGTGGCCTGTTCATCTTTCGGCGAGGCAAGAAAAAGGCTGAATCGGCTGAGAACTACGACCCTGCACTCGCTCGCCTGGCTGATCTGAAAGTTCGCAGCCTGATAGAAGATCGTAACGGAGTGATATGGATCGGATCAGAAACCTCATTGTGGGGATATTCGCCGCTGACTGGGGCCCTGGAAGAGGTGAGAAATTCTGGTGAGAAATCCATCACCCATATCACTTCGCTGGCTGAAGGGCTGGACGGTCAGTTGTGGATCGGGACCCAAAAGGGCCTGTATTGTCGACAGCAACTCACCGGGGAGGTAAATTCCTTTTTTCACGATCCCGATGATCCTCACAGCCTGAGTCATGATCACATTCGCAGCCTGTTGGTCGATAATAGCGGGGCTCTCTGGGTGGGCACTGCCCGTGGAGGATTAAATCAGGCCAATCTGCGGAAGCCTTCCCTCTTTAACGTGGTGAACCATGGCAACTTTGAGCTCCCGCTACATGAACTGGTCGTTTTTTCTTTCGAAGAATCCCAGGATAACCGCTTGATCTGGGTGGGCACCAATCATGGGCTTTACCTGATAGACCGGGAAACAGGTAAAATCCGGGATCAATGGCACGAATCAGCCCAGGAAGGTCTCGCAGGAGAAACCGTCATGTCTCTTTTCCAGCTAAAAAATGGACAGTTGCTTCTCAGCACCCGTCCAGGCGGCACCCAAATCCTCGACCAAGAGACTGGAAAGGTCCGCAGGGTTCCCAATCCTGAAATGGGAGCACAGGAAGAGATTTCTTTCTTTCGCACCATTCGGGAGCACTCCCCTGACTCGCTGTTGCTGTCGGGCAATCTCGGGGTGTGGCTCTTCACGCCAAGCGACGAGAACTGGCAGCGACTTGTCGGAGGGTACTGCTGGGACGCCCTGGGAGGGGCAGAAGAGGGGGAAGTCGTGGTAGCAGAAAATGGCCTGCACCAGTTGGATATTTGTGTGGACTCCACCATTCTTTACCGGTGGCATCCCACACAACATGACCACAAACGTCCCATGACCTATCTTTTTCGGGATTCGGTCAACCTGTGGATAGGAACCTATGGCATGGGGCTGATTCGGGTTAATCTGAAAGATTGGTCCTTTCGCAGGTGGTCCCGAAAGGATGGCCTGCCAAGTGATTATGTCTTCACGATTTTGGAAGACGAGCAAAGTCGGCTGTGGATAAGCACTACGGAGGGGCTGGCGAGACTGGACAGGGGGAGCGGGGATATCCTGACCTTTTCGATGGAAGATGGCCTGATGGACAATGAGTTTGGCACCAGTTCGGCGTTTGTAGCAGAAGATGGGGAGATGTTTTTTGGGGGAAACAATGGATTTGTCTCCTTCTACCCGGATCAGATAGAGATTCGGCAAAGTCGCTTTGCGCCGCCCTTACTGATCACAAGCCTCAGCCTGTCGGGTAAACCCATGGTACTGGATTCGGCGGTTTGGGTCAAGCGGCATATTACCTTCAAGGGCTACCAACAGCAACACCTGGAAATCGGCTATGCCGGACTGGACTTTTCGAGACCAGGAAACCTGAGCTATCAGTTTCGCCTCCTGGGCTGGGATGAAAGCTGGTCTGTGCCCGATCTGCGGGGCAATGCACAGTTTACCAACCTCCAACCGGGAACCTATGAGTTTCAGGTACGGTGCACCAATGGCGACGGCAAGTGGACCTCCTCCATTCGCAGCCTGTTAATTACCATCACTCCGCTCTGGTACCAGACCTGGTGGGTACGGGTGATGATCCCCTTAACATTCCTCCTATTGATCTTCGGAGGGCTGATCTGGCGCTTCCGGCTTTCGCAGCGCCGGGAACGAATGGCCCTCTCATTTCGCATGGCAGCTGTCAAGCAGGAGGCCCTTTCTGCTCAGATGGATCACCATTTCACCTTCAATGCCCTCAACTCCATTCAACGCTTTATCACCGAAAATGACAAAGACTCTTCTTTGTACTACATTTCGCGCTTCGGTAAGCTCATCCGCCGATTTCTGGACCAGGCTCGGAAAAACGAGCATCCCATCGAGGACGAAATCACGACCCTGGACCTTTACCTTTCCCTGGAATCGCTTCGCTGTCAACAGGCATTTACCTACCAGTTTGAGGTAGATCCTGAAATCGATCCATTCAACACCGACATCCCGACCAGCCTGCTGCAGCCCCTGGTGGAAAATGCTATATGGCATGGCCTGGTTCCCCGAAATGACCGCAAAGGGAGGCTCCTGATCCGCTTTTTGCTCTCCGATGCGCATCTGATCCTGAGAGTGGAAGACAATGGGGTCGGGAAATCGGGAAAGCCAGCCATGGGTACCGCCCACCAATCGAAAGGCATGACCATCATCCGGGAACGGCTCCACGCACTGGAAATCCTGACCGGGCAACCCCTGCCGATAGAATTTGAAGAACTCACGCCCGGAAGCGATTTTCCCGGTACCAAAGTGTCCATTCTGCTTCCCCCTCCGGATTTTGAGTAAGTCTATTGTCTATTCTAATACTCATGCAAAAGAAACCGCGCAATACGAGTAGTTTAAAATGTTGATAACCAGTCGCTTGTCTCAATATCTTTCGTCTCAAAATCCCAACATCCCAATATCTCTTCAACCCTCATGATATGAGACTTTCCACCCTACTGATCGACGACGAAGCCGATGCCCGAGCGGTACTGCGGGCACACCTGCAAAGGCATTGCCCTGAAGTGGAAGTTGTCGCCGAGGCCGCAAGCGTCAAAGCAGCCATTGAGACCATAGACCACCACCAGCCGGACCTGGTTTTCCTCGATGTCCGGATGACGCCCGGAACCGGATTTGATGTGCTGGAGGGAGTTGCAGCAGTCAATTTTCACACCATTTTCGTCACAGCCCACGATGAGTATGCCGTCCGAGCCATTCGGGTATCAGCTCTGGACTTTTTGCTCAAACCCGTCGATCCCGATGAACTGGTTGCGTCAGTGGAAAAAGTCAGGCAAGTCGCGAATAGTCGATCCCGAAAGGCAGATGTCCGGTATGAGGTGTTTCGAGAGGAGATGCTCAGGTCTGGCAATCAGACGGGGAGAATGGTACTGCCCACGCAGGAAGGATTTCAGGTGGTGAACATCGACTCTATTGTGCGCTGCGAGGCCGACAGAAACTATACCCGATTTTGGTTTGAAAATGGGCAAAAAGCACTCATTTCCCGTACCCTGAAGTCCTACGAGGAGTTGTTGGTCCCGTCTGGCTTTTTCCGTATTCACCAAAGCCACCTGGTCAACCTCAGCTACATCGTTGAATACAAGCGCCGAAAGAAAGGGGGCATCCTGTTCCTACGGGACGGGACGGAGTTACCTGTCTCTGAAACCCGCAAGATGAGCTTCCAGCAGATCTTCCTGGGTTAAGTAACGGATTCAGATATACTGGTAAAAAATATACAGGCCATAGAGGATGCAGAGCACTGCGGCGAGTATCCGGAAGATCTTCTGCCGCTTTTCCCAGGCTTGTCCCTTCAGAAGGGGGATGCGCAGCAAAACCGCCGCGACTGACATGCCGACCGCCGATCCTACCCCAAAGAGCGCCAGATAGCCAAGGGCCTGACTCGTACTGTCGAGATTGGCGAGCACGAGCAACACCAGGCTGCCACTACCGGCCAGACCATGAATCAGCCCGATGCCGTAAGCCTCCCCGTCATGGGTGTGTCGCTCAGCTTTGGGACTGGAAACGCGGGTGAGCCGCACGATGCCCAGGACCACCAGCATCAACCCTACCAGCAGTTCAAAGTATTCGAAGTACTCCTTGAGCGCGTGGATCTGAAATACGATAAGTAGCAACCCAATGAGAAAAATGGTCGAGGTATGCCCCAGGCCCCAAATGAAACCGTTGCTGATAACCTGACGGTTGCTGTTTGACCGCGATACGAGCGTACTGACTGCCAGTAGATGGTCTGCTTCAAATGCATGCCCAAATCCTATCATGGCCGCAAAAGTGAGAGAAATTTCATGTTCCATTTTTATGAGAATGGGATGAGGATGATGTGGTGTGGGGGAAATAAGGTGTATAGGGTGTATAAGGGGAATATGGGCGGGGTGCGGGAAAATGGTATGCGGAATAAGGGGAATAAAGTGTATAGGGGGTATAAGGGAAATATAGGCGGAATGCGGGATATGGAGAAATTGTTATAACCCAATGGGTATCAAGTGGGTACCCAATTACGAATTACGAATTACGAACTACGAACCAACTCATTCAACACAATCCGGTGATTACCGGTGTCGGCTACCGCGAGGGTGTCGCCTTCGAGGCTCAGGCTAAAGGGCCAATAATAGCTACCCTCAGTACTCTGGATGCTGTTTTTGTTTTCGCTGCCGGTCTGAAAATTATCCTGACCGATCAGGTCGCTGGCCGGGACATTGTTTTTCGTAGGAAGTTTGGGGTGCCACAAAATACGGCTATTTCCGGTATCGGCAACGAGGATGCCTTCATCTTTGAAGCAGGTGTCATAGCACCAGTTGAGGGTGTGCGCCTCGGGAAACCAGCCATACTGGTTCTGCCCATTCCCCTCAAAGTTCTCCTGTCCGATGATCACATCAGCCTGTTGGGTGAGGGCATCGCGCCAGTTGTGCCAAAGCAGTACGCGGTAGTACTGGGTATCGGTAATGGCCATGGCTCCTTCAGGCGAAACCTTGACCGAGTATGGCCAGATCGCATTGAGGTGGTCGTAGTCCCGGTCCGTGAAATCAGCCTTGCCGATGACCGCATCAGCGGGCGCATAGGAAGTATTCGGGAATGCCTCCCAGTACAGCACCCGGCGGTTGCCGGTATCAGCGACCCACAAGCTCTTCCCATCGGACCAGACCCCGTAGGGCCAGTTCAGCGATTGGGCCGTCGGGTCGTGCGAAATGCCTTTGACATTCGGTTCATTGGACTCAAAGTCGGGCTGTCCCAGGACTAAATCTGCTGGCTGCCCGTCTGCTGTGGGCATTTGGTTCCAGATCAATACCCGGTGGTTCCAGGCATCGGCAACCACCAATCTGGTTCCATCAGTCCAGATGCCCGAAGGGTAGAGTAGGGTACTGGCGGTAGCGGCTCCCCCTGCATTTCTGCCTACGCCAGACGCACTGGACTGTCCTAAGGTGACGTCCGGGGACTGATACTCGGTCTGAGGGACCTGGTTCCAGATAAACACCCGGTTCTGGCCCGTATCCGATACCAGCAGTTGGCCATTGTGGAGGCATACGCCCCTCGGTGCGAGGAAAGGATTGGCCTCCTCGCCCTTGAACAGGCGGATGCTGGATACCAGCTTGCTATTATGGATGGTTTTGTTCATTGGCATAAAAAAGAAGTCAGAAGGAGGAGAAAAGAGAAGTCGGAGGTCAGATCGTTCCGATCAGTTCGGCAAGCTCACTGACCGGAACTGTCAGAAGTCAGAGAAGAGCTGCTTTTTCCAGTCTCGCTTCTCGCAGTTCAGGCGCGGTGAGCGCCTGGACGTTCTGACTTCTCGCAGCGCAGCGGTCTCCTCTCAGCATATCCTCGGCAATTGCTCTCCCACCATCATGTGTACCACCCGCTTGCCGCCGATGCCACTGTGCAGGATGACCTGTCCCGGATGTTCTTCCACTACTTCTCCCACAAGGGTGGCCTGCTCAAATCCGGGCATTTGGCGGAGCCTGGTTACCATTTCTTCCGCTCTATCCGGCGCTACGATGGCGAGGAATACGCCTTCATTGGCCACATAGAGCGGATCAAGGCCCAGCAATTCGCAGCCGCCTCGCACTTCTTCCAGCATGGGAATGTGCCGATCCGTCAGGTCAATTCCCAGACGGCAGTCTCGGGCGGCTTCGTTCAGGCTGGCGGCTACTCCGCCCCGGGTCGGGTCGCGCAGAAATTTGACCTCGTCGCCAAATTCATCAAGTAAACCCAGCGTAGCCCGGTGCAGCGGCTGTGTATCGCTTTCCAGCGTGGTCCCAAACTGCAACCCCTCCCGCTGCGACATGATGGCGATGCCATGCGTGGCGATCGGTCCGCTCAGGAGCACCCGATCGCCCGGAGCAATGCGTTGGGTACCGATATTGGCCGAAGCATGCACCGCCCCGATGCCCGTGGTATTGATGAAAATTTTGTCCCCCTTGCCGCGTTCGACGACCTTTGTGTCTCCGGTGACAATACTTACCCCGGCATCGTCAGCAGCTTTTTTGATGGATTGGAGAATTTCCCAAAACTCCTCCATGCGCAGCCCTTCCTCAATGATGAAGGCCAGTGAAAGGTACCTGGGAACCGCGCCTCCCATGGCCAGATCATTGACGGTGCCGTTGATCGCCAGTTCCCCGATGTTGCCTCCGGGAAAGAACACTGGCGAAATCACAAAGCTGTCGGTCGAAAAGGCCATCGGGCCGTCGATTGAAAACGTGGCTGCATCGTGGCGGGGATCGAGCAGCGGATTGTGCAGGACTTCGAAAATGACCTTGTCCAGCAACTGATTGGTCAGTTGGCCACCGCTGCCATGCCCCAGTGTGATGACGTCAAAGTCCAGCTTGGGCATGGGACAGCTGAGGTTCATGCGTATGGGAGAATCGCTCATGAGGTTGCTTTTTCCAGAGAATCGAGGACGTTGGAGAAATTGTAGTAAGCGGCGCAGGCTCCTTCAGAGCTGACCATTGGCGCGCCCAGCGGATTGCGAGGGGTACAGCGCTTGCCAAACTCGGGACATTCATGGGGTTTGATGATGCCTTTTAGCACCTGTCCAGCCATGCATTCGCTCGGCTCATCGACGGCTTCGATGTCGATCTGGAACTTTGATTTCGCGTCAAATTGCTGAAAGGCTGGCTGTAGCTCATACCCGCTTTGAGGGATCACCCCGATGCCGCGCCAGGCACGGTCATCCACCCGGAATACTTCGTGGATGGTGTTGATCGCTGCGGGATTTCCCTCTGGCCTCACCACCCGGCTATACTGGTTTTCGAGTTTGGCTTCGCCTCTTTCCAACTGACGCACCGCCATCAGGATGCCGTGAAGCATGTCCACTGGCTCAAATCCCGTGATCACGATGGGGATGTTGTACTTTTCGACGATGGGGCCGTATTCCTCGATGCCCATGATGGTGCAGACGTGGCCCGCCCCTAAAAAGGCGTCGATGTGGCTTTCGGGGTCATTGATCACCGCCTCCATGGCCGGTGGCACCAGCACGTGTGAGGTGAGAATGGAGTAATTGGATATGCCGCGTCGCTGGGCGTGAACCACCGAGAGGCCATTGGCGGGAGCAGTGGTCTCAAAGCCTACGGCGAAGAAAACCACTTCCCTCTCGGGATTTTGTTCTGCAAGGTTGACTGCTTCCAGGGGAGAATACAAAATGCGGATATCGGCCCCCTGGGCTTTGGCTTCCAGCAGGCTTTTATGGCTTCCTGGCACGCGCAGCATGTCTCCGTAGGAACAGAGGATGACATTTTCTTTTTCCGCCAGGTAAACCGCCTGATCAATCAACTCCAGTGGCGTCACGCATACCGGACAGCCTGGACCGTGGATCATGGTGATCTCATCGGGCAGCACGTTGACGATGCCATGCTTGACCAGGCTGTGGGTCTGACCCCCACAGACTTCCATAATCGACCAGGGCCGCGTGACGGTCTTTTTTATCTCTTCCAGGTACTGGTTGGCCAGATCTGGATCTCGGTATTCGGATAGGTATTTCATAAGGAGGAGTGGAGGGGGATGAAGGTATGGAGGTATGGAGGTGTATAGGGTGTATAAGGGAAATATGGGCGGGGTGGAATAGGGTGAAATGGTTGTAACCCATTGGGCCTCAGGTAAGTACCCAGCTACGAACTACGAACTTTTCACCACGTTGAGCGCAGCGAAATCCCGCGAAGCGGGAAACTACGAACTACGAATTCTTCTCATACACACTCTTATCCGGGAGGTGGTCGTTGAGATCGCCTTCCAGCTCTTCCAGTTCACCGATTTGGGCGAGGTAGCTGAAGGTCTTCTTGGCTTCTTCTTCGTTGACGACACTGATGGCGACGCCTACGTGGACAAGGACGTAATCACCCTCTTTGGCTTGTGGAACCATTTCGAGGGAGGCTTCTTTCATGATGCCCCCAAATGACACCTGGGCCATGCGGACCAGTCCGTCAAATTTGGCTTCTATCGATTCGATTTTTCCGGGGATGGCGAGACACATGTTTTTTATGGGGTTAAGGGTGGAAAAGGAAGATTGAAAAAGGAAGGATTCAGGAAGAAAAGAAGTCAGAGAAGAATTACGCTTTCCAGTCTGAATTCTCGCTTCTCATCGCATATAACATCATCTGCCCGAAGGCAATATTTTCATCATTGGGAGAGTGTTGTTGGTGAAAGTAAAGCTGATACCCGCTACCCAGCCCTTCGATCAGCAGGTCTACCAGCAGGGCATTCTGAAATACGCCGCCACTGAAGGCGATTCGTCGGGTTTGTTGCTGCCTGGCGACCGACGCGACCCAGGCGACGAGCGTCAGGTGGAACCTCGCGGCAATTTCTCTCCTACTTTTTCCCTGTTGCCTATCCTCGAGGATGAGGCAGAGCAATTGCTGTGGGGCAAAGGCCGGAAAAGCCAATTCATACGCCTCCGTTTTTCCTGTCTGGAGAAAGGCTGCGGCCTGAGCTTCGAGGATCATGGCTGCTTCGCCCTCGTAGGTCTGTTGCTGCCGGATGTCCAGTACCGAAGCCACCGCATCAAACAGGCGGCCCATGCTGCTGGTGTGCAGGTTGGCTTTTTCGATCAGACGCTGGTACAACTGGGCTTCCATCGCCGTAAAGCGCGCTTGCAGGGCGGTTTCTCCCGGCAAAATCGACAGGGCCGATAAGCGAGGCTCCCGCGCCATCCGGTCGCCCGCGATGATGGGGAAGTATGCCAACTGGGCCACCCGTCTCATCTCCTTTGCCTCAAAGCGAAAGAATTCTCCTCCCCAGATCTGCCCGTCATGGCCGTAGCCCGTTCCGTCCCAGATCACCCCTAAAATTGGTCCCTGGGCTTCCAGTAGGTCATGTTCTCCCAGCACGGCTGCAAAATGTGCTTCATGGTGCTGGCATCCCTGCGTCTCGACGGAGCGTGTCGCGGCCCACTCTTTGGCAAGTCGCGTGCTGTGATAGCCCGTGTGCAGGTCATGGAGCACGGTGGTTGGCCTGGCATGGACTACTTCCATCAGGTGCTGTGCGGTTCGGCCGTAATTGACCTGCACGTCATAGTGAGTGAGGTCCCCCAGGTACTGGCTCAGATAGAGTTGGTCTTCGTGCCAAAGTCCCACGCAGGCTTTCAGGTCGGCTCCGGTAGCGAAGAGGTGCCGTGCAGCCTGTGGCTGCTGCGGAAAATAGTTCGGGGCGATGCCGCGCGAACGCCGCAGCAGGATGCGCTGATGGCTCCCGGGCGTGAACCGCACTACGCTGTCGTCCTGGGGTACCGCTATGGGGCGGTTGTGAGTCAGCACCGCATCCGCAATGTGGAGCAGGGCTTCGCCTTCTGCTGGCTGATGCGCAATGGGCGCATGGCTCAGGTTGCCACTTGTGGCCACGATGGGCCCCTGCCACTTGTCCAGCAGTAGCTCAAACAAAGGCGCATAGGGCAACATGACGCCCAATTCCCGAAGCTCCGGAGCCACCGAAGGTGCCAGCTCTGATGGGACTGGCATCGGCAGCAGGACGATGGGAGCTTCACTACTTGTGAGGGCCTTCTGCTGTGGGTCGCTCAGTGAAAACCCTTTCAGATGCTCAAGGCTCGGATACATCACTGCCAGTGGCTTGAAAGGCCGCTGTTTTCGCTCACGCAAGGTCTTGACAGCCTGCTCAGAGCGGGCATCGCAAGTCAGCAGGTAGCCCCCTATGCCTTTGATGGCGATTATTTCCCCGGCTTTCCATCGGGAGACTACTGTTTTTATGATAGGTGCGGCGTCCAACCCTTCCATGACTGTTCCCTCTGCATCATAGAACTTGAGGCTAATGCCGCAAGTAGGGCAGGAGTTGGTCTGGGAAAAGTGGCGCCGATCTGTGGGGTCGCCGTATTCCCGCTGGCAGTCTGGACACATGGCAAAATCTGCCATGGTCGTAAACGGGCGGTCATACGGCAGGTCCGTGATGATCGAGTAGCGCGGCCCGCATTGGGTGCAGGTGATGAAGGCGTAGTCCTGGCGGAGGTTGCCTTCTTCCTTTAGCTCGACCCGACAATCATCGCACAGCGCATAATCTGGAGTCAGTCGCAACCGACGCTTGCCGGTAGCTTTACTTTCAACGATTTCAAATTTCTCAAAGAACTGTTTATCAGTTGGTAGTAGCTGGCTACTCGTGATGACGGCTTGATAGGGCGGGGCTTGCAGGAGGGTTTGGTAAAACTGTTTGGCGGTTACTTCATCGGCGTTGAACCTGACTCGCAGGCCTTCGGTTCCATTGCTCACTTCTCCCGCTATGCCCATGTCGAGGGCCTGTTGATACACCCTGGGGCGAAACCCAACCCCCTGTACGATGCCTTCTATTTTGATGAGCCAGGTAGGCATGGAATTCGTGGTTAGAATTCGAAATTGAGAATTCGTGATTCGTAAACCAGGGTGATTACGAATTACGAACTGCGAATTCGGAATTCTTCTTCTCGGCTACCTTCTCCACCAGCCAATCGCACCACTCATCCAGGCCTTCGCCATTCAGGCTGCTGATGGTCAGGTATTCCAGTTCATGGTTGATGTCTCGGGCATCCTGCACCACATTTTCGACTTCGAAGGGCAAATAGGGCAGCAAATCAGACTTGGTCACCAGCATCATGTCGCTGGTCAGGAACATTTTGGGGTATTTCTTGGGCTTGTCGTCGCCTTCGGTGGTGGCAATGAGGGTGATGCGAAAGTCTTCGCCCAGGTCAAATGACGCCGGACAGACGAGGTTGCCGACGTTTTCGATGACGAGCAGGTCGGTTCCCTCAATGTTCAGTTGCTCCATCCCCTGCCAGATCATCTGGGCTTCCAGGTGGCAGATGCCTCCGGTGACAATTTGTAGGGCTTCTACTCCCGCTTCGCGCAGTCGATCCGCATCCCGCTCGGTCTCCAGGTCTCCAACCAGCACTTTCATGTTGATTCGGCCATTTAATCGCTTGGCAGTTTCCTGTAACAGCGTGGTTTTTCCGCTCCCTGGTGAAGATACCAGGTTGATCAGGAGCATATTGGAGCTGGCCATGCGCTGTCGGATGTTTTCGGCAACAAAATCATTGGCCTTTAGCAGGTGCATGGTGGTATTGTCACACTGGACGGTTCCACGTGCTGAACGATTTGACTTGGCGATCATATAGTATATGTAGAATCCTTTATATAAATATATGCCCTTGAATTTCCAGTGGCAAGGAAATGAGGGGTTTAGAATTTATTTCCTAATTCTGCGAAAGTCGGTTTTTACGGAAGGGGAGTAGCCAACCGACTTTTACCTGAGCATTGAGCAACAGGTACCTTCTCATTCTAACAGTCATGGCATCTGTGATAAAATGTTCTACCTCGGAGGTCTGCCGATAGCGATTGAGGTTTAGTGGCCATCCTGCTTGCAAGCGGGCGTCAATGACGATTCGATCCTTGATAATGGTTTGATAGCCAATGCCATACCCCAGGGATAGGTCATAGTAGATGCCGAGAAAGGACCTTTCGTCTGGATACAGGTTGTTATCCAGATCTGTTAGCTGGTTACGGATGGCAACAATAGAAAAGCGCTGGTAAGCACCGAGGGGCGCCATATTGCCCCGACGTAGGAAGGTATAGATTCGCAGGGAGGGTTCATATAGTTGCCCCCGCAGTTGCAAGAGGCCGTAGCCACTCTGATACTGGTAGAAGGTCTGAATGTGATACGGGGCTATGCTTAGTCCCCAGGAAACTCTTTTGGAGTAAACATACTCGAGATTTCCTCCGAGCCGATACTGAACTCGAAGAGCTGAGGTGCGGCCCAGCCACTGATTGAGGTTAAAGCTACCGCTTCCTTCTACTCCTACAATCCACCTTTGTCCCAGATAACCCTGTGCGTCACCGGAGAGGGGAAGGAATAGCAGTAGAAGGATTATTTGCCACCGCCAAATCCACCTCCTCTGATGCCACGCACCAGATAGTAGCTGCGGTAGGTGCGCGCCAGACAGTCTCCGTTGGGCTGACGCCGATAATCGGGGCAGTTTTCTTCTATGACTGAGGCGGTTTTCTGATTTCTCAGACCTCCGAGACCCCACCCCATGACTGAGCCAGTGTAGGCGGCTACGCCCATTCCGCCAAACAAGAAAACCACAAGAAGCTTTGATAATGCGCCCATAATAGTCTTTCAATGGAAATAAGTGCTTATACTTTTCTTTTTGATCCCGCAACCACCATGACCACAATGCTGATGAGCAGGGCGATAAAGGCATAACGCGTTAACATTACTCCTTCGTTTAATTCGATTCGGACAGTACCCCCAAAAATGCTGGTTTCGGAATCTGCAAAAAACTGTACCCGGTAGGTTCCAGTCTCTGTTACCCGAAAGCGCTTTCCGCCAGAGAAGTCCGATTCTGTCCACTGACCCTCCGAATCGTACCCGGTATAATAGTAAAATGTCTCTTCAATGCTGTTCAGGGCCATCCCTTCAGAGTCGAGGATATAGCTGAAAACATACACCTCGGTATTGTTAGCCAGATCTCTGGCGGTGAGAGACAACTTGTATACGCCTTCACGTGGTATTTCAAACGGCTCTGACAGATAGCCATTTTCACCGAGTATTGAGGTCAGTGGGATGTCCTGCTCATGGAGTTTGGTCCCCGAACTGGTGCAGGTCCACAGTGTCATTGCAAGGAAAACAAACATCGCAATCCGGGCTACCTGGTAGACAAAGTTCCAGTCGGAAGCTTTTTGGGCCAGGACAGCCATTTCCTCGTTGTCCCCAACGGCTTCCACCACCTTTCGGCGCGAGATCGGCGTTTCCTGGAAAAATTCCACTTCCTTGATCTCATCCTTGGAAACCATGCGCCACTCGGCACTGTAGGTGATTCCATTGTTTTTATAGGAAGCGAATCTTATTTGATCTCCTTTGGTAATCTGGTAATTGGATTCCCCTTCAAAATAGATGACTTCGGCATTCCCATACTCCTGTACCTGCCGCTCAGGCTGCCCTTTGAAGAAGCTCATTCGCAGATCGCGGGGCAGCAAGGTTGGCGTTTCGGGGATGATTTCTTCGGAAATCCAGTATCCTTCCTTATCCTCGACGAGGTAGAGATATGTCCGATTCTCATCGATGAGGAGCCATTCGTCATAGATCCAGACCTCGTTGGAATATCCTGTTTCGCCTTCTTCCCGCCAAAATTCTTTGTACTTCTGACGCCATCTGGTCCGGGAGATGAACTGGTATTTGCCATCCGGAAACTCTGCCACCATCCCCAGTTTGAGGAATGAAAATGGCTCATGACGCTCCGGGCCTCCCATTTTGGAAAGAATCTGGTGAGCTTCAGAGTTGACATCCAAAACAGAACCACAATAGGGGCAGGCAATCTCTTTCGCACGGGGATGTAGCACACTGAGGGCATTGCCACAGCCGGTACAATCAAACTGTCGAATGGATGGTTGGGAAGTATTTTGGGTCGTAGAGGCGTCCATGAGTGAGGTTTGGGGATGCTGTTTGGGAAAATTTTATGCCAAGGCCATTTCTACCAGGAGTGTCGGTTCTCCAAGGTAAAGAGTTTTTTCATCGGGCAGAAGCTCTACGCTGACCACCTTGCCATTTGCCACGCCTTCTACAAAGTCTGCCGGCTCTCCCGGAATGATTCGAAAAGGAAGTTCCCCCTCACCGCCTTCGACTTCAGCTCTGCTTTTGGAGGTGAGAAAGGTTTGTTCCCAGTTGCCCCCAAGGTCTGACCAGTTGCCGATTCTAAAGGAATCGAAATCAGGTACCGAAACCAGTTCTTTTACTGCCTTAAAGATGACGAACTGTCCGTCATCTTCCTGAATCCAGACTCCTGAACCATTGTCCAGGTCTATGGCATACCACTCATCCCAAAATCCATCCTCATATTTCAACCTGATTCGGCCCAGGATCATGATAGTCTGTTCGGTATTGACGAGGCGACGCTGTTGACCGATCGACAGGGTCGAGCCATAGTCCACCAACAGGTGCTTGTCTCCAGCGGATTCGAGGGAGTCTGCATTCAAATGGCTGGTTTGGCCGCAGTATCCACACACAAGGGTGCGGGCACCAGGTGAGCGCTGGGCCATGGGACCACCGCATGATGGGCATTCAAATTCGCGCTGAAATAGCTGTTCTGACATATGGGCTTCAACCTTGGGATGGGGTTACAGTTATAACGATGCTGCTATGACCGCAATGGTTGATGAAGTTAAGCCAGAATATGCCAAAAAAACAAAATAAGTCAGGGATACCTCATCCCGGGATAGTTACCCAGATCCAATAGGGGTAAATGGGCCCTCCATGGGGTATTTTCATTGATGGCTTTGATAAACGCATTGGCTACGAATGCCTGACCTCTGGGGGTGAGGTTGCGGCCATCGGAGTCAAAAATTCCACCGGACAGGTAAGTGTTGGAAACATTGGCCCCGTCGATCACCTGACCAGAGTTCAACTCTTCAAACTGCTGATGAAGGTCCACTACGATTGCTGCGATGTAGCCTTTCCTGCCATTTAAGTCGGTTACCAGGCTGTCGATGGTTCGGTTATAGTCCTTCACAATCCCCTGTATCTCTTTTACCCCTTCTCTGGAAAGTACCATCTGGGCGGGCAGTGGGTTCTCCCGATGCAGGCCTTTCTGGCCGGGAAGGTCGTTGGATTTTCCCAGTTCCTGCTGGGCCAATAGCAGTACCCGGTCTTCTTCTGAGGCAAAACGAACGTCACCGGTGTTTGCGTCCTGGAAGTAAATCAACCAGCTACGGTTGCCACAATCCTCGGCTGAGGCAAATCGATGAGGCATGGCCTGAAAGTAGGGAAAGCTGGTGGGGTCAGGGATGTTACCTACTATCAGATAGTCACGGCCCAGGGGGGAGGCTGTCAACTGATCCAGCATTTGGGCAAATCTGTCAGCAAATAATTCTACAGAAGTAGCAGAATAGGCTGCACTGGCAGTACCGGTCATGGCATATCCCAGCACGTCTTCCAGTCCCAGCCAAAGGGTCGCCATGCGTCCCTGCTCATCTGCCATGGCCTGGAGGTAACTGCCTTCCAGCCCTAAACGCGATGCAAATGGACTCTTCCAGTATAGGTCCTCATCCATGGTTTTGGCCACGGAAAGATAGGGGACGGCCAGGTTATCAGGTTGCGAATCTGTAGGCTCGGTCCAGATGGGATCTGCTGCTAGTATTTCCCGGTACAAACTGGGAGGTTGCTCCTCGCAGGGATCGGAGTCGATGCTCTCGAGCAGGAAGTATCCGGAACCATTGCCGGGTGTCAGGTACTGTTGAAAATGGACGTTGGTATCTACCAGCGAAAACTGCTGGGCCAGGAGATTGGGATAGGCATACTGTTGACCTTCTGCAAAAAGTCCGGGTAGTCCGTGGTATTGCCAGGAAGCCTGGGTGAAACCGGCTGTAAATCCGTCTCCCCAGGCGGTATATTCTTCCAACGGCAATAGACCCGGGGAAAGCACTGGGTGCAGGTTGTCCCGATCACAGCCACTGAGTAACCAGAAAAAACAAGTCAGTATGAATAGATGTGTAAATGTTTGCTTCATGCAGTTGATATGCCTACTGTTCTCACAGATCCCTCGCTTCTATATCGCAAACCACTGCCAAGAGGTTCCCTGCAGTCGGGCTAAAAGCGGACAATTATTTTTTAGTACTCCGTCCCGTATTCCCTGGTAATTTTTTTCTTTCTCATCACGATGACCTCCGCAGTGATGAAAATGTCTTCGACGGGGCGACTGCCTCGCAGTGGTAAGTCTGCAAGTTTGTCAATAACCTCCATGCCTTCGATTACCTCCCCAAATACGGTGTATTGTTGGTCCAGCCAGGGGGCTCCGCCTACCTCCTGATACACCTTACGCATTTCTTCGCTGATGGTATAGTCTGGTCCAAGGATCTGCTGAACTCTCCGCTGCGCTCCTTCCAACTCAGCATCGCTGAACTTTTTGCCCTGTACGATGTAGAACTGTGACCCATTGGATTCCATTTTGGGATTCACGTTATCTGGCATACGGGCCGCTGCCAGTACCCCTCTCTTGTGAAAAAATGCTGGGTTGAATTCTGCTGGCAGGGTATAACCCGGACTGCCCTGACCAGACTGGGAACGGGTAGCGGCGTTCTTGGAGTAGGGATCTCCTCCCTGAACCATGAAATCCTTAATGATTCGATGAAAAATCGTGCTGTCATAAAACCCTTCCTGGGCGAGCTTCAGAAAGTTGCTTCGGTGAATAGGGGTTTCCTCATAAAGCCTTAGGGTGATGTCTCCTTCAGGAGTATGCAGGACCACCAGGGAGTCCTTCTTCCCAAAGAGTTGTGCCTGTAAAGAAGGCATCAGCAAAGCTCCTCCCAGCAGGAGGCAAAAGAGCACTTTTAGGCGCATGTTTTTGACAGTTTTTGTGGTGAAGAATTGGCAAACAATTCACTCCGCGATTCCAATAATATCGCCTCTGCTCCTGAGAACCAAACAAAATGCTATCTTTAAGGATAGATATACAGCCGAATGCCGTTTCTCTCTATGAGACACTTTTTTCATAAAGTACCTATCCTGATTTTACTCCTGCTGGTTCTGGGTGCCTGCAAGGATCCTCGTGACGGTGCCCTGAGCCCGGAAAGCCGTACGGAGCTGACCAACTATGCCCTGCGCAACCACGACACCTCCATGAAGTATATCAAACTTGTGGAGAAGGTGGCAGAGCTCCTTGATGAGGCCAGCGCTCAACGCAATAATGGCCAGGCAATGGAGCTGGTTCGGAAGTTTCGTTCCGATAATGATCTGGCTCTGAGGCTGATCTCCAAAGAATTTGAAGGTTGGCAGCGCCATGTCGATCACGATGAGCTAATGGACTTTGTCTACACCCTCAATCGGCAACCTTCCGCTCAGAAACTGCGACAACTGGCTCCCGCTTTTCGTCGGAGAATTAGCAGCAACGATGCATTCGCCAAAGACTACGACGAATTGTTAGCGTTTCTGGAGATGAGGCAGTAGGGGAGTTTTGGGGACGAAATAAGTCGCTGGCTGATCCCTCTGGGGCGTGATTCGACGTTTCAAACCGATCAGGTACACCCTCTTCCTACCTCCAGCAAACATCCATATAATCCCGTACATAGGGATGCAATTGCGCCCGAAAGTCGTCGGTGTATTCCTCAGGTTTGATGATGCTGGGACGCTCGTGAAGGTCATCCAGTTTGAGTTCGCCGAAGCCTTTGGCACGAAGGACGATGTTGAGGCTGTCAGTCCCCTTGCCATGTCCAAAGGGATCGGTGGAAAAGTAAGTCCGAGCGTGGCCGATCACCTCGACATCGCTCAGGTCGAGGTTGCACTCCTGCCTGACCTTTAGTCGAATGGAATCCTCGGCTCCCATGCCCCGAGCCACCCGTCCCCCGATGGGCCACAGAATATCCACAGCAGGGAAATTGGTGCGCCTTACCAGTAGCATTCCGCCCATGTATTCAATGAAAATGTCGTGGCAGGCGATCACCATGCCAGCATGAGCTTCACGGTAGGTATCGAGTGGCAGGAGGTCAGCCTGAAGGGGATCCGGATCAACCGGGCCATTTTCTATCCAGTATTCGTTCATGACGTTGATTTGGAGCAAAAATAAAGGGCAAAAGGGATTCTCCCATCAGTTAGGCGGATAACGCTACGTTTTCGGATCTTAGCGGTTGAAACCAAAGCCCATGCCGTCCGGTTCCCTTCATATCGTCCACCTCAGCGTACTCAATCCCGTGCGGCATACCCGCATTTTTGGGAAGCTGGCTCGCACCCAGGTGAAACTGGGGTATCGGGTGAGCATATTGGCACAGGGAGAGGAGGGGGAATTGGAATCTAAAAGCGTGGAGTTGATCCCGACAGGAATATTCGGACGAATGTCGCGCCGCCGTTGGCTGGCTCCCTTTTGGTTGATGCCAAAAGCCGCCGAGCTCAAGGCCGATGCTTACGTGATTCATACCCCGGAACTGCTGTGGCGGGTTCCCTGGCTCAAACGAAAGACGGGCGCGGCGATCCTTTATGACGTGCATGAAAATTACACCCTGAACATCCGGCATGGAGCACATTGGCCTATTGGAGTCCGAAGGCTGATGAGTCGGGCTTTTAGCTTTTGGGAAAATCGCATGGTTCACCGCTGGGTCGATGGAGTGAGCTTTGCCGAACGGGTGTATGCCGGGCAACTAGGATGGGAAGGAAGCAACCGGGTCGTGCTGGAAAATCGTGCTCAAAAAGATGAGTCGATTTCTGATGTATCCCTTCCTCAGCAACCCTATCTACTCTACTGTGGCACATTGGCAGAGGCCTGGGGGTTGTTTGAATCCATTGACCTATGGGAAAAGTGGTACCCAATCAGCCCGATTCGATTGGTCATTGCGGGACATTCGCAGCAGATGGAATTACTCCGGAGATTGCATGGAAGAATCCGACAATCTCCTTACAGCGAGGAGATTACGCTCATCGGGGGGGAAGATTATGTCCCCCATCAGGACATCACCCGGTTGATCGACCATTGCGAAGCGGGACTGGCGCTGTATCATGACCTGCCACAGATTCGAGGCAAAATCCCCACGCGGTTCTTCGAATTCATGCAGGCCGGGCGTCCGCTGATTTTTAGCGACCAGCCAGCCTGGAAGCAGCTCAATGAGCAATCTCCCTTCGGATTTCCACATGTTGAGGACATGGCTCCAGAAGATTTGATCGAAAGGATAAGAAACTGGCAGCCGCCCCAATTATCTCCAGCCGATTATGCCTGGGAAAGTCAGGTATCAGCCATGGAAAACTGGTTGAAAGTATGTTTGGGTAAGTAGACTTTGAACCTCGAGCTTTCTACACCGAACCCCTTATGCCTTCCAGAATTACATTTTTCCCCCGTCTTTCCTCATTTTTTTATTCCGATTGTGGGAGAAAAATGCATATTTCGCAGTTAGGCGGCTAAAAATCAGACCGCCCAATCATTAGATCATGAACCTTTTTGACGTTTATCCACTTTACGACATCACGCCTGTACGCGGAGAAGGAGCCCGGATTTGGGACGATGCCGGGAATCAGTACCTGGACCTTTATGGCGGACATGCGGTGATTTCCATTGGACATAGCCATCCACACTATGTTTCCCGGATTTCCGGGCAGCTGGGCAAGCTTGGCTTTTACTCCAATGCTGTGAAAAACCCTCTCCAGGTGGAGTTGGCTGAAAAGCTGGGGGAACTTTCAGGCTATCCGGACTATCAACTGTTTTTGTGCAGCACCGGGGCTGAAGCTACCGAGAATGCATTGAAACTGGCTTCCTTTCATACCCGACGTCGCAAGGTGATCTTTTTGGAGCGCAGCTTCCACGGCAGGACTTCTTCTGCGGTAGCTATTACGGATAACCCCAAGATTCAGGCTCCCATTAACCCGACGGACCACGTTACCCGACTACGTTTCAACGACCTCAATGAGTTGGAAAACCTGCTCGACACTGAGCAATACTGTGCCGTGGTGATCGAGGGTATTCAGGGAGTCGGCGGAATTCATGTCCCCAATCCTGAATTTCTGCGCAGCGCCCGTCGCCTGTGCGATCGCACCGGGACCTGTCTCATCCTGGACGAAGTACAGTCTGGATATGGACGTAGTGGGAAGTTTTTCGCTCACCAGCACGCGGGTATTCAGGCCGATATTATTACCATGGCCAAAGGAATGGGCAACGGGTTTCCGATCGGAGGAGTCCTCATCGCCCCACACATCAAGCCATGGCATGGCATGTTGGGAACCACCTTTGGAGGCAATCATCTTGCCTGTGCAGCGGGTTTGGCAGTTTTGGAAGTACTGGAGCAGGAGAGCCTTCTGGAAAATGCTGAGAGGGTAGGGGACTACCTATTGAATAAACTTAGGACGATGCCTCAATTCAAGGAAGTTCGGGGGCTTGGCCTGATGATTGGCGTGGAACTGGAAGAGGCCTCTGCGGCCCTGCGTAAGGAACTCATCTTCAACCATAAAATCTTTGTGGGCAGTTCCTCAGATGCCAATACCTTCCGGCTGTTGCCACCACTAGGACTGACCATAGCTCAGGCAGACCAATTCCTGGAAGCTCTGGAGGCAGTGTTGGAAAAGCAGCATGCCTAGCGGATGGGGTCAACGGTTTGATAATCAGTTCGCTAATGGCAAGGCTGTTGGGCCTGCATTATCCTTCCTTATGAACTTGCGGGCTGAACTATTGGGGGAGCTGTAGGGCAGCAAATTGAAGAATAATACGCAGCAAATTATTCTCACACAGATCGAAGATGCCGCCTAGCGGTAGGCGCAAGGACGCAAAGAGAACCCTGCCGGTTATCAAGCCGCCCTCAAAAAGAGCCATAAAGCAAGCCTGTGGCGGCGCTGGCCCGGCATTTGGCGCTCGGGGCGGCTTGCAGGGAAGCCTGAAATGCCGAAGTTTTTTGGCCTACCTTTTTTTGAAAAAAGGTAGGTCCCGCTGAAGGCGAAATAGCACTTTCAGAAATCATGTATTAAAAGTCCATTTGCGGAGCTAGAAAAAAAGGTAGGTCCCGCTGATCCGCGATCCCGTGAAACGGGGAGGCGACATAAC
>CAYFIR010000112.1:0-21395 GCA_964343195.1 uncultured Bacteroidia bacterium | reverse complement strand
ACTGGTGAGCCTCACTGAACGCCATAAGGTATGCGGTATAGGGTGGGTGAAAAGCCATAACCTCTATTCCGCATACCACCTCTAATCTACTCTGATATACCAAGTGGATGACGCAAACCGCGCCATTCCACCAAATCACAACTAATCGATCCGATCATCAACTGCGACTCTATCCGCAGCGGAATTTTATTGTCATCATCCGAGATCCAGAACTGGATGTCACTGCCGTCGGTCATGAGGCCTGCTTCTTCGATCAGCAGGTCAAACTTCAGGGCGTTGAAGCTGTGGCCTCCAACTTCTATTTCCTCCCGTTCCAGCAGGCGAGCTTCCAGGGCAAAGACCTTACGGTCCAGGAAATTATGCAGGTCGATGTGGTCTCCTACTTTTAGTTCATCCTGGTCATAGTGTGCCCGTGCAAAGAAGAAGGCAGAAAGTACATCTTGTACCCTTTCGGGGACATTATAGGTCTGATTGCCCCGATTGGGGTCGTGATAGCGGGCTTTGCCTGCTGCCTGATCAAAATTAACCCGCTGTACGGTGTGAAAACCGCCTTCGTTGAGGTGCCTCACAAAGCGCCGGGAAACCAGTTCATCCTGGTCGATCCAGCTTTCATAGCGGTCACGGACTTTATAGATCACGTCCCAGGTGCTGTTGGTCCAACCTTTTCCAACTACGTGGTAGCAGGGCTTTCCCTGTATATAAACCGGTTCATCCTTCACTACAAGAGAAGCGTACCCTGCATTGATAAAGCCATAATCAATGCTAAACTTCAGATACTCGCCTCGCTGAAAGGTACGATTGGGCACATCTGGCAGGTCAAATGCCAGCAGTGCATACAGCAGCGAGAAGGACAGAATGGTGACCAGTCGTTTCATGTATTGTACAGTTCCGGGTCTTTCACTCTTAACGAGCAAAAAAGTCAGGACGTTTTGTCCAATGAATAACCGTGTCGCTATTCCTGGGTTATCTTGTGGACATGACAATCGTATTCTTTTGAAACAACTCCTATATGCCAAAGTACTTTACGACTCTATTGCTCCTGTTCAGCAGTTTTTCCCTTTGGGCGCAGTTTGACCTGGAGGCCTTTGTCCCAGCTAACTATGACAAACAGGAAGTCTATATCCCCATGCGGGATGGCACCCGGCTTTTTACCGCTATCTACACACCAAAAGACGCCAGTCCTGATCTGCGCTACCCCATCCTGATGAAGCGCACCTGCTACAGCGTGCGTCCCTATGGCGAAGACGAGTATGCCACTACCCGGCTAGGCCCCTCCCCCACCCTTGTCCGGGAAGGCTACATATTTGTGCATCAGGACGTGAGAGGACGCTGGATGAGTGAAGGGAAATGGACCAATATGACGCCTCACCTCGATCAGAAAGCCGGGGATGAAGACGTGGACGAAAGCAGCGATACTTACGACACCATCGAGTGGCTGCTGGAAAATGTTGCCCATCACAATGGCAAAGTAGGGCAATGGGGCATCAGTTACCCGGGTTTTTATGCCGCAGCGGCCCTGCCTGATGCCCATCCGGCCCTGAAGGCAGTCTCTCCGCAGGCGCCCATCGCTGATTTTTATTTTGATGACTTTCACCACAATGGGGCTTACACGCTGGGCTATTTCCGGGCGACCTCGGTATTTGGTATTCAGAAAACCCAACCGGTGGACACCCCCTGGTACACCCTCTTTGACAAGCCCACCAACGATGGCTATCGTTTTTTTATGGATATGGGGCCACTCAGCAATGGAGATCGTTATATGAGTGGAGACAATTTCTTCTGGAATGAACTCAAGTCTCACCCTAACTACGACGACTTTTGGCAAAAGCGAAACCTCCTCCCCCACCTGAAAGACATAGGCCCGGCGGTCATGGTAGTTGGCGGATGGTATGACGCCGAGGACCTCTATGGTCCGCTCAACATTTACCGAACCATCGAGGAGACCAGTAACAACTACAACACCCTGGTCATGGGACCATTTGGGCATGGCGGCTGGTCACGCGAAAAGGGGCACCACCTGCATCATCAGATTTACTTTGGGGATAGCATCGCCGCCTTTTACCAGCGAAATATCGAAGCCCGTTTTTTCCATCACTTCCTGAAAGGGCCGGGGGATGGAGAGACCGGCCTGCCAGAAGCCTATCTGTACGATACTGGTCTAAAACATTGGGAGCAATTTGCACAATGGCCCCCATTGAGCGCTCAGAAGACGGCCTTTTACCTGCATCCACAGGGCGAGCTATCGACACAAATACCGGGCGCAGGCGCTCCTTTTACCGCCTACGTTTCAGATCCCAATCAACCGGTGCCCTATACCGCTGACATTCCGGGGAGTTTTGGATTTACCCCGAGAAACTACATGAGCGAGGACCAGCGGTTCGCTACCCGCAGGCCGGATGTCCTTAGCTTTGAGACTCCCGTTCTGGATAGTGCCACAACCCTTTCAGGAGACATTGAGGTGAAACTGTGGGTGAGTACCACCGGTGAGGATGCAGACTTTGTGGTGAAACTGATCGATGTCTATCCTCCAGATGAGCCCAATACTCCCTACACCCCGGAACACGTCGAACTGGGTGGATATGAGCAAATGGTACGTAGTGAGATCATGCGCGCCCGGTTTCGCAACGGTTTTGAATCGCCAGAGCCCATTGTTCCTGGTGAGATTGTACCGATTGAGTTCAGGCTGCAGGATGTCCTGCACACGTTTAAGCCAGGTCACCGGATCATGATTCACATACAGAGCAGCTTTTTCCCGGCCTTTGATCGCAACCCACAAA
This sequence comes from uncultured Bacteroidia bacterium, assembly GCA_964343195.1. Classification (GTDB taxonomy): domain Bacteria; phylum Bacteroidota; class Bacteroidia; order J057; family J057; genus CAYVAP01. The sequence continues at coordinate 18,618 of CAYFIR010000112.1, read as the reverse complement.
CCTGGGTCGAAAACATCTTCGAAGCAGAAGAAGGAGACTTTCAGGCTCAGACCCATCGGGTATATCATACAGCCCGCTACCCTAGCCGCCTGATATTTCAGGTAACAATTTAGTCCAAAGTAGTTATTTTTCACTTTTTAGTATTAGATAGGATTGCGTAATAAACATCCTATTTGTGTCTAAAAAACAATAATCCCCTCAACTACGTCCTCGGGCGATGGAGTTGAGGGGCTTCTTATTTATAGATCCGAAATCGATTTAAATACCCGAAAACAAGGCACAAACGGCTCGATTGACCGCTTTGACCATTCGGGCAGCCCATTCCAACCATTAACCCACGGCTTTTGACCATATGCCCCGAAAGGCCCTCTCACTCCTTTGAAGCCCGTAAGATTAAGAGTATTTTTGTTTCAAATAGTTCACCAGTCGTAATAAATGACTTGTAATAATTAGTCTCAAGTTTTTATCACCTAAGTGAGCTATTGACCGACAATTTTGAAACCCGCACAACAAACAATCTTAGACGATTATGAGCTTTGTAAGATTACTACTCTCTAGCTTTCTGCTAACTTTCGCGGCCTGGGCATCAGCCCAGTGCACCGTCCCTACTCTGACCACTCAGACACAAATTGACAACTTTGCTGCTACCTATCCTGGCTGCACTACTGTGAATGGGACCCTGGAAGTCAAAGGCTATGGCAACAACATCACCGACCTAAGCGGACTTGCCCAGATCACCAATGTGACCGGCGACCTGATCGTACAGGGTGTAAATGCCAACGACCTCACCGGATTGGATAACGTGACTCAAATCGGAGGAAACCTTGGAGTCTATTACAACCCCAATCTCAGCGACCTCACCGGACTTGACAACCTTGCCACTATTTCCGGGTATCTGGCGGTTGCTTCAAACGTTGGGATGGCCGACCTGGAAGGAATGACCAGTCTCACCAGCCTGGGGGAACTGTTTGTAATCGAAAATCCAGCCCTTACCGTGCTGCATGGCCTCAGTGGAATTTCCAGTCTTACTGGAGGTGCATATATTAGCAAAAACACCCTGCTTTCAAGTCTCTCAGGATTACAAAATCTGGCTTCAGTAGGAACATACTTCGGGTTGGAGGGAAATGGCAGCCTGACAAGCCTCAACTACCTGAATAACCTAACCTCAATTGGAACCGACCTGTTTATCGACTCGATGGTCAGCCTGACAAATATTTCAAACCTATCTGGTCTTACCTCAATAGGCGGATCCATTTACCTGGAGAAAAATACAGTCCTGGGCTCACTGAATGGCCTACAGGGGCTGACACAACTACAGGGTTCCCTTTACATTGACCAAAATGCTGCTCTCACCAACCTCTCCGGATTGAACAACATTGCCAGAATCAATGGTTCTCTATATGTCAATGAAAACGGATCGCTCACTTCCTTCACCGGACTGGAGGCCCTGGAGACTGTAGTTGAAGACATTTTTATAACAGATCTGGCGGTACTCTCCGACATCAGCAATTTGGCTGCTCTGGACAGCCTGGGAGGTTCGCTTTACATCGACAGCAACGCCCAACTCGCAAGCCTGTCTGGCCTGGAGAACCTGGCAGAGATTCCCGGAGAACTGTTTATCGATGCCAACCCCCTTCTGATAAATCTTAATGGACTGCTGGGTTTGGAGACTGTGGGAAGCTACCTGTACATTGCTAACAACAGCACCCTTTCAAGCCTCGGAGGCCTGAGCCTGCTGAACAGCATTGGCACAAACTTCTACCTGATAAACAATGATCAACTGCCCTCAATGACAGGGGTGAACAATGTAGACTTTACCAGCCTCGGTATCATCCTGATTCAGGATAACGCTATCCTCTCACAGTGCGAAATCGAGAACGTCTGTACCCACATCGGTACCGGCAGCACCGCTGACACCTATATCCTGGACAATGCTGCCGGTTGTAACTCCATCTCTCAGGTAGAAAGCGCCTGTGTAGCAGCGAACTTCCTCCCAGTAGAGTGGCTAAGCTTTACCGCTAGCCCTCGCGCAGAAGGAGTAGAGCTGGAATGGGCTACCGCAACCGAAATCAATAACCAGGGGTTTGACATCCAGCGGAGTGCAGATGGCTACAGCTGGCAGAGCATCAACTTTGTAGAAGGAAACGGCAACAGCGAAGAGGTCAACGTCTATCGCTACACCGACCGTCAGGCACTGGCTGGAAAGTCTTTCTACCGACTGCGTCAGGTGGACCTCAACGGAGCCTTCTCTTACTCAAACGTCCTGACCATTGACCAAACCAATGAAGCCCCCATCGCGGAATTTTTCCCTAACCCCACACGTGATTTCCTACAGCTTAACATCCGCGACAACGAAGAGGCAAAAGGTACCATTACAGACCACACAGGTCGCGTAGTTTGGGAAGGATCGTTTGCCGGACATGCCCAGGTGGACCTGAGCCAGCAGCCAGTAGGCATCTACTTCCTTAACCTGGAAGTACAGGGCCAGAACCTGAGTGAGCGCATTATCCGCAACTAAAGAGCATTACAAATCAAAATTGTCTAAGAGAGCGGCCACCTTCGGGTGGTCGTTTTTTTTGTGTAAATTCCTTCAGCGCATTAAACCATCGGCTTTAGGGAGTATCTCAATTGGGGTGTTTTATCCTAAAATCTCCTTCAGCAGAGGCCAATGGGTATGCTGCACTCTCTTTATTCCAAGCCACGCCCGACGAACTGGTTTTACTCCACTCCAACCCCCGCTCGCAATGGCAAAACTTCGACTCTATCTACAGATATTCCTATTCCTGTCCAGTGGATTTCCTGCTGTGTTATTGGCCCAAAGCTATACCGATTACCTGGGCGCGGGTCACTCTCAGGGCATTACGGTGGAAACCAGCAGCCAGGAAGGCACCGTCTCTGGTCAGGTTACGGTCAATGGCGATGGCATACAGCCCGACCTCTATGCGGCTTCTCGCTTTTTGGGGCAAGCCAGTTTTGGGGCCAATTATGAAGCCCTCTGGCAGGTGGCCAACCAGGGCTATGAATCCTGGATCGACGATCAGTTCGCCATGCCGATGGGCTCCTACCTGGATACCACCGAGCAAATCTGGGAGTATTTCAAGCAGGCCTACATAGACCAGTTTGGGTTGCTCAATGTCCAGAATGTAGTGTTACCAGTATTTCCTTATTGGCGAATGGCCTGGTGGCAGCATACCATGCTGGGCGAAGACGTCCTCCGGCAACGGGTGGCATTAGCTCTCAGTGAAATCATGATCATCTCCGAGCGCTCGGAGCTGGAAAACAGTGCTTTTGCGCTTGCCAGCTACTACGATGTGCTCTACCACAATGCCTTTGGCAACTATCGCGACCTACTCTATGAGGTCACCATGCACCCTGCCATGGGCTTTTACCTCGACCACATCAACAACCCCAAGTCCAATCCGACGCTCAACACCCGCCCGGATGAGAACTACGCCCGTGAGGTCATGCAGCTTTTTTCCATTGGCCTCTATGAACTCAATCCCGACGGCACCCACAAACAGGATGCGCAGGGCAATGACATTGCCAGCTACGACAACGATGACATCAAGGAATACGCCAAGATCTTCACCGGGCTGGCTCCAGGACAGTATTACTGGCCATGGACAGATGTCAGCTCGGTACCGGTGACCTGGGGAAATAATTTCAACTATAATCCCAACGCCATCAATTTCACCATGCCCATGCAGATGTTTGATGCCTGGCATGAGCCCGGCCCCAAATACCTGCTCAATGGCCAGACCGTTCCGGCAGGCCAAACCGGCATGCAGGACATTAATGCTGCGGTGGACAACCTCTACAACCACCCCAATGTGGGACCCTTTATCGGAAGGCTGCTGATCCAGCGACTGGTCAAGTCCAATCCCAGCCCGGCATACATCGCACGAATTTCTGCCACGTTTGAAGACAATGGGCAGGGCGTACGCGGCGACATGAAGGCCGTCGTAAAGGCCATCCTGATGGATCCGGAGGCAAGAGATTGCGAATGGATCGATGATCCCATCAGTGGGAAACTGCGTGAACCTCTGGTTCGCGCCATTCAACTGTATAAATCCTTTGACCTGACCAATAACTCAGGCCTTTACTGGAACCTGGGCATCGGACTCCAGGAATATGTGGATCAACATGTATTAGCATCGCCCAGTGTTTTCAACTTCTTCCTACCTGATTATCAGCCAAATGGCCCCATAGCAGACTCGAATTTGGTGGCCCCCGAATTTGAAATTCATAATTCGCGCACAGCGATCGACTACTTCAACTACATGTATTTCTCCCTTTTGGCTGATTATTACATGGACATCGCTACGCAGCCCAGCCTCACCAATCCTGGCCTGCCCGATTGGGACAATACCGCTCCTGCCGACTCGGTTTCGCTGGACTTTGGTGATGAACTGAACCTGGTAGCAAGCCCTCTTGCCATGGTGGATCGCATGGACATGATCATGTCCGGAGGCCTCCTATCCGAAACTTCCAAGGAAGTCATCGCCAATACCATTTTACCTTTTTCCGCAGATCCTCCAATTGCCGTGAAAATCGCCCTCTACCTGATGGTCCTGTCCCCTGAGTATAATATCCAAAAATAGACCGCTTCGCTGTCAGACCGTTTCACTGCGAGAAGTCAGAAGCGAGACAAGGAAGAGCGACTCTCTTCTAACCTCTGACAGGCCGGAGACCGATCTGACTTCTCGCTTCTGACTTCTTCTTTGCTATGGAAAAAAAGAATATATCTCGCCGCCACTTCCTTGGAGTCGCCTCCTGCGCCGCTCTGGGGAGCACCACCATGCTCAATTCGCTGTTTAACCTGAGCATGGCCAATACCCTCTCGGCACCTGATCGTCTGAATCCCAATACTGGAGACTACAAGGCGCTGGTGTGCATTCTTCTCGCCGGAGGGAATGACAGCTATAACATGCTAGTACCACGTACAGGGACTGCATACACCGATTATGCTGCCGCACGGTCCAACCTGGCCCTCATTTCCGGGGACCTGTTGCCGCTGAACTATACCGACGGGCAGGGCAGGCAGTTTGGGGTACACCCTGCCATGCCAGAGGTGCAGTCGCTGTTCAACAACAACAAACTGGCTTTTTTGACCAATGTAGGCACCCTGGTGGAGCCAGCAACCAAAACACAGGTCCTGAATAAAACCGTGCCTTTGCCCAAGGGACTCCTCTCACACGCCGACCAGATCCAGCAGTGGCAGACCTCTATCCCTCAGTCCAGGGAAGCACGTGGCTGGGGGGGACGTATGGCGGATGTCATCAACAGCCAGAATGCAGGAGCAAACATTTCCATGAGCATCTCGCTCGGGGGAACCAATGTATTCCAGGCGGGCCAAAATACCACAGAATTTGCCATCACCAATCGAGGCAATGGCTCCGTCGGCATTCATGTATATGACAGCCCTGCGTTTTACGATCAGATCATCAAGAGCGGAGTGGACAGCCTGTTGAACATGCAGTACCAGGATATTTTCCGGCAGACCTATGCCAGTAAGGTAAACGATGCCCAGGGGCAACATGAAGAATTCAGTACCGCAATTGGGGGAGTAGCGCCCTTTGCTACGCAGTTTTCTCAAAATCCCGTTTCGCAGGACATGCAGATGATCGCCAAGACCATTGCGGCCCGCGATGTACTGAATATGAAGCGACAGACTTTCTTTGTGATCTTTGGCGGGTGGGACCACCACGACGAGGTACTCAACAACCAGCAGGCCATGCTGGGCGTGGTCAGCAGTGCGCTGGGGGAATTCCAGGCAGCTATGGAGGAACTCGGAACGGCAGACTGTGTAACGACCTTTACCATCTCGGACTTTGCCCGTACCCTCACCTCCAATGGCAACGGCTCTGACCACGCCTGGGGCGGCAATGTCATGGTGATGGGCGATGACGTCAACGGAGGCACCATTTACGGGGACTACCCTACCCTGGCCCTTGGCAGCAATCAGGATGTCGGTGATGGCGTCATCATCCCCGGCATTTCGACTGATGAATACTTTGCAGAAATGGCCCAATGGATGGGCGTCAGCAACAGCGATATGCCCTATCTCCTCCCGAATCTCGGGAATTTTTACACGGTAGGATCACCTAATCCACCCGTAGGGTTTATGAATATTTAGACCGCTGCGAGAAGCGAGAAAAGAAGTCAGAACGTTTCACTGTCAGACCGCTTTGCTGCGAGAGGTCAGACAAAAACTCCTCTCTTCTTTCTGACTTCTGACAGGCGCAGCCGATCTGACCTCTTTCATCTTCTTCTGACTTCTCACTTCTTCTGACCCATGAAAAATTTTCTCCTCCTTCCCTTCCTCCTGATCGCACACCTTAGCTGGGCCCAGTGCGGCGATACCACCCACACCACCACTACTGAGGATACCTGGACTTCCTGCCAAATGGCCGAAAATCCTAACTCAAGCCGTGGAATGGGCCACTGGATCAAGTATGACCTGGGTTACATCTACAACATCGAAAGCTTCCACATATGGAATGCAAACCAAAGCGAGGAAACCGACCGGGGCTTCCGGCAGGTCGTGATCGACTACTCCCTGGATGGGCAGCAGTGGCAGGAACTGGGGCAGTACGAACTGGGCGAAGCCTCTGGATATCAAAGCTATACGGGTGAACCGGTGGATGGCTTTGATCCGATCCAGGCACGCTATGTGATCATCACCGCCGAGACCAACTGGGGTGATGGTAGCTGCTATGGGCTGTCGGAGGTCAAATTCAACCTGGGAGAGGTTACGGGCACCCAACTGGTACAGGAATCCTCCCGCCTCGGCCTTTATCCCAATCCTACCACTGGTCTGGTCAACCTGGATCTGGGAGATCTTCAGCCTGCCAACCTGCGGGTGGTGGACCTCAATGGTCGAATCATGTTGGAGCTGACAAAAGACATCCCGAACCAACTCAATCTAAGCAACCTGCCAGCAGGGCTCTACTTCGTGTCGGTTCGGGATATTCAGGGAAATTACTTCAGCGGAGGGCTGGTAAAAGAGTAAGCCTATTTATGCTGCGGACGAAAGCATCCAGTTGATGCCAAACTTGTCGGTTAGCATGCCGAAGTAGGCTCCCCAAAAGGTTTTTTCCAGCGGCATGGTAACGGTGCCGCCCTCGGCCAGGGCATCGAAGGCTTTCTTCTGCTCCGCTTCGTTATCCATGCTAATGGTCAGCGACATGTTGTTGCCGCGCACTATCGGCTGCCCCGGCATGGTATCCGACGCCAAAAAGAAAACTTCTCCGGCTTTAAATTCAGCATGCATCACATGGTTTTGGGCACCTTCGGGTACCTCCATGGGGCCTTCGCCAAAACGTTGCATGGATACAATATCGCCACCCAGGATTTCAGCGTAAAACTTCAGCGCCTCTTCGCAGCGGCCATCGGGGAAGTTGAGGTAAACATCGAGCGTCATTGTATGGGGATTTTGTGGATTGAGCGGCTGGCAACCTGTAGGTGAAAGATACACAATTCCTTCCCTCATCCCTATTCAGATTTTGGGTGAGGATTCTCTTTTCGCAATCCAGCCTTTTCCGCAAGTGATGCTTCTCCCCAGGTGGGGCGCTTACTTGATCGGTCGGAAGGATCTTCATCCCCCTCCATAGGCTCTGCCAGGCTGTCAAAGCCCTCCCTGCGGGCTTTTTCACGGAGCTTCCACTCCTGAATTTTCACCTGACTGCGTACCACTTCCAGTGACTCCAGTGTGATTTTCTGGATGATCTGGTTGATGGCTTCATTTTCCGGCTTGCTGTCTTCTTCCAGTACGGTATCCACGATGATTTGAGAAAATTCATCCAGTATAGGTTGCTGATCCTGATTCCCCAGGTCACTCAGGATGCCGTTGATGACATTGAAGGTAATATCCTGTATGGCCGTCTCCAGCAATCGGGTGATCTGTGATCCGACCACCGGAATTTGCCTGAGCTGGTCAACTTCCTTATTGGACTTGACGGCTGATGATACCTTTTCGTCCAGATAGGACTCGAGTTTGCCTTCGTACCGGATATGGCCCTCAGCGGCAACCTTTCGCAGGCGAAGGGCCAACCAATCCACCAGGGTCTCCCGATAGGGTTGCAGCACGTCGTGAAACACCCGATCCGTAACGGGGAGTCCTTCCCGAACTTCTTTTTGTAGCCCACTGATCACATTGAGTACTACTCGGTCGGAAACTTCTTCGACCAGGATGCTGCGGTACTTTTGGAAGCGTGAGTACAGATAGGTTTGACGCAGGTCCAGTACCTTCATCTTCTGCAGACGGTAAAGCAACGCAAAAATCCGCAGGATACGCAGGAAGCGAAAGGAGCCAAAGGGGATGCTTCCCAGCAGGTCGTACCAGTAGATGAATGGAAAGAAAAACCAGCGATGGTACCGCTTCTGATAAATCGCGATGCCCCATCTGACCAGAAATTCGCCCAAAAAGATGCTGACAAAGATGAGGTCAACCAGTGGAAACTCCCGATACAGCGGCATCAGGACCTGACCGTGAAGGCCAGGAAACTCGAGTTCAAAAAAATGCTGAACTCGGTAGTAGCCAAAAATCCACCAGAACACGTAAAGCGTAATGTTGATGCTCACCAGGAACAACATGATAAGGTCTACGACTACATATCCCGATTCACTGCGGCGCAGGTTTGCAGGATAAAATCGCACCCCAAACAGGCTGTAGTATTTCGATTCTTGGGTTGGTTCCATAGTTCAAGATACGAGAAGGTCTGAGGATGGGTAAGCAAAAGCCATTAGTCGGGAAGGGAAAAGGCCACATACTGATCTCCGGAGGGAGTGCCCATTTTGCCGCCGCCACAGGCAATGACCAGATAGGGCTTCCCTTCGATTTCGTACAAAGCCGGTGTGGCATATCCCCCAGCGGGCAAGGAGCTTCGCCACAATTCTTCCCCGGTCTGCTTGTCAAAGGCCCGAATGTACCCATCCTGGGTCGCTGCAATGAAAAACAGGCCGCTAGCCGTTACGATTCCTCCCCCATAGTTCTCACAACCTGTTTCAGCCATTCCTTGTTCAGCGAGTTCCGGGTGAAAGCCCAAAGGCCGCTGCCACGCGATTTCTCCTTTGCCCAGATCGATCGCTGTCAGTGTTCCCCAGGGTGGGCTGACAGCGGGATATCCCTCTGGATCGAGAAACTTGTGATAACCCGTGTGGGCATAGGGAAGCACTTCCTGCTCTGTTGCTTCTCCCTCCAGCCCTGCGCTGCTCTCTTTGCCCGAACCCAGCAGATAAGTCGTGATACCAGCGATTTCCTCTTCGTCTAACTGTCTGAAGGACGGCATGACACCTTTCCCGTTGACGATCATGGCCTTCACTTCTTCTGCTGAAAGCCGATCTCTCAATCCAGTCAAAGCGGGATAGGTTCCCATGCCCCCTCCGCCACCTTCCAACTGCTGCCCATGACAGGCTGCACAATTGCTGAGGTACAGGCTTTTGCCCTTCTCAGCGGGATTTTGGTCCACCTCAACCATGGTCAGCACCCAGGGCATTTCATTGGCATTGACGTAGAGCATTTCTGTTTCCGGGTCAAATGCCGCTCCTCCCCACTCTGCACCTCCATCAAATCCTGGAAAAATAACGGTGCCTTCCAGGCTTCCGGGAGTGTAGTTCTGCCCCGTTCTCAGGCTAGCCAGCCGCCTGCTGACGGCTTCGTGGGCTTCGGGCGTCCGCTGGGTGAGGTTCTCCTCCGTAAGGGCCTGACAGGCAAAGGGAGCGGGCTTTACCGGAACCGGCTGGGTGGGCCAGGTTACTTCTCCGATCAAATCAGAGCTTGGAAAGGGCCTTTCTTCGACGGAAAAAATGGGTTCGCCTGTATCGCGATCCAGCACAAAGACAAAGCCCTGCTTGGTGACCTGTGCCACAACGTCGCGTTTCTTGCCCTCGACGGTGATCGTGGCTAAATTGGGCGGGCAGGGCAGGTCCCGGTCCCAGATGTCGTGATGGGTGGTCTGGAAATGCCACTTCCGCTTGCCCGTGCGGGCGTCGAGGGCGAGGATGCAGTTGGCGAAGAGGTTCTCCCCCTCGCGGTTGCCACCGTAAAAGTCAAAAGCCGCCGAGCCCGTAGGCACAAACACCCATCCGCGCTCATGGTCCACACTCATGCCGGCCCAGGCATTGGCCCCGCCAACTCGCTGCCACGCACCTTCGGGCCAGGTATCGTAGCCATATTCTCCCGGCTGGGGAATGGTATGAAATACCCAGGCAACCTCTCCCGTGCGCACGTCATAGGCCCGGATGTAGCCCGGTGCCGCATCAGCAAACTCAGATACCCGTGTCCCGATGATCAGCAGGTCCTCAAAGATCGCCCCTGGCGTGTTGGAAATCACGAATAGATCTTCCGCTCGCTCCCCCAGACCGGCCTTCAGGGAAGCCCGCCCCTTTTCTCCAAAGCCGGGAATGGGCTCACCCGTATCAGCATCGAGCGCATACAGATATTCCCCCGCAGCAAACAGGATGCGATGATCTGCGCCATCCTCCCAGTAGGTAACGCCCCGGTTTACCCCCAGTGAACCGTTTTCGCCCTCGCTGGCAAACGGGTCAAAGCGCCAGATTTCCTTGCCTGTACCTGCGTCGAGGGCCATCACCTTGATTTGAGGCGAGGAGAGGTAAAGCTTTCCATTGACCATAATGGGATTGCACTGGATCTGACTGCTTTCGGTGGCGTCACCGGTAGCGTAGGTCCAGGCCACTTCCAGCTGGTTTACATTCTCGGAGGTGAGCAGGGAACTGGCCGAGTACTGGTTGCTCCCCGGATCCCCCTGGTAAGTAGGCCATTCGCCCGATGGGTTGATTGGGTGCGAGGAACCGATCTTCGAGTCCAAACAACCGGACAGCAGCAATAGAAAAATCATCCAAAGACTCAGGAAATATTGGGGCAATAAACGCATGGTAGAGTAGTCGATTAGGTAGGGGGAAAGTGGAAAATACTCATGGATGTGGGAGGAGTGCAAAATGAGAGCTGGGAATTATCTGCTTACGGGAATTGTCCCAAATGAACCACGATTTATCTTTGTGCAAACGCTACTCCGCTATGTCCAAACTTGCACAGGCCTACGATCCGGAGGCTTTCCGTCAGCAGGGCCATGCCCTGATCGATCAACTCGCCGATTACCTACAGGCGCAGCTCGACCGCAGCGAACATCCGGTCCTACCCCCTACCCCACCACAGGATCAGTACCGCCATTGGGAACAACTATGGACGAATGAAGGCGGGAGGGATCTGGCGGAAATTATGCCGAAGGTCCTGGATCAGTCCCTTCACCTGCACCACCCGCGCAACCTCGGCCATCAGGTATCGGCTCCGGTTCCGGTTAGCGCTTTGGCGGGGCTGGTAAGCAGCCTGCTCAACAATGGCATGGCCATCTATGAAACTGGACCTGTGAGCAGCGCCATGGAAGAGTTGGTGGTAAAAAAACTTGCCGAAGCCCTTGGCCTGGACTCTAGCTCAGGAGGCTTTCTGACCCAGGGAGGCACCCTGGCCAATTTCACCGGACTATTGGCGGCGCGGCACCACCGGGCCCAGCAGCGTGTCTGGCAGGAGGGCATGCAGCGCCCACTGGCCCTGATGGTGTCAGCCGAGGCTCATTACTGCGTGGACCGGGCTGCTCGCATCCTCGGTTGGGGTGAAGACGGCGTCATCCTCATCCCCAGCGATGAGCAGTACCGCATGCGGACAGACCTGCTGCCCTCCTACCTGGAAAAAGCCCGCGCTGAAGGGCGTGAAGTCATCGCCGTGGTGGGGAGTGCCTGCAGTACGTCCACGGGCAGCTATGATGATCTGGAGGCAATAGCGGATTTTTGCGAAGCAGAAAACCTGTGGTTTCACGTGGACGGGGCGCATGGGGTTCCGGCGGGGCTGTCTCCTACCTACCGGCACCTCGTCAGTGGGCTGGACCGGGCAGATTCTGTTGTGGTGGATTTTCACAAAATGATGATGATGCCTGCTACGCTGACGGCCCTGCTGTTCAAACGGGATGCCGACAGCTACCGCACCTTTGCCCAAAAGGCCCACTATCTCTGGAGCGAAGACGAGTCGCCAGAGTGGTACAACTACGGCAAGCGAAACTTTGAGTGTACCAAGCGCATGATGAGCCTGATCGTCTATGCGACCTGGCAGCAACACGGGACGGAGCTATTTGTCGAAAATGTAGAGACCTGCTACGGTTTGGCGCAGACCTTTGCCCGGATGATCGAGCAAACGCCAGACTTTGAGCTGGCCCTGCAGCCTCAGGCCAACATCGTGTGCTTCCGCTATTGCCCCGAAGGCCTCTCAGACTCCGAACTTTCCGCCCTCAATGCCGCCATCCGTGCCCAAACCATCCAGCAAGGAGCCTATTACCTCGTCCAAACCCGCCTGAATGGAGAAGCCTGGCTGCGCAGCACCCTGATGAATCCCTTTACCTCGGAAGCGGATTTGAGGGGCTTATTGCACCGATTAGCGATGCTCGCAAAAAATGCCATTGCTGGTTGAGGACTTTTCCACTGTTCCCTGATCAATGAACCCTGAAAAACATGGCCAATTTAGACGATTTGCTCCTACTGGGGGATCCCCGGCTTTATGAAAAGTGCGATCCCGTCCTCGAAAGTGAACGCCACCTTATCCCCCGCTGGGTATCGGATCTCCATGATGTGATGGAGGAGATCAGGGCGAAGTACCACTTTGGCCGCGGAATCGCCGCCCCCCAGCTCGGCATCATGAAGCGGCTCATTTACCTCAACATTGACCAGCCAGTGGTCATCGTTAACCCCGAGCTCCGCGACCTGAGCGACGAACTGTTCGAGCTCTGGGACGACTGCATGAGCTTTCCCAACCTGCTGGTCAGGGTTAAGCGCCATCGGTCGCTCAGCATCCATTACCGTGACGAGCACTGGCAGCCCCAGGTCTGGCAGGTAGAAAACGACCTGGCCGAATTGCTCCAGCATGAGTACGACCATCTCGAAGGCGTGCTTTGCACGATGCGGGCCATTGATGAGCGGAGTTTTCGCTGGCGGGGGTAGTCGCATTTTTGCTAAATTCCCCTTTCGAGTCTCCCGAAAGCAGGTAGGCTGGCGGGAAACCCAGATACATTGCTACAACTGAAACCCATACCGCAGCACACATAGGTATTGATAAGGGATCCGCTCGAAGGTAGAGCCATAACGGAAATTTTTGGGGTCTTTGAAGATGGCTACTCGATCACCTATGTAAGACGAATCATACTCCAGCGGATCATACTGCCCATAGCGCAAGGTGATGACATCCGTTCGGTTCGTACCAATATAGACATGCCCCATAAAGGTCAGGGTATGCCTTTTTCCTAAAGGAAGCTCCCACCCCAGCCCCATCTGCAAATTGAAGGGAACTCCATCAGGCCCGGGGCCTCCTCTTTTGGCTCTCCGCTGAAAAGTAACATACTCACCTTCCGAGACCCCAAAGGTAGTACGGCTGCTATCGGCATCCCCAAATGAAGGAATCCAACCACCTTCCAACACCAACTGGTAGCCCGATTTACCCAAAGGCTGATAGTACCTGAAGCTAACGGGAACCTCTAAGTGGTAAGAAGTTGTTATTGGTCCTGCCATCCGAAAGTCCTGGGCCATGGTAAAATCCCATACATAGTTCAGGATGTTCCCGTTTACGCCCAAGCCCAACCCTAGCCGCCACCAACGCAGCTCCCCCGCCAACCCAAAGACAAAGCTGGCGGCGGGGTAAGACCGAACCCCCCCATTGCTGAATGAATGGTATTTCTCATATTCTCCGAAAAGTATGGCCGGGGTCTCCAGGCTACGCGTCGAGCCCAGTGCTTGTTTTGAACTCTTCCATTGTCTAACTTTTGACACAAAGATCGGGCTCGAAATGACAAGGGGAAAGATGCAGTTGGGGGAACGGATACGCCAAAAGCGGAACTAATTTTTTGAGCGTTTTACTAACGGAAAATCAAAGAGCCAAACAGCCCCTCCTGAGAAGGAACTATTTGGTTTTTGGGGGAGAGATATGGACTGAGGCCCGTTATAGTGGTATTAGGAGACGATCATAGCCATCAAAAGCCGCTAAATCATCACTCCAGAACCACCTCAACGTCGTAAACCTTAGGTCGCTTGCGGTTAAAAACGATGAAATGCGTGCTGCTTTGGTTGTCCACGGTGTCGTAATAGGTCGTAACGGGGTTGTAGTGCGACCGGACGTAGAAGAAAATCGAATCCCCCTCTTCACATGGTAACCCTTCTACCAGCGGATAAAACGAAGCATAGCCATTGGAACTGGTAAACCGGACAGTACGATCGACAAATCCGGTCTCCCCTTCTTGCTCGATCAGGCTTTCGTACTCGGCGCGGGTGCCAAGGACTGACACTTTGGCATCCTCGATGGGCCTGTCCTGCTCATCAATTACCTGGAGGATGACCTCCTGCTCAAAGGGGGAAGGTAAGTCGTTGCAGGCCATAACGCTAAATATCAACAACCAGAATGCCGATAAATAAAGAAACTTAGTTTTCATAATTGATGAACTATTCATGATAAATGTGTCTTCCTAAATCAATGTTACCACCACCATCTCCATTAACATGGATGTTGACATCAACATATACCGCTCGGTAAAGCTGGCAAAACCATTCCTGGTCGCAATCAGTCTTAAAAATACCCCTTGGATATAACATCTCATATTGCCATTGTGTGTTGTCAGCCGGAACAACTAAACCGTTAATAGGAGGCAACCAGCTCGAATTGTGTAGAGTATTACTACACCAATCAGTATCAATCGTTTCTGAAACAAAACAATAGTTACTCCCTAGTGCAGCGTGTGCCCAGCGGGTTGACCATGTTCCCGCAAAGTGAAAATCCGGTCTGTAAGAACGACGAGCTTTCCAATTACCCCATATATTCTTATTCTGGGCGTGTATTTCAAACCAATGTTCTACCTCTATATAGGTAGGTTGGTATACTCCGAAATCTGATGCCCAGCCTCTAAGCTGATAAGCCCCTCTGTGCTTATTGTCAGCACTATATTCCCAGCGATACCAATATGAAGCAGTGCCCCAGTCAGCAGATGCTCTTGTGATATCATTTTTATTTCTCTTTGAAACCATTATTCCTTCCTCTAATCTAGTCTGATTCTTTCGGAGCAGGAGATGTCTATTTTCAATTTTGCCTCCAATCCAGTGCTTTATCTGATTGTTTGTGTAATGAGATAATGTATCACCTATCATGATAAACCCTTCCAAGCCGAGCAAAGAGCAATAAGGTATTGGAGAGTTCGGAATGTAAACATCTGCTGTATCGGAATCTTCATGAACGATTACCCAACCCTTTTCTATCGCTTCTAGATATAGATTGGAGTGGGGGTGTTTAGATATATCAAGAGATAGGATTTCATCAACAGACATTCCCTCATCGAGATAGCTTTGATAATACTCACTCTCTGCTTTTTCTTCTGCATTCAGAATTTTTACAAACTGACTATACTGAGAGGTAAATCCAATGCTTTCTTCCCAATCGAGTCTTTGGCCATCACTCCAAGACTTGTGCTCAATTAGCATTGCATCAAAATGCGAACGATCTTGAAATATGAGTACACCATCCTCAACAACAGGATCCTTGATCTCTATTTTTTCTGCAACATCCGCTGTTTTTGGAGTTATAGCTTGATAACCATCAGTTGTGCATCTCCATCCCAAAAGGCCTAGCAAAATAAGTAGCCCCCTGGATAGTGGGTTGAAATTAAAATACGTTTTCATGATAAATTGATCATGGTTAAAAGTTTAACAAGGCTCATCGGCTGTCTAGAATCCGAATAAGAATTTGTCAAAGCATGCTGTGTGTGCGAGTTAAAAAAAAAAAAAAATATAGCACCCAAGAATACATGGTTTTTTTTCATGCATTCAGAATTGAGACGTTATAGCTTACGCCTAAGCTATTGGTATAGAGCCAATTACCTAATCAAAAAATCTCTTCTTCAAGCCTTTGCTCATAGTGAATCTCCCTTTTGCTCGCGCGCACCGTCCAGTGTGCAGTCTTTCCAGCTTTTGACCGCTGAGACTATTTGGCTTCCTCTCCCCTGTAGGGGGATGCAAGTATCAAAAATACCTTGGCTATACTTCCGCACAGGTGCTCGCCAGCGGATACGACAAAATCGTTCAAAATGGTATTAATGTTGCGTAAAGCAGGAAACGAGTCTTCACCCATCAATATGCCGCCACTCTAATCCTTGAGAGGCACCGTCCCATACATCTTTCCCTTGGCGGTATTCTTGATGAGATAGTTCAGACGCTTTTGCATCTCTTCCTGCCGTCGAGGGCCGGCCTCGGTCACCCAGCCGATCTTGAGGCGGCGGTAGAGGTAGGGAAACTCGTGAAATTTTTCCCAGACCTCGGGGTCTTCCCTGAGCTGAACTTCGACCCATTCGGGAATCTCCCAGGGATCGTCGGGTGAGCCGATCTGATCCTCAATGGGGGCAATACCTGCCGGAGTCATGAGCCCCTCCTTTTGCAACTTCCAGACCCGCTGTCGGTTGAGTTCTGAGAGAAAGGTCTTCTTTTTCCGACGGGGGGTGATGCGCTGCACATTGCTCTCCACATCCAGCTTTTTGACCACCCCATCGATCCAGCCAAAGCAGAGGCACTCTTCTACCAGTTCATCATAATTGATGCAGGGTTTGCCTGTAGCCTTTTTGAAGCGCCGCAGCCAGACTTCCGTCTTGGACTGATGGTGCTCTTGCAGCCATTCGCGCCATTCCGCTCGGACCTTGGGGTAAAAAACTTCGGTGATTTCCATAGGGGTAAAATGGGCATTTGAAAATGAATTTAATACCGCCAAGCCCCCAGGCCAAATCCCAGGACTACCCGGTGTTCTTCCCTGCTCATTCTTATCAAAAAAACCTGGAATGGAGCATGCACATTATGTTTCCCATTCGTCCTCAAATCCACAACTGTCTTTTCATTCATAACATAAATACAACCGCTTTACACCAAATGCTACCCTCAACAAGTTGCTTATCCTGGTTGCTAAGCTTCGCCTTCATTCTCCTTACACCATTTATCGCATCCAGCCAAACCTATGAAGTCATCTGGAACCCTATCGCGTGGGGAGATACCAGTGGTGCCTTGCCCATGTCGCTTTATCCTGGTCAGCCTGGAGACAAATTGATTACATCTCTGATAAAAAGCCATGTATCCGGAGAGATGACTTTATACCGTGATTTACACAAGACCGATCCCTATCCCAGAAATCTCGACTCCCTGTGGCCCGGACTTGCCAAGATGCTGGAATTCAGTAATAAGGCGGTTCCAAAGCAGCTACCCGACAATTGGGAAGCCTATTTTGTGGATCAATACCTGCCTGCTGACTTTCTGATTCATGAACAATGGATCATCCAGGGTGATCAGATCGACTTCAAGCTTCTGGGCATCTCTATCTTCTTCGAAAATTATACCTCCCATAACTTGGCAACCGGGGTAACCTGGGTTACCGAATGGGACTGGCATGATATCCCAGAGGCCATTTACAACCTTCAGCGCAGTGCCTCAGCATTAGGCGAAGAAACCCTGCTTTCGGCTATTCAGGACAGACGGCTATCCATCAAAATTCAGGGGATCAAGCCAAAAGTCCCGGAAAGTGAGTGGATATTGCGTGAGCAGCAGTACAATCCCGTCTGGCAGGATTCCTTGCTTACGGCCTGGCATTATGCTGATCAGGTAACTCCTCCTGCCGAGCTGGCCAACAGGCATCAGACCCGAACCCAGCTTCGGTATGATCTCATGATCGGTACAACCAATGCAGTGCCAGATCTCGCATACGAGCAGACCTTTCCCCAGAGTGCACACCAGCAAACCCAGGTCTTCCTCGATGCCATCCTCCCCAACCTGGTGGAAGACATATTTTCAGGCAACATCAGCACCCTTTATACCCACCCTGGAGAAAAAATAGATGTGGATGGTGCCAGAAGACTCGCGGATCAGATTTGGGAAGAGGCTATTTCCAACCGTACACATTCCTATGATAGTTACAAACCCGATCTTGCAAGTCTCAGTTCCAGCTGTGTAATATCGGGACGGCTTCAGCGGGATGAAAACGGAGTGAGCTATCGCCCTGATACCCTGTTGCTGTATTGGCAGGATGAAACAGGCATACAGCATCCCTGGGTACAGTTGCCGGTGGCTGGCCTGAACAAGGAAAGGTACTCCATAAATGGAACCCGTTTACCTGAGTGGCTGAAAAAAGGAGCTTATGCAGCTTACCCTATAACGATCAATGATGAACCCATGCGTGATTTTAGTCTGGCAGTTTTGTACAAAAGATTGTTGGAAGGGGATAACTGGCCATCCATGCCTCCGTTCACCACTGTTCTTTGGGAAACCGATGAGGAGTTTGCCCGACTAGATGCCTACTGGGATTCCCTGCCCCAAAATATTACCCAAGGATTGAGGGCATATTGAGGAGTTCACATCCATTAATGGGGTACCTTCCTGTTCCATTTTGCGCTGATCTCCAGCAGGAATTTATTTTGATCGAAGTAGTCGGACAGAATTATATAGGCATGAAGTATATGAGTATATGGAGGCAAATCGCTGCTTTAGGCCTTCATACCTCTCTTTTGGCCTCCTACTGAGTAACAATTACTCTCAAAACAGCCGTTC
>CAYFIR010000111.1:0-21439 GCA_964343195.1 uncultured Bacteroidia bacterium | reverse complement strand
CCGATGGTACTGCGGTAGTACGTGGAAGAGTAGGTCGATGCCAACCTTTACAAAGCCCTGCACATTGTGCAGGGCTTTTTTTTGCGGGTACGCCAGTGCCTGCGGAATGAAGTAATTTCTCATTCAAAATTCGTGTAAAATGCTGGCCACTAACACTTTCAACTGGAACTACGTTGAGCACAGCGAAATCCCGCGAAGCGGGAAACTTCGAACTTATCTCACCAGGCTGTGAGAAAAATTATCGGGGGAAGACTGGCTGCAAGTTGAAAGGAACAGCAATTTTATTTTATCTTCCTATCAGAATTTTGGAGGAAACTACTCGACATGATAAAGGCCTGTGTATTTGATGCTTTTGGAACGCTGTTTAACCTGGAGCTTCCCGTTTTAAAACTGGAGGAAGCAATCGGAGAGAAACACGTTGAGATCCTCAGCCTCTGGCGTCAAAAACAGCTGGAATACACCTGGCTCCGCACCTTGATGAAGCGCTACGTTCCATTTGAACAGGTGACCGAAGACGCATTGAAGTATGCATTCAGTCACCATGGAATAGAAAATCAGCCACTTTTTGAGGAACTGATGCAGAGTTACTGGAAACCCACCCTTTACCCGGATGTAACCGCAACACTGGAACAGCTAAAGAAAGCAGGCCTACAGGTGGCTATCCTCTCAAACGGTTCTCCTGATTTGCTTAAAAGTGGCCTCAAGCACACCAAACTAACGAAACTGGTGGACCAGGTCGTGTCCGCCCATACCGTGTCGAAGTTCAAGGTAGCCCCACCCGTCTATCAACTTGTAGAGGATACGCTGGACCTTTATCCAGAGGAGTTAACCTTCCAGTCCTCAAATGGATGGGACATCGCTGGCGCTACTGCATATGGCTTTACCACGGTTTGGGTCAACCGTGATCAAAAGATTCCCGATAACCTGGGAATAGAAGCCGATCATGAAATCGACGATCTGGAAGAATTGCCAGATATTCTCAAGAAAATAGGGAATTAGAAGGTCTGGTTCTTCAGTTCTCTCGCACTTCACCAGCACGCTGCTTGTGGATGGCATCGATCAGGTCATCGATTTTCCAGGCGTTTTCCAGTTGATAGTCGCCAATGCGGGTGCGAATGAGCCCGGTCAGATAGGCTCCCACCCCAAGAGCCTGACCCAGGTCATGGGCTAGTGAGCGGATATAGGTGCCTTTGCTGCACTCAATACGAGCTTTCCAGGTATGTGAAGCTTCTACCTGTTCCATCAACTCAAAGGCATAAACTTGCACCGTACGCTCCCTGAGCTTGACCTCTTTCCCTTTACGTGCCTGTTCATAGGCCCGTTTGCCATCAACCTTTACCGCAGAATAGATGGGAGGGACCTGGGTGACCATGCCTCTGAATTGCTCTATAGCGGCCTCTATGTTGTCGCGAGTCAGGCTGCTTACATCGTGCAGGTTTTCTTCGGGAAGTTCAGCGTCGTAGGATGCGGTCGTTGCTCCAAACTTGATGGTGGCGATGTACTCTTTAGTCTGTCCCTGAATGGAGTCGATGGTTTTGGTAGCGCGTCCGGTACAAAGAATAAGCATCCCTGTAGCCAATGGATCGAGGGTTCCTGCGTGGCCTACCTTTTTGATGCGAATGGCATTGCGCACCTTTTTGACCACGTCAAAAGAGGTCCAGCCAAGGGGTTTGTCAATCAGTAATACTTCGCCAGCAGGAAAATCAAAAGAATCAGATGGCATGAGCAATCGGAATTAGCGGGCAAAGGTACAGAAGATGTCGCATTTTTCGCGGGGTACTGAAATGGAGTAATCCGAACCTACACTTCTGTTGCCATTTCGTAGATCAGAAGGACCTTCAGGAGTTCCGGGTCTTTTCCACTTTCAGCTAGATGTACCCAGTGCATGACACTGGCTTTGACCTGATCAGGAAAGGGAAACATTCGATAGTAGTCACTATTGCTAAAACGTTTTACAATTCCTTCCAGAGTTGCAGGGCGCAGCCTGGGTTCGCTGGTCAGGTAGTCCATGGCATAGGCCCGGGCTTCAAAGTGGGCCCGAAATGGCGCTGGCCATGGGGCGAGGAAGAGTAGAAAAAGCAGTGCAAATGGTCCAATGAATGGAAACAGGAATATTCCCAGACTGAAAATCTGAGGGAAAAGATAGCTTAGGATAAAAATTCCCCGGCCCCAGCGTTGTTGGTCGAGCAGGTGCACAGCTTCATGTGCCAGGGTGCGGATGGCTACCTGTGGATAATGCTCAAGGTACTGGCGGGTGGGAAAGTAGATCGTCTTTCCTACAACAGTGGTGAATCGGGTCAGGAAATCCGGACAAAACCAGAATACCAGGAGGTATAGCAGTTGCATCTCCCAGGCTTCGTCCTTATACCGGATGCGATAGGGGGTAATCCTTTGTAACTCTGCCTCAAACTGCTCAAATGCTTTCATAAAACAGGAAAGTTAGGGTGCATCCGCCAAAAGTCCTGATAACAATATCCGGAATCCTGAGCCTATTGGCAAGTCTTCTCAGTCAGATCTCCAACCTGCGAAGCAATCCCGTCAGTTCTTCCATGCTTCCTACCTGCAAATAGGGAGCCGGAAGCAGCGTACCCTTTTCGATGCCTATCTCCTGAGTGAGCTTGCCACCACAGGCTCCAAATATGACCGCCGATTCGAAGGGCATCTCAGAAAAATTCCAGGAGTCAAGACTTTGATCATAAACGCCAAATCCAACCTGATCCAGCGAAATACCTGCCGATAGGACAGCATCCTTGAGTTTTTTGGTGAGGGTGCGGTCCCTGAACTCCTCCTGGGTGAGTACCATCCCGAAGCGGGCATTGGGCTTGGTTTTCCAGACAGGTGGCTCTCCCGTTACAAAAGGGGTCGAATCAATGGCGGGGGCGGGCTGCAGTACCGTAGCGGGCTCCTCGGCTACATTTTCTACTTGTTCCCTCTCTGTCAAAGGAAGTTGGAAAAGAATAGGGCCATAGAGACGCTTTACCTGTTCGGGAGTGAATTGCATATCTTATCGGTAGAGGGTATGAAAGCTGTCTCGAAGTTACGATGCGATGAGGTATCAGACCAGCTCGGGATGTAAGGGAAGTCAGCGCTTTGCGGAAATAAAGGCTCAGTGGGCCAAACTCTGCGTGAAAATATTTGCTATATTAATTTTTCCCCCCTGGAAAAGGGGAGGCAAAAGTTTATTTATAGACCATCAACGTATTGCTTATGCTATTAAAAATTCATCCGGATGATCCTCAGGAACGCTACCTCTCTCAGGTAGTTGATGTGCTGCGTGCTGGTGGTGTAATCATTTACCCTACGGATACGGTTTATGGCCTCGGCTGCGATATTCAAAACAAAAAAGCCGTGGAAAAGATCTGCCAGATCAAAGGGGTGGATCCTGCCAAGACCCATCTTTCCTGCGTCTGCGAAGACATCAGTATCATAGGGACCTATGCCAGTAAGGTGGATGATGATACATTTAAGCTCATGAAGCGGGCACTGCCCGGGCCTTATACGTTTATCCTGAAGGCCAGCAAAAAAATCCCCCGCCATTTCCAGCACAAAAAAACCGTCGGTATTCGGGTTCCCTTCAGTACCATTCCCACTACCCTGGCCAGGATGCTGGGTAACCCCATTGCATCCATCAGTTTACCGCTTGACGACGAAATACCAGAAAACAACCTGAACCCAGAACTGATCCACGAGCGATTCAGAGGCATCGTAGATCTCATAGTAGATGGAGGTCAAGGAAGCCTGGAGGCTTCTACCATTATTGATTGTAGCGAAGGTGCACAGGCTATGGAGGTGATCCGCGAAGGCAGCGGTTCCCTTTCAGATTTGGGTCTGGTACTGCTGGAGTAACAGCGTGGGAAATGGATTAATCAACATCAGGCAGAAGCTCCGGGGTTGATAAATCCGAACCATGAGTATGCAGAATCTTGCTAAGAGGCTGTTTAGGTTTTGGTGTTTCGAGGCCAAACGCAGGATTATTGGGGTCTGACAAGGAAATTTTTCGAGAAATAGCGAGCTATTTTGAGGAAAATTGACGCAGACAGGGCCCAAAAAGACCAGTTTGGGCCGATAAGGAAAAATCTAAACAGCCTCTAAAGGTTATTCCCAATTTTGGGATAAAGCCCACATTAGGTAGTCTCCTATTACCATGGAGGCTACCTTTTTTTTAAGGCAAAAGAATAAATGGGCAAAAGTTTTCATTTAGGGTATTTAATCCTTAAACAGCGGGAGATTTCAGCTTCGTGAAAAGACCGCGTATGTAGAAAGCTACATAACAGAACGGAAAGAGGGAGGTTGATTATGGTACACTGGCAGGCCTTCCGGTCGGAATGGGAACGCACTGCTTACCTCGGCTCCAACTCAGGCAAACGAGGGTTATGAAAGAGAAGGGATATGAGATTAGAAGGGAAGAACGTAGCCATAAGACCCATGTTGCTCAAAGAAAGACAGAAGTTTTTTCAATGGGCTACGCGCAGTGATGCCACCCAATTCTGGTATGGAGAAATTTCGGGCGATGATGTTCCGACCTATGTAGTGTTTCGCACGGAGTGGCCCGATTACTACTTCTCCGACGAAATGCCCGAAAGAGGCCAGTGTTTCGTAATCGAGCATGATGGGGAAGGGATCGGAGAAATTAATCACAACGAAATTACCCTGTCAGATCAGACCACCTATATTGATGTGCTGATTGCAGAACGCCGAAATCAGGAAAAAGGCCTCGGAACCGAGGCGATCAGGCTATTCTATGAGTTCCTGTTTGAGCACCGGGGAGTACGAAAGGTGAAAATCGAAGTGCCTTTAAAAAATCAGCGAGCCATCCGGTCATTCTGCAAGGCGGGGTTTAGCCACACCTATACCTTCCATAGAGGGGCTATTCACTGGCAGGTGATGTCCGTAACTCTCGGATCCTCTCTGGGATGACCAATTGAGATTCACCTGAGCATCAGAAAGGGCCTGCGGTATGGACCAGAGAATTTGAAACACAGAACAGGAAGTAGCCTTGTATCAGTTTCTGATATCCCTGCTTCCTGTTCTGCGCCTTCATTTGGAGGTTAGGGAATTAATGTTGATCCACTTCCTCCATCAATATGATGGGTAGCTCCTGTTCTCGGTAAGCCTCATTGAATGCAGCCAGTTCTTCCCCGATCAACTGCCGCATGCCGCTGAGGTGGCGCTCCCATTCTACCTGTAAGTCAGAAAGTCGCTGCTCTGCCCCGGCTGTGGGCTGGGGATCATGGGTTTCAACTCGGCCCTTTAGGGTGAGCAACTCGGCGTTGAGCTGATTGGGGAAGTTGATTACATCCTGGAAGGTCTGGGTTTTGGGCTGGATGAGGTTCTCCTCCCATTCCTGTATGGCCTTGGACAGGGCTTCTCCCTGCTCCACCAGTTCCTCTGTGCCTTCCTGCTTTTTGAGTTGCGCAACCAGTTGATCCACCTGCTTTTGGGCGTTGCGCATGCGGTTGACCGACTCGTGGATATCGGTAACCATATCGGTGATGCTCAGCAGGATGGCCTGTTGGGCGGCATATTCATCCGGACCTGCATCCAGGCGCGGATCAGGGATGATTTCTGCTTCAGTTTCAACGCTCTGATCCTCTATGGTGAGCTTCAGGGTGTATTTCCCCGGGGCTACCATGGCTCCAGAGTAGTCCCCCAACACCATCACGCCGGGTACCGCTGGCAAAGACTCCCGGTTGAAGTCCCACACAAAACGGTTTACTCCCTGAGCCTTTTCCAGTGTAGGATCTGGCGAAGGGCCACCCGGAAATCCTCGAAATCCTGAATCTTTTTCGCTGCTGTAGTTGCGAATAACCTCTCCGTTTTCGCCCAAAATCTCCAGCGAAATGGCCACACTATCCGGCAGGCTGTCAGGCAAAAAGTAGTCGATAATCATCCCTCTGGGTGGATTCTGTCCTGTATTTTCACCCCCTCTTCCTCCAGCCATCAGACGTACGGTCGGCTTGGGCGAAAAGAGCATGGGGGTTCCTTCGCTCATGTTGGGTAGCCCTTGTTGCAAAGCCCCCAGGTCGTCGAGTATCCAGAATGCCCGGCCTGAGGTGGCCACGATCAGGTCGTTGTCGCGCAGACCGAGGTCGAGAATCGGGCAAACGGGCAGGTTGAGCTGGAAGGGGTGCCAATGATCGCCTGCATCGGTAGAAATGTAAAGCCCGGTTTCCGTCCCGGCGTAGAGTAATCCCGCCCGCTCACGGTCTTCCAGTATCACACGTGGGAAGGCTTCATCTGCAAACCCTCCGGTGATCATTTCCCAGGTTGCGCCATTGTCGCGGGTGCGGTAGGCCCGTGGCGTGAAGTCCCCAAACTTGTAGGTCGTCAGGGTGATGTACACGGTTGCGGGATCGTGGGGCGACACCTCGATGCTGTTGATAATGCCTTCGGGCGCGCCTTCCGGGGTAACTTCGCGCCAGGTGTAGCCGCCGTCGGGCGACATGTGGACCAGCCCGTCGTCGCTTCCTGCCCAGATCACGTCCTGGTCATGGGGCGAAAGGGTCAGGTACATGAGGGTATTATAGTTTTCTCCGCCGGCGCCTTCGTTGGTGATGGGGCCACCACCAGGGCCCTGCTTGCTGCTATCGTTGCGGGTGAGATCCGGGCTGATTTCGGCCCAACTCATGCCGCCATCCTCGCTTTTTAGCACCAGTTGAGCACCGTGGTACAGGATGCTGCGGTCATCCTGGGTCATCACGAGGGGAGCATTCCAGTTGAACCGATAGCGCATTTCGCGGGGGAGGCTGCCCAGTCCCGCGACGGGGTAGGCCATGACGTCTTTGGTCAGCCCTGTTTCGTGGTCATAGACTTCGAGATTTCCCTGGTAGCTGCCGCCATAGATGTAATGGGGATCTTCTTCGTCAAAAGCCAGAAAGGCACTTTCTCCCCCGGCTACCATGTACCAGTCCTTCCAGTCGATGCCCGCCCCCATGCTCCGGCTGGGAATGGCCACGGTGCTGTTGTCCTGCTGCCCGGCGTAGAGGTGGTAGGGGAAGCGTCGGTCGATGGTCACGCGGTAAAACTGGGCCGTAGGCTGGTTTTGCTGGGAGGACCAGCTCTTGCCGCCATCCATGGTGATGCAGGCTCCGCCATCATTGGCCAGGGCCATGACCTGGGGCCGCTCGGGGTTGATCCAGAGGTCGTGCTGGTCGCTGTGGGGATTGGGCACAGGACGAAAGCTTTTGCCGCCATCCACCGACTTGAGTACAGGCGCATTGAGCACATACACCGTTTCCTCGTCTTTTGGATCGGCAAAAACTTCCATGTAGTACCAGCTTCGTGCCTGGGTAACGCGGTCGCCACAGGTGCGGGTCCATTTTTTACCGCCGTTGTCCGAGCGGTAGACACCGCCTTTGTCGGCCTCGATATTGGCCCAGAGGCGTTGCGGATTGGCGGGAGAAACGGTAATGGCGGTTTTGCCCATCAGCTCGGGCAGGCCCTCGGTGAGGCGCTCCCAGTTGTCGCCGCCGTCGGTGGACTTCCAGAGGCCAGAGCCAGGGCCGCCGCTCTGCATGGTCCAGGGATAGCGGCGATGCGACCAGGTCGCGGAGTAGAGGATGCGCGGATTGCTGGGGTCCATCGCCAGGTCGGAAACGCCGGTGCTGTCATCCACAAACAGGATTTTCTCCCAATTCTGCCCCCCGTCCACGCTGCGATAGATGCCTCGTTCCTCGGTGGGCTTATAGGGATTGCCCTGAGCGGCGACGAAAACCACATCCGGATTGTCGGGGTGAATGACAATTTCGGAGATGTGGTCGGTTTTTTCCAGCCCCAGGTGGGTCCAGGTCTGCCCAGCATCGGTAGAGCGGTAAACGCCATCGCCAGAGGAGGTCATCACGCCGCGTACCGGGTGCTCGCCCATGCCTACGTACACGACGTTGGGGTCGCGCTGGCTCACGGAAATAGCGCCAACCGAGCCGGTGTTGAAGTAGCCATCGGAGATGTTGGTCCAGGATTGTCCGGCATTCTGGGTTTTCCAGACGCCCCCTCCAGTGCTGCCCATGTAATAGGTCAACGGATCGGAGGTGATGCCTGCCACCGTGACGCAGCGCCCGCCCCGGTAAGGCCCGATGTTTCGGAACTCCAGTGCGTTGAATAGGGAGGTGTCGATGGCAGGAGCAGCGGGGGCTTCTGTTTCATTTTGGTTGCGGCGGCGGCGCTGGGCGTCAGCGGCCTGAGGCCATAGCATGGCCAGCAACACGAGGAGGGTGAATAGGTAGGTAGCTTTGGTTCGCATGATTTTCAGGGAACAGGGTTCATTGAACATGGATCATTAATCAGTAAAGAGAAAGTAAGATTCTCTATGATCAATGAGAAAGAAGCTCTGGGCTTTCTTCTTGAAGTCAGAAGATACGCGGATTGGGGGAATTATCCTTGCTTTGCGAATTTTTGATTGCCTGAGACGGTTAGAAGTGGTTTTTCCTGACATAGTTTTTTGTGAGTATAATTCCCCTTTCACCCTACAGCACAGAATAGCACCATAAGAAGATATGCGTAGTTTACCATATGAGCTGCCGCTTTGGATGGCTCACTACCCAAACCATAGGATTGCCATGCTACTCAAACCTACTCTGACAAAAGCGGTGCTACTGGGCATCGCCAATTTCTTCCTGTTATTGATCTCCCAGGCTCAGCAGCCCGGCTTTCCTGGGGCGGAGGGCTTTGGCAAAAATACCACGGGCGGTCGCGGCGGCTCGGTATATCACGTGACCAATCTCAACGACAGCGGCCCGGGCTCTTTTCGCGATGCGGTGAGCCAGCCAAATCGGACTGTGGTCTTTGACGTCAGTGGCGTCATCAACATCAGCGACCGCATCGTCATCAGTAAGAATGTCACGGTAGCTGGCCAAACAGCTCCCGGCGGTGGCATTACCCTCTATGGCAACGGCATTGCGCTGACGACCAGCTCGGGCAACGACATCATCCGCTACATCCGCATCCGGATGGGCAAAAACGGGGACAGCGGCAAGGACGCCGTCGGTATCTCAGGCGGGCAGAACTACCTCTTTGACCACGTGTCCATCTCCTGGGGCCGCGACGGTACGCTGGACGTAAACGGTTCGGGTGTCGATAACCTCACGTTTCAGGACTGCATCATCGGGCAGGGTATCAACAACAGCAATCACTCCACCGGCGGACTGATGCAGAGCGGAAAGTGGTCGATGATTCGTTCGCTGTACATTGACAACAAGACCCGCAACCCCAAGGCGCGGGGCACCCACGAGTTCATCAATTCCATCCTCTACAACTGGCGGGAAAATGGCTATATCATGGGCGATACCCAGGGCCTTTCGGAGTGCAACCTGATCGGGAATTACTTCATTTACGGCCCCTCCAGTAGCGCCGGAACCCACATCACCCGTACCACGACCGCTTTTCATGTGTATCCCGAAGACAACTGGATTGACTCAAACAAGGATGGCGTGCTCAACGGCACCCTGCTCACCGACTACAAATCCGCCACGGTAGAGACTTCGCCCTATGGCCATCCCGGCGTGAATACATTGCTCAGTGCTCAGGATGCCCTGGATCACGTGATCGATCACGTGGGGGCTTCGCTAGTGCGCGACGCGGTGGATTCCTTGCTGATTGCGGAACTGACTTCTTTTGGCACATTGGGACAAATCATCAATACCGAAGACGACAACGGCATCCCCAACAATGTGGGATCGGTCATTGAAGCCATCGGCCCGACCGATACCGACCAGGACGGCATGCCTGATTTTTGGGAACTGGACAATGGCTTCAACCCCAACGTAGCCGACAATAACGGCGACGCCAATAGCGACGGCTACACCAATCTGGAAGAATACCTCAACTGGGTGATCTCCAATCGCTGCGAAGCCACTGCCATTGCCCCGTCTCTGAGTGTGAATGGCGGCCCCATGCAACAGACTTCTTTCCTCACCGTGGACAGCGGCGCGACGGTTACGCTGAGCCCTGAAGCAGATGGAGATGGCACATGGGAATGGAGCGGTTGCGGCGTTTCTGGTACCGATCGTGAGCAGACATTTACCGCCACAAGTAGCTGTGTCGCTACGGCAATCTATACCAACGGCTGCGACGCCAGAAGTACCCGACGATTTACCGTCACGGTGGTGGGCATTGGGACCTTGAGGATTCAGGAAAATGGTGATGGCTACTGTGGTGCGGACGGGACGGTCGATTCCAACAACAGCGGCTTCACCGGGTCTGGCTTCGTCAACACCACCAATGAGGTAGGAATGGGCATCGACTGGCAGGTGGAAGTGCCATCAGCAGGGACTTATTCCCTCGCATGGCGCTACGCCAATGGCGGCAGCAGCGACCGCCACGGCCGGGTCATCATCAACAACGACGATGAGCAGATCGCTGAGGTTTCGCTTCCGGGTACCGGTGACTGGACCACCTGGGACGAAACCCCTACGCACGAGATTACCCTCCAACCGGGTGTCAACAACATTCGCCTGGAAGCGAATACAGCCGACGGCCTCGCGAACATCGACTACCTCGACATTGCGGGTTATACCCTCAGAGCCGGTAACTGCTGGGCCCTGGGCATCCAGGATATGGAGGTTGAGGCGCTGCGCCTGTTCCCCAATCCGTCGGGGCACTTCGTAACCCTCAGCCTGCCCGATGACTGGCAGGGGGAAAAGGAAGTACAGGTCTTCGACCTCTACGGGCGGCAGGTGATGGCAGAGAGGTTTCACGGGCTGGAAAAACGCTTATCCATTCAGGCACTTCCCACCGGAATATACCTGCTGAAGGTATCTCAGGAAGGGCAGGTGATGGAGGGGCGGTTGGTGAAGCGATAGCGAAGCTGTACCTCGGCCTTCCAGGCCGAGAAAGCAAATCCCGGCCAAATTCAAGCTTGAATTTGGCCGGGCTGTATGTTGCCCTCTCTACTCCCCCTCAGCGAATTCATCCAAATCTGAGCTATCGCAGGGATCGGCCCATTCGCCGGAGTGAATGCCTCGCAGAAAATCATTCTGGCTATCAGGGGGGAGCAAAAGTATTTTGGCTTTTGGTCTGCGGCCCTGTTTCAGACGCAGGCTATAAGCCTGGGGCTGAAACACGTTGATTGGAATGGCTTCGCAGGCTTCCATTTCTCCCGAACGGATACAGACCTGTATCCCGGAGCGCCCGGGGGCTGTCTGATAGTGATAATATTCCCCTTCATGTAGGGTGCAGACTAACTCGCCATCCAGAATAAGCTCCAACTCAGTGCCATCGGCATTGAAGGGTGAATAGGTCAAAAATACCTCGCCAGCCAAGTCTCGCGATCCCGGAGGAAAGAAGCCACCCACACTTCCGTCGAGGTAGTAGGGGACTTTATCGGTAATAGCCAGCTCTAGCAGGTACCCCCCGACAGCTCCTATCAACCCAAAATAATAGCCCATGAAAAGTGCCATGTCGCCCATCTCTGGTGGGTAATCAAAGGCGGCATATCCGTTATCGGTGGGATAGCAGCGGTAGTTTTCGACGCCCATGTTGACGAACAGGTACTCTCCATCATAGACGGCGTAGTGGTTCCACTTACTTTCTCCCCGGTTTTCATCTATCAGGGTTCCCCGCTGGGGGCCGATGTCTTTCTTTTCGCGGTAGTACTTGACGTGGTATCCATTGAGTGAATCAGGTGTCTGATCCCGAAAGTCCAGGTAGCTCCAGTAAATACCAGGAGCAGGTTCTTCGATCTGGTTCATGGGCCAGGAATCACGCTCTTCCAGCCCGGTGCCGGGGCGCCACTGTACCTTTCTTCTCCGGTATTGATCGTCGAAATCTTTCAGGCATGTTTCCAGCGCTTCAATCAACTGTTCCGGTAAAAAGCGGGTAACATCAAGCCCTTTTCGAGAAGTAAAGGCACCGAGCGGATAGTATTCCCAGCCATTGGCCTCGGTATGCCTCAGCAGGTCGATTTCCAGCTCTGCGATGGCAAATTCGCTGCTTGAGGTTGCAACTTCGCGCAGCAGAACGCGGTTGATGCGCAAGGTGATGGAAGGTTTGTTTTCCCCCGAAATCTGCAATACCTCCATGAAAACCTCTTCGATAGGTCGGGGAGAGAAAACGAGGATATCTGCATTGGACAGGCCGACTCTAGCCGAGCCTAAGCAATACGTCTGCTCCCTGGCATCTATGATTTCACTGATTTGATAGGGGAAATCAGGCAGGTCAACGGTCAACCCGTTGAAATCCAGGATAGAGCGGTCCTGCTGGGCAGAAAGAGACAGCGTGAGAAGTGTGCTCAAGAGCAGCAAAAAGTGTCGTTTCATGCGAATGGATGTTGCTGAGAGAATGGTTCCGAGCCCTGAAACTAATAAATTATGCGAATCTGGATATTCTCAAATAGGAAAACCTTCTTGTGGGGCATGGATAGGATGGGACGAATGTGTAACTTTTTCCTTCCGCTTCATTATGTGAGCAGATTCCCATTTTTTCTCCCCAATCCATTCCTCCCATGAAAATCCGTCGTCAATTCCCCGCTCTGTTTGTTGCGCTGCTAAGTGGTGCCATGGCCCTGTTGCTGCTGGCCTATTGGCAGCTATATCGACAGCATGCACAATTGAAAGCAACCAACCAGGTGCTGTTGGAGGAGCTTGATCAGGAGGTGGCCTTTCGGCAAGTCAGCAATGAATATCTGTTGCAGGAGATGCACTGGGAAGTGAGAGATGAGATCGAGAATACGGGAAAACGAACCAATGAGGGCTTGTTGGATACCCTGCCGATCCTCCATGAGAGAACTTTAGCCATGATGGATTCTGCGCTAACTCGGCAGGATTGGGATCAGTGGGCTACGAAGTTAGGAGCAATCTATAATGATGTTATTGTGCCTGATAGAAGGCTTGAAAAGCCTTTTTTGGGGCCTTTGCCTGAGGAATCTTCGGTGCAGAAGCTCCACTTGTTGCGGTGGGAGGAGGAAGTGTTGAAACTTCTCAATCTAAGGCTAGGAGTAGGATGTAGCTGGAGAACATTACTCAACCTTGCCTACGACCTTGTAAATGAACCGACCATCATGTATGGCGACACCATGGTAGCAGATCTCTATTTTTGGATGGATGGTGAGATTGCCCTGTACACAGAAAAAATTCGGGTGGATTACCAAAGCTCTATCGGAGAAATAGTGTCGTTTTCCCGTGATTCCCATTTACCCCAGTTGATCATCCCGACCGAAGGGTTACTCTCTCCGGGTGAGAATGAACGCCTGATTCAGTTTGAAGTTACGGCCAGGGTGGCAAAAGCCACTGGTGGATACGAGATAATCCCGATGGAAGGCGCGTTTTGGGTGCGACGGTGAAATCGGAGGATATTGGCTATACCTACCTGAGACAGATCCCGGAATAGTCTGTAACTTTTTACCCCGTCTCGGTTACAAAAACGATTTCCCAACTTTACCCATGATTCCTTCTCCCATGAAAATCCGTCGTCAATTCCCCGCTCTGTTCGTTGCGCTGCTAAGTGGTGCCCTGGCCCTGTTGCTGCTGGCCTATTGGCAGCTATATCGACAGCATGCACAATTGAAAGCAACCAACCAAGTGCTGTTGGAGCAGCTAGATCAGGAGGTGGCCTTTCGGCAAAGCAGCAATGAATATCTGCTTGGCAGCATGAAGGCAGAGGTGCGAGATGAAATCGAAAATCAGGGAAAAAAGACCAATGAGGGCTTACTAGACTCCTTACCGGCGTTCCATGAGATTACGCTAGACATGATGGATTCTGCACTGACCCAGGAGGATTGGGATCATTGGGCTGGGGAGTTGAGCAATATTTGGGATAAGCATCAACTTCCTGACGAAAAAATAGAAAATCCTTTTGTAGAAATGCTTTCTGCGGATACTACTGTATTGAAGCTTCGTCTGCTACGGTGGGAGCGGGAGGTTTT
Organism: uncultured Bacteroidia bacterium; assembly: GCA_964343195.1. Classification (GTDB taxonomy): domain Bacteria; phylum Bacteroidota; class Bacteroidia; order J057; family J057; genus CAYVAP01. The sequence continues at coordinate 7,584 of CAYFIR010000111.1, read as the reverse complement.
TAGGGTTATTGGCTGGAGGTTGGGCACTACAAGATGTTGGGGTGGTAAGCTCAACTTTGCCTGCGGCCTCGTAAACGAACCGACCGTCATGTATGGTGATACCATGGTCGCCGATCTCTACTTCTGGAGGGCTGATGAGATTACTTTCTATACCGAAAGAACTCCCATAACTTACCAAAGCTCTATCGGAGAAGTTGTCCCTATTTCGCTGAATTCTCATTTACCCCAGTTGATCATCCCGACGGAGGGATTACTCGCTGTTGGTGAGGAAGAACGATTGATCCAATTTGAGGTGACTGCTAGGGTGGCAAAACCATGGGGAGGGTATGAGACGCATCAAATGGAGGGCGCGTTTTGGGTGCGGCGGTGAGGGCACCTTTACTTCTTGTTTAGTCTTAGTAACGCTCAAAAAATTAGTTCCGCTTTTGACTTGATCTCTTGCCCGCATACCGCGTCAGAAAAAGCCTCATTTGGCTCGCCAAACTCGGTTTTTCTTCCTTGCCTGCGAACAAGATCTCTTCGTAAAATCGGGAAGTTATTTTTCTCGCGTTACTTAGTTGAAAAAGTTTCTTTTGGGGAAATATTGGGAGAACAACAAAGCAACGTTTGGTTGGTTAACAGAAGAATTGTAAATCGATTCTATTCACCCCGTCTGAAGTCACAATGCTCTATTTTCGTTGGGTAACTCTGTTTTTGGTTATCACTGTTGTATCCTGCCAGGATAGAAGTAGTACCCTTTCCCCACCAGATGACAACCCTTATCGCTTGCGTGCCGGAAAGTACACGCCAGGCCTCAATGGGGAGGTACGTGACTCCACCGGACTTTGGGATCCCAAGGTAGAGCCTCCCGTATGGTTGTCGGTGAACATGAAGCCCCCAACTTATACCTCTATAGAGGCCCTGGAGCGAATCGACGCCCAGCCACAGCGGATGCCCTTACCTACCGTCGGGGACACCCTCCCGATGGAGTTGATCAGGGTTATACCTGATACCGGGGAGGTAATGCAAGGGACCTGGCCCCAGTGGCGGGAGGTCGAGATGCAGTGGCCACGAGATACGAGACTGCCATTTGCCCAGCTAACCACAGAGGATGGGCTGCGGGGCGATGAGATCAATAACCTCGTACACGATCGGCAGGGGAGGCTCTGGATCAGCACCTTTGGAGGTGGCGTCAGTGTGTACGACGGGCAGCGCCTGATGAACTTTGGGCATGATGAAGGGGTTGACTATCCTTTTTTTATGGGTGTTTTAGAGGATCAATCTGGAAACATCTGGATGCAGTCCTGGAATGGGGGAGTTTTTCGCTGGAATGGATATGAGTTACGTCGCTTTTTTGCAGACTCCCTGTTTACCCAGGATGGGATTACCCACATGGAAGCAGACCAGAATGGAAATATCTGGATTTCAACCTACTGGGGCAAACTGGTATGCTTGGGAGACAATAAATTTGAGGTATTTCATATAGGAGATTTTCGGGGTGTAGCTATGCTAAATGATGCTCAGGGACGGTTTTGGTATGGTGCAGGGAAAAAACTTTTTCGAAAGGAGGGGAGATTTCTTGTGGAGTATCATCTGCGGTCCCCTCTGGATTCCATAGAGATTCATAGCTTATTTGAGGATCGCGAGGGGCGGATCTGGATTGGTAGCGATCAAGGGCTTTGGGTGTGGGGAGAAGATGAGTTGTGGCTCTTTAATGAAGAAAATGGTTTTCCAGCCAATGAAATTGAAAGTATTTTCCAGGATCAGCAGGGTCGAATATGGATCGGAATGGGGGAAACGGGTGAAAGCTGCCTTCGATGGGATGGAGAAAGCTGGATTCGGATTGGAGTTGACGACGGGCTATTACATGGAGCTTGGGACATCACCGAGGATCCCAGCGGCGGGCTCTGGTTTGGATCCTCAGCTGGACTTTTTTATCTGCCTCCCAAAATCTCCTTTCGCGTGGATTCGGACCATGGGTTGGATGAGGGCAAGGTGGTGGACCTGATGGAAGCCGATGATGGAGCCATCTGGATCGCAACCCAGGAGCAGGGAGGAAAAGGAGGAGGCATTAGTCGCTGGGATGGTTCCCGGTTGGCATATTATGGGGTAGAGCAGGGACTTCTCTATCCTGAGATCAAGAGTGTGATACAGGACAGGAAAGGTCAGATCTGGGCCACTGGAGCAGACCAACTCCTGCGTTACACGGCAGGGAAGTGGTTTGTTGTTAAAAAAGAGACGGGAGGGTTCTATCGTGGAGGGTTGCAATTGCGTCTGGGACCAGATGGAGAGATTTTGCATGCCTCTAACTTAGGCGTTCTACAGGGGGATGAACATTCGCTGACCCACTGGTTCATCAGAGCTGGCCTCAACTGGCTGGATATTGCCTCTGTCGTCAAGGATCGCCACGGGCGCACCTGGATGGGGACCATCGGCCGAGGCATCAACCTCCACGATCCCGAGTTGTATGGAGGACAGGGAGGCTTTCGCTACATCAATGAGTCAGAAGGCCTGGCCTCCAACTATGTCAACGACTGCCTGCTGGAAGATCAGGCCGGAAACATCTGGATCGGGTCGCCCAATCGGGGACTTACCGTTTGGGATGGCGAAGGCTTCACCCAATACGGATCTGAGCAGGGCCTCAGTGGGGACAATATTTCGGCCCTTTATGAAGCCCCGGACGGTTTGCTATACGTCGCTACCGAAGAAGGGATGGATCGACTACACCCAGACGAGGAGGGCTGGTGGGTGGAGCCTTACCTGACGGCAGAAGAACTTCGTGGCAACCGCATACACAGCATTCTCCAGGATCGCCAGGGTCTCCTGTGGCTCGGAGGCAGTGCCGGGCTTGACATAATGGACCTCAACACTGGACTGGCAGATACCCTGGCTCCACATCTGGTCTGGCGGGGGCTAATGCTGGGAGGTGAACGGATAGACTGGCGGCAGCCTGATGACAGCCTCTCCAGCGTTCAGTATGACTCGATTTACGCCAATTCCAACGTCCCTCATGCCCCTAGCTTTCCATACTATCAGAATTACCTGACCTTCCAGTGGAGCGGCATTCACTGGGCGGCTCCCGACCGGGTGCGTTACAAATATCTCCTCGAGGGACAGGATCAGGCCTGGTCAACTTCGACGGCTGAGTCTGAGATTACATTCACCAACCTTGACCCGGGAAACTACACCTTACATGTGCGAGCCATTGGCAAGAGTGGCAAATGGAGCGAAACCCTGAGTTATTCCTTTGTGATTCGCTTTCCATGGTGGCAGACCTGGTGGGCCTATGCCCTGTATCTGGGCACTTTTCTGGTGGTAGTCTGGTCGATTTATCGCTATGAATTGCGGAGGCGCCTGTTTCGCAATGAAGCCCAGCGGCTCCAGGAACTGGATCAGGTCAAGACCCGACTTTTCACCAATATCACGCACGAGTTGCGTACCCCGCTGTCCATTATCAAAGGCTGGGCAGAAAATATAAGGGAGAAACCCGCAGAATGGGGACGGACAGGAGCCAATCTGATCGAGCAGAACACCAATCGCCTGGAGGAACTGGTCAATCAGATGCTGGACCTTGCCAGGCTTGACGCAGGACAGCTTTCTCTCAACCTGGAAGGGGGTGACCTCAATGAGTGGATCGCTATTCAGGTTGATGCACTACAGGGGCTGGCCGAGCAGCATGATATTACCCTGGTCATGGAACAGGATGAAGAACCCATCCGGATGGATTTTGACCATGAGCGGGTAGCTCAAATCATCAACAACCTGGTCTCCAACGCCATAAAGTTTACCGATCCCGGCGGAGAGGTAACGGTAGGTCTGAAAACCTACAACAAAAAGGTCTGCCTGAAAGTGACCGATACGGGTATTGGCATTCCCGCTGATGCGTTACCCCACGTTTTTGATCGCTTCAGGCAGGTGGATGATTCGTCCACACGGAGGGGGGAAGGGACGGGAATCGGCCTGGCACTCGTCAGTGAGCTGGTAGATTTGATGGAGGGCGAAGTCGAAGTAGAAAGCAAAGAGGGGCAAGGAAGCACATTCAGCGTTTGGCTGCCCTTGCGGCATGAACTTCCGATTTCAGAGGTCCAAACTCCGGATTTGCCAAGCCTGAATGACCATGAAGCGGTTATCCCGACTCCGATTCTGAAACCAGATGACCGCCCACATCTGTTGCTGATTGAAGACAATGAAGACCTGATTAAGCTGCTACAGGTCAGTTTGCAGGACACCTATCAACTGAGTCTGGCAAAGGATGGGGTAGAAGGCCTGGAAAAAGCGTTTGAGATGGTCCCGGATCTGGTAGTCACGGACGTGATGATGCCGCGCAAAGATGGATTTGAGGTATGTCACGAGCTGAAGAATAACGTTGCGACCAGTCATGTGCCCGTTATCATGCTGACGGCCAAGGTGACGGCAGAAGACCGTATTACAGGGCTTTTGAGAGGGGCAGATGCCTATCTTACCAAGCCGGTGGTAAAAAAGGAACTGTTGTTACAGATCCGAAATCAGCTCGCCGTCAGGAAGGAATTACAGGCTCGGTATCGAAGCCAGGATATGCAGATCCAGCCGGGTAACTCACCCGATTTGCCCCAGGAAGAGGTGGCAATTGAGGATGCCTTCGTGCAAAAGGCGCGACAACTGGTGCTGGATCATTTGGAAGATACAAACCTGAATGTGGAGGTCCTGACCCGGGAACTAGGGCTATCCAGACCAAGTTTGCACCGCAAACTCAAGGCTCTGACAAATAAATCTACTACGGAGTTCATCCGCGCAGTACGCCTTTCCCAGGCGGTAGAGTATCTGAAAAATGAGCAGCTGGACATTGCGGAGATAGCCTATAAAGTGGGCTTTGATCCTGCTTATTTCTCAAATCGCTTCCGGGAAGCCTATGGGGTAAGCCCGGGAGAGTACCGTAAAAACCACCAGGGTTCCACAGGCTGATCCGGAAACCATAAGTGCTGCAATTTAGTAAGAATGCATAATTTGTTGAGCATCAGTAAATTGTGTGGGCGCTGAAACATGTGTCCAACAGTTTGAAACATACATCCAACGATATTCAGGCTAATTATATCCCCTGGTTGGGAGTAGCGTACTACCTTGCCCATGTAGATTTTTAAGGGGCTAACCAGGATCTGCCCTGAGTATCTACACTGAAATAAGGTAATGTCAACTATCTGTCTCGATCCCCAAATCGAGCCTGGTAGTGTCATGTCCGGATTTTGACCTGTTGAACCCTAGACCTGTTAAACTCCCTACGTTATGACTTTGATTCCAACGCACGCTGGGTACAATTTCCACTTTGACCATCCTTTTGTATTGAAGTTACGAGAGGTAATTGAGGGTCGCCTCGCAGACCCAGACGTGAGCGTCGACGACCTGTGTGAATGCATGGCCATGAGCCGTACTCCACTTTACAACAATCTCCGTGCACATACGGGAATGTCTGCGACCGCATTCATCCGCTTTGTGAGGCTCTCCTATGCTGCCAGCCTTTTGAAAGAGACCAGCCTGAATATCAATGAGATTGCCTATAGGGTAGGCTTTCGCAACCCCAATTATTTCACCCGCTGTTTCTCGGAGCTGATGGGAATCACTCCTACGGACTTTCGGGCCTCATAGGCCGCTGAGAACGGTATGAATCTCGAGATCAATCCTACCCCCCCGCCTGTGGCAGCAATTGAAGATTGTTTCGATGAAGTGAGGAGCCACTCCGCAGCATTTCGTCTGAAAGACCAGGAGCCAGCCGCAGAGGTTTCTCGCCTTTCGGTCAGAAAGCTGTAGGATCACTGTTGAGGCGGGGGAACCTGGGTAAATTATCGATACGCATGAGCATGTTCTATCAGGAATGTTCGCCAGCACACAGACTCAGGCCTTACATACGGCTCTACGGAGTCCTGAAAAAGCCTGCCATGTCTGAAGAGGTACTCAAGGTTGGGGAGATATTTCCTCCCAGCCTCTCCAAGGTGTTGGTGATTGTCCCCTGGGATTCTTCTTCATTTTGGATTGAAGGCCTGCTGTTCAAGGGGTTACTCCCTACCAGCTATATTGCTCCGCACCTCAACCAGGCCTTTCGGATCTGGGTTGATAAGCCGATGGAAATGTTTGCGGTCATGTTTCAGCCAGGGGCATTTCGGCACTTTTTCCCCTTTTCTGTAGCCGGGATGGAGGACCTGCTCATACCGACCGCGGATATCAATGACGCTGGGTTGACGGAGTTTTGTAAACGCGCGAGGGCTGCCGATTCTTTCGAAGCAAGAGTGGAACTGGCGAACGATTATTTCCTGAAGATTCTACAGGGGACTGAACCTGATCGAACCTACAGCAATGTGTTGGTGGAGCAGATGCTGGTGCGCCCGGATGTTTCTATTCAGGAACTTGCAAATTCGCTCCCAGTAAGTGAGCGGCAACTCAGGCGGCGTTTTTTGAGGGAGATAGGGGTGACTCCGAAAAAGTATCAGAGCCAGATTCGGTTTTCTAAGGCCCTATACCTGCTCTCATGTTTTCCTCAAATGGATCTCTGGGAGATAGGATATCGCTGTGGCTATACAGACCATTCGCACTTTATCCGGGCTTTCCGTAAGGCGATGTTTGTAACGCCAGGAGCATTTCGGAAGGAGGTGTTTGATATTGCGGAGGTCGTCTCCTACAAGGATGTGCGATTTGGGCAGGTGGAGCTAGTCCTTGAAGAGGACGCTTTTTACTAAAATTACCGATGTCCGTTTTTTTCTATTTTTTCCCAATAGATTGAATTACCATTGAGCCAAGGTGGTTTACTCTTTAAAAGTAAGCCCTGCCGTCTCTATAGCACATTTCTGCAACCATCAGAAACATATGTTCAACCATTCCAGACCAGCAAGTACAAGTTGTCGATTCTAAAGAAGCTAACTTGTTCCTGAAATAATTTTTGAGAGCCACTCAGGCTGGCTCTTGTGTAGCACCCAGTTAGTAACCCACCCCCCTCTTCGATTATTATAATCGAGGGGAATCGGTATGAGCAGATTTCGGCCTGTTGTTAACCCCAAAACCCGCTGTTATGACCTTTATTCTTTTGCCCAACCCTAAAAGACAAATGACAATCGGTGGATTTGATCATCCTTTTGTCATGAAAGTAAGAGAAGTGATAGAATCCCGCCTGAATGATCCCAACCTGAATACGGATTGCCTTTGCGATTGCATGGCCATGTCCCGCAGTCCCCTGTACAGCAAACTTCGCAAACATACGGGAATGTCCGCCACGGCATTCATTCGTTATATCAGGCTTAGCCATGCCGCAGGGCTATTGGCAGAAACCAATCTGAACGTGAGCGAAATTGCCTATCAGGTAGGCTTTCAAACCCCCAACTATTTTACCCGTCGATTTTCTGACCTAATGGGCTGTAGCCCCTCAGATTTTAGATCATCCCAACAGGATTGTGGAATCTGAGTGCCGCAATCCGTCAGAGATATGAAAGCATCCCCCCAATCGCTTTCTATTCTCCGGTTGGACCTGGCAGTGGACATTTAAACCAGTTTTGTCATGAAAAACTCCCTAAAACTCCAAAGACATTATCATAACGTGAGTTTCGGGTATTACCGACTGTTTATCAAAGGTTTATGTAAAAAAGA
>CAYFIR010000110.1:0-22023 GCA_964343195.1 uncultured Bacteroidia bacterium | reverse complement strand
CCCGCTGAAGGCGAAATAGCACTTTCAGAAATCATGTATTAAAAGTCCATTTGCGAAGCTAGAAAAAAGGTAGGTCCCGCTGATCTCTGATCCTGCGAAGCGGGGAGGCGACACACCAGTCCCTTAGGAGAAATAAAACCCGAAACTGACGTTCTTTTATGTCCACTCATGTTCCTTCAGAAACATCCCGGTTGAGGGCATAAATGACATTCTTCGGGTTGGCCTCATCGCTGCGCTCCGGGATCAGCAGGTGATCACCACATTTCCACGCTTGTGGCCCTGGTCCACATAGTGGTGCGCCTCGACGACTTCGTCCATGGTATAAGTGCGGTCGATTACCGGCTTGAGCTTGCCTTCCTCGATCAACCTTTTCAGGTGGGCCAAATCCTTGTCCACAATCTTCGGCAAGCTATAGTTATTGACAAAAATTCCGCCCGGCTTCAGGATACTTTTGCATTTACGGCGGCTGGATTTCATCACGGCGTCATAGACGGCGTCGTATTGTTCGGGACGCTGGGTGAAGTTTTCCTGGGCATAGTCGATGGTTTCATCTGCTCCGAGGGCTCGCACCAGTTCCAAGTTCTTGCTGCTGCACACGGCAGTCACGTGAATACCAGCGTCTTTGGCCAATTGTATCGCAAAAGTTCCGAGGCTACCCGAGGCTCCGTTGATCAGGATTTTCTGGCCTGGGCTGAGCTGGGCTTTCTGGAGGTTTTTCAGGGCTGTGAGGGCCCCAGCCGGCACCGTGGCCGCCTCTCCATAAGACAGGTTTTTTGGTTTGAGAGCGATTAAGCCCTTCTTTTCCTGGGTGCCTTCCTTGACTTTTTCCGGCAGGCAGATGTACTCCGCGTAGCCGCCCAGCCCAAAGCCCGTCAGGGCAAATACCTCATCGCCCACCTTGAAACGCTGTACGTCTGTGCCTATTGCTTCTACTACCCCCGATACTTCCAGTCCAAGAACGAGGTTTTTCCTGGGCTTGAAAAGTCCAAACACCAACCTGACGAGAAACGGATCGGCTCTTCTGATCCGAGTGTCCCCGATATGGGCCGATGTCGCGTAAACCTTGATCACCACCTCGCCCGGTTGGGGGCTTGGTTTGTCGATTTCCTTGAGCTGGAGGCCTTCTGGTGGGCCGTATTGGGTGCAGATGATGGCTTTCATTGGGGAAGTATTATTGTTTCTCCCAATAAAGATCGCTGCTTCCGGTGATAGGTTGCGGTATCTTCGGAGAAGTATTTGATATGGTGGTCAGGGCAAATGATTTTTGCCTATCCCTTTTCCACCACGGCGATGATACGCCGGGAATCCGCACCAAAGGCCTTTCCGCTCCAGGAGCCAAATGATCTGGTTATGTTTAGGCCATGCTGCTCCATGAGGCTACTAAACTCCGAGTAATTGTAAAGCTGCATGGTGAAAGGCGTGTCGTATCTCACGCCATCCTTGATGTAAATCCGCTGGTTGGTGGTGGTGCCTTCTCTGGGGTCGAATGACAGCCGATCGATCATCAGGTCCTGGCCTTTTTCGGTGACGTGGCAGCCGGTCAGTTCCTTTAGGATGCTGTCCCGGTTCTTGATGTCGAGGAACATTTTGCCGCTGCTTTTGAGGGCGGATTTCATGCGCTGGATCAGCTTGATCCCATCCTCCCGATCCAAAAAGCCAAAGCTGTTGAACACCAGGATGATGCAGTCGTAGGCGTCTTCCGCCTCGAGGTTGAGCATGGAGTCCACCCGAAAGTCGATGCTCAGTCCCTTTTGGCTGGCGTGTTGTCGTGCCAGGTCGATGAAGTCCGCGTTGAGGTCTATCCCGGTGACTGGGTAGCCTTTCGCGGCCAAACTGTTTGCATGCCTTCCGTGGCCACAGGCAAGGTCCAGGATGTCCATCCCCGGAGCCAGCTGACACTCCCGGATTATGAATTCGCATTCGGCCTCAGTTCGCTGATCGTCTATGGCATCTCCGTAGAAATGAAGGTAGAGATCGATCCGATGCAGGTCGTTTATTTGGGTGGGGTTGGTTTGCATAGGGGGATGGGTTTTTGGTATGCTACCTCATTTGGAAGATCATCAGTCAATCCCATTGGTTAATAACAAATAGGATTTTCCATCCTCCCTCACCAACAGGGTCGCACTGTCCGCTCCATAATCTCCTTCGAAATAGGCAGTAACATTGGGATTTTGATCCTGCTCAACCCTGGAATAGCAAAAGTCTGTATTCAGCAGGTATGCCTTCCAGTTGAGAGCCAACATAAGGGAATTTAGGAAATTTCGGACCAGCGTCGTTGCTTTTTCTCTTTCCATCTCCTGATGGTATGGGCTCCTAAAGTTGTACGAATTGGGTTCAACCGTCAGCATGGCTCTCAGGCGATGAAAAGCTGCTTCCTGAGAGACCTCGGTCAACTCAATTTGGAAATCGGGTTTGACCAACTCCCCATTAGCCGTGAGGGTATATTCGCCATGATCATTGAGGGAGTAATAATTGGTCCAGTCCCGGATCAGATCCTGTTCTAGTAGTTGGGATTTGAAGCCACCCAAAGCCATGAATTCCGAGATATCAATTCTGGTTTGAGCGATGCTGTCAAAGTCCGCGGTTGTTTCCAGCAAAAAGGTGTTGCTGTTAAGAACCAAATCGACGCTATCCAGAAAGAGCTTGATGTTTTGTGGGGCGAAGTTCATTTTATGGTGAGAATATAGCCTCATTCGATTGGCTTTGTGGCACTTTGGTCAGTCACTACGCGCCTGATTTGAGTTGCTTTTTAAGCGAATGAGCACCAGCTGCACGGCCATTAACACCCAATACAGTAGAAATATGGAGAAGGTATATAATAGTTCGTAGGAATCAACTGCCTTGCCATGCATCTCATTGTATCTTGCTATCTCACGGACTTGCGACCAAATGGGAAGCACGATCCCTAGCAGCACCCCCATCAGCCCTTGAATCAAACAGGAGTTGATTTTCTTTTTCCAGAAAACCAGATTGAGGAAGAGAAAGGCAGCGACTGTCAAGTAGTCTATGGTGTCCAGAATTTCCAGGATCATGGAGGACGAAGTTGGCTATTATTTTTTTTCTCTTTTGGGATTATTCCCCCCCCCCCGCTAATTCGGACTTCGTGGCCGCGCGTGGGGCTGCCGGGTAGTCCGACTTAGTGGAACGACATCGTCCAATGCCGATTCTCGGCATAAACTGCGCATTAAAGGCTTCCGATGAATCGGAAGCACGCCTTGCGGCCCCAGCCTTTAATGCTTAAATGTTAGGCACTGGCTTTTTATTTCTTTCCACCGAAAAGTCTTGATAGAAAACCTTGCTTCACTCGTTTCTCCACAATCCAAATCGGTTCGTCAATCGGTCTTATAATCTTTGTATTCGGACCGAATTTTCCCCAAGGAAATCCTGTTTTTATTGGTTTGTCAGTTAAGTCCGCAACTAAAAACATCTCAGGCAACTCAACTTGTCCGTTTTCAAAGTTGTAGTCCTTATCATTTTTCTCCATTATTCCGACTTTCTCGTCCCAAATTTCCATGACTGTCTTCTCGTGAATAATGTCCAAGTTGGATTGATTTCCTTTTTGTCCGAACTCGTCAACGTGTTTTATGAACTCCGATAAATTTTCAGAGTGTTTTACTATTACAGCAGGGTCGTGACAGACATAGTAAACTGACCTCCAATTTCCTTTTGAGTCAATGTCTAAAATCCAAAAATTTCCAAATCCATCTCCTGCGAGTTGGATTGAGTTTGGGAACATTTCTTCAAGTCCGAAATGACCGAATGCATCAAAACGCACTTCATCAAGCCCATAGAATTCAAATCCTTTGCTGAATTTTAATAATTCTTCGATTTCGTTCGGTAAGTTGTTATTTGGTAGTTGACTTTTAAGGGTTTCTATTTCGCTATCAGTCATTCCGTCCAACAATTCAACCTTATACGAATCTCCGTCTTCTGATTCATATTGGTTTGAAAGAATTGATTCTAATTGCTGTTTCGGTGTCATCTCTGTTCGTGTTGTTTTAGCTTGTGCCTAACATCTTGCTAACCCCGCATATTACGGGTATTCTCTATTATCCACCCCTCACCTGCTTCCAGGGCACTTTTTTACATGCAACCCGCTACCAGGAGGTAGCGACAGGTGCGAGGTCCGAATGGAAATAAGGTGAAATATGTGATTGGTAGGTTGCTCACTAAATATCCCATAAATTCGCGAAACAACACAATCGGGTTCCCCTTTTCTGGGGGACATTGACGTCAAAACAGAGCTCGCCTGCTCAATGACTACTCCCCAAACTCACCCCCAACACCCCTATCACCACATCATTCGCCAGGGTCGTCAGCGTGAGCGACGCTAGTTCCTTGCCGGGATCGAGCGGCAGGTCCAGCACGGTGGCGGCTCCTCCTTCGATGCCGTAGTCGGTAAATCCTTTGTAGCTGACGTAGCTGCCAAAGTCCCGCGTGATGAGGCCGGTCTTGAGGTGGACGCGTGGTGGTACGGGCGTATCGGTATAAAAGGCGTAGCCGTCGAGGTAGTAGTCCTGTTCGATGGGCCACCAGGTGTCGGGATTGTGTAAGATCAGGACTTCTTGGCTGCCATCGGTGTAGGTGATGGTCACGCGGCCATTGTCAAGGCGGCTCTGCATGGGGTTGGTGCTGCCAGCCATGAGCAGGTAGGCGTGCGCGGCACGGCCCGACAGCGGGATGCGCACCGAATCGGGATAGGTGTCCCACTGCGAGGTAAATACGACATTGGGCGTGCCGTCCTTCGGGCCGGGTGTCTGGAAGGGTATGCCCTGCGGCAGGGCAAATGCTCCCGTCTCCCCCGCGAGCTGCCGCAGGCCGGAGTCGTCGATATCGACTTCCACCGTAGGGTAACACCAGTTGCCGATGCCGTGGAGGGGAAGCTGCACCGTCGGCCCCGCCGGACGCGGGGAGTCGTAGCGCTGCTCAAAAATCTGGTCCACCTCCGCGTTGAAGTAGGGCGTCAGATCCACCTTCGCATACTGCTGCTCAGCGGGATTGCGGAGGTTCCAGTTGATGACGGTCGCCGTGGACTGCTGCTCGTCGCCCCATTCGAGGCGGAGCCGGTTGCTGCCGCTCCGGAGCAGGGGCGAACTAAGCGTTAGCTCGGAGGAAGTCTCCCAGGCGTCGAGGGAAAAGTCCTGTTGCTTTTCGGTGCCCATGAAGATCGCCCCGCGCACCTGCTCGGCGGTGTTGTTGCGCAACTGAAAGCGCAGCGCGTCACCGGGCTGCTCCTTGGGAGCCAGCAGTTCTACAGGTGCACGCAGTTCCATATTGATCGGCGCATACCACGTGAATTGTCCCTGCTTCATTTGGACAAAGGCCGTTTTCCAGCCGGGTTCTCCCTGAGCAGTGGCCGTGATGCGCTGTGGCGTGACCTGGACGTCAGACAATGCCTGTTGTGGGTCCTGGACGGCCAGAAAGGTATCCACCTCATTTTCGATGGCAAAAGCAGCGCCTTGGGCTACTACCGGGCGATGCGCAGGAGGATAAATGATGCCTCCCTTCCAGACGACGGTTACCTCGTAGCGGACGGCTACGGCTGCTTCGACCAGAATTTCTGGTTGACCGATGGCCTCCGGAATGGGCTGCCATTCTACTTCCTGCCCATTCACTTGCACCGACTCGATGCCGTCATAGGGCGCTTTGAGTCGCAGTGAAAGCCCCATGGGCTGGGGGAAGCTCAGGTCGAAGGTGTAGCGATCGGTTTGGCCGTCGCGTGCGAAGTGATAGCTCAGGTCGGGCGTTTCCAGCTCGGCAAAGTCCCATTCCGCTGGGAATCCCGGACGGATGGAGAGCCGGTTTTCCAGCGCATGCGGATAGATGCCGAAAAGTCCTTCCACCGTGGCGCGCGCGGTCATGGCGATGGGATCGGCAAAGTCGCGGTACAGTTCGCCGCGCATCGCGTCGTAAAACGATAGTTGCTGCATGGAGCCGGGGCTGGCACCGAGGTACATGGTTTCGATCAGCGCGCTTTTCCAGATGTCAAAGGCGGTTTCCTCCTGCCCCCCCTGCCAGAAGGCCAACGAGGTGTGCATCAGTTCTGCGAGTGCCACGCTGTTGACCGACCAGGTGTAGGGCAGCCAGTTCGTGGTGGACAGGGTGTAGTATTCGCCGTCGAGGCCATGCGCCCGGATGGGAATGTGCGGTATTTCCTGCTCCACGTATTGCAGCATCTGATAGGCCTGAAACGGATCGGGCACCCGCGAGTCAATGGCGTGATACACACTCCAAACCGCCGGATTGGGGTGCAGCATCTGGTTGCCCAGCAGGTCTTTGAATTCCGCGTAGCGGCCTTTATCTGACATCCAAAGTTCCTCGTTCATGGCGGTTTTGATGCGTTGTGCTTCCTCGCGATAGGGCCTGGGATCTTTGCCAATTAGCTCGGCCAGTTCCGCCGCGCGGCTGTTGGAGTAATGGTGATAGTCCGACGCATGGCCTACGCCGCCGCCGCTGTACTGCACCGCGTCGCTGGCCCAAAAGCTGCAATAGGAGTCGTAGAGGTGGTCGCCGTCGGTGTCAAAGTTTCGCTTTTCCCAGGCGAGGTGCCGCTCCAGTACGGGCCACATTTCGCGAACGAAGTCCAGGTCGCCTGTCCAGTCGAAGTGCCGCAGCAGGGCGTCGATGTAAACCTGGTTCATGTCGTAGTGGTGGGCCCGCAGGCGCTTGCCACTGGGGTAGCGGCTGATGTAGCCTTCGGTGAAGACCGCCGTGCCGATCTGTTCTTTTTGGCGGGCAAAATTCCGGGAGCTGTCAGGTGTCACGGGACCGGAGGCTGGCTCGGTCAACTGCGACGCGCCAAAGGCCCGAAAGTGCTCCCGTCCCCGGTCGTGCCAACCGAGTTGGTCGGCGACGTAGGCTCCGCGCCAGCCGACGAGCTGCATGCGCCATGCGATGGCTCCGTGGTGGTAGGCGGGCGATTCCCAAATGGCATCGGCGGCGATGCCCAGGACGGCTCCCAGGGGATTGATCAACGAATCTGGCGTGTGGATCTTCACGCGATTGGCCAGGGCGAGGCGGATTTCGTTGGCTTGCTGGAAAATAGCGGGGGCTTCTTCGTAGGCAAAATCCTGGCCTTCCTCTGGGCGATAGACCATGAAGTATTGCCAGTCGGCTTGTGGGGCGAATGTCCCGCTCAGGGCTGGTGTGCTATCCGCTGCGGAAGCCAGACAGGCCTGGGGCGAAGATTGCGCCGCTGCACTGACGATATGGGGGTTGCTGCCTTGCGGGAAAATGCCCCGTAGCTGTTTGGTGTTGGTGGGTTCTTTGCGGAAAGGGTAGCTTAGGGTGAAGCCCTGTGGCTCTAGCGCAAATTCATTGGCTTCGCAGTGCTCGGCATCCAGGTAAAATACCGACTCCGGATCGGCCCCGATGTCGCCCTCTCGGTGAAAGCGCTCGTCGTTGGCACCGCCGTAGAGCCACATCAGCTGCACGTCGGTTTCGACGCCCACGAATTGGGTGCGCAGGACCATGCCCTCGGCTTCGTGTAGCGCCAGCACTTCCAGCTCCAGCTTTCCCGAACCGAGCATTTCGTCCTCGACGACATAGCGCATCTGTCCCGGGTGGTAGCGGGCGGTGATCTGATCGGCGTCGATGAGCCATTTTGATCCGGTTTCACCGATCAGGCCCAGTCGGATGGTACCGCCGAGTCGCGGCATGTACAGCGCAAACTCGGGCAGGTCGCCCGTCTCTACGCGAAATCCGGTGTTGCCACCGTAGAGCGCACGGTTGAAGCGGCGTTCGCCGTTGGTGATGACAATGGTGTCGCCTTCCGGGTGATAGCGGACGCTGCGCTCGACCCCGTGCCAAAAGGGTGGGGGAGGGGTGGGTTCGCTGACCGGGCGTTGGCAGGCGGTGATGAGGATCAGGAGGAGGAACAGGAAACGGGTTTGCATGGGATTAGGTGTTGGCGAGATGGAATCTCGAAGACTATAGTTGATCGACGATCGGGAGTCGTCGATCAACCGGGTTATGGGCGTCGGAGACGCTGGGACAGGGCGTTTCGCTTTGGAAAAGCTCACGAGCGCCTCCGCCGTGGGCAGATGCTTAAATGAACGAATGCGGCTGGGTCGCATCTCAAGCAGTCAGTCGCGGTAAAACCCGCGATGCTGGTGAGGAATTTCATTCCGACACCTGCTGTCTTCGTTGTCTCCGACTTTCAAGAACGATGGGCGTCGGAGACGCTTTGACGGTGCGTTTCGCTTTGGAAAAGCTCACGAGCGCCTCCGCCGTGGGCGGATGTTTAAATGAACGAATGCGGCTGGGTCGCATCTTAAATTGCTCGGCACGCACCTGCTTTATTCCTCTCCGCGCCTAACCGCTGCGCGGCATCTACGATCCGCTTGAAAAAAAGAGCGGCCTTCTCTTCTCTGCGCCTCCGCGTCTCTGCGTGAAAAAAAGGATAGGCCCTTTCCCTTCGCACCTACCGCTGCGCGGCATCTACGATCTGTTTGAAAAAAAAGAACAGCTTTTTCTTCTCTGCGCCTCCGCGTGAAAAAAAGGATAAGCCCTTCCCCTCCGCGCCTACCGCTGCGCGGCATCTACGATCTGCGTGAGAACCCAAAAAACATACTGCGTGAAAAAGCTCATTTCTCCACTTTCACCGCATAGATCTCACTCTCCCCCTCGAAGTTCGCGCGGAAGATGATCCACTCGCCATCGGGCGAGAAGTGGACATTGGGTTCCAGGTTGCGGTAATGGTGTCGCTGCATGTTGACGAGGCGCTCGGATTGCAGGTGATCTCCGTCGGGGGTGAAGAGGTAGATCCACATGCCGTCTTCGGCATGGGCGACCTGGGTGGAGTCGCCACCGTCTCCGGCGAATAGCTGCTGATCGGGGGAGATGTTGAAGTGGATGGACCACTCATCGCGGGTGAGGGCGTAGCGGATGGAGTCGGTGGATTCCAGTTCGTAGCCCGCGAGGAAGAAAGTCTCTCCACGTGGCACCTGCAAGTCGTACCAGATGGTCTGGCCGTCGTGGCTGAAAAACTCATGTCCCGCAATCTCGCGGTACACCGTGCGCTCGTGGATTTTCTGGACCTCTCGGGTGTTGATGTCGATGTTCCAGATGCGGTCCACCTTGTGCCAGGGGCCTTCGTGGCAAAACATCAGCAAATCCGGATCGGTAGGCGAAAACTGGATGTGCCCCAGCCAGGTATTTTCGCTGTGGATGGTGTCGATGGTGCCAGTGGCGATGTCTATGGTGAAGAGTTTGTGCGGAATTTTTGCTTCGAAAATAAGGTCGAAGTAATCGCTCTTGTCGGGATTGTTGCGGTAAATATCGCGCTTTTTGGGAGAAGCCCAGGTACCCGCAAGCTTGGTCCCATCGGCATTAAGGGTGCTGATTCCTGCTTTGAATTCCTCCGGAAAAACGAAGACCGTCCGGGTGCTGTGGTCGTCCACATGGGTGGCGAATACCGTGTCACGCACCTGATAGAAGACCTCGCGGCTTTTGGGGCCGAGGATTTCTCCGTTTTTCCAGCCGGGGCGGGTGGTTAGTTGTTCGACATCACCGGTTTGGAGGTTGACGGAGAAAATCTGCCGGCCATTTTCCGTCTGACCATAAAAGACCATCAGGTCGTCCTCGCCATTCGCCGCTTTCAGAAAAGGATTATTGTGGAAGTAAAAACTGCGGTTGTTGCCCTCGCGCTCTACGAGTCGATGGATTTCATGCCCGGTATCTTCGTCGATCCAGGCGGGGGGCATCGGGGTTTGCGAGCCCGTCTGCATGGTGGGCAGTTGGGCGAACATCGAAGGAATCAGTCCGCTGAATAGCAAACAGGTAAGTAGCTTTTTCATTGTTTGGGTGTGTTTGGAGGAAAGGTAACCACCAAGAGCTCTAAGGAACGCGGCCAAAATAACTTTACATTCTTGGTTGATCTTTTCCGCGAATCCTGCGTCAGAAAAATCCTCATTCCGAACACGGAACTCGGTTTTCCTTCCTTGTCTTCACGAAAAATCTCTTCCCAATAATACACATCTATTTCGTCCGCGTTCCTAAGAAGTGCGCAAAGGTCTCTAAGGAAAAATTGTGTATCTGCCTTTGTGTCCTTCGTGATCTCCTTTGTTCCCTTTGTGGTTAAGTCAGAGAATCGGTGTTACCACTCGCCATCAGTCGGGCCGGGAAAATCATCTGTCCGAAATGGCCCAGCCGGAATGCAGGTTTCGTTGCTGAGGTTGGGTTGCACAGGGTTGCGGTTGAAGGCGTACCGCGCCGCCACGGGGTTGGGTACCTCATCGGACCAGACCTCGACTTTGTTTTTGCCGACAATACGCGCTTCTGCCCAGTACCACTGCTGGTCTGCCCCTGCGATGGCAAATTCCTGTAGCTCCTCGCCTTCGCAGATTTGCAGGCCTTCCCCTACGGAGGAAAAGGTCAGGACAATTTTGCTGGGTTTGACCCTGGCTTTTTCAAAAATGGGTCCGCTCCAGGTGATGTCCTGCCCATACACCTCTGAGAAAGCCCAGAGGCTCAGGCGCTTGCCTACGTCCAGCTTATTGGTGGGGTGGATGTCGTCGGCTTCGCCTACGTCGATGGTCACGATCAGGTCAGCATGATCGACTGCCTCGGCTACCAGCCGCTGAGATTCGCGGAGGTGGCTCCAGGCCCGGTCTTCGGGCGCGTCGGACTGGGCGCGGAAGTTGGGCAACTGCACGATGGCGAAGGGCAGGTCCTGATCCCTCCAGCCATCGCGCCAGGACTGGATCATCACGGTGAGCAGCAGTTCGTACTGCTGGGCACGGGCTTCGTTGGATTCCCCCTGATACCAGAGCGCTCCCTTGATGGCAAATGGCATCAGGGGCTTGATCATGCCGTCGTAGATCGAAGCAGCAATGCGGTAATCACGCAGGGCATCGGGCGTGCGGGGGCGACGAGGGGGCTTTTCGCCTTCCTGCTCGGCCTCGCGTACGGCAGTTTCCCACTCCTGAATGGCTTGCTCATAATCGGCTTGCACCTGTGGGCGCTCCGCTTCCCAGATCTTTTCGCGCTCGATGCAGGGAATTAGTTCTTCGTGCGCGGCCAGGTAATCGCGTGGGGTCCAGGCTTCTGCCTGTGAACCACCATAGGAAGAGTTGAGCATGCCGATGGGGACATTCAGCTCCTCCAGCAGTTCCAGGGCGAAGAAGTAGCCTACTCCGGAAAATTCCTCAACAGATGCGGGAGTACAAGCCTCCCAGGAAGCGAGTTTGCCCTCGGCACGTCCGAGTCCTACTTCGCGGCTCGAATTGAAGAGGCGCAGGGTGAGGTGATCGGCAGCGGCAATGGCTGCCGCGCCCCCTGCCGATTGAGCGACGGTCCACTGCATGTTGGACTGGCCTGTGCAAAGCCAGACTTCACCTACGAGGATGTCGCTGAGGACGATTTCGTTTTCGCCCGTGATGGTCATCTGTGCTGGCTCAAAACTGGCGTTCAGTTTGTCTAGCTGAATCTCCCATTTGCCGGCCTCATCGGCAGTGGTGGTTTTTTGTTGGCCTTTGAAGGTAACCGTAACGACTTCACCAGGATCTGCTTTTCCCCAGATGGGAAGGGGTTGATTTCGCTGGAGGACCATGTGGCTTCCGATGACGTCGGGTAGCTCAACGGCTGCTTTGACGGGGAGGATGAAAAAGAGTGCGAGAATGGAACAGTAGAGTCGTTGCAAGTACATAGTGGGTTAGATTGAGTTGGGGCCAAAAAAGGATATCCGGTGAGCAACGCCAAAATATGTGCGTTTTCACCGGATGCATCCTAACTACTACTACAAAAATATTTATATGCGGGGCATATCTCTCTAAAGGGGGGATTCCCGGAATGCATGTTTCATGTTTCCTATGGGTATAATTTCATATCACCCGACGGCCACGAGATCCCTGAAAACATTTTAAATATAGCGTAGGAAAAAGGGGCAACCATTCTGCTCTGTGGGGTAGGGGAGGTGCATTGACGAGAAATTTTTTAAATGGGAATATGCCAGGAGTCGCTGACATCAGGTGATCCCCCATCTTTTTTGTGATGTGTCTCATGCAGAATAGCCGGAAAGAACCCCCTTACCTGTAAAGGAATATCTCGTTGAAATACCTCCGACCCCAAATAACAAGGGTATTTATCCCTGCATAGGAGGCCTTTGGAATCCTCAACCCGGTAATACCGGATACTGATACATCCTGTGAATTGGATGTATCGCAGGATGCTATCCGGATTTTCTGGTTGGCAGGGGATAATTTTGCGACCTGATTTTTACCATGAAAATATTTCAGCTGCCTGATTTTTTGTGTAATTTCTGTAGGGGGGAGTATGCTCCTGAAAAGGCCTGACTGGTTGACTGTGAGGGGCTTTTATGCCAGGGAAGTGGAGGGCATCGAAGGGGATTGGCAGCCGTTACACCAAATAATTTTAGGAATCGTTCCCTCAGCTGGCAACCTGAAGAAGAAGAATTAAGATAAAATTGATGAGGATTCGCATTTGATGCCTAACAGCGCAGAATAGTTCTGCAAGCTATTGGCCGTATTTTCATATTCAAAGGACTGTTCTAGCACATCTTGGCTCGATTTCAAGGCAGAGTTAATGACTACTATTCTACTCTCGACAGCGAAAACGATTAAGGTATTCCTTTTTCTACTACTGGTTGCTGACTACCTGTCAGCGGCAGCTCAGGTTCCTTATGGGCCTGGGGAAAGGGTTCCCTGTCACCAGAATGGGTCTTTAATGATTGAGAACTTCCTGGGTTTTACTGCTCAGACGAAGGGAACTCATTGCACAGTCACAATCAACTCACACATGAATGGGGTAAGCTCCCCATTGCCTGGATCCATGGGGTTAAATACCTCTGTGGTCAGATATTTTGTTGCCTTTTATGCAAACGTTGGCATGAGCAAGGAAACAGCACTCCGGAATAGGACCAGTATAAGCAAACAGAATGACTATCATCAATTTCTGGCTGTCAAATATTGCTTTGATTCACATAATACTACTATCGACGATCTTTTTGAGAAGGCTATCCAAACCTGATTCGCGACCATCAGGCGACGATTGCCCGAACAGAGAGGTACTACTGCTAACCCAATCTCCATGATTAATGAATGAACCATTTTCCACTTTTCTCCCCTGGCTCAGACGAAGTGTGATTTTTCCCGGAGCCATCATCCTGGTGAGTCCTGTAACGACGGATCAACCCGAAACAACCAAATCGGTGGCTGATCCAGAGTCAGAGGAAGCGTGGGCCGGAACTGCGGTTACCCCTGAGGTCGCAAACCGTAGAACCATCTCCTGCGCAAGAGGTGAGAATCTGTTTTCGGCTGAAATGGGAGATGCACCAATTTTCTCCTGCATCGGCATGTACAACAAAACCTCTTAAACCAGACCAACTCATTACTATTAAATGTTTAGCTATGAAAGGATTTTTCTACAACCTTGGCATTAGTATTATTTTACTCTTGCTGACAGTTAGGGTGACGGCACAGGATAAGACCGTAACGGGTACTATCCTGGGCGCTGGTAACAGTCCCCTCTCCAATGTCACAGTGGCAGTAAAAAATACTACCAGAGGTGCCCTGTCCAATTCTGAGGGCTACTTTACTCTGGAAGCTCAGGAAGGTGAAGTATTGGTATTCTCCTACCTGGGATATGAAAAGACTGAGATAACCGTTGATTCAAGATCGAATTATGAGGTTGTCATGGTAGAGAAGATAACCGAACTCGACGAAGTAGTCGTGGTGGGTTATCAGACCGTGAAGAAGTCTGATGTAACTGGCTCCCTTGTAAAAGTGGATGCCGAGGAACTCATGACTCAGCCTGTAAACAATGCATTTGAAGCTCTGCAGGGAAAAGCAGCTGGTGTGGATATCACCAGTAGCCAGCGTCCCGGTACGGTAGGTTCAATTCGTATTCGTGGTAACCGCTCTTTGACCGCAAGCAACTCTCCACTTTTTGTCGTGGACGGTATCCCCTTGCTGTCGGCTTCTGCCATTGAGACGCTGAACCCACGTGACATCGAGTCCATCAACGTCCTGAAGGACGCATCTGCAACCGCCATTTACGGTTCTCGCGGTGCCAATGGCGTGGTGATTGTAACGACCAAGCAGGGACGTGCCGGACGACTCACATTGAACTACTCTGGTACGCTTACCACTTCCAATATTGTAGACCGCTCTCCTTCCATGAGCGCGGAGGATTTCATTCAGTTCCGTCGCTGGGCTGCTTACAACCTGCGACCAGACCGATATGCCCACCCAGACACCCCAAGCATTGCAAATGACCTGATCCTGTTTGACAGCCCACTGGATGGTCAAACTACACGTGACAACGTGATGCAGGGTTGGGAAGATGGTACCTGGGATCCGTCAAAGGTGCAGAACACCGACTGGACCGAGTTTGTTACCCAAACAGGTATTACCCAGGAACATACCCTGAGCGCCAGTGGAGGTACTGAAAAAATGAAAGCCTATGGTTCATTTGGTTACCTGAACAATCAGGGAACCCAGATCGGGCAGTACTATCAGCGATACACTACCAAGTTGAGTGTCAATCTGCAGCCAGTTGACTGGTTTACCATGGATGCCTCTATCAATGCTTCCTGGAGTGATCAGGATTATGGCTTCTCTACTCTGGGTGGTCGTAGCTCTTCAGTTCCTGATGCGATCTACGGTGCGGCAAAAGGTATTTACAACATGGCTGTTCCATATGACTCTATGGGGAATATCGTGATTAACCCAGGAGGTGAATCAACTATCTACACCATTATCGATGAGTGGAAGAAAAGTACCCAGCTTTCCGAGACCATGCGTGCACTGGCCAGTTTCTCAGCCAGTCTGGACTTTGGTGGGCTTTGGGCTCCACTTGAAGGATTGAAGTATCAGTTCCGTTTTGGTCCTGACTTCCGTTACTGGAGAGAAGGGGTATTCATTGATGCGACTTCTTCTCACAAGATCAATTCTGACGGAAGCCCTGGCTCCAACTATGCACGTCTTCGCAACCGCCGCGACTTCTCCTGGACGCTGGACAACATGATTTTCTATAACAAGAACATTGGAGGACTGCATGACATTGGACTGACCCTGTTGCAGACTGCTTCTGCCTGGGATATAGAGGACTATGGTATGGCTGCCAATAACATCCCCAAGGCATCCTACCTGTGGAATCAATTTGGCTCAATTGACCTGACCAGTACCGCCAATAGCGCCTCCATGTGGTCTGGTCTGAACCAGCGACAGCTGACCTCCTATATGGTGCGCATGAACTATGGATTTGCCAACAAATATCTGTTGACCGTTTCCGGACGTTGGGATGGAGCCTCTCAGTTAGGTGAAGGAAATAAGTGGGACTTCTTCCCATCTGCTGCACTGGCGTGGAGGGTCATCAATGAGGACTTCCTAAGCTCTACAGGCAACATGGTGACCGACCTGAAGCTACGTGTTGGATTCGGTACCACTGGTAACTCTGCTGTGTCGCCTTATGCAACCAAAGGTGACATCATGGCCATTTACCTTCCATTTAATGGCATCGGTAATGTTGTGGGTTATACCACCAACGAGCCATATTACTCTGCCAGTCAGCTTTCGATGGCAAATCCTTCTCTGGGCTGGGAAAAAACCACCCAGTACAACGTGGGTATTGACTTTGGATTCATCAAGAACCGAATCGTCGGTAGCCTGGATGCCTATATGTCCAATACCTATGACCTGCTGCTATCGGTTGATATCCCTACTTTGACAGGATTCCCCAACACCATTGCCAACATTGGCCGGACCTCCAACAAAGGGGTAGAGCTTACCATGACCGCCATTCCTGTGGAAATGCCTAACAGCTTCTTCTGGGAGATAAACTTTAACGGTGCATGGCAGGACAACAAGATCGAGGAGCTGGCATATGGGGAGAATGACATGATCGACAATGGCTGGTTCATCGGGCAGCCAATCGGTGTGATTTATGGATTTGACAACGACGGTCTGTGGCAGAACACCGAAGAGGATCTGGCAGAAATGGAGCTGTGGAATGCCAACGGATACGACTTTGAGGTGGGTACCGTAAAACCTATGGATCAGAATGGTGACACTGCCATGACTGTTGATGACAGGGTGATCCTGGGTAACACCAATCCGAGATGGACTCTTGGCCTGACCAACACATTTGGTTTCAAGGGGCTGGAACTGAGCGTTTTCATTTACTCTCGTCTCGGTTATTACCGTTCACTGGGAGGACAGGCGCTGACTGCTTCTGCGAACCAGCGTTATGTAGATTACTGGACTCCAGAGAATACTGATTCTGAGTTCCAAAAGCCTATCCTGGGCCAGGCTACTTCCGGTTCTCAAGACGATTTTGCTGGTCTGCTGGGTATCCGGGAAGCAGGATTTGTCAAGATTCGGTACATCAACATTGGGTACAACTTCCCACAGAACTTCCTATCCAAAGCTGGTATGTCCAATCTTAAGATCTATGCACAGGCATTGAACCCCGGTAGCCTATATCAGGCAGTGGAGTGGTATGACTTTGATGTGAACAGCACCTTCTGGAACCGTAGCTTCGTTCTCGGTCTGGACGTAGGACTGTAATTCAACCTTTCACCTGAATAAAATCTAATCTGATGAAGACTCAGTATATAAAAATCACGGGCATTGTGCTCTTTGTCGTCACACTGTTGATGACTCCTTCCTGTTCGCCAGACTTCCTCAATGAGGACCTGACCACAGCCTACTCTACTCAGTATTTTGAGACAGAAGAAGGTCTGGAAGCACTGGCAGTATCACTATATGGTAACATTCGTTGGCACTTTGGCTACGAGTGGGCTTACGGTACCACCCTATATGGTATTGACGAGTTTACCCACGCCAATGACCTGACCAATGAAATGTGGAACACCTATGATAACCGTTTTGGACCCATCGGGGCGACGACGGCCACGGGTGCTGCCAATAAAAACGCGACGGCTCCAGAATTTCTCTGGGACCAGCTGTACTACGGTATCGCTTCAGCTAATACCCTGATCGCCAATGCCGATAAAATTGAAAACGAAGCTGTAAGGAACTATTCTCTCGCCCATGCCTATTTCCTGAGAGGGTATAACTATTACAAGCTCACTGCACAGTACGGTGGGGTTGTCCTGCAGACAG
Organism: uncultured Bacteroidia bacterium; assembly: GCA_964343195.1. Taxonomy (GTDB): domain Bacteria; phylum Bacteroidota; class Bacteroidia; order J057; family J057; genus CAYVAP01. Next base: position 4,939 of record CAYFIR010000110.1, on the reverse strand, counting down.
AACCGGTTGACGGAGTGAAGAGAGACTTTATCCGGGCTACAGACGAAGAGTGTTGGGAGCAGGTTATCTCTGACTTCAGAGAGGCCTACAACCTGTTCGAAGGGGAAGTATTTACCTACGGAAAGGGGATTACCTGGACCAAGGCAACCGCTGGCCACTTCCTGGCCAAGGCATTGCTGTTCAGGGCTTCTGAGCGTAACAGCGACTGGAATTCTTCCTACATCGACGCTGACCTGGCTGAGGCCATCGAAGCATGTACCTATGTGATCAACTCCCGCTCAATTGAGAGTGACTACCGCGACCTGTATGCCAACTGGACAGGTATTGACTGCCCCGCAGAGCAGTCTGATGAGATCCTGATGGCCGCAGGTTTCAATGGTGATGACGTTACCCAGGGGCGCTTCCGCAACCGTACTTACCCTTACTTCAACCCTCAATTCTCTGCCTTCTCAGGTGGTTGGGTGAAAAGGGGTGTTTGGATTGGTGGAATGGACTACCAGCGTTGCCGCCCGACAGAGTACACCTACGCGGTATTTGACCACGTGAACGATTCCCGGATGTGGAAGACCTTCAAAACCGTATATGGACTTAACACCAATGTTGATCCAAGTCTCGGGCTCGAGCTCGGCGATCCTGCTGTTGTCATGATTCTGAATACTCAGGATGATGATACCTATGATGACTACACTTTTGGTGCCTATATCCAGAATCCAAACTGGACCGATGATGCCGGACGTCTTCCCGAATGGAAAGTTGGTGCACGCCAGACTGAAACCGACGGAAGCCTTACAGACACAGTAGGCCAGTATGTTCCCAACTCTCTGGTCCTTTACCAGAATGGTCAGTATGTAGCTCCTGAGTTTAAGTCCACTCCCAACTGTAACTTCTTCGCTGGTATCAACAAGACTGAGGATGGAACTCGTCAGGCTGAGAAAGGTGACTCTTTCCGTGACGTAACCATGGCCCGCGTTGCTGAGACCTATCTGATGAGAGCTGAGTTGTATGTGCGTCAGGGGAACTATGGTGCCGCAATGGCTGACATCAATGTCATCCGTGAAAGAGCTGAATGGAAAGATGGAGAGAACCGTTCCTACTACGTTGATGGCTCCATCGCCTTCGAAGAGAATGGATTGAACACAGGTTCTGCAGCGGAAAATTACATCAACTCCAACCTGTGGATGAATACTTACTACCTGTCAAATCCTGACGTGGAAGTAACCACTGCTGCTTCTGATCTGACACTGAACTCTTTCCCTGATAACCTGCCTGCTGAAGATGAGGCTATCCTGGCCAAACTCGGAGTAAGCAATCAGTATGAGCGTGCATTGCACTTTATCCTGAATGAAAGAACCCGTGAGATGCTCGGTGAGTGGGAAAGATGGGAAACCCTGTCACGTACAGGAACCCTGATCCAGCGTACCAGGGCATTCAATCCTGAGGCAGCTCCCGGCATTACAGAGAATAAGCATGAGCTTCGCCCCATTCCTCAGTCTTTCATTGATGGGGTACTGAACTCAGATGGAACCAACCTGACTGCCGATCAACGGGCAGCCTGGCAAAATCCTGGATACTAATCAGGTTGAATAGCAGTAGATTTTGAAGGTTTAATGCCAGACAACTCAAAATCTTCGCTGAAGATAGATGGTATCTCTATGATACCGATGTCAATTCCTGGACAGAAACTTAATACCAGGTTTCTGGTCAGGAATTGGCGATTTTTGACTATGAGGCAATTGCTGCTTTAATTGTAAGTGAATTTTTGGTTATCGCTATATTATAATTGTGGCATAACAGTGCTTAACAGTAGGCCAAAAGGAAATCACTAGTTTACCGTTCGTTACAATTTTCTTTACATAAAAACCAACGCAAAATGAGTAACTACTTTTACTTCACTCGAATTCTTATCACGTCCCTCCTCGTAGGGGCATTTACACTCTCTGCGAGTGCTCAATTCCTGGACGATCACCTTTTCTTCTACACCTTCGAAGAAGGTAGCGGTGCATTTGCCAATGACTCAAGTGGCGATTTCCGCGACGGTACCATCGTAGGAGACACCGATACTGCATGGGTAGATGGATACTCTGGTGGAGGATTTTTCTTCAATGGTGTAACCAACATCGAAGTCCCCGTACAGGGACTGAACTCCAACGTTGGCAGCTTTGCCTGTTGGGTAAAAGGTTATGACGGACGTATCCGTACCATCTTCTCCGCTGGTGACAACACTGATGGTGGTGGATTTGGTGGAGAAAATGAACTTCACCTGCACCTGGAAGGAGCAGCTGGCGGTATCTGGGCTGGTGGTGAAGCATCTCTGTACCAACACAATGGCGGTGCCAAGGAATTCTTCATCTGGTCTGATCCAGAGAAGGGACTGGCTGATGCTGCAGTACCTCCTGTAAACCCAACTGTATTTGGTGACTCTGTATGGCGTCACCTGGGTGTTACCTGGGGCGGTGGTTCTGTGAAAATGTATGTGAACGGTGAACTGCTTGCTGACACTACCTGGACTCCTGTTGCTGCTGCTTACAACTTCTCTGTGATCCGTATCGGCTCTATGCTAGGCGGTGGCCGTGGTTTCGTAGGGGTACTGGATGACGTTCAGGCCTGGGACTTCGTACTGGATGCTGCGCAAATGGATGAAGTTTACAACCAGAAGTTTGTCGGTGTACTTGACCGCAAAGCTCCTACTTTCCAGATCAACGCCTATCCTAACCCAGCTACTGAGCAACTGACTGTTGACTTCTCTTCCAAAGCTGGAATGGACGCAGAGGTGTCTCTGATGAACTCTTTCGGTCAGACTGTTAACACTACCAGCATGGTATCTGCTGAAGGTCTGAATCGCCACAACATGGACGTAAGCAACCTGACTGCTGGTGTGTACCTGGTTAAGGTGGTCCTGAATGGTCAGGAGTCTTACCGCAAGGTATCCATCAAGTAATGGGTTTTGAGTAAATTATGATTTGAAAGGTGCCCTGTCAGGGCACCTTTTTTCGTTTTGGTTCTCTATAACAGTTGATATTAAACATCAAATATTGAGGTCATGAAAATTAACCTACTACAACGGTCTGCCATATGGGGATTGACTATCAGTGTGCTGATAGTAGTCAGTATGGGGCTTGCATTCTCTCAGGAAAAACATCAGGTAAGGGTCGCCATGGTGGGAAATAGCATTACCTACGGGGCAGGCCTGCCCAATCCTTCCCTGGAGTGCTACCCGACCCAGCTCGATAGCATGCTCAGCCAGATCTACGGTGATACCGTCCTGATCCGAAACTACGGCGTTTCTGGTCGGACCATGATCCGTGAAAACGCCAATCCCATCTGGAACGAGAGCGCTTTCCGCAACGCACTCGAATTCGTGCCTGACATCTGTCTTATCGCCCTGGGCACCAATGATACCAAGCCCGGCCCATGGAGTGAGCTGGGTGATCAATTCTTCACCGACTACATGGCCATGATCGACACCTTCCGGTTCCGCAATCCGGATACCCGCTTTATCGTATGTCTGCCTCCTCCCATCTGGGATGGTCATCCATTTGGCAGCACCTTTGAGACCCGCCACAACGACAGCGTTCTGGTTAACCATCTGTTCCCACTGATTGATAGTGTCGCAGATGCGACCGGATCATTGCTCATTGACTGGCATACACCCTTTGTGGATAGCATCCAGCTCTTTCCCGACCAACTACACCCAGGTGTAGAAGGATCCCGTCAGATGGCTCAGCTTCTTTATGATTCTCTCATGCAGACCGGATTGATTGACCAGGTCGAAACAGGAAAAGCCTTTGTCTCGCGTTTCCGCCAGAGCCCTTCGCGGGTAAAAGAAGGACGGACTGTCACCCTTTCGTGGAACACCCTCTTTGCCGACTCGGTATTCCTGGACACCATGCTGGTAGACCCCAACGGGAGCATGCAGCTGACCGCTGAGCTCGACAAAGTCTATACCCTTACCGCCAAAGGTGAATCCAACAGCTCGGAATACGAACTCGCTCTGAACGTGGAGGCTGATCCTGCCTCGACCTCAGATCTGGGAGCTAACAATCGGGTTCGGGTGTATCCCAATCCGGTAGAGGATGTCTTGACCTTCGAAGTCGAAAATCTGTCAGCCCCTACGGTGGACATACAGGTATTCAACACCGCGGGTCAAGAGGTGCTGACACAAAGCTACAGACTGGCAGAGCCTTCGGGTTCGTTGAGTCTGGATGTCTCCTCCCTCAGCCAGGGCGTCTATTCCTATCTCCTTACTTCCGGATCAGAAAAGGAAGCAGGGAAGTTTACCAAGTCTGGAGAGTAATAGAAGATTTTGACTTGCATCGATGGAGCCGATTTCAGACTGCATCAGTCGGAGGTCGGTTTTTATTTTCCCATACACACCAGAACTGTTATTTTCTGAGATTCCGTTTATTTAACACTAATATGACTAACCCTTTTCCCCATGCGTAGAAATGCCTTCAAAATGAAGCTCAAGCCCGGCTTTGAAGCCGAGTACAAACGCCGCCACGACGAAATCTGGCCTGAACTGGAGTCAGTACTCTCCGAAGCCGGAATTGAGGATTATTCCATTTTTCTGGACGAGGAAACCCTCACACTGTTCGCCGTGCAAAAGCTGAAGCCGGACGCTACGCACCAGGACCTGCCCCAACATCCCATCGTCAAAAAATGGTGGGCCTACATGGCCGACATCATGGACACCCATCCCGACAATGAACCCGTTTCCACTCCCCTGAAGGAGGTCTTTCATCAGGATTGATCTGAAGAGAGGCAAGAAAGGGATATAGGGGAAATACGGTGTATAGGGGGAATATGGGCGGAATAGGGAAAACGGTATGCGGTTTAGGGAATAAGGGGGGAATAAGGTGTATAGGGGGAATATGGGCGGTATATGGTATAAGGTGGAATTGTTGTAACCCAATGGATATCAGGCCAGTACCCAACTACG
>CAYFIR010000109.1:0-22321 GCA_964343195.1 uncultured Bacteroidia bacterium | reverse complement strand
GAGAGGTGTTGAACACACTCGCACGACGAATGATGCCATGAACTTCATAGCCTTTTTCTAATAGAAGCTCTGCAAGGAAAGATCCGTCCTGGCCAGTAATACCAGTGATGAAGGCTTTTTTCATGTTGGATTTCAGAATGAATAAAAGAGAATTGTTTGAATAGAACCTCCGTTGAGATTAGGAGGCAGATACTACTTTTTTAGAGGGCGATAGCTTCTGACCTAGCCAGGTTTTAGCTACCAGCCAGAGGAACACGCTATTGGTCACCATATAGCGCTTCCAAAGTCTTTTGGGGTTCTGGGCAAAGCGAAATAGCCACTCAAGGGAAAGAGAGCGCATCCACTCTGGGGCACGTTTTTCCAGTCCGAGATAGGCCCGGAAAGCATTTCCGACCCCTACCATCGAGGCCTTAACCTTCCCGTGATGGTCTGCCATCCACTTTTCCTGCTTGGGACATCCCAGTGCTACAAACAGCACATCGGTTTGTGCCTGGTTGATGCGGTCGATCAGATCCTGATCTTCCTCTTCGGAAAGTGGACGGAATGGGGGAGAGTAAAAACCGGCTAGTGATAGCCTGGGAAACTCTTTTTTTATCTGTGTTTCCAGTTTCCCCAGTACCTCATCGGTGTCTCCAAGGAAAAAGATTCGGAGTCCCTGCTCTTCCCCGTACTTTAGAATTGAGGGCAGCAGGTCCATACCGGCTACACGGGGCTGATCCACATTATGAAAGAGACTCAGGGCAGTTGTCAAAGGGTTTCCATCGACCGTTCCAAAGTCAGCATTGTTAACAACCCGTTGGAAGGAGCGATCCTGATAGGCCTCAATGATCATGTGCACATTTACACAGCAGGTGTATGCAGATCCACTCTCTCTTGTTCTCGAGGCGGTGGAGATGGCTGCTACCATGTCATCGTAAGATCCTAAAGAAAGCTGGGTACCGAGAACAGGGAGTTTCTTATGAGAATTATTCATGTGATTCTTGAAGCCGAAATGCCTGAAGGCCGTTTAGTTGTCTGATCAAAAATAGACGATTTGCGAAAAGATCTTATGACACTTATAGCGAGGACCATACATGAATTAGTATGCGTTATCTTCCCCTTGTATCACATTTGTTACGGTCTTGATGATCAACTTCAAGTCTAGTGCCAAACTCCAGTTTTCCACGTACCAATTATCAAACTCTACGCGCTTACGCATCAGTTCGGGGTCATTGGTCTCCCCACGATATCCGTTTGCCTGAGCCTGACCGGTGATGCCGGGCTTGATCCAGTAGCGGGCGTTGTAGCGGTCAATATTGGGAGCAGACATCTCATCCAGCTTCAGTGGGTGAGGGCGGGGACCTACTACGGACATCTCGCCTTTCAGTACATTGATAAACTGAGGGAACTCATCCAGGCTGGTCTTCCGTAAGAAAGCTCCGATCTTGGTGATACGGCTGTCGTTTTTGGTAGCCTGCTTAAACTCAGCCTTGGGGTCGTTGCGCATGGTGCGGAACTTATACACCTTGAACTTCTGGTTCTTGCGGCCAGCTCGTGCCTGACGGAAGAACACAGGTCCCGGAGAATCAAGCTTGATCAGGGTCCCGATGATCGCGTACATGATCGGGAAGATGGTCACCATGATCAGACCAGAGAAGATCACATCAAACACCCGCTTGAACAGACGGTTGAAGCGAGAAGCAAGTGGTACGTGCTTCATCGAAATAACCGGCGTCTGATCGAAGAAGGAGATCGCTACCTTCTTGTTGTTCAGCAGATCAAAATCGTTGGCGATTTTGAATGCGATGTAGTTATTGTCCGCAAAGTCCCATACTTCCTCAATCGCCTGATGATCAGTGATGGGAAGGGTATAGTAGATTTCCTGAATGCCTTCGTTGAGACAGAGTTTTTTCAGGCTGGGGATGCTTTCCTTGAAGCTCTCAACAGCTTCCAGTCCAGTAGCATCGCCATTGTCGCTGGCAAAGTGGTAGACTTCCAGTGACTGCGAACGCAGGTAGTCACCTACTGCCGCAGCAGAGCGACCAGAGCCGATAATTACAGCCTTGTAGTTGCGGTAGAGGCGCTTGCGATGCATGTACAATTGAGCCATTCCGTATCGGAAAGCTCCTACAAATGCCAGTGTGAAGAGGCTGCTCTCCAGGAAGTGGCTGGCAGGGAACAGCACATCGCTGTATAGGTTGTTGGCGTAATAAAAGGCATACAATAGGGGAGCCTGCAGGGTAAAGGTTCCAAGGATGGTACGCAGGACACTGCGTGGGTCAAACATGTTGGACATGTTATAGTTCCCGACCAGCATCCCCATGCTTACCCAGGCCAGGGTAGAAACGCCGAGAAAAGGAAAAAAGCTCAGCTTAAACTGAGTCGATAGCTCAGCATGAAGCTGATAACTGAGTTCATTGGCAAGGATGATGAGCAACACCTCTGTGATCAGGATCAATACCCGAAGGAGATTACGAGGTGAATTAGCGCCAAAGCTTTCCATGACTTTTTGTTGGATTGTTAACAGGTGGTAATTGGAACAAGAAAATCCGGGAGTTAATAGTAGTGAAGAGAAATGGGGGAATCGGTTTTAGATCATCCAGGGCCAGTTGGTAACGGAAAGCAACACAGCCGCAATAGCAAGGGAAATTCTGGACTGTGTTGAAAAAGTTTTCTTACTTACTAGCCGAGGATTAGACGTCAGACAGGTTCGAAAATCCATTTCGCAAGTGTTTTTTGTCGAGGGTGGATAACTTTTTCTACCCTTTCCGATTGTAAAAGTAGCGAACGGAACAGGCCTATCAGTCAGGTCATATCCGAATGGTTGCATTTATGGTTTAATGCGCGATTTTGCCGGAGCGAATGGTTGTAAGACAAGAGGGTATTTTGTACACTATTTCATTTGCGTGATAAAAACGTGGTTTCTGAGCCAAATTCGCGACTTTTGTCCCCCCCAGGCTGCTACTCGTAAACGTCCCCGTTTCTATATATTTTTCTTCAACCAACTAAAAGCTTCCCAACCTTGACACTTATCGAACAAGACCCGCTATGGTTTAAGGACGCAATCATCTACGAACTTCACATCAAGGCATTTGCTGATGGCAATGCGGATGGAATCGGAGACTTCCAGGGACTCATCGAACGACTGGACTACCTCCAGGATCTCGGCGTAACCACCATCTGGCTGTTGCCTTTCTATCCCTCTCCCCAAAGAGACGGAGGGTATGATATTTCAGATTACTACAGCATAAATCCAGACTACGGCACCATACGCCAGTTTAAAAAGCTCATGAAGCTGGCTCACCAGCGTGGCCTAAAAGTCATCACCGAGCTGGTCATCAACCATACCTCGGACCAGCACCCCTGGTTCCAGCGAGCACGCAAGGCAAAACCAGGCTCCAAATACCGCGATTATTACGTCTGGAGTGACTCATCAGAGCGCTACAAGGATGTACGCATCATTTTCCAGGACTTCGAATCCTCCAACTGGAGCTGGGATTCCGTAGCCCAGGCCTATTATTGGCACAGATTCTACTCTCACCAACCAGACCTGAACTACGATCACCCCGAAGTCCAGAAAGAAGTTTTCCGAATCATGGACTTCTGGATAGACCTGGGAGTAGATGGATTTCGCCTGGATGCGGTCCCCTACCTCTTTGAACGGGACGGCACCAACTGTGAGAACCTGCCGGAAACCCATGACTTCCTGAAAAAACTCAGGACCCACGTGGAGAAAAAGAATCCCAATGTCATGCTACTGGCCGAAGCCAATATGTGGCCAGAAGACTCTGCTTCCTACTTTGGCGACGGCGACGAGTGCCACATGAACTACCACTTCCCCATCATGCCCAGGATGTTCATGGCCCTCAAAATGGAGGATCGCTACCCCATCATCGACATCATAGACCAGACTCCGGACATCCCCGAAAACTGCCAGTGGGGAATGTTCCTGCGAAACCACGACGAATTAACCCTCGAGATGGTAACCGATGAGGAACGGGACTACATGTACCGGGCCTATAACAAGGATGCCCTTTCCCGTATCAATCTCGGCATCCGGCACCGCCTGGCACCGCTTCTGGACAACCATCGCCAGAAAATCGAACTGATGAACTGCCTGCTATTCTCCATGCCGGGAACTCCCGTTGTCTATTATGGGGACGAAATCGGCATGGGGGACAATGTCCACCTGGGTGACCGGGACGGGGTCAGAACCCCCATGCAGTGGAGCCCCGACCGAAACGCAGGATTTTCGCGCACCCATCCGCACCGATTGTATCTGCCTCTTATCAACGATCCGGAGTACCACTTTGAGACCGTTAACGTGGAAACGCAGCAAAATAACTCGTCCTCTCTTCTTTGGTGGATGAAGCGCATGATCAACGTGCGAAAGCGCTATCGTGCATTTGGCCGGGGAGACATCCAGTTTCTGGCACCCGAAAACGCCAAGGTCCTTGCATTTACGAGGACTTACCAGGATGAACACCTGCTCATCCTGGCGAATCTATCCCGTCACCCACAGTCAGTAGAAGTAGAGTTGCCGGATTTTGTGGGATACAAGCCCGTCGAAGTATTTGGGCAGAATCCTTTCCCTAAAATTGAGGCGGGCGAAAACCGATACACCCTGGGGCCATACGGGTATTACTGGTTTGAACTGGCTCCCCCCAAACGGGCTCAGACAGAGAAAAACCAGCCGGTTTCGATGGAGTGGAAGCTCGATGAATGGAAGGAACTTTTTGCCCCCAACCAACTGGAATTAATGGCCCAGCAGGTTTTCCCAGCCTTCCTGATTCGCAGCAGGAGGTATACCCTGCCCGATCATGTGCTGGATGCAGTGGAAGTCGAGCATTTCCAGATTGTAAAGGAAGCCAACCAGGAAATTGCCCTGCTGATCCTCAAGGTCAACTATACCAAGGGATTTCCGGAGTGGTACTTCCTGGCCATGCACCCCACCCCACATTCACCTACTGAAGAGCCCCCGGAAACAGACAAAATTGTCCTCACCCTCACGGAAGGGGATGCAAAGCTATATCTGGAGGAGGCCATGCACCATCCTGCATTGCACAATTATTTGCTCAAGCGCCTCATGAAAAAGGTGAGAAAAAGCAAGGGCAGCCTGAAATTCCAAAAGCGACCGGACTTCGCTCCTGTACTGCCACAAGAGCTCCCAAAAGCTCGCAGAGCAAAGTTGAGCGGCCTTAACCATCCGCTGGTTTTTGGAGATGAATATTACCTAAAGATCTTTCGTCGACTGGATCCCAGTATCAACCCGGATCTGGAAATAAACCAACGGGCCCATGAAGACGTGCCCATCCCCGGATATCTGGCACACCTGTCGTATGAATCGACCGATAAATCGCCCTTTACCCTGGCCCTGTTGCAGCCATATGTAGCGAATCAGGGAACAGCCTGGCAATACTTCTTCGATGCTGCACGGCGCTATCTGGAGCGCGTCCAGACCGTGGGCGACCTGCCAGATAGCCCCTATATTGGCAATATCAAATCGGACAGCCAAATTCCCCAGGCATGGAGAAACCTCCTGACGGATATGCCCCTGAATCGCGCCTCCCTGCTAGGACAATCCCTCGCCAAGCTCCACATTGGCCTGTTGGATAATCAGGCAGCAGATTTTGCTCCAGAGGCATTCTCCCTCCACTATCAGCGCTCCCTCTATTCCGGATTTCAGTCATTGGTCAGGTCAACTTTCCAACGCCTTTCAAAGTCTGACATTCTGGATCATGATGAACTTAGCCCACTGAAGAGTCAGTTGCTCAAGTTCCTCCGACAGGTATACGCCCACAAGATTGACGCACAAAAAATCCGCATACATGGAGACCTACACCTGGGAAAAGTCCTGTTCACAGGTGTTGATTTTTGTATTTTTGATTTTGAAGGCGAACGCACGCGGAACTATAGTGAGCTTAGGCTGAAAAAGTCCCCGGCAAGAGACCTTGCGACCTTGCTCACTTCCCTCTACTATGTCGCCCTGGATGCCTTGCGGACTATGGGTGGGCCAGCATCCATGCGAGAAGATCAATACCTTCCCTGGATCGAAAGCTGGCTCAGTGGCCTTAAGCACTCCCTGATACAAGGATACCAGTCCGTAGCCGAGGGAAATGAGATCATCCCACAGGAAGTCGGTGACTGGCAGCTACTGATCGACGTATTTCTGATCGAGCGCCACCTGTATGAACTGGGAATTGAGCTGAAACGGGGCCATGATCTGGCCCAGATACCCCTACTGGGGATTTTAAGGATCATCAAGGAAAAGCAGCTTGGCTAATGGGCTGCGGAAAATAAACCTACTGAGAGACACGGATGGAGTTTGGGCCAATGATACTGGCACTCCGTCCGTGTTCAATTTGGGATGAGCCCAAAAGCGCATAGCCCAACTGCTCACCACAGGACAATGGAGAGAAATTCTCAGGGTAAGGCCATTATTCCCTGCTTAAATCAATCGCGGGACTAAATGGCTACTCCAGCCAACCGAGTCCTTCGGTAAAAAAGATGAGCAGAAAAGGGAGCAGGAAAAAGGCCAGCAAAACGTAAGCTATGCCATAGAGCCTGCTTTTGAGGCTAAGGGTGCCCAGCTTTTCAGCCAGAAATACCGGCAACTCACGCAGTCGAGGAATGGGGTAGAAAATCAGGACCCCAATAAGATTGATTAACACGTGAGCGAAAGCAGCTGAAATAGCTGCGATTCGGCCATTTCCGGTGGTAATGAGTGCGGCCAGCAGAGCCGTACTGGTCGTCCCGACATTGGCTCCCATAATGAATGGGAAAGCCTTGGCCAGAGAAACCTTACGGGTAGCCACAAGCGGTACCATCAGGGAGGTAGTGACCGAGCTTGACTGCACCAGCGCCGTTAACCCAAATCCACTGACCAATCCCCTCCAGGGGCGTCCGAACACAATCGCATTCAGGTTTCGCTGTACCCGTCCGATGATCAGCCATTCCATCACCAGCGTAAGCAACCGAATGGATAAAAAGAGGACTGCAAGCCCTACAATCACGGATAGATAGGGTACCGACTCCATTTTGGCCAAAAACCAGTAGGCCATGTCATGAATGAAGAAGAGCAGGCTTCCCAGCCCCCCCCATTCAATTAACCCTATTTGTCCGGCTGACCAAAGGGAGGCTTTGCTCAAAATCCCCGTCAGTGATTCTAGCGCAAAAAGGACGATCACCGTCAGAATATTAAAGAAGTCGTGCAGGGAAGAAGCGGCTACAGCCCCTCCAAATTCGTCTTTATTTCCGATGTGCCCCAGTGAAACGATGGTACTGGTCAGCGTGGTCCCAATATTGGCCCCCATGATCATGGGAATGGCCTGGGCCAGGTTCAGGTCTCCGGCAGCGACAATTGCCACAATGAGGGCAGTCGTGGTACTGGAACTCTGTACCACTGCGGTAGCAAGCAACCCGATAAAAAGAGAAGTAAAAGGATTGGTGGTGACTGCCACCAGATTTTGAGCGAGTCCGGTACCCGCCAGACGAAAGCTCCCCCCCATCATCATCAGCGCCAACAGAAACAGAAACAAAGCTCCCCCAAGGGCCACAAACTGCGCTAGCCGTAATAATTGTTTGGACTGACGGAAACTCAATCGCTTCAAAGGGGTGATAATTCTAATATTTGGGGGTGATACAAGCTTCATTTTGCCCGTGAATCAAGAAAACTGGCCGCAAAGTAGGTTGGATCTACCGTTTCAGAATTATTTTCAGATTATGAAACTGTTAAATAGCTAGAAATCAGGCTCAAAACTGCTCCAGGAAGCGTGCCGCGGCATCTGGCTGCATCAGCAGAGTCAGGACAATTCCGGCAATTGCCCCAAACAGGTGGGCCTCATGTCCAATATTTCCCCACTGCTTCAAACCTGCCACAAAGCTGAAACCCATATAGAGAAGTGCAAAAAGCCAGCCAGGGATGTAGCCCGGAATAAAGAGCAGGCCAATTCCAATGTGGGGCTCAAAAATCACCATGCTAAGTACGACTGCACTCACTGCCCCTGACGCTCCCAGTGCCTGATAGGCCGCATTATCCTTGTGTCGGATCAATGCGGGAAGACTTGAAATCGCCAGGCTTCCTACATATAGTATGGCAAACTCAATGTGATTGAGGTAAACTCCAGGGGTTTCCAGGATGAAGGCAAAGAAATAAAAAGCCAGCATGTTAAAAATCAGGTGCATCCAGCCTCCGTGAATAAGGCCACTGGTAAAAAGCCGATACCACTCTTTTCTCTCCCAGACTGCTGTAGGCCTGAACATAAATTTCGACTTGAGCATGGGATCACGCTCAGCCTGTATGCTGGTGATGAGGGTGATGACGAATATGGTGGCCGCTACCGGTGCGGCAAACATTTGCTGAAAAAGGTCCATGGTTATATTTTACAACTTGGTGGGAGCCAAAGTTACGGAATAAGAGATATCTTTTGACTCCCGTTTTTTTCTCGCATTTTTAACTGCCGATTCATTTTCCAGTATCCATTGGATCCCCAAGACACATGAGCCTTCAGCCAGAAACAGACCCCAGGCATCCTAAGCGTGTCCGCTTTTTTATTGATGACCAGTATGTAGGAGCCGTTATCATTCTCAACGCCCTGGTTTTGTTCCTGCTATCTTTTCGGGAGTTGGAAGACAACCTGATATTGGGCATTATTGATGCCATATTTCTGGTCTATTTCCTGATAGAGGCCATCCTGAAGATTCGCATCATGAGTTGGAAAGGCTACATGAGCAGCGGCTGGAACCGATTTGAGTTCCTGATTGTCCTGGCCAGTATCCCATCCCTGATCCTGCTGTTCAAGGCCAGCCTGACCAATCTTGCGTTCATCTTTGTTTTCAGAATTATCCGGGTTCTGCGCTTTTTTAAATTTGTACGCTTTATTCCCAATCTCAAGGAACTGGTAGCAGGGGTGCAAAGGGCCTTCAAAGCATCGGTCTTTGTCCTGTTGGCCTTTTTTGTGTACAGCTTCATCGTCTCCCTGATTAGTTGTCGCCTCTATCAGCACACCGCTCCAGAGCTTTTTGGGGACCCTATCCGATCCTTTTACAACATATTCAAGGTCTTCACCATAGAGGGCTGGTATGAAGTACCTGAGGGAATCATCGAACAGGCAAACCTCAGCGAATCGGGAGCATTTCTGACCAAAACTTACTTCATTCTCATCGTCATGAGTGGCGGGATTTTTGGACTTTCCATTGTCAACGCAATCTTTGTTGAGGAAATGGTGCGAGACAACACGGATGAACTTGAGGGTCAGGTAGCTGAGATCAACGAAAAACTAGACAAGTTGCTGGCTCAACGCTCCACCCAGGAGGATGAAAACTCCCCATGAGGCACTTTTTTAAGCTCGGTGTAATCTTTTTTCATGAATTCCTTCTTTTTTTCAAACCTTGGTCTGTAATTTGCGTACGAAATACATAAATAGAATCAAGGTGAATACTCATCTGGATTTAATCCTAGTTCATTTAACATATTCTTAACAGTGGGACAGTTTTAGTGAAAAGAATAAAATTTTTCACATTTTTTATTAAAACATTTGCATTGCTTAAAAAATCTCCCCACCTTTGAATCGTCAACAGAGAAAGACATTGCAGTAAGAAGTTGGTTCTAAAAAGAAGGTTCGAATCCTTCGCTGTAACTTGCGAGTAGTAGTAGTAGTCCTTTTTATTGAATCCCCGGTACGAACTGGGGATTTTTCATTTTTTAACCCCTCCTGATTGAAGAATCAAAAAAATAAAAATATTTCGTTATAACATTTGCAAAATACAGAAGCCTTATCTACCTTTATGATCATCAAACGGCAAGTTAGTTGCCAGATGTTCATTACATACTGCAGGATGGCGGAATTGGCAAACGCACCCTCTGGTCTCGGGGGCGAGGGCTTGGGATAAAGCCCTTCCACTTTGTGGAAGGGCCTAACCACCTCCTGAAGGTTCGACCCCTTCTCCTGCAGCTTGCGAGTAGTAGTAGTCCTTTTTAATCGGTCCCCGGAGGTAGCAGCCCGGGGATTTTTCTTTTTTTGGTCAGTAGTTTGCTTCGACTTCTCATATCTGGACGATTTTATCGTTAAGATAACACGACCGATTGACCCATTACTCGCCATGAGTTTATTGCTACGTTCCCTTACCCTGCCAAAATTCCTGATTACCGCCTTTTTTGTCCTTTCCGGACCTATGGGTATCGCTACCACCATACCCGAAGGGGAAGACCTGAAATTATCCCGGGTTATCTCGACTCCTCAGGGGAATAGCTCTGTGCAGTATTCCGGCCACGGACTGTTTCTCCTTACCTCCACCCGGAGTTCAGAGGCCATTTCTTTTTATGACCGGGAATTCAGAAAGGTAGCCCACCTTTCCAGCCAAATCCGACTTTCTGACTATAATGTCCTGGGCTACACCGGCTCTCATACCGGAGCCGCCATACACTCAGCGTTCAGCCCGGGTGGAGAATATGCCTATGTTCTCAATCGCCAGATGAAAGGACCAGGCGTTGGGAGTATTAACCTCGCAGACTGTTATTCCGGAGGAAATCTACCATCCAGCTTCCTCTATCGGATCAGCCTCCAGACCCTGGAGGTAGATCAGGTTGTCCAGGTCGGGTCCTTACCGCATCAGGTCGCTGCCACCTCTGACGGGAGCAGGATACTTGCCACGAACCAGTGTAGTGGAGATCTGAGCATCATAGATACTGAGCTAGGAGTTGAAATAGAGCGGATCGGTATCGGGGATCAGCCCACAGGAATTGCCCTGGACCAGAAGTCCAGATATGCATATGTGACAGTCAAGGGACAAAAAAGCCTCGCAGTGGTGCGACTGGTAGATTTTTCGGTACGCTGGATTTCTGGCCTGCCGGATGCTCCGGGGGCGCTGGTATCCAGCCCGGAAGGTCGCTATCTCTATATGCTGCTTCACCAGGTGGGACAGGTCGTCAAATTTGACCTGGTAAAGGAAAGCATAGTCGCCACCGCTTATACGGGCCGCAACCCGCAACATCTGGCCATCAGCCCAGATGGATCCTCACTCTATGTTTCTGACTATCAGGATGCTACCCTGACGAAGGTCTCTACTCAGGACATGCAGGTGGTTCAGTCCATTCCTACCCGGCCCAGGCCCATGGGCCTAACCTTTGATCCGGTTTCACACCATATCTGGGTGGCTTGTGAGTCTGGATCGCTAATGGTATTTGAGGATCAGCGATACGTTAACCCTGCTCAGCAGATCGATTTGCTGCAGGGAGACATGGCCCATCAGAGTCCAACTACGACCTCTATCACGCAGGCTCCTGGTACTCCCGGCCAAAATCAGGATCCACTATATTATCTACAACGGGATCGATCCATGCCCACGAATGAGGGACCAACGACAGCTCCGGCACGTGAATTTTTCATCGTAGTGGGAAGCTATGCAAGGGAGGCAAATGCCCAACGAGCCCGTAATCAACTACACAACTCCGGCTATCAGGCCCTGGTACTGCCGGATGGAAATGGAAGATTCAGGGTTTGCACCCACAAATTTCACCAGGAACAGGAAGCCGAAAGTATGCTCCCGAAGGTGAAAGAATCGGTTCAGGCAGAAGCCTGGATCCTGAGCAGGGAGGCTATTCAGTAGCCTTCCCTGAAAGCGGCACCCATCAAAAGGCTGCTATGAGATAAGTCCTTTCCGTCATCCAATGACCTGACCAAACAGAAAAATATCCCTCATATGAGGGATACCATCCCTATTGTCCTCCCGGTACTTTTGGGTGTTTCATCAATACAAACGAACTGTCAATATGAACACCCCTACTCATAGCCTTTTTGCTCCCATCATAAGACTTCTCCTTGCATTTGTTGCAATGCTACCTGTCAGCGCCTTGGCTCAGGGTACCGATTGGGCCTTTCAGGCCACTGGCATCTCGGGCCAGTCATTGCTTCCGACTGTATACAACCATGTTACCAGCGATGCCTCAGGTAACCTGTACGTCAGCAGCAACGTGGTCGATAGCACGGAGTTTGGTTCCTTCACCATCCATGGGTATCCCGTTGTTCCTGGTGTACATCTGGCGGCAGAATATCTCGCAAAATTCAACTCCCAGGGTGAGCCACAGTGGGTCCAAACCTTTACCGGACCGGATGGACTCCTGAGAATCAATGACCTCGCCACGGATCCACAAGGGAATGTGTACTTCACCGGCCACGTATCCAATCAGGTCACCATCGACACCATCTCCATTGTGACCAATTTTACTTCTGGCGAATTGATCGTGGCGAAGTTCAATCCACAGGGAGAAGTCCAGTGGGTGAAAACCTCCGATAGCCAGCCGGGATTTTCTTCATCTACTGGTGCTTCGATCGCCATCAGTCCGGCAGGAGATGTCGTAGTGTCGGGTTATGTCAGCAATGAAGTAGTGTTTGACAGTGTAACCCTGGACGGAACTTCAAATCAGTTGCTCGTCAGCTATGATTCCGACGGAAACCTGAACTGGGTCAACAGCTACGGAACTCAAAATCCCCTGTTCCTGGACTCCCAGATCGGAATCGATGGAGCAGGCAACATCTACTGGGTTGGCTCCTGTGCGTCGACTGCCAGTTCCAACATTGCGACCTTTGACACGATTCAGGTTGATGTCGAACATGGAGCGGCCTTTCTGGCCAAATTCGATGAGGACGGAGCCATCCAATGGCTCAATTCCTGGCTGGGAGCGATCAACAATGAATTTCCGGTAGCAGCGGGTGATCTGGCCGTTGACCGAAATACCAATGCCGTGTATATCGGAGGTGTTTTCAGGGGCTCATTCGAAATAGCCGGTACCACCCTGACGGAAACTTCCGCATTGGCGTCTGATATGTTTGTTGCCAGGTTTAGCTCCGATGGAACCGCCCAATGGGCCAGACAGAGCCACGGCCCTGCCGAACCCGTCCGGATGTATGACCTATCCGTCAATAGCCAGGGAGAGCTCTTTCTTGCTGCGCGGGTGTTCAATTCCGCCGGACTCACCGGCTTCACCCTGGGAGAAGGAGCCAATGCCGCCACCATCACACTTGACGGTCCTACCAATGGCATCGTCGCCAAATACACAACCAATGGCGACCTGGGCTGGATGAAAGCCGTCCTCGGCACCGGAGGCAATGAAATTCAATCCCTCGTGGCCATCGATGCCAATACCGCCGCCATCACTGGCTTTTTCACCGGCACCGCCACCCTCGGCACCAATACCCTCGTCGCAGGACCAGGCAGTAATAGCTCCAACATATTCGTCGCCACCTGCACGGGAAATGCTACCACTGGCTTTGGGGATGTTGAGGAGACAACTTTCGGAGCCAAAGTATATCCCAATCCCGCCGATAGAGCCTTTACGGTAGAATTGGAAGATCCCACAACCATTTCCCAGCTCAACCTGATGAATTCCCAGGGGCAGGTGATACGCTCCATTCCACATCCGACTTCGTTTGAAGTGATCCAGACCACCGGGTTATCCGCCGGGATCTATCTACTCAGGATTCATCAGGGGGGCGTAGTCAAAAGTCAAAAGGTGATCGTACAACGGTAGGCGTAATAGCAGAGCGAGCGATCGCATTGATACTGAGAATGCTCATAGTTTGAGGGAATTGAGGGTAAGAAACCAACAATTTGCTCAACTATGGGCATTTTTTGTATTGTTCAACTCCAGTGACCTCTTTTCAGGAGCCAGGGGACCAATACGCTGAATTTCTCCACCCCGGACGCCACCTCTACAGCCAGGTCCTTTCCACGGCATCCGGTGGACAGAGGCTATGTATATTTCTCTCCGGCAAGGCATCATTACCGTTCGCTTTCAGGGTGCGACCAATGCCGATGTGGGGGCCTTTTATGTAAGGCTACTGACAGCAGCTACAACGGGGTTGAAGGACTTGCAGGCGGGATCGCTCCATGTCTTGGTCCAACATGGCTACCTCACCGTAGCTGGACTTTATCCAACATGCTTTTCTAATTGCAGTGTCGCCTCCCCGCTTCGCGGGATCACGGATCAGCGGGACCTACTTTTTTTCAAAAAGGTAGGCAATCCCGACGAGTCGGGACGGCATTTCAGGCTGCCCCTCAAGCCGCCCCGAGCGACAATTGCCGGGTCAACCCCGCCCCAGGCTTGCTTTAAATCTCTTTGTACAATATTGCTTGCTGAAAGTGGTTCGCGAATTAACCAACATCCCCCTAAAGCCCCGATGTTGGTTAATTGCTGATGGCCACTTTGTCGGTACCAGGAAGGGATTTCCCCCATTTAAAAAATGGAAAAAGTCCTACGTAGAAGGAGTCGAAGAATTCGAAATTTTCAACATAAATGGGGCATCGGTTTCGCCTGGAATGCAACTACCGCCAGAGCTAGATGTCGTCAGAGCCAACAGGATGTCAAAAAAAAGTATTGGTAATGGACTAAAATCACCTTCCAGAGCCCGACAACAAAACGAAATATTTCGATATTTAGGAACGCGAGAAAAATAACTTCCCAACTTTACGAAGAGATCTTGTTCGCAGGCAAGGAGTCACAGATCCCGAACATCGGGAATCAAGTCAAAAGCGGAACTAATTTTTTGAGCGTTCCTTAATAGCCCAAGCCAAGCCTGATTTGGGCTATTTGCTCAACTTTTCCATAATTCCTTTATCAACTTCTTAATCCTGCTTTTATGCAAAAGTACTTCTACACCTTAATCGCGTCCATTCTGATTCTGAGTGCTTCAGTATTGTCAGCACAAACCGACATGACCTCCCTGATCGCCAATCCCAGCTTTGAAGAAAATGCTGATGACCTGGCTACAGGCTGGACCTATGAGGGAGGCTGTGATACGTATACCTGGCATGTGGTCAATACCGATGGAGATGCCACCAAGGATGGCGACAACATCTGCGGACTTTGGAACCCCGAGTTTGGTGATGTGGCGATTACGCAAACCCTGAGTGGCCTGGACAATGGTACTTACAAAGTTACCGCCCTGCTTTCTGTAGGGGTGAACGGAGCAACAGCAACTGAGCGCCTAACCACCCAGCGGATTTTTGCCAACAACAACAGCGTGATGTACAGCGAAGAGGCAAACTACTCTACTGAAAACCTCGCTGTCCTGACTGATACCCTGGGGGAGACACTGACCTTCGCAGGCCATGCTGTGAGCAGTGCAGAGAATGGCCCCTTCCAGCTTTGTGAGGTTACCACCGAAGTAACTGATGGCACCTTGTACTTTGGGATCAAGACCAATGGCACGCAGTCAACAAGCGGTTTTAACTTTCCCGATGCAGGCACAGACGGGTGGGGCTGGTTCAAGATGGACAATTTTACCCTGACCCTCATGGGTAACACCGCCGTCAACGATGTAGTTGTGAATCCTATGGAGGTTTCCGTCAACAACGGATTTATCACCGTTGAAGGCGTGAAGGAATTCCAGATCATCAACCTGAATGGCGCAGAGATTTCTCCAGAAAATCAACTGGCTCCGGGTCTGTATGTAGTCCGGGCTGGCAACCAGACCAAGAAGGTGGCGGTTAGCTACTAGTGCTCTGTCAAATCCCCAATGATGGGTGATCGCTGCATCTTTTTCCGCATCTCTGCGTTGAAAAACCGCTCACCTAGTTCACTAGGCTCGAATTTTTCGCCTTGATCTACGAAAAAATCTGCTACCGCCTACCCATCATTTTTCACTTGACAAAGCACTAGTGCCTGCAGAATTAAGTAATTACCTATTCGAAATCCGTATAAAACACTGATCAGCAGTACTTTTAACTCCGAACCAGCGACTCCAAACTTCTGCCACTAGTGGAAGAAGTTCGAAGTTGAATATCCTGGCAATTAAGCTGTTATCTCAACTCGAATAGGTCAACAACTTCATTCCAAAAGCTCAAGTGCAAAAAATACCTATCGGGCGTTTGTCCCCACCGAATACCGCATTCTTACCCCCACATTGATCAACCAGCATCCGGAAGTGAATACTCCATTCCTTCCGGATTTTTTATTGACAAAACGCTGGATTTCGCTCTTTTTACCTCAGAAAAATGACTCCTAGCCCCCATTTTGATGAGATCTACCCCCTTTATTGGAGCTCAAAACCCGGAACTTGGGGTTATCAATGAGGGAGACAGATGGTCGTAGAAATGGTATGGAGGCGATGAAGGAGATAAGATTTGGTCGAAGTAAGTTTCCTTCATACCTAACCATTATCCCCCATTCCAATTACCCCTTTTCCGAAAACCAAACTCAACTAACTCAGACATGATGAAAAAAGGACATTATCCCATACTCGCCATTTTGGTATTCCTCCTGGGCATATCTCAGGGAATGGCTCAGATCGGCAGCACCAGTGACCACCTCGTAGCCCAGCCTATACCAGATCGACTGGTTCCCTACAGCCTTTCTGACAGCGGAGAATACCTGCCCATCACCTGGGGCCTGGATCTCGCCTGGTTGAGCGAAGCAAATGTCCGCCGTGGAGTAGGCTTCATGGGAGCAGATCGCGTGGATGTCATTCGCTCCTCATTCACTCCTACTGCAGCCCTGGTAAATGGGGAGCTACAGGCAGTAGAGCTTGGCAGACTCAACCAACGAATCGGCATCATCAATACCTGGCTTGCCCCCGAGACAAAGGTCGTTCTCAACAGCGACCACCCCAGTGTAGATCCCTATTTTCAGGGAAATGCCGCCAACTGGGCCGAACTGATCGAGGTTACGGCCAGGATACACCAGGACTCTGGCCGCGAGATCATTACCGTTTCTCCCTTCAACGAACCTGATTATTCGGCGACAGGCCAGGGAACGATTAACGATTTTTACGCCATCTGTGGCGAGCTGCGAAACAATTCCTTTTTTGACAGCATCCGCATTTCTGGAGGGAACACCCTCAATTGCGACGAGGCATTTCCCTGGTATGACTTTTTGAAAGACCGTCTGGACGAAGGTAATACCCATCAACTGGCGGGAAACTTTGACAACTATGCTGCATTTTTTCAGGCTGTGCGTGCCAATGGAGACCATGCCACCAATGATGAATTGCACAATGTAATGGAGTGCATGGTCGGTGCGGAGTACGGCATGCAGACCGGCATCTGGTGGGGAACCGCAGAACTGGCACGTGGAGAATTTGTCAAGGCAAGCGATGGCAGGAGACTCGCCTATGCCGAGCACCGCCCCAACTGGACTGCGGCTTCGGTTTATCGCACACTTGACGGAAAGATTCAGGCTTTTGGTGGCACCTCAGAACGACAGGCAGCTACTACGACCTACAGCTTCGTCTCCAAGGAACAGGTCGTATACTACGACGGATATGGCCCCTACCACGAGTATGTAGTGGAAATGCCAGGAGGTACTGGCTATCAGCAGGGCCAGACCAATGCCGAGTGCGTCATCAATGTAACCTGGGGCGAGGACATTCAGCCCGTTATCGACGGACGTTATGTGCTGGTCAATCGCGCTACAGGAAAGATCATGCAGGTGCTGGGAAATGCCGGTCAGAATGGGGCCAATGTATTCACAGGAGATTATGCTGGCACCACCAAGCAGCAGTGGGACGTCGAGCCAGTTCCGGCCACTATCGGAGGCGACTTCAGCTACTTCCGCATTCAACCCGCCTCCAATGCGACCAAGTCCCTGGACCTGAATAACTTCTCCCTGGACAATGGGGCCAATATCCACCAGTGGGCAAATGGCAATGGTGGCAACCAGCAATGGTACCTCGAATATGCCGGAGACGGCTGGTTCTACATTCGCAGCCGCGAAAGCTCCTATTGCATCGATCTTGCCAGCACAGGAAATGTGATTCAGTGGGAAAAGCGCGACAGCCTGAGCCAGCAATGGCGGTTTGTTCCTGTCGGAGCCGCCATAGAATTTGATGCACCTGCCGAAGCAAGCAACCTGATGGCTACCGCTCAGACCGCTTCTGTCCGTCTGGACTGGACAGCCAGCCCTAACGCTGACGTAGCGGGTTACACCATTTTCCGGGCCGACTCTGCCGGAGGAGCCTATAACACCATTGCCCGAAACGTGGCTGCCACTTCCTTTGTGGACAATACTGCCATCAATGGCGGCCCTTATTTCTACGCCATTAAAGCAGTCGATAGCTCACTCAATCGCTCGGGCTATTCCAACGAGGTTTCTGCTGCTGCCACTGGTGGAGACGACCTGATCGCTCAGCTTGAATACAACGGCAACACGCTGGACAGTTCGCCGCATCTGAACCACAGTGCTACTGCTGGCACCATCTCATACTATGGACAACCGGGTGAAGAAGCCATCGTCCTGGACGGCACCTCTTCTTTCATCCAACTGCCAGCCAATCTCCCCCATGTAGAGGAAATCACCGTAGCTACCTGGGTGTACTGGCAGGGAGGGCGTGCGACGCAGCGCATATTTGACTTTGGCAACAACGAAAACGAGCGGATGTACCTGACCGCCAGTCTGGATTTTGCCATCGAGCAGGATGGAACCGAAGAGAGCATTGCCGGATCTATTTTGCCATTCAACCAGTGGGCTCACGTGGCCCTTACGCTCGACTCCACCGGAGCACGCATTTACCTCAATGGAGAACTGGACGGAGAAGCCAGCGTAACGCTGAGCCCTATGGACATCAAGCCTCTGTTGAACTTCATTGGCCGCAGCCATTCTGATGATCCACTGTTCAAAGGCTATTTCGATGACTTCCGGGTGTACAACTACGCCATGGACTCCAGCGATGTCGCCCTGCTGTCTGAAGGGGAGCACGCAACCAACGTGGACGATATGTTTGGAAGTGAAGTAGCTGTTTGGCCAGTCCCAGCGGATGAGATGCTACACCTGACTTTGGGCGATGCCAGTTCCTTCCCCTCTGCCTCCGTTAGCATACTCGACCTGAGTGGCCGTGTGGTAATGGATACTCACTTTCCCACCAGTCAGGAAGCGACGCTGAATGTTTCGACCCTGCCATCCGGGGTTTACTTCCTCAAAGTTACCAGAGGGAGTGCGACCACCACTAAAAAGCTGATCATCAAGCACTAGGGGAGAGATTTCGGGAGAAAGCAAGTACAGGAAAAGAGGCTGTCTCGTTATTGAGACAGCCTCTTTTCCTATTCGGAGAATTTATTGCGAACAGGCAAGAATACCACTCTGAGGGGATATTTGGACCAAGAAGTACCCAACAATGGCAACTTTTAGCCCCCAATTTGAAGAATGTCAGCCTCTATTCTTTCTCCTGGGTTGCCGTCCTTGGTTTTGGGAAAAGGAGAAAACAGGCTTCTCCTATTCGCCCGAATTCATTTTTCAAAACTGCAGGGCATCCTTACCCATAACCACAATCCGGGAAGCCCCAAACAACTACTATTATGAAAAAAGGACTTCTCCCCTTACTGATTCTACTGATGGTCGCATCGGGATGGCACTATACCCAGGCCCAAAGCGATACGACTTTTCGTACCTGGGCGCTGACTCCGCCCATGGGCTGGAATAGCTGGGACTGCTTTGGTCCCTCCGTCGTTGAAAGCGAAGTCAAGGCAAACGCTGACTACATGGCCGCCAATCTCAAGGATTTTGGTTGGGAATATATCGTAGTCGATATCCGCTGGTATGTCGATAACCAGACTACCGGACACTATAACGCTTACAACCAGTCTACCTTCGTCGTGGACAGCTTTGGTCGCTACATCCCTTCTCCCACCCGCTTTCCATCTTCTGTGGGAGCCAATGGATTCCAGCCACTGGCTGATTATGTGCACAGCCTGGGCCTGAAATTCGGGATTCACATCATGCGCGGCGTACCCAAGGAAGCCGTTACCAATAGCCTTCCCATCAAAGGCTACGAATCCAAGACTGCCGCTGACATTTACTCTACTGCTTCGGAGTGTACCTGGCTCCAGGACAACTGGACAGTTGATGCCAGTAAAGATGGTGCTCAGGAATACTACAATTCCATCATGGACATGTATGCCTCCTGGGGAGTGGATTTCATCAAAGTGGACGACCTGTCGCGCCCTTATCATTCCGCGGAAATCGAAATGATCCGCAATGCCATCGATCAGACCGGGCGCCCCATGGTGCTGAGCATGTCTCCTGGTGCTACTCCACTGGACCAGCACGCGCATGCGAAAAACAATGCTAACATGTGGCGTACCGTCGATGACTTCTGGGACAACTGGAGCCAATTGAACTACCAGTTTGGGAAATGCGCTGAGTGGGCACCTTACATTTCTCCAGGAGCGTGGCCCGATGCAGACATGCTGCCTATGGGACACATCGCCATCCGTGGTGAGCGGGGTGCCGATCGCT
Organism: uncultured Bacteroidia bacterium; assembly: GCA_964343195.1. Lineage (GTDB taxonomy): Bacteria > Bacteroidota > Bacteroidia > J057 > J057 > CAYVAP01. The sequence continues at coordinate 2,115 of CAYFIR010000109.1, read as the reverse complement.
ACACCCAGTTTACCGAGGATGAACAATATACCATGATGACGCTTTGGACCATGTTCAAATCACCCCTGATGTTTGGTGGCCACCTGCCTGACAATGACACCTTTACCAACTCTCTGCTGACCAATCCGGACGTCCTGATGGTTCACCGCAACTCAGTCAACAATCAGGAGTGGTTCAATGAAGATGGCATGATCGGATGGACTGCCGCAGATCCCAATACCGGGGACAAATACCTGGCCTTGTTCAATAATGGAGGGGATGAATTCGTGCGGGCTGAGGACCTGTTGTATCGCAGCGGTACGATCTCGACACTGACCGATGATTATGGCGTGGACATAGACGTTCAGATTCCTGAGGGAAGCACATCGCTATACCTTGTAGTGAGCGATGGTGGTGACAACTTCAACTGCGACCACGCCGACTGGATTGATCCCAAAATTTACCTCAGCAATGGCGACTCCATCAGCCTGCTGGACCTCGACTGGGAATTTGCCACATCAGGCTGGAACAATGTGCAGGAAAATGCCAGTGTCTCTGGTGGCCAACTGAATGTCAAAGGCACGATCTTTCCCGTTGGGCTTGGGGTCCACTCACGCTCTGTGATCCTGTATTCGATTCCCGATAGCACTGTTGGTTTCAAGACATTTGGTGGATTGGACATCGGTGGTACCAGCCAGGGTTGTGGTTCTACCGTCGAGTTTATGATTGCCACCGTAGACCCCACCACCCGTGATGTGAACGTCGCCAATGCCATCGCAAGCTCAGGCCGTATCAGCCGTTCCTTTCAGCAGGAAGGCGTTCACCTGGAGGCCGATATTACCGGAGCAGAAAAGCTCTACCTCGTCGTAACCGATGCAGCCGACAACTTCGCCTACGACCACGGCGACTGGATCAACCCTGCCATTTATGATGCAAATGGAGACTCTATTCTGCTGACTACTCTGACCTGGGTAAACGCTAGCAGCGGCTGGGATCAGGTTAAAATCAATACCAGTCTCGATAACAACCCCCTGACTGTCAATGGTCAGACCTATGCCAATGGCTATGGTGTCAATGCATATTCGGTGATCGAATTTGACCTGCCTACTGGCTACACGACCTTCAAGTCATTCTGCGGATATGACAGCGAAGTCCAGAATGCCCCCGAAGGCGTTACCATGGAATTTCAGGTATATACCGTAGATCCCTACGAGTTCCTTGATAGCGTCAGCATTCCGGTGGACCTGACAGAGCTAGGATTTGCCGATAGCTGCTACATTCGGGATCTGTGGAAACTGGAGGACCTCGGGGTTTTCTCAGGGAGCGAGTTTGCTCCTTCCATTGCCACCCACGGAGCCGGCCTGTACCAACTTTCTACCCAGGTGATCAACGGTGTCAAGGAGTTACCAGAATCTACGCTGTCCGTATGGCCCGTTCCAGCCGATGACATCCTACGCATCAACTATGCCTCAGAGCAGTATCACGGACTTTCGACTGTTACCGTACTCGATGTAAGCGGTCGCGTGGTCATGCAAGAGGAAATTCAGTCCGATACCGCAACCGAGCTGAATGTATCAGCTTTGGCATCAGGGGTTTACTTCCTCCAGATGTCGAACAAGGAAGAAGTGCTGGCAAAGCGGGTGATCATTAAGCATTAAGCCCTAAACAGGTGGACAAAAGAAAAGCGGTATGCGGAGTAAGGCTTAATAGTAACACCTCATACCTTACTCCCTATTCCGCATACCTAAAAACTTTTGTCCACCTGCTTAATCGAGTAGACAAAAGTTAGCGGGGAATAGGTATGGAGGGTATGAAGGATTTGAAGTTTCAATTCAGTAACCCTCCTTCATATCCTACATACACTTCCGACTTAGTAACGCGAGAAAAATAATCTCCTCCTCTTGCGCCGAGATCTCGTTCGCAGGCAAGGAAGAAAAACCGAGTTTGGCGAGCCAACTAGCGAAGCTTTGGGATCAAGGGCCCCAAAGCTGAGCCTCTGACGCAGTATGCGGGCAGGGAGTCGCAGATCCCGAGCACCGGGAATCAAGTCAAAAGCGGAACTAATTTTTTGAGCGTTCCTAAGAGGCTGTTTAGGTTTTGGTGTTTCGAGGTCAAACGCAGGATTTTTGGTGGATA
>CAYFIR010000108.1:0-22430 GCA_964343195.1 uncultured Bacteroidia bacterium | reverse complement strand
AGTTCGTTGACCTCGAAAATACAACTTCTCACTTTCTTGACTGGGAAAGTGGGCTCAAACAGAACAGAAAAAAGTAAACTGGCTAGCCGGGATTCTGCGCATTGCCGATCACCTAGACCGCGGCCACCGAAACCTGGTGGACGAAGTAATGGTAAGTGTGGTGGAAGAGGGATGGCTGTTGGAGGTAAGCTCCAGCGAGGATGTCGCCATGGAGGTTAGCCATGCCCATGAGCAGCGGGAGCTACTTGAAATGGCTGCGGGCATCTCGATTGAGGTTAAGCAGCAGGAATCGTAAATCGCGTGATCGGGGATGATCAGGGTGTTTTAATGAACCCTGATCATCCTGATCCCTCTGAATGGATTATTCTTCCCCTTCTTCAGATTCCTCAGAATCTTCTATGCCCATGGCTTCCTTGACAAGAGGCATGACGTTCAGGCTGGAATCGGCGTACAGCAGGGTGGGCGAATCATAAATCAGGTCAAATCCATTTTGCTCGGCAACCATGCGGATGATGGAATCAGCGCGGGCCATGACGGGAGCCAGCAATTCATCACGACGGACAGCGATGCGCTGCTGGGAATTGGCCTGCATATCCTGGATCTGCTGCTCCAGCTTTTGGATTTCCTGCATGGCAACCTGCTGCTGCATGGGCATCATGGAGGCTCCGTTTTCCTGGATATTCTGAACCTTGGTCTGGTACTCCTGCATCAGATTCTGGAAACGGCGTTCCTGCCCGGCAGCGTAGCTTTGGATGGCCTCATCGGCTTCCATGGCATCTGGCATAAGCGATAGCAGCTCAAGAGAGTTGAGATACCCGATTTTGATGCCGGGACCTGCTGCCACCATGTTGCTGTCAGCAACCACGGCAACATTGGAAGACTCGTTGGAAGCACTTTGTTGCTCACATCCCCACAGAACCACAACCAGCAGACTGGCAATCACCCAGAAACGAGACATATAGGACATAGTAGTTTGGTAATTCACGTTTAATAGGTCGCAAATTAACGGCATTATTGTGGTGTGTGCAAAAGCCCACCCTAAAAGTATAGGCCATAGCCACGAAACTGCCCCTGACTGTTGATCTCCAGGGCGGGAAAAGGCACCTTGACAAAGGCCAGTCCGTCGAGCAGGACGCGGACCCATTTTCTTTTGGCTGGGATGCGTGAGGTGTCGATGTCCAGCGAAAAAAGGAACTGCCGTGTGCGCTCGACCTCTGGCAGGCGCTGACCGCCCCAGAAGCTGCGGTTGGCAAATTCTCCCAACATGCCGTCAGCGCTGTAACCTACGGAGAAGCAGAGCCACTCCGGCACGTTTTCCAGCCCGAGAGTCCGGTTGATCGGCGCGCTGAGCCAGTAGGTGTGGCCATTGTAGTCGTAGAAGAGGCTTTCAAAGAAATTGCGGCCGAGGTAGCCATTGGCCTGGGAAGCAAGGTCTGAGCGCCAGTAGCTGAACTTGTAGCGCAGGATCTGCTCGTCAAAGAGCCACTCCTGCCCCATCACCAGCGCCGAGCCGCAGCTATTGGCCACCACATCGCCCCAGGAAAAGCCCCAGCCTTCGTACAACCCGTCAAACACTTCGATGGGGAATTGCAACCAGAATCCCAGGGTACCCCCGAGCCAGATGGCGGTATTGCGCTTGACTCCGGCTCTCCGCAGGGCATGGTAGCCGATGTAACTTTCGAGGTACGAGCCATAGACATGGCCCATTTTGTCCATTTGCAGGTAACCCGCGTTGTCGTTGTACCAGTGGAAGGGCACCCGCTGCACATCGCTGTACCAGACCCATCCGAGGAAAGACATGCCGCCCAGGTAGAAGGCGCTTTCCCCTGCGATGGTCCAGCCCAGGCGGCGTTTGTTCAGCGTATCTGGATATGGACGGGAGAAATGCTGGGCAGAGGCCGTCGCACCAGCGAACAGGAAAATCAGGATGAAGAGCTTGTGTTTCATGCAGAAATATAACGATAGCCGGGGATAAAGTCTCGCGGCCGCGAAGAGACATCCCTGTTGCTGGTTTTACGGTGTTAACTCAAGGCGAATATTGCCCAAATCGCCAAGTATCCGATTGCTACGCGAAATCCCCCTTGAGGGGGACACAGGGGGTGAAAGTAGGCTGAGTTCACCCCCCTAGCCCCCCTCCAGGGGGGAAGCTGTCGGCGCCAAGAGGTCACTCGCTACGCGAAATTCTGGCAAGCTTCTTTTTTGTGCCAGCGTTATTGAGTTATTTTTAAGAAAACTACAAACTCATATCCATGCTTTCTCCATCTGGTCCCGGAAATAACTGGTACTACAATCCTTCTCTGAAATTGAGGGCCAGCGAGCTTCGCCAGAATCCGACGAGGTCTGAGAAGAAATTGTGGTATGGAGTCTTGAGAGACAATCAAACTGGATACAAGTTCATGAGACAGCGCCCCATGCTCAATTATATTGTTGATTTCTTTTGCAAGGAATTGCGACTCGTGATCGAGGTGGATGGATGGACTCATCAGCTGCAGGGACAGGTTGCCTACGATCTGAAACGGCAGCAGGAAATAGAGAGTGTCGGGCTGACTGTAATCCGGTTTGAAGATGATGAGGTGATGGGCGAGTTGGATTCGGTGCGGGATAAGATTCTTGGATGGATTGGGCTTTGGGAGGTGGAAAATGGGCTGGGTTCACCCCCCTAGCCCCCCTCAAGGGGGGAAGCTGTCGGCGTCAGGAAGTCACCCGCTACGCGAAATCCCCCTTGAGGGGGACACAGGGGGTGAAAGTAGGCTGAGTTGACCCTTTAGCTCCCCTCAAGGGGGAAGCTGTCGGCGCCAAGAGGCCACTCGCTACGCGAAATCCCCCTTGAGGGGGACACAGGGGGTGAAAGTAAGTTCAACCCATCCACTTCCCGATGAACTAGGATCTTCAACAAGGAGGAAACGGACGGGGCTGAATTGTCTCTTAGCCCCGCATCTCCGACTTACCTCGACTCCGCTCAGTACAGGTCTCCTAGCAAAGCGATCTGATCTATCCTCTTCTCCTCTCCAGCAACACCAGCATCATCAGTCCGAGCATGATGCGCTCATCGTCGTCAGCGTCGGTCTGGCCTACCTTGGAAACCTCAAAGCGGCGGCCTACCATGGAGGGATTCTTTTTAAGCCGGGCGACGATCTGCTCGTTTTTGTCCATGACGACGTAGGATGGATTGAGCATGTATCCGGTGAACATGTTCAGGATGGGGATCTCACCTACAAGTCCATCGAGGACCTTGATCCAGGGATTTTCTTCCCGAATGTGGTACTGGATCTGCTGGTTTTGGTCCACGAGTTCGTAGTGGGCCTTCCAGAGAGACGCCCAGCCCTTGCGGACGATCTTGCCGATTTCGGCTCCTTGAGCGTTTTTGAAGCTATAGGCGGTGTTGAAGTCCAGCCATTTGTCGGCCTTGATGGTGTAGATTTCCTTGCTGCGGGTGCTGTCGGTGTAGATGTTGATCGCCTCCTTGAGCTTGAAGAGCTTCTGCCGGACATAGGCTACCGTCTGCCCGTTGGCATCGGTGGCGGTGAAGTCATTGGACAGTGTGCTGATCTTGAAGAGAAAGGTAATTGGAAATTGAAATGAAGCCATGCTTGGGGTAATTGGTTGATTGAAGTCGTATATTACGACTTTCGGGAGGATTGTGCGTTGTTTTTTTCGGAAAAGCAGGAACCACGAAGGGCTCGAAGGAGGTATCAAAGGGCATAAAGAGATCAATTCACAAGTCGAAGGCTAAAAGTTAGCCTCAGGATGATCCGGCTTGTCGGAATAACGCACATCTTGGAGTTCTTTGAGTACTCCATGGTGCTTCTTCGTGGTTAAGAAGAAAAGGCAGGTAGCCACACCAGATTCAACATTCAGGTTAAGAAATCTATCAGGCAACAGCTTAGGCACCCTTTTTGCCCAAAATCTCCGTTCGAAGAGGCTTTTTTCTATTCCCGAATTAAGTTACATTCGTCTAAAGTCAATCTTTTCACTCAACATCCAATCTCCTATGATCGCAATCGATCCCGCTATCGAACAAAAAGCGAAATCCTGGCTCGACAGTAACATCAGCGACGAGGCCAAAGCCGAAATCCGCCGCATGATGGACAGCGATAACCCCGACGAACTCATCGACGCCTTCTATAAAGACCTCGAATTTGGTACAGGGGGATTGCGAGGCATCATGGGCGTAGGTTCTAACCGCGTCAACGAATATACCATCGGCATGGCGACGCAGGGCTTTGCCAACTACCTCAACGCCACCTTCCCCGATCAGGAAATCAAAGTGGCCATCGCCTACGACAGCCGCAACAACAGCCAGTTCTTTGGCGAAGTAACCGCTGCCGTCTTCTCTGCCAATGGCATCAAGGTGTATCTCTTCGAAGAACTGCGTCCAACGCCAGAACTGTCATTCTCCATCCGCCATCTGGGCTGCAAGGGTGGGGTAGTGCTGACGGCTTCGCACAATCCCAAAGAATACAACGGCTACAAAGCCTACTTCGACGACGGCGGACAGGTAACCCCTCCCCACGACAAGAACATCGTGGCTGAGGTCGCCAAGGTCTCCCTCGATACGCTCAACATGGAGGCGGACGAAAGCCTCATTGAGCGCATTTCTACCCTGATCGACGAGCCTTACCTGGAGAAAATTACCACCAATGTGGTCACTCCCGAGGCCATCAAGAATCAGCATGACCTGAAGATCGTTTTCTCGCCCATCCACGGTACCGGCATCACCATGGTTCCTCCCATTCTGGAGAAACTGGGCTTTACCCAGGTAACCGTCGTGGAGGAGCAAAGCACACCCGATGGCAACTTCCCCACCGTCGTATACCCCAACCCTGAAGAGGCCGAAGCCATGAGCATCGCGCTGAAAAAGGCCCAGGAAATCGACGCGGACCTCGTGATGGGTACCGACCCTGACTCTGACCGCGTGGGCATCGGCGTGAAAAACAACCACGGCGAGTGGCAACTCCTGAACGGCAATCAGGCCGCGACCTGCATGATCTACTACCTGCTGAAGGCTCGTCAGGAGAAAAACCTGCTGGACGGCAAGCAGTACATCTGCAAGACCATCGTGACCACTGACCTGCTGGACAAGATGGCCGAGGCGTTCGATGTGGAGTGCTACAACGTGCTGACTGGCTTCAAATACATCGCAGAGAAACTGAAAGAATTCGAAGGCGAGAAGGAATTCGTAGGCGGTGGCGAAGAGAGCTACGGCTACCTCGTCAACGACTTCGTCCGCGACAAGGACGCCATCATCTCCTGCGCCATGCTGGCTGAGGTAGTCGCCTGGGCCAAGGACAAGGGCATCACCCTCTTTGACCTGCTGACCGAGATCTACGTCGAGTACGGAATGTTCCGCGAGGCGCTGGTTTCCATCAAGCGTACTGGCAAAAAAGGCGCTGAGGAAATTCAGCAAATGATGGCCGACCTGCGCAGCAATCCTCCTGCCACCATCAATGGCTCTGAGGTAACGAAAATGCGCGACTACAAGACCGCTATCGAGAAAGACCTCAAGACGGGGGCAGAAACCAGCATCGACTTCCCTTCATCCAACGTGCTGCAGTTCTTCACCGCTGACGGAAGCAAGATCTCCGCTCGTCCATCCGGTACCGAGCCCAAGATCAAGTTCTACTTTAGCGTACAAACCGAGCTGCCTACCGCCGATCAGTTTGACGCGGTTTACGCAGCGCTGGGTGATAAGATCGAAGCGATCAAGGCAGACATGGAGTTACAGTAATCATTGATCACGGGTCATTGGTCAGGGAAGAATTTCGATTTTCTGATCAATGTTCAATGAAACATGAACAATGAAAAGATGCCTCGGGCTTTTGCTCGGGGCTTTTTTGCTTTTTGCGAAAATTAGGCTAAAACATTGGAAATGAGCGTTAATAATGGCCTGGGGCTGCTGCTTCAGAGCCTATTTTTTTGCACGAATGCGAAATTTTATCGTAGTTCAATTTGTGAATAGTGATGCATGTGCATTACCCATTTTGGTAATATTCCATGCATAAGGTCCCTCGCTTCACATTTCTCCCCTATGCTGAAAATACTGTTTACAGGTTGTCTGTTAGGAATGTTACTAGTGCTCCCTGAGATGGTCATGGGGCAGGCAGGGGAACTTGATACCAGTTTTTTTGATCAGGGCAGGTGGATTTACCAGGATTCGGTGGCCAATGTATCAGCTATTAGCCTCGTCAGAAGGTCGGATGGAGGATGGTTTGTCACAGGAGAACGTTCTGATGGCAATCTGATGGAGGTGATCGTGGCCTCCCTTGATTTAGGGGGTGAGCTTGTCCCGGGCTTTGGCGATGGTGGAGTACAGGTCCTCGCGCTACCGGATATTCCCCAGGCGCAACTCAGTGCCGCGATGGGAAATGGTACTGGAGGACTTTGGCTGGCAGGGTACACGACGGAGTTCCAGGATGGATGGGTAGCAAAAATTGATTCCAACGGCCAATTTGACTCAAGCTGGGGGGCAATGGGAATCCTAAGACTGGATTTTGGAGGAATTGAACGTGTCGAAAGCATGGCCCTGACCTCCAATCAGCATCTGCTGCTTGGAGGTATATGGGGGGGGATGCCTGGGCTGCTAAAGCTCGACGCATTTGGGCAGCCAGATAGTACATTTGGGGATAATGGCTACGTAGTCAGGATGGAAGCTGGAGAGGGAGGGAGTGTTGCCCTGGACTCAATGGGAAACATATTTCTTGCTGGAACGGCCTATCAGGCGGGCGTCGGAGGGAGTGTCTGGGTGGAGAAATTTTCTGAGGCAGGTGTGCAAGACAGTAGTTTTGGCAACTCGGGCAAAATGAGCCTGATGAGTACGGAGTTTTCCAGTCGGGTCTGCATTTCGGTGGGAGTAGATCAGGGAGTTCTGTTAGCGGCGGATGACAACTATAACCTGGGTTCCAATACGCGGCTTTGGCTAACCAAACTGCTACCCAATGGTCAGCCCGATCCACATTTTGGGCAGAATGGGCAGATGTTGGCCCTTGAAGGGGCAGAGCCAGATGACCTGCTGATTCAGCCGGACGGATATATTCTGGTTAGTGGCCTGCTCACAGCAAACAGCCGTCAGGATCTCTTTGTCGCCAAATACCGTCCTGATGGCCTGCTAGACACCACATTTGCCAAACAGGGCTACCAGACGTCCGGGCTGGCCCAGTCGCCCTTTCAGAACTATACCTTTGGCCGCAGCCTCGCCCTCACCGATGACCATCGCATTCTCGCCGCCGGGGGCACCTACCTCAATGGGCAGGGAAGTCTCCTACTCCTTCGGCTTGATAATCAGTTGGATACGGCGCAGGTAACTGCTATTTTCGATGCTCGGGGACTTTCCGCCCCATATCCCAACCCCGCGAAAGACTGGATCAGGATTCCCATTCCGCAAGGACAATCTGTAGCGGTGCAGCTTTGGTCCATTCAGGGGCAACTCCTTCACCAATTTACCTCGACGGGAGAAAAAGAAACGACGCTGCAAATCGCCGATTTCCCAGCCGGGCTGTATTACCTGGTCGTAGATGGAGGGGACGGGAAGATGGTTAGATACCCCATTTTGAAGCAGTAGTCCGACCCCTCTGGGGTCGATCATCTCATTCACCGGAATTCTACAAAGGTATGACCGCTCTGCGGTCGCGCATGGGAGCGCTATGCGATTTGGTGCAGGCATTTGTTGACGGCAACACACTATGGGGGTGAACCCTATCGGGGTTCAAGCTTTGTAGCACGTGTCCAGTGTCGTGGATCGACCCTATCGGGGTCGGACAAAAGGGGCGTAAGTGGGTGTTGATGTCCGACTCCTCTGGAGTCGCTCGGTATATTCGTGGGAATGCTACAAAGGTATGACCGCTCTGCGGTCGCCCATGGTAGCATAATTCGATTTGAGGCAAAGGTTTGGTCACGGTAACACTATGGGCGCGAACCCCATCGGGGTTCAAGCTTTGTAGCACTTGTCCAGTGTCGTGGATCGACCCTATCGGGGTCGGACAAAAGGGGCGTAAGTGGGTGTTGATGTCCGACTCCTCTGGAGTCGCTCGGTTTATTCGTGGGAGTGCTACCAAGGTTAGACCGCTCTGCGGTCGCTTGTGTCGGCATTAGGCGTAATTGTGGGCAAGTACTCATTTGGGATATTTGACTCCTGTGACCTGTGAAAGACGCGAACCCCGTAGGCTTGTGCTGTGCGAAGTCAAAGTAGGTTCAAGCTTTGTAGCACTTGCCCAGCGTCATGGATCGACCCTAGAAGGGACGGAGTATATAATGTTTGTGCAAAAATGACGATTTTTCCCAGATAACTCTTTAACCATTCTCTCGACATGGCCAACCGTTACACTCAATTATATATTCACATTGTCTTCGCCCCTCAAAATCGACAGGCTCTAATTAGTCCCGATTGGGAAGAGGCTCTTCACAAATATATTACCGGAATTGTCCAACAACGAGGGCATAAAATTTTGGCGATCAATGGAATGTCAGACCATATTCACATTTTCATTGGCTACGAACCCACAGAAAGCCTATCAGACCTAATCCGAGAAATCAAAAGAAGTAGTTCAGATTGGGTCAAGACCAATCGCCTGTGCCCGATGAAATTTTCCTGGCAGAGTGGCTATGGTGCTTTTTCGCATAGCCGCTCACAGGTAGATCAGGTGGTGAAGTACGTTTTGAATCAGAAAGAGCATCATCGGAAGCGTAGTTTTCGTGAAGAATACATTAAGATGCTTCATGATTTTGAAGTGGAATATGAAGATCGGTATTTGTTTGATTTTTTTGAGGGATAGTCCGACTCCTCTGGAGTCGCTCGTATTATTCGTTCGGTTTCTACAAAGGTTAGACCGCTCTGCGGTCGCCTGTGGTAGCATTAGGTGATTATGTGCCCAAGTGCAGCGCTGGTGAATTCATGGGGTTGGGGTGCGTTGCACACAAAAGGCGCGAACCCTGTAGGGTCTATACCCAATTTTACTCACATTTCTCCATTTTCACACAAAATACTGATATATAGCTATTTGAGGAAAATCTAAAAACGCACCAAGCGAAATGAAAGTGCTATGAAATGAAGTATTTGTTATACCTTTTGTTTGACCCTATGGTCTAGGATGGGTATGTTTGGTACAGCGAGTCACCAAACATACTTTCTATGGCCTCTGTGAAAATAATACTTCGAGCGGACAAAATTGATAAAACTGGACAGGCTCCGCTGTACCTAAGGATCATTAAAAATCGCCAAACGAAGATGATCTCTCTGCGTCAGCGGATCGATCCTAAGCATTGGAATGCTGATCAATGTAAGGCGCGGAAATCCCATCCCAATTCCGCTCGGCTAAATGCTTTTCTGGCTGAAAAAGTAGCAGAGGCGGAGCGAGTGGGGTTGGAAATGGAAACTAAGAATCGGGATGTCCCGACTAAAAAAATCAAAGCCAAATTACTGGGGGGGGATACCCTGGATTACTTTTCCTATGCTGAAAAGCAGGCGGAGCGGTACAGGGTTAACGAGTCTTACAATAGCGCGATAAGTGCTCAAACGTCCATCAATCGCTTAAAAAAATTTGTGAGGGATCAACCTCTTTTCATGGACGATATCACCCCCAGGTTTCTCAATGAATTTGAGGAGTTTCTGAGGGTTCAAATGAACCTCAAGCCCCACTCGGTTCATACAACCTTGAAGTTCATTCGAACCAACTTCAACAGAGCCATCCAGGAGGACCTGGTTTCCCAAGAACTAAATCCTTTTATCAGGTACAAACTCAAAGCCCCCAAATCGGAGCGAAGCTATCTTACCGAGGAGCAACTTGCACGATTGGAGGAGCTGGATCTGGCAACTGGTAGTCGTTTAGAGTGGGTTCGAGATGCTTTCGTTTTTGCTTGCTGGGGAGGTGGAATCCGGGTGAGCGACCTCCTAATGCTCAGGAACCAGAATTGGCAAGATCCTCACCTGAAATTTATTAGCCGAAAGACCAAAAAGTCCCAGGCCATCAAACTACCAACTAGGGCCAGAGAGATCCTGGAAAAATATGCAGACTCCGAAGGCGGAGACAATGGATTTATCTTTCCTTTTATGAGGAAACATGAGGAACTGGATGATCCTGAAAGAATTTATTCCAAGCTCAACAGTAAGTCTGGTAAGATCAACGTGCTCCTAAAAACCTTAGGTGAGCAAGCGGAGATTCCCCACAAGCTCACCTTTCACCTTAGCCGACATACCTGGGCTACCAGGGCCCTGCGCAAAGGGATGCGGATGGAATATGTCTCCAAGAACATGGGGCATGCAGACCTGCGCACCACCCAGATCTACGCCAAGATCATTCAAGAGGAGGCTGATAATGCAATGGATGTGTTTGATTGAAATGTGGCCACTAAGCCAGTTCCTTTTTCAAAAAGTTTTTGTTGAGTCACCCATTTTACCCCATTTACCCCCAGCTTGGGGTAAAATGGGTAAATGGGGTAAGGCTAGAAAAAATTTTATTTTTCCAAATACAGTACCCAGCCTTCATTTTTGTCGTTTTCGGCAACGATACCCGCCGCCTGAATTCGCTTGAAAAAATTCTGGCTTTTCACGGGCTGGTTGCCCTCATTCAGACACCAGGTTCTATAATCAGCATATAGAGGCTTCCGCTTGAGCTTGTGATTGGTTGATGACCTGTACCCTTCATCTTCCAGGAAGAGACGAACACTATCAGAGTCAATTTTGTAGCGTTCCAGGGCTTGTTCTGAAGCCTCACATCGGGAGAAATCACCCTGCTTTCTTAGCCGCTCTAACCCTTTCAGCATCCAGTTAAAAACTCCAGGCAACTCATCTGCAATGATCTTGCGGTGCAAGTTGGGATCCTTCTCTCCTTGAGTAATGGTAACATCAAAAGGAACGATCAGGAAACGACGGAAGTAAGCGTTGGTTTGCTCCACATCTCGTGGTAGTTCGTTTGTGTTGAATAGGAGTTTTGCATACCGGGTCAGGGTAAAGGCCTTGCCGTATGGGTAACGGGCTGTCACAGGCTCGCCTGAAACCAACTGCTTGAAAATGGCTGTTTCCAGTCTTGCACTGATATCTGAACAGTAGTTCACCAGGGAATTGGCGATGTCTGCCCGGTAGTATTCTCCCCTCGATCCGGTTAAGTCCTCCAGCGAGCAATGGGTTACATTTTTGCCGCCCAACATCGCGTTCACAATTTCAAAGAATACGCCCTTGCCATTGCCGCCGCTGCCAGTTAACAGAAGTGTTTTCTCAAGCTTCATATTCCGGGTGAATATGTACCCCAGATACTCGGCCAGAAGGTGCTGCCGCTCCAGGTCAGGCTGTACCCGATTGAGATACTTGTCAAAGAGCGGCGCTTTGGCGTCTTTGTCATAGGCGAATGGTAACTGGTATGTGAGAAAGTCATTGCGGTCAAACTCCTTCAATTCATGTCCCTGAGAGTTGATCGCAAAGGTTCCGTTCTGAAGGTTGATCAAGACCTTGTCAGGATCGGGATCTGGCTCAGGCAGGTGCGCTGCAAACATGAATTGCTTGAGCAGCCTTTCCACAAAGTCCACTCTTCCGGCGTCGAAATAGTCAATGCCCATGCGCTGGGCAGCCTCGCTCAGGAATCTCATCAGGTCATCCACGTTTATGAGGGCCCAATAGGCCCCATTGTAGAGGTAAAGTGATTCATTGCGTTTGCAAATGCCCCAATGGTTTTCTTTGGCCAGGGTCAACAGGTGGTCGATGCAACAGACAATGTAGTGCTTGCCTTTCAGGTCATCTTCCTCGGAAAGATTGGTATTCTCCCTCGCCAGTTCTCTGAAATCAACCTCCTGTACCTTGGCCAATAGTTCCTCAAATACCTGCTTGTGTGGGATATCAGACTTTGAAAAATCGATGCCCAGATCCTGGAACAAATTTCCACTGGGCTGCAATTGCCCTTCTTCCAGGGCATCTCTAAGGTCGTATCCTTTACGCTGTTCTGGGAAGGGATTGAGAATTTTGATCCGAGGATTCAGGGGTTGCAGCCTTTCCAGGGCTTTTACCATTTGGTTCTCTTGTCCGGCTTTGTCATTGTCAGCCAGATAAACAACGGTCGGTTTTCCTCCTACTGACTCAGTCTGCAAAAGAGGAGCAATGTGCTGGTCAAAGTTGGCTCCCTGGGCACTGCCAGTGGCCAGCCAGTTGTAGTCCGGGTAGTGCCAGGCAGCAAAGCTCGCCGTGGTCTCGGCTTCTACGATAATGAAGGGTAATCCAGACCTAACCAGGTGTGTTCCATAGGCGGCTTTGCTGTATGATTGGCCACTGTTGGCACCAGTTTGATGATGGACGTTTCCTCTTCCTTCCTTTACCCGATGACCATCGGCCTTGAACCTCATGTATTTGAGGTTCAAAAGCTTGCCTCGGGTATCCAGCAACCCAAAAACGGTTTTACTTGGGTCTCTACGGCTGGTCCCGATCTTCCATTTGCCCAAATGCCCTTCACTTACCCCTTTCTCACGAAACCAGGTATGTAGTGGACTACTCAGGTCGTTTAGTTGCACAGCGTCCTCTTCGTTGGGATAAATGGTAGTGGGAGGTTTGGGCTTGGAAGGTTGGTGGGCAGTGGCTTCTGAAGTTTGAATCATCACCAAAATGTTGAATTTCTGAGCAATGTCTCTACAGGCGTCGCCAAAATCGGTGATGTTGTATTGAAGCATCCACAAATCAAAGGCACTACCACTGAACTGCTCATTGCCAAAGTCGGTGGCTTTCCATTCCCCGTTTTTGTTGTGTAGGCTGAAGGATGGGGTATTATCGTCCCGGAGTGGGTTACAGATGCTTTTGCCCGGCTTTGAAGCTTTTTCTACAGCTTCATCGCCTAGTAAGTGTTTGAATATGTCCAGGCCGTTATCGGTTCGGCCCAGTATTTCATTCTTAAGAGTCATTTTTTCACTCATTTCATGAGAATGTAGGCCCAGCGTAGCAACGCTGGGAACGTTTGATGAAATAATTAATGTGGGGCAGGGGAATAGAGGAGTGGGGGACACATCCTAAGCCAATGAGGCGAGCGAGTAACATCTCGCTTGGTCATACTAATGACATAAAGCGATACCATAAGGAATTGCTAGTTCCAAAGTAGGCTAAGGCATTACAGAATCGGGTGGTTGAGTTTAGCCGGATACATAAAAGGATACTCTCTCGGGCGGAGGCGCTCGATCACACATAGAAATGGATTGAATAATGAAGATGGGAAAGGTAGGTTATCGCAGGCCTGACTGTCTTCCCTGAACTAGCTCTGCCTGGGTGAGATCATGATAGAGTGGCCTCAGTTCCCTTTAAAGGGCTTTTGGTGGTTTACGCGGCAAAACTCTACGATATCTTCCTTTCGGTAGAGAATCGTCTTTCCCTGCCGCACGTAGCCGATTTTTCCTTCATCCCGCCAATTCTGTAAGCAGCGGGCGCTTACCCCGAATAGCTCTGCTGTTTCCTTGGTACTATAAAAGGGCTTCAAGTCTGATTGGTTTTCTTGAATCGCAGGCACTAGGGTTCTCATAAGCGTCTCGATCAATTCCTTCTGGAATTGGGTGAGGTCATCCACAGTTACTAGTTGCATAGGCATTTTGATTCTACTAATAGTGTTATGTTTCATACATAGAGATCGAAGGGCGCAAATCTTACATAGCCATCTAGTCTGGAAGATTCAGTAAAAAGATAGTAAAGGATATTTGCATGAGCATTTCAGACAATAATCATATATGCTTAGATCCGCCCTAAGATTAGAAAACTGTTCGATTTGTTCAGAACAAAGCTATAGAAGATCAGGGGCAGCAGAGCAATAAGTATAAACTCTGACATTACATTCAAGTGAGTCCATCTAACATGGTTTTTTCATTTACTCACAAAGTGGATAGTAGTAATGTCCTGAATAGCAGTGCTATATGATTTTTGCCTGTCGTAAAAAAAACTCTTCCCGGCATTATCTAGCGTTAATTCTAATAATTTTTGAGCCGAGAGAGAAGCCTCCTTGAATCGAAATTGAAACATTCTCCCGGAATTGAAATAATCTCAATCGAAATTGAAACAATGTTTCAAATGTGAAACAGAATTCCACCCCTCAGTCGACAATATTTTTAGCATTTGTAAAAAGAAAGCCTATTTCTATTTTTTGTTACATGAACAAATGTAGAATAATGGCTATTACACTTCTTCCGAAATAGACATTCTATGTGTTCAATACATGCCCTCGTGCTGTTAGGGCCTATTTGGAAGTACTGAGTGTCCTCTTCCCCTAGAC
Source organism: uncultured Bacteroidia bacterium (assembly GCA_964343195.1). GTDB lineage: Bacteria > Bacteroidota > Bacteroidia > J057 > J057 > CAYVAP01. Next base: position 8,211 of record CAYFIR010000108.1, on the reverse strand, counting down.
CACTGCCAGGTTTGAGTACAGTTTCTCATTAAAGGCTTCAACCAACTCACCGATAAAATTCTGCCTAAAGATCCGCTCCTGACTTCCAAGTCATGGAGCAAGCTGCCAGAACTCTTCTCTCCTTGCAATATCCCCCTAAACCCCATAATTTGGAGCTTCTGTGCCAAATCACAGCTTCCGCTCATGTCCGAAGACCACAAACGACTGCTGCAAACACAACTCTGGAACATCGCCGATACCCTGCGCGGCAAGATGGACGCCGACGAGTTTCGCGACTATATCCTGGGGTTCATTTTCTACAAGTACCTCTCTGAGCGCTTTCACCTCTTTGCGGACCAGCTACTGGAGACGGAAGAAGACGCCGACGGCCATGCCCTCACCTACGAGCAACTCAGCGAGGAAACCGATCAGGGCAAAGCCTATCTTGCAGCCATCAAGGACGAAGCCATCGAAAAACTCGGCTATTTCCTCATGCCGGGCGAACTCTTCAGCGCCATCGCGGCGCGAGGCAATCCCGATCAGCGCAAGGGAGACGCTGAGGACGAGGAGGCCAAAGCCAACAGCTTCATCCTCGAAGACTTGGGCAAGATCCTCACCAACATCGAGCAGAGCACGATGGGCACCGAGAGCGAAGACGACTTCGGCAACCTCTTCGAAGACCTGGACCTCGGCTCTACCAAACTGGGCCGCAGTGCCGAAGCCCGCAACCAGATTATCGCACGGGTGCTGGGCCACCTCGACAAGATCGACTTCAGGCTGGAAGACACCGAGACCGATGTGCTGGGCGATGCCTACGAATACCTCATCGGGCAATTTGCCAGCGGGGCAGGCAAGAAGGCGGGGGAATTTTACACCCCGGCGCAGGTCTCGATGGTGCTGGCCAAGCTGGTAACCACAGGCAAGCACAAGCTCAAGACCGTCTATGACCCGACCTGTGGATCGGGCTCGCTGCTGCTGCGCGTGGCACGTGAGGTGGGGCCGGAGAATGTCTCCAGCTTCTACGGGCAGGAACTCAACCGCACCACTTACAACCTCGCCAGGATGAACATGATCCTACACGGCGTCCACTACCGCAAGTTTGACATCCGGCAGGAGGACACCCTGGAGGAGCCCCAGCACCTGGACCTGCGCGCTGAGGCCATCGTCGCCAATCCACCCTTCTCGGCCAAGTGGTCGGCCAATCCCGTGCTGCTGAGCGACGACCGCTTCAGCAGCTACGGCAAGCTCGCCCCCCGCAGCAAGGCCGATTGGGCCTTCGTCCAGCACATGCTCTACCACCTGGATGAAAACGGACAAATGGCCGTCGTCCTCCCCCACGGAGCCTTATTCCGAGGCGGCGGCGAGGGACAGATACGCCGCTTCGTCATCGCAGAGCGCAATTGGCTCGATGCCGTCATCGGCCTGCCCGCCAACATATTTTATGGCACTGGTATCCCCACCTGCATCATGGTCTTCAAGAAGTGCCGCGAGACGCCCGAGGATGTGCTTTTCATCGACGCCAGCCAGGACTTTGGCAAGGCAACCAACCAGAACTACCTGCGCCCCGAGGACATCAACAAAATCATCACCACCTACCGCGAGCGCGAGACCCAAGAGAAATACAGCTACGTCGCCCCCTTGGTAGAGATCGCCGAAAACGACTACAACCTCAACATTCCCCGCTACGTCGATACCTTCGAAGAGGAGGAACCCGTGGACTTAGCCGCCGTCTCAAACAATCTGAAAAAGCTCGAAGAGGAGCTAAAAACTGCGGATAAAGAAATTCGGGAGTTCTGTCAGGAACTAGGAATTGCCCCTCCATTTTAATGACCATGAGAAAGAAAAAAACACGTCCCGATTTACGGTTTCCTGGCTTTGAAGAGGAGTGGCAGCCTACTCCAATGGTAGAACTTGTAAGAAGAGCCTCTAAGCCCGTAGCTGTTGAGGAGGAAACGATCTACTTCCAGATTGGCATCAGATCTCATGGGCGAGGGATATTCTACAAAGAGGGAGTTACGGGCGAAGAATTAGGAAACAAAAGAGTGTTTTGGGTAGTGCCCAATGCCCTTATCGTCAACATTGTATTTGCATGGGAACAGGCTGTAGCCAAAACGACTGAGGAGGAAGTGGGGCGAATTGCCTCTCACCGCTTTCCCATGTACCTGCCTATCATGAATCGTGCAGACCTTGACTTTCTTCTATACCTGTTTTTAACGTCAAGGGGAAAGTATCTATTAGAGCTTGCCTCACCGGGAGGCGCAGGGAGAAACAAGACTTTAGGGCAAGAAGAGTTTTCTAAACTAAAGATTACGGTTCCTACGGCCCCCGAGCAACGCAAAATAGCCACCTTCCTCTCCGCCATCGACCGCCGCCTCGACCTCCTCCGCCAGCAGCACCAGCACCTCCAGCAATACAAAAAGGGCCTCATGCAGCGCCTCTTCTCGCAGCAGCTGCGCTTCACCGATGAGCAGGGACAGGCCTTTCCGGAGTGGGAGGAAGCTAAGTTAGGGACATTTCTAATTGAGCATAAAGTGAGAAATACCAATCTTGAGTTTAACGAAGTGTTCTCAGTTGCTAAAGAAAAGGGAGTTGTCAATCAAATTGAGCACTTAGGAAGGTCATATGCTTCAAGTGATACTTCGAATTACAAAGTAACTTTTCCGGGAGATATCATCTACACCAAGAGCCCAACTAGTAATTTTCCCTATGGCATTATTAAGCAAAATCAAACTGGTAGGATAGGGATTGTTTCCGTTTTGTATGGGGTTTTTAAGCCCAAAACATATTTAATCGGGCAATTACTTCATTACTACTTTCTATCGTGGGTCAATACCTTCAATTATCTACATCCTCTTGTGCATAAGGGAGCAAAAAACACGATGAACATCGGGAATACAGAATTCTTGAACGGAAGGCTAATTTCCCTGCCTAAGAGTACAAAAGAGCAACAAAAAATCGCTGACTGCCTCAGCGCCCTAGACCACAAGATTGATGGGGTGGCCCAGCAGATCGAGCATACCGAGACCTATAAGCGTGGGCTGTTGCAGCAGATGTTTGTGTAGGGGTAGCGATTGCTGCTACAATGTGATACTTTTACCCAAGGTCTTGAATAGGAGCAACTTTTGTCGATTCTCTCAAGTAAGTGAGCCGTATGTCAGATGTATTGGTCTTAAAGGAAAGAATCAAAAACTCCATCCTGGTGGGGGAGAGCGACTTTCGTGAGTTCAAGTCAGCTCTTGAAGGCAGACCGGGCAATAAGAAGCCCCGCCTGACCAAGAAGATCTGCGCCGATATCGCCGAAGCCTTGGTGGCCTTTGCGAATACCGACGGAGGAGAGATCATCATCGGGGTCGAAGACGACACCACGATCACCGGAGTGCCACATAGTGAGGAAGACATCGAGGCCATGCTCAATGCTGCGGAAACCCATGTCTTTCAGGGGCAGGTATTGCCCATCGTGTATAAGCTCAAGGTAGAGATCGAAGGGCAGTTGATCCTCTTCTTTCAGGTCGAAAAAGGAACTACAGAGATTTTTCAGCTAGGAGATGGTCGCGTGATGCGCCGCAATGAAAAGCGACAAACCGTTCCAGCCAATGTGCGACAGTTGCAGTTTGACCGCAATGAGATTCGCTCCCGTGAGTATGACCGTCAGTATGTGGACGGTGCGACCATCGCCGACCTTGATCTTTCGCTGATTCAGCCCCTGGCCGATAGCTACCTTACCGGGCTCACAGCAGAGCGTTACCTCCAGCAGTTGGGACTGGCAGAATACACCACCAGCGGCCTTCGCCTCACGCGGGCCGCGGTTTTGTTGTTTGCCAGTGAGGTCCAGCGCTGGCACCCGAGATCGCAGGTGCGCTTCATCAAGGTCAACGGCGACGAGTTGCTTTCTGGTGAAGATTACAACGTGATCAGCGACGAGTTTGCCCAAGGCAACATCTATGAGCTGGTCTATAAATCCTGGGAGATGTTGCGGCCTTATCTGGCCTATAAGACGGAATTCAGTGCTGACGCCAAATTTGAGCAGCGCTATGTATATCCTGAAGCCGCCTGTCGGGAAGCGGTGCTCAACGCCATCGCCCACCGCGACTATGCCAATCATAACGGCATAGAGGTGATCATCTTTAACAATCGAATGGAGATCAAAAGTCCGGGGGCTTTGCTTTCGACTCTGACCATCGAGGATCTCGAAGCGATGGATAATCGGCATGAGTCGCGCAACGTCAAGATTGCCCATACGCTGAAAGTCAACAAGCTGATGCGGGAGATGGGAGAGGGGGTGAAGCGTATCTTTCAGCTCATGCAAGAGAACGAGTTACGTAAGCCAGAGCTTTACTCTAATTCAGTTTGGTTTACCGTGCGCCTGTTCAACCAATCTGTTTATACCCCCAAGCAGCAACAATTTTTGGGGCTGTTTGCCGACTACGAGCTGACTACCCGGCAGAAGAACATCTTGGTGCGAGGAATGGGCAATAAAGAACTGTCTCCAGAGGACATCTATGAGGCCATGAACACCAATGATCGGGATACTTATGACCGGGAGGTCACGGGGTTGAGAAGAATGAAGATCCTATCCCAAATTAGGAGCAATAGCGAGGCAAGTGATATTGCGAAAGACTCAGGTAAACCCAAACAGAAGATTGGGAGATTTAAGGTGTCCGTTCCTCATAAGTAGTGTAATCTTATTTCGGCCATGCCCACCCAACCCGAAGCCCAGCTCGAAGCCAACCTCATCAGCCAGCTTGCCAAGCTGGGCTATGAGCAGGTCGCTGTTCACAGTGAGTCCGACCTGCTGAGCAACCTGCGTCGGCAGTTGGAGAAGCACAATCAGGCCCAATACAGCGCTGGAGAGTTTGAGCGCATCCTCAACCACCTGAGCAAGGGGACACCCTTTGACAAAGCGACAACCCTGCGTACCCGCTACCAGCTCACCCGCGATGATGGCACCCTGACCTACGTGCGCTTCCTGGAGACCGACCACTGGTGCCAGAATGAGTACCAGGTAACTCATCAGGTCAGCCAGGCGGGCATGTACAAAAACCGCTATGACGTTACCCTGCTGATCAATGGCCTGCCCCTGGTGCAAATCGAACTCAAGCGTCGGGGGGTGGACCTCAAGGCGGCCTTTCACCAGATCAACCGCTACCAGCGGCACTCTTTTGCGGCCAATCATGGCCTGTTTCAGTACGTCCAGATCTTTGTCATCTCCAACGGCGTCAACACCAAGTACTACGCCAACAACCGACGACAGACCTTCAAGCAGACCTTCTACTGGGCCGACAAAGAGAACAAGCGGATCACACGGCTGGAGCACTTTGCCGAGCATTTTCTGGAGAAGTGCCACGTCTCCAAGATGATTTGCAAATACATCGTGCTGCACCAGTCTTACAAGTTTCCCATGGTGCTGCGTCCCTACCAGTACTACGCCGTCGAGGCGCTGGTGGACCGCGTCAAGAACAGCAACAATGGCCTGGGCGGCTACGTTTGGCACACCACCGGATCGGGTAAGACCCTGACCTCCTTCAAGGCCAGCCAGATCGTCAAGGAGTTTCCCCATGTGGACAAGGTGGTCTTTGTGGTGGACCGCCGCGACCTGGATTACCAGACTATCAAGGAGTTCAACTACTTCCTGCCCGGCAGTGTGGACGGCACCGACCGTACCAAAGTGCTGGTGGATCAGTTCCTGGATCAGTACCGCGATCCCAAGACCAAGGAACTCAAGCATACAAAGCTCATTGTAACCACGATCCAGAAGCTCAACACCGCCATTACGCGCAGGCATTACCTACAGCGAATGGAGGGGCTGAGGGACGCCCGCATCGTGTTCATCTTCGACGAGTGCCACCGCAGCCAGTTTGGCGAGACCCATGCCCGCATCAAGGAATTTTTCCGGGGCCATCAGTTTTTCGGCTTCACGGGTACGCCTATCTTCGAGCAAAACGCCATCAGCAACAAGCTGGGTAAGCGGACGACTTTTGAGCTATTTGGCCCCAGCCTGCACCGCTACGTTATCACCAACGCCATCAAGGACGAGAATGTCCTGAAGTTCTCGGTGGAGTATGTGGGTCGCTACAAGCAAAAAGACGGTAGTCAAAATGAGATCGACATCGAGGTACAAGAGATCGATCAGAAGGAGCTGATGGAAGCTCCCCAGCGGCTGGAAAAGATCGTCGATTACATCATCTTCCACCACCACCGCAAGACCCACGGGCGGCGCTTTTCGGCGATCTTCTGCGTCAGCAGCGTGGAAATCCTCATTCGGTACTACGAGCTGTTTCAGGCCAAAAAGGAAGATGGGCAGCACGACCTGCGGGTAATCACCATCTTTTCCTTCACCGACAATGAAGTGGACAAGGACGCCGATGGCATGATCGAAGAACCGGATTTCGAGGTACCAGGCAAGTCCAAAACCTATGACGAAGAAGACTTGATATCCTACGCCGCTGAATACCAGGCGGCCTATCAGATCGACCAAAGCCCTGAGGAGTTGGCCCAGGCATATCAGCAGGGGAAAACCTCTTCTTACTCAGGTTCTGGTGTGCTGAGCTTCGCCGACTTCATGGCGCGAAAACAGCAGGCTGAGACAGGAGCGAATGTCCATACACGGGAGAAACTGGACCAGTTCATCGGTGACTACAACCGGATGTACGCTACGGGACATTCGACCAAGGACAGTCAGTCCTTTTACAACTACTATACCGACATCGCCAAGCGGATGAAGGAGCGGGAAAAGGATAGCTTCAACGACGAGCGCGACCGGGCCGACATACTGCTGGTGGTGAACATGTTCCTCACGGGCTTTGACGCCAAGAAGGTCAACACCCTCTACGTTGACAAAAACCTCCGGCTCCACGGACTGGTGCAGGCTTATTCCCGTACCAACCGCACCTTCGACGACCTCAAATCCCATGGCAACATTGTAGTTTTCCGCAACCTCAAGGACGCGACCGACGATGCCATTGCATTGTTTTCGGATAAGGAGGCCAAGGATGTGATCCTGATGCAGCCCTATGAGGACTACGTTGAACAACTTAACCAGGCCTACATCAGGCTCAAAGAGATCGCTCCGACGGTGGACAGTGTCCACGAATTACCCAGCGAGGAGGAAGACCTAGAGTTTGTCAAGGCCTTTCGGGATGTGATGCGGTTGAAGAATGTGCTGGGGGGCTTTGCCGATTTTGACTTCGAAGACCTGGCCATCGAGGCCCAGGAGTTCGAAGACTACAAGAGCCAGTACCTCGACATCTATGACAAGACCCGAACCATTGGTGGCCCTAAGGAAAAGGAGTCTGTCCTGGATCAGGTTGATTTTGAAATAGACCTGCTGCACCGCGATGAAATCAACGTCGCCTACATCCTCAAGCTCCTCGCCAAGCTACGCGACACCGAGCCTAACAGCGAAGCCGAGACCAGGCAGCGGGAGGAAATCTATGACTTGCTCGGTGGTGAGACCCAACTTCGCAGCAAGAAGGAACTGATCGAAAAGTTTATCGCCCAGCAACTGCCGCATATCGAGGATACGGACCTCATCCCCGACGAATTTGATCAGTTCTGGCAAGCGGAGCGTCAGGCCCAGCTTCAGCAGATCGCGGAGGATGAAGAGTTGGAACTCAGCGCTTTCCAGAAACTGGTAGAAGACTACCACTTCACAGGACGCGAGCCCCTGCGCGACGAGTTGATCGCGACTCTCCATCAGCGCCCAGGCCTGCTTCAACGCGAAGCAGCCGGAAAGAGGCTACTCAAAAGGCTCTTGAAGCTCGTCGAGACCTTTGATGAGGGGTTGGGGGAGTAAATCGCCTTTTCTGAGAGGGTGTAAGGTCGTGTCCACCCCCAAAAGTATACGTGTCCCAATACCTCATCACCATAATAAGACCAACTCCGCCCTCAAATTATAAGGTAGGCCCTAGGGAACTGTACCCACCCCAAGTTGCAAACCTGAATCCCACCATTGCACAAGGGTTGCAAATGCCTCAGTCCATGAGTCCAAAGTGTAGCAAGAGGTAATCCTGGTGACAGCCCATGAGGCAAACCCATACGACCTCCTCACTCCAGGTTGCAAACCTGGGGGTCGATGTTGCACCGGGGGTGCAACCCCCTCAGCATTTGAGGCAAAAAAAGGTAGCGGCCTCACCCGGTTTCATGCTGTGAACCCAGAGGATCAGGGAGAATTAAACTGATATTGCTCAGAATAACGAGGGGTTATTAGCCCAAAATCGGCCCAGGGGGTGATTA
>CAYFIR010000107.1:0-23077 GCA_964343195.1 uncultured Bacteroidia bacterium | reverse complement strand
CCTGCGAACAAGATCTCTTCGTAAAATCGGGAAGTTATTTTTCTCGCGTTACTTAACCACAATTTTATGCATCCAGGAGAAGTTTTAGGAATGGCCATTATGGCTACCATTGCGATCGGACTGATTATATCTGTGAGCCTTACCTGGCACCATGCGCGTAAGGCCAGGCACCTTGAGCGCATGGCCATGATCGAAAAAGGCATGAATCCTCACGAAGCGGAAATGGAGAAGCCCCATGGCATGCATATCCCCGTTTGGATGAAGCTTAGTTCCGTAATGGCTGGCCTGGGAGTGGGGTTCATTGTATCAGGAGTACTTTCCAGTTGGTTTCCCCGCATGATGGATGGACCCATGACGGTCGGTCCTCTTTTGTTGATGGGAGGTCTGGGACTCGGATTCCCCTATTTCCTCAGCGCCTATTTTCAGACTCATGCAAAAGAGCGAGACTGAGTTAATTCAGGAGGTTCTGTCAGGAAATCCCCATGCGTATCGGGACCTGATCGAGCGCCATCAGGCGCGGGCCTATGCCATGGCCCGTCGCCTGATAGCGCAACCGGAGGTGGCGGAAGATCTGGTACAGGATGCCCTGGTAAAAGGCTATCAGCAGTTGAAATCCTTCCGGGGAGAGGCTAGCTTTGGGACCTGGCTGTGCAGGATTGTAACCACAACCTGTCTGGCTTACCTGAGAAAAGAGAAGCGAAAGCCTGAACATCGCTCGATTGATCAGTATCAGGGCCCTGCTGAGGCTCCGGAGGGAGAGAGTCGGTTGCTAAAAGGTGAACGACAGCAAATGATTCTCAAGACACTGGCGAGGCTATCGCCAAAGGAGCGTCTGGTGTTGCAAATGTTTTACCTGGATGAAATGAGCATCGAGGAAATTTGTGAAAGCACTGGATTTTCAACTTCTAATGTGAAGGTTCTTTTGCACCGTGGTCGCAAAAACTTCCAGACTCATTATTCTCCTGCCAATTTTGAATTCCATCGCCATGAATCCTGAATATCCACACGAAGATCATTTAAAAGAGCTGTTTGCGGGACTGCCGCTGGAGCAACCATCATCCGATCTGATCGAGGGAACGATGGATCGTATTTTTGCCCTGGAAAGAAAGAAAAAATCCAGTGCCCGGGAACTCAAACTCGCACGGCTGACAGGCGGTATATCCGGAGTGTTGACCCTGGCACTTGGGGTACTCATGCTTGGTGCAGGGGCCTCGACTTCCACAAATACAGAAGTGGTTTGGGATGGGATGACCTACCTGATCAGCGGAGGACTCGCCGCATTGATTCTGTGGCAAATAGACACGTGGCTCACGCTGTTCATGATGCGCAAGCCACGTGAGGCTGGTTCTGTGGAGTAAGGCCGTGACGTAAATGGGAAATCCGAATCTGTACAGGGAGAAAGGCTTACTCGAATCCTCCCGCACCCCTCACTGCTACTTTTTCTCCTTCTTCCTTCCAAAAGTATAGTTGCTTCCCAGTATCAGGGAAACCGACTGTGTGCTGTAGGGATCAATCAGGGGAAGAATGTTCCCGGCAGAGGCATAGAATTGCATGGGGCCGAGGTTAAGGCGCCCATGAACTCCAAGCATATCCTGATAGCGTTGATCGTAGGTGTAATTGGCTCCTAAAGTCAGCCATTTACCCAGGTGAAGGCCCGTCCAGGCGCTAACGGCGTGAGTTGGAGTCTCCCGATATAGTTCACCAGTCCACGCTGCCCCTACACTCAGAATTTTGAAGAGTCTGTACTGCGCGGTCAGGTAGCCCCGGGTAGGCAGGGAGGTTGTGAATGGAGAAGATTCCTGTGCGTAGGAAAAGCTTCCATTCAGGGTGTCCAGTGCACTAGCCCAGGCTTCAGCGGGATTTTTCCATGTTGGGTCTGACAGGTTAATACCATCCTCGTTAAATCCCGGAAGGCCTTCAAATGTGTAATCTCCAGTAAAGTAGTAGCTCTGAGCGAGCCGTTGCCATTTGATTTGCCCCAGGTCTACGACTGAGGCTGAAATCACCAGATTCTTGATCGGTTCAAACTGTAATCCCAGATCCAGGGCTATGCCCGGATTGTTGAGGCCTGTAAGTCCTTCTGGCTGGAAGTTGATTCCCTGGTCACCGATTTGGCTCCAGTCCTCCACCCCCAGTTCCAGGCCAGTACTGGCCCGGATGGCATAGTCAATTCCGACATGGATATCTTCATTTTCTCCGGAAGGAGCAAAGGTCAGGCTTTGATGCTCTGGAAGAGTCGAGGCATGGAAGACTCCTCCCAAAAGCTTGACTCTGGCGCCTATGCGCCACTTTTCCCCGATCGAGCGGGAGGCACTGGCTGCATACTGGTTGTAGTTGCTGATGCCCAGATTGGGGGCAAGTTGAAGTTCGTCACCCCGATGGGCACCGACTCCATCGGATATCAGCGTGAACAGGTCACGATGGTACCCAAACATAAATTCTGTGTGGTTGGACAGGTGCAATCCGAACTGCCATTTTCCCAGGTGGAAGGCACTTGCGAGCAACAGGACCTCAGATCGTCCACGAAGAAAGCTCTCGTCAGGCATGGCGTCGATTGCTGCCCCAGGCGTAATGGTCAGGATATCCGCCTGGGGGTCCTCAACAAGATCGGTAATCTTGATCCCCGAGTGGTACAAATCAATCCCGGTAGTAGGAATGGGGATCGGAACGGTAAGTTGAAATCGAGCGGGCTGGGCTATAGCGGGATTGGTCAAGGTGCTCTGGTAGGTCCAGGGCATAAAATGTAATCCTAAACGGTGCTGTGCCTGATTGAGCAGAGGGAGGAATAACAGGCAAAGCAATAATAGTCTTTTCATTGTGCCGGAATATTGAGGCTCTAGCTTTGAACCAGCAGACGGGTGGTTCCTGATTGCTGAGAGGCTGTTTGGATTTCTCCTTTACGGCTCAAAACTTGTCTTTTTCACCTCTGTCGGCGTCAGTTTTCCTCAAAATACTCCCGATTCTCGGGATCTGCGACTCGCATATTTCTCGAAAAACTTCCTTGTCAGAGTCAAAAAATCCTGCGTTTGATCTCGAAACACCAAAACTTAAACAGCCTCTTATTTCCGGCAATTTAGGTATAGTGTGTTTATTGGAAATATCGAATAATGGTAAATTTTTACAAATTTGATAATGTGGGTAAGAAAAAGAGTGGTTTCGATCCATTTCGAGCCACAACCAGCATCTGTTTGCCACCAGAACTGATCCAGTCAAAATCTCTTACCTCACCCGTTAGCGGAATTCCGGCGTCCCATCCAGGAACAGGATCCCATTGAAGGGAAGCATCCCAGATCAACACATGACCGAGGCTGGCGTCATATCGACCACGGTTGGGGCCTACGCCATAAAAATTACCTCCAAGAATCAGATCTGCATGCCCGTCCTGGTTGAGATCCTTCGTCGAAATCGCAAAAACCGGAGCGTCCTGAGTAGAGTAGGGGAGGTCATGGCGAATGAATCCTTCGGGAGTTTGCTCAAACCAGGCATGGGAGAAGGTCTCTGCCTCTAATCTCAGGCTGCTCATCAATTGCTGTGGAGTAAAAATGTCATTGATGGTGGCCTCCGCATAGATCTGGTAATTGGGGAAGCGTCGCCTCAGGGATACGATCTGTTTTAGCAGTTCGTCCCGACTTGCAAATGGGTAGGAGCGACCCTCGTAATAGCGACACAGGATGGCCTCACTGTATCCATTGGCGTCAAAATCTGATACGTAGAGTTCGCAGGGAGTTTGTGGAGTGGCTTTCAGGGTAGAATTCAGTCCCAGATTTCCAGCCACCAGATCCAGATCACCGTCTCCGTCAAGATCGGCAGCTTCCAGACAATTCCACCACCCGCTGCTGTGGAGAGGCATTGATGCGGTATCCCGTTGGAATGAGCTTCCTTCATTGTGCCAAAGCTCCAGTGACATCCATTCGCCGATCACAGCGAGGTCCAGAAGGCCATCGGCATCATAGTCCAGCCATTGTGCATCCGTTACCATGCCGACTGTTCCCAGGCCGGGGGCAAGGCTGTCTGCCACATCGATATATTGACCTCCTACATTTTCGAGCAGGTAGGACCGGGGTGGGACGCCATAGGTCGAGGTGACGTTGCGTCCCCCTACAAACAGGTCTTCATCTCCATCGCCGTCAAAGTCTCCGTGGCGAACAGTTCCAGTGTTAATCAGCATGTTAGGTAGAGCTGAATCTGCAAGACTAAAGCGACCATTTTCATTCAGGAAGAGCCGATCCTGAAGTTTTGTGTCATGGTGGTAAAATTCATTACCTCCGCAAGCGACATAAAGGTCGAGGTCCTGGTCTCCATCTACGTCCAAAAAGGTAGCGCTGACCTCTTCTGATTCTGTAAACTCCGTCCAAAGCCTGAGTGATTGGGCTTTCCAACTACCATCCGGGCGTTGCATCAACAGCCGTCCGGCCTGACCCCTAGGGCCAGGAAAGTATAGGTCTGTCAGCCCATCCCGGTTCACATCACCTGACGCAGGTTTAGGTCCCTGGGTTGACAGGCGGTGAGGCAGCAGGGTCTCCCGGCTAAAGTCCACGAAGTCATTTTCCTGGTGGGTCCAGTTGATGTTGGGGGATATAGAAGCAAATAGCTCGTGGCGCTGATAGTTGGGAGCTGGAATCTCTGTCGGATTGTCATAGCGAATCACGAGCATGGTGTCCGCCGCGATGCGGTAGAGGGTTTGTCCTTTTCCATCCGGCCATCTGATCTGGATGCTGTCCACTATGCTGTTTTCTCCCAGGCCAAAGTGAACAAATCCTGGCTCCATGCAGGATTCGAATCCCCGAACGGGGAAGTTCTCCACTGTCTGCTGGGTAGCACCTGTCCAGGCAGTTAGCTGGGTTCCTATTGCAAATGGGTTTTCCGGAGTGCCTTTTAGTTGAACCTGGAGAAAATGTACGCTGTCCTGTTCTCTGGTGAGGTTCTGGAATATGCTTGCCTGATCGTTCAGGTTGTTTAGGATCAGGTCCAGGTCGCCGTCCCGGTCCAGGTCGGCATATGCGGCACCATTGGTGAATCCTTTTTCAGACAGGCCCCAGGACTCTGCCACAGGGCGAAATGCGCTATCTCCGACATTTTGAAACAGATGGTTGGGTTGCGCGATGGAGGGCATCCGCGAAATAAAGGCCAAGTCGGCTTCACTGGCCTCATCATTTAACTGCCTTACCACCGCCGGCTCCGAGATGAAGCTGATGTAATCCATGTCATCAGGTCTCCTGTAGATCCCGTTGGTGATAAGCAGGTCTTTCCTGCCGTCGTTATCCAGATCGCTGAAGAGTGCACTCCAACTCCAGTCAGTAGCATCGACTCCTGCCATTTGGGCAATTTCACTGAACCCTTCTCCGGCCCGGTTTTGCTGCAGGGCATTGTGGGCATATTGGTAGAAGTAGCCGAATCCAAGCTTGTATTGGTATCGGTCGTAGCTTTCCGGTGCCTGGGCGGTCTTTCGGATGGCTTCGACATCGGGCTTCATGTCCAGTGTGAAAAGATCAGGGTAGCCATCATTGTTGTAGTCTGCCAGGTCTCCCCCCATGCTGAACTTGCTGGTGTGGCCCACCCAATCCCGCAGGCTCTCCCGAAAGGTGCCATCCCCCTGATTGAGATAGAGGTAATCGTCTTCATGAAAGTCGTTGCAAACATAGAGGTCCGGCCAGCCGTCCTGGTTGATATCACCCGTCAGGATGTTTAAGCCGTAGCCGATGCGGCTGGAGTAGATCCCGGATTGTTGAGTGACATCGACAAAATGGTCTCCTTCATTGCGCAGCAGCCGATCGCCTGCCAGCGTATCCACCACATTGCGCTGACTGGCAGGTCCTATGGTTTCATTGGGTTTGATGCTGTGATTGAGTTGGAAGAGATCCAGGTCGCCGTCACGGTCGTAGTCAAAAAAGCTGGCCTGGGTACCAAATCCCCTGAGGGCGAGGCCCCATTCTGCTGAAACTTCCCGGAAAGTACCATCCTGCTGATTTAGAAACAGCTCATTATGCCCGGTGAGGTCCGCCATGCCCACCACATAGCTGACATAAATATCCAGCCAACCATCGGCATTCACATCCACCACGCTTACCCCTGTTGCCCAATCGCCATTTCCTGAAACTCCTGCCTGCTCCGTTACATCTTCAAATTTCAATTCTCCCTGGTTGAAATACAGCCTGTTAGGCAATTGGTTCGCTGTAAAAAACAGGTCTGGAAGCCCATCGCGATTAAAATCACCGACTGCCACTCCACCTCCATTGTAGAAGTAGGGATAGTTGAGAATGTTGAATTCAGGCGTATTCGTCAACTCATTGGTGAAATCGATTCCTGTTGTTGCGGCATCCAGAGCGGAGAATCGTGGGGGAATTGACTCAGGCCCGCCTGGGTTGGAGGTTGAGCAACCCCAGACCAGAGAAAGAATGGGAATAAACAGTAGGTAGTAATAGTTCATGTGGGACGTAGACGCTGATGGATCATTAAATTTAACCAGATCAGTTTTAGGAGCCGTGGTTTTAGGGAAATTTTCTTCTAAAGTTGCGGTGTTGAGGGCATTGAGGAAAAAGCGGGAAACGCTATCCCTGGAAGGCAGCAACTCGAGCTTTTTTGAGAGTTTGCACATGATTGCTTTTCGAGGTTGTCGCACAGGCTCAGGCTAGCGAATAAGCGTCAACATCCCACTTCGCTGGAGGGTACTTCCATCGGGAAACTCAAGTTCAGCACGCCAGAAGTAGGTTCCTTCGTCAGCAGGTTTGCCGCGATAAATACCGTCCCAGCCTTCGTCTGGCTGATTGAAGGGGAGGTCCTTACCTTCGAATACCAGTCTTCCCCAACGGTCAAAAACCTGTAGAACCCTGATTTGCCCCAGACCTTCTGCCTGAAAGTAAAACCTGTCATTGAGCTGGTCGCCATTTGGCGTAAAAACATTGGGAAAGCGAAGTCCACGTGTGGTATCAACCTGAATGATAAGCTGATCAGATGCGGTACAGCCATATTCATCCTCGATGTTGACGGAGATCGAAGTTTGCGAAAGGGGGAAAAGGCTGGGATTTTCACAATCCAGGCAGCTAAGCCCGGTTTCCGGAAGACTGGTCCACTGGATTTGATTCAGAGCTAACGCATTGGTTTCAAAGTTTAGCTGAACCGTTTGGCCTTGTTGTATGAGGCGATCTCTTCCCAATGAAACGGTCAATTCATAGGGCACCTGGCCGATGTAGATGCTGTCCCGGAGGGTATCACACTCCTGGCTTGCGGTGACCCCGTACCAACCGGGTTCGCTTACCTCAATACTGGCGCTGGTTGCTCCATTGCTCCAGCGAATTTGAGCATCAGCCCCGGAAGGGATGAGGTCCACCCGTAGCGTCCCTGTACTTCCCACACACAGGAGAGAATCTCCCGTCATCTCCAACGCCAACGGAACGACTGAGAAGCCTGAAACTTCAGCGTCCGGGGTCTTGTTTTGAGAACGAATGACGGTTCCCAACCCCCATGGCAATGTATCCAGGGTTGCCTGCGAATTCCAGCTCCCCTGAAAGTCTGGTTCAATCCCAACCCTGAGGGTCAGGTCATTTTCTCCCAAGGTCAGGTAGGTGAAGTCGAGTGATATCAGCCCATCGGGTCCCAGGGTAAGGGTACTACCTGGAGGATCATTTAGTACCTCCAGGACGCTGAGTCCCTGAGGCAAGGTGTCCCGGAAGCTGAGGTCTTGATAGGTGAAGCCAGCGGTATTTTCGAAGGTGTAGGTCAGTTCAAGCGTGTCACAGTAGGTGAGGGTATCGGCTGAAAACTGCTTGTATAGCTTAATCCGGTAGGGACAGCTACAGCCATCTACTATTCCTGAGTAGTTACCAGGCTCGAGGGGAAAGGTGCTTCCATCTCCGATATCAATTCCGAAAAACTGGGTGCCAGAAAAGCCACTTGCACTGCCATAGCCCCAGAGGTTGTTGTTTTCATCAAAAAAGTACGCTCCAATACTGGTGTTGCCCAGCGATGGATAATTGTATGAGCTAACCAGGCCTCCCCCGATTTGAACTACGCTGGGCCGGTTTTCTTCGAATCCGTAGAGGATCCCCAAAGCCGGGCTACGTGCTGCAGCCGTTACGAAAACCGGGGTAGGGTTGATGGTGGCATTGGACCCGGGTCTTGACCCTGCTGCGTCTACTCTGATGGAGTAAGTGGTAATGTCGCGTTGTTCATTGGGGCGGTGGCCAATAAATGAGAACTGAATTCCCGAAGGGTTCATGTAGCCTGCGGTGAAAATCAGGTCTTCTGGTAACTGATCTCTTAAATCTGCTGCCTGTTGCAGGTTCCCATTGGCATCAATCCGGTGCAGGGTTAAGCTGATAAGGTCTAATGCATAAAGGTGTCCGTCCCAGACTGAGTACCCGATCGGCCCAAACTGTCGGCCTTCGTAGTAGCCAATTTCCTCTCTAAATTTTGGGCCATTTGGCGTAAAAACTCCTCGTACGATGCGACTACTGGCATTGCCCTGTAGGGAGATGAAAAAGCTGCTGTCACAGGCTATCCTTTCCTGGGCAGGAAGAAGATTGGGGATGGCTCCCATGAATAATCCCCACAAGGCGAGTAGGGAAAAGAATGAAAAATAGCGAGAAGAAGGACGTTTATAGCTGCCAGCCCTATCGCCGTTCCATTTTTCGTACCCTACATTTCGGGCGGATTTTTCCCTGTGATCGGCCTTCGTTATCCCCTTAATATGTAAATATCTGTACGGCATCATTATTCCTGGCTACGATGACGAGGGGAACTCCGGTTCCCTTGACGGCGGCCATCCCACGCACCGCTCCTTCCAGTCTGAATCCGGTTTCGGCGGGCATCATCGCCTGAAATTCTCCCTCACCTATGCCCCTGAGCATCAGGCCATAATTGGCATCCTGTCGACCCATTTCCGGTTTGACCTCGTTGAGGTTGCCTCCCAGCAGGATGTCTATGGTTCCATCCTGGTCAAAGTCACCCGGCAGAATGCCGTATATGGAGGATACCTGGGCTTCTGCTGGTAGACGTTGCATTTCAAAGTGGCCCTGCCCATCATTTAGCAGCAAAACTGAACCCATTTCTCTGGCTTCCCATACAGTAGCCAGCTCTAGTAATTTGGGGTCAAAAATCTGCGACATGGACTTATCGACATAGCTGGAAAACCTGAGGTACTTTCGTTTAAGAATAGGCATCTGGGTTAGCAGATCGTGTAAACGAACGTAGGGAACCAGCTTCCCATTTTCATAGTGGCACATCACTGGGTCCAACTGTCCATTGGAGTCAAAGTCATTGACGTACATCATGATAGGCAGGCTGTCAGAGGCTTCAAATCGGCTGTTAAGCCCATGGTTACCTACGACAAAATCCATGTCCCCATCTCCATCAACATCCGCAGGTTCCAGGCAGGTCCACCATCCCTGACTTCTGCCAAGTCCGGCTTCCTGGGTTTGTCGTTTCAGGTGGCCATTTTCATTCATAAAGACTTCTATGGCCATCCATTCTCCTATCACTATCAGATCCTGGTCACCATCTGCATCGAGGTCTGCCCACTTTGCATCGGTGATCATTCCCAGCTCATTTAACTCCGGGGCGAATCGTTCTGTTTCGTTTTGGTATGTTCCACTGCCATCATTCAGGAGTAGGAATCCATTTACAGGCACTCCGTAGGTAAAGGGTTTTATCCTGGCGCCTACAAAAAGGTCTTCATCTCCATCTCCATCGTAGTCTGATGCGGCGACACACCCGCTGCTTTCATACGGATTGGAAGGCAGCGTTTGGGGGGATTTGGTGAAGTTCCCCTTGCCATCATTTATATACAGTCTGTCGCGAAGTCCTGAAGACGAAGAGGGAAGTTCTACTCCGCCACTGGCAACGTAAAGGTCGTTGAATCCATCTCCATTTGCATCAAAGAAGATTGCATCGACATCTTCTGCCAGTTTATCTGTTTCGAAAAGAGCTGCATTGCTCACTCGCCAGTCATCCGGGCCACTTCCAGTCCGTATAAGCAACTGTCCGGCCTGCCCCTTGGCTCCTCCCAGGTAAAGATCTTCCAGTTTGTCGCCATTCACGTCTGCCGAGGCGATGCAGGGGCCTTCGGAGGACCGCATTTGATAAATAAGGCGATTTCGATCAAAATCTGAATATCGGCTTTCCTGGTGTCGGAATCCGGGAATCGCGGAGGCTGCTTTGAAAATAGGGGTTTCAGTAGAGGTTGTAGGCCAGCTCACCTCGCTTTTGCTGGTAAGAGACTGGTCATATCGGATATACTGGTTGAGCGGAACGTCGGAAATGCGGGAGATGCTCAGGTCGGGCCATTGGATGTAAAGGGAGTCGAGTTTGTCGATTTTTCCCAGGCCGAGGTGGAGGCGGTAGTCCATGGTGGACTGGAATCCCCGCATGGGCATGTGCTCCATGTAAAAACGCTGGTCCCCAGCAAAAGCCAGTAGTTTGGTGCCGATGGCAAATGGATTGCTTTTTTCCCCAGATAGACTAAAACCTACCCAGTTTCTCTCGGGGTGTTGCTGAGTCACGTTGCTGCGATAAATAGAAGCAGGCATATTGACATTGTTGATAACAAGGTCCAGGTCCCCATCGAGGTCGAGGTCTGCATATGCCGATCCGTTGGAGAAAGTCTTCTCATCAAATCCCCATTCCTCTGCGCGGTTTTTGAACTGTGGTATACGCTGTGACTCTCCTGCAAATCCCTGATTCTGATAGGCATAATTCTGCTGGGGACGAACAGGGATGGAGTCAATCAGGCGTTTGAAATCCACTCCATCACGGGTAATGATCATGCGCTTGGTCTCGTTGTCGGAGACGAAGTTGAGATAGTCCTGGTCTGTGAGGTCCTGGTAAATGCCATTTGCGACGAAAATATCCCGGAGGCCATCATTGTCCATGTCATAGATCAGGGCGCCCCAGCTCCAGTCCGTAGCTTCAACTCCTGCCATCCGGCTGATCTCGCTGTAGGTGCCATCGCCATTGTTGAGGTGCAGCATGTTGCGAGTGAACTGGTGGAAAAAATCATAGCGCAGGTTGAGCTGGTACTTGTTCCAGTCCTCAAATGTGGTCACCTGTTTGATGCGGGCATCTGGCTCAGGCAACATGTCTGTTACAAAAATTTCGGGATTCCCATCCTGGTTGATGTCTGCCATGTCAGCCCCCATGGAGGCTGCACTGATCGCGCGAAACTGCTCGGTCAGCACTTCGTCGAATGTTCCGTCCTGTTGGTTGATATACAGATAGTCGCGCTCAAAAAAGTCATTGGACACATAGATGTCTTGCCATCCATCCTGGTTTACATCGCCAACCGTAACTCCCAACCCAAAGCCGATGACTGAGCCATAAATATTGGCTTCCTCGCTCACATCTACGAAATGTCCATTGTCATTGCGAAAGAGCTTATCCCCTCCGATTGAATCCCGTATGGGGCGCTCGTTTTTTTGCATGTTGAAACTGCCGATGGCTCGGTAAGAATTATTCAACAGGTAGCAGTCCAGGTCTCCATCCTTGTCGTAGTCGAAAAAGGCGGCATGGGTAGAAAATCCACGGTCTGCCAGTCCATATACTTCAGCTTCTTCGGTGAAGGTGGGCACACCGTTTTCATCATTTCCCTGGTTGATGAATAGCTCGTTTTGCTTGTTATCCCCTGCAATGTCTCCCGAATTGCAGACATAGATGTCCATTTTCCCATCTCCGTTTACATCGGCCAGCGAGACCCCTGTTGACCAGGCTTTTTCTCCTGAAACGCCAGCCGCCTCGGTTACTTCCTCAAATTTCAAATCTCCCTGATTTAGGTAGAGCTGATTACTCTCCATGTTTGCCGAAAGGTAAATGTCTGGTAATCCGTCTCCATTCACATCGGCAATCCCGACTCCTCCTCCGTTATAAAAGTTTCGATAGGTGTAGATATTGAACTCGCGGTTATAGGAAAGCGTGTTGGCAAAATCAACCCCGGTATAGGACGCCGGGAGGGATTCAAACAGGTGATTGCCGGAGTCTGCTACCTGCTCGTCGGAAGAACACCCCTGCCACAACAGGCTCACAGTGAGAAGAGAAATGAGTATGGATCGAACAAGCTGGTTCATTTTGTCTGGGTTGCAATGGGTAATTGGGGGGGGATAAAGAGCTTATCTTTTTCCTGGTCAATGGCGGTGAGGTCAGTAATAAGGGCTTTGACGTGCTGTTCGTCTTCACGGGTCAGGGCTATGCGTCGGTTGCCATCAATTTTGATCCACATGGGTTTCAGCCCTTCAAAATGGAACCGCTGCCAGTCGTTTCCGCCATACCAGTCGAGAAACAGATCCCGAACCACGGGCATCAGGCTATCAGATGAAGTCGCAGGTAGCCAGGGGGCCCAAACCTTTCGGGCGAGTAAGACCGGCACCTGGTTGATCCTGCCATCGCTGTTGAAGTCCGGATAAAAATTGATCGTAGTGGTCGGAGAGATATTGGGCAATACATGCTGGACGGATTCGGATCGAGGTCCATTTGAGATGAGCTGACGGCGGTTGAGCTGCCAGCAGGTATCTATGAATGCCTGACGACTCATGCCTATTTCCAGGGATAAAAACAGGCTGTCATGTCTCACCCCGGAAGCGATTTCTCTGTCAGCCCATTCCTGGTAGCGGCTCTTTTCTGGATGAGAGCAGCCACTAATCAGCCCCAAACCCAATAGGATTATCGGTAAGATGGAAGTGAAAAGTTTCATGCGCTAACGATTATTGATTTCAAGCAATTGAACTGGTTGATTATTTCGTGCGACCAGGAGGGCCGGACCTCTTACGGTATTAATCCAGGCCAAATCCCTGATGGCGCCTTTGATGCATAGATTGGTTTCACGGCTGCTCAGGGCTCGATAGGGGTGGGCTGCATCTCCTGTTCCGAGGAGCACTACCCCATAACTGGCAAAGTATCCCCCGACTTCAGGCTTGGCTTCCCCCATATTTCCCCCCAGAACCAAATCCGGGACTTCGTCTCCGTTTAGATCATGGCTGCTAATGGCAAAGATCGGGGCCAACTGAGCCTCAGTCGGTAGGGGCATGAAGGAAAACTCCCCGTCACCATTGTTGAGGAATACTGCACTCTCCGCAGTATGAACCTCATGTATTTGGGCTCCCTCCAGTTCGGTAGGAGTAAACATATCTTCGATGGTTTGCTCCTGATAAAATGCGTGTTTGAGGTATTTTCGCTTTAAGACGGGCATTTGCCCCACCAGATCAGGTCTCAGGACGAGTGGATATGCCTCATCTTCCTCAAAAACAGTGATGACCTGTTCCTGGGTTCCATTGTGGTCAAAATCATTGACGTACATCCGGGCAGGGCGATCAGGACTTGCCTGGAACCGGCTGTTGAGTCCCCAGTTCCCAGCAATAATGTCCAGGTCCCCATCGCCTTCTACATCAAGGACATGTAGCGAATGCCACCAGCCACTGGATTGCCCCAACCCTGCGGCATTTTTGGTCAGCTTGCCATTTTCATTGATCCAGACTGTTATGGGGCTCCATTCTCCGGCGACTATGAGATCCAGGTCTCGGTCGCCGTCCAGATCTGCCCACTCCGCTGAGGTGAGCAGACCCAGCTCCCTCAGCTCAGGAGCCACTTTATCGGTCACATCTTCAAATATACCACGGCCATTGTTGCTCAAAATCAGGCCATCGACAGGTGTGCCAAAGCTAAATGGTAACAGGCGGGTGCCGACAAAAATGTCTACATCTCCATCTCTGTCAAAATCTGCGGCGGCTACCGTCCCTGTACTTCGCTTTCCGAGGCCAGGTAGAGCATCCGGAGCATAACGGAGGTTGCCCCGGCCGTCATTGAGGTAAAGTCTGTCATACAGGGCTGAACTGCTGGGGGCATATTCGTTGCCGCCACTGGCGACATAGAGGTCGAGGTGGCCGTCGCCATTTGCATCAAAGCACTCGCAATCAACGTCTTCTGAAATCGAGTGTTGGTCCAGATCTGCAAATGCCTTTTTTACCCAGTTGCCGTTGGCCTGCTGTAGGTACAGCCCGCCAGTCTGTTCTTTGGCCCCGCCAATGAAGACATCCATTCTTCCATCCCGGTTGAAGTCTCCCTGGCAGATGCCTGGGCCTTCGGTCGATCGCATGTGAAAGAGCATGCGGTCACGGCGAAAGTCCTGAAACTCGTTTTCTACGTGGACGAAATCTGGTCCAGCTGCCGATTGAAAGCTGAAGAGAGCCCCCTGCTGTTTTATTTCGGCTACGGAGGGAGATGCAGTATCTGATTCATTCTGGGAGTAGCTCAGGTATTGATTGGGGGAAACATCTGTTTTCCTGGAAAAAGTGCCATCCGGCCACTGGATGAGGAGGGAATCAATTTTTTCTGATTGGCCCAGACCGATCAGCAGTCTTGGATCTACGCAGCTTTGAAAGCCTCGCATGGGGGCAAGTTCCTGATACCAGGAGCTACCATTGGCCCAGACTGTCACGCGGCTCCCCAGTGCATATGCATTTTTCCCCTCTCCTTTCAGCCTGATCCCCAGCCAATGGTGGTTGGGCATGAGGGTATCGGTCTCATTTCTGTAAATGAAAGCCGGCATATTGACGTTGTTGATGACAAGATCCAGGTCGCCATCATTGTCGAGGTCGCCATATGCTGAACCGTTGGAGAAACTTGGCTGGGCTAGCCCCAACTGCTCCGATCTGTTTTCAAAGCGCGGAAATCGGCTACCATTTATTGCCAACTGGCTGAAAGCATAGTTGGGTAGAGCCTGGGATGGAATGCTGTCGATCAGGTCGTTTATGACGCTTTGGTCCCGGTTGCGCAGACGCTGCATGGTCTGTGGCGAATTGGAAAAGTCTATGTAGTCCTGGTCGGTGAGGTCTTTGTAAATGCCATTGGCTACGAAAATGTCCCGTAGCCCGTCATTCTCGAAATCAAACAGGAGTGCTCCCCAACTCCAGTCGGTGCCATACACGCCAGTCAATCGGCTGATTTCGCTATAAGTGTTGTCACCGTTGTTGAGTTGCAGGCTGTTGCGGGTGTATTGCCGGTGATAGCCCTGGCGCAGGTTGAGTTGATATTTGTCCCAGTTTTCGAATCGGGTTTTGGTTTTCATTCGGGCATCGCCCTCTGGCAGCATGTCCGTAACGAAAATTTCAGGGTAGCCGTCTCCATTCAGGTCGGCCATATCCGCCCCCATGGAACTGAGGCTGATCTCGGGCATTTGGTCGGGGAGGTTTTCGGAGAAAGTCCCATCCTGCTGGTTGAGGTAGAGGTAGTCTCTTTCGAAGAAGTCATTGGAGACATAGATGTCCAACCAGCCATCGCGGTTCAGGTCTCCGATGGTAACACCGAGCCCAAAACCAATCGAGGAGGTGTAAATTCCTGCTTCTCTGCTTACATCTACAAAGTGGTCGCCCTCATGCCGGTAGAGCTTGTTTCCACCCAGGCTGTCGGGAATGAGGCGCTGATCCTTGATCAGGTCATAGCCACTGGTGGACCGGAGTGAGTTGTTGAGCAGGTAGCAGTCCAGGTCTCCGTCGCGGTCATAGTCAAAGAAAACCGCATGAGCGGATAAGCCCAGGTCATTGATTCCCCATTGCTCCGCCTGTTCTGTGAAGGTCACGATTCCATCCTCGTCAGGATTGGCGTCGTTGATAAACAGTTCATTGTAGCGATTGTCGCCTTCAGGTCGCCCGGATTTGCAAACGTAAATGTCCAACCATCCGTCGCCGTTCACATCGGCCATGCTGACGCCGGTAGACCAGACTCCTTCACATCCGACACCAGCATCCTGGGTGATGTCTTCGAATGAAAAATCTCCCCGGTTAAGGTAGAGTTGATTGGTGACCTGATTTCCGCAAAAGTATATATCAGAGAGTCCATCATTGTTGATGTCTCCTATTGCGACACCGCCTCCGTTGTAGAAATTTCGGAAGGTATAGGGGTTGAAATCCTGGGTGTAGGTCAGGTCATTCTGAAAGTCAATTCCTGTGAAATCGGCAGGGAGTTGGGTAAACAGACTGGTGATTTCGGGAGCCTGACGAACTCCCTTGTTTTGGCAGCCATACAGAACGAATCCAATGGAGAGTTGGATGAGTAATATTCTGTAAATCAATCGGCTACTCATAGAGATTTTGTCTGGGATAAAACCAACAAATTTCGTGGTAAGACATAAAAAAAGCAAGTGGCCACAAGGACCACTTGCTATAAATTATCGAATCAGACTGGATTAGTATCCAGGGTTCTGAGCGAGGTTGGGGTTGGCCTGAATCTGAGCCTGAGGAATTGGGAACAACTCCTTGGTTGCATCAGAAGTAGGTTTGAAGTCCCACTCTTCACCATAAACTCCGAAACGGATCAGGTCCTGACGACGCCATCCTTCGTAGAACAGCTCACGACCACGCTCTGCGAGGAGGTTGTCAGCATCCAGGGCAGCAAAGTCAGCCACGCCAGCACGTGCACGCACCTGATTTACCAGATCCAATGCTTCAGTGCTACCAGCACTCATGCGCCACATGGCTTCTGCCTTGGTCAGCAGGATGTCAGAGTAACGCAGGATAGGGAAGTCATTTGGCAGGTGTTGAGTGGCACCGTTAGGGAAACGATACTTGAAGATACGTACACCAGCCTGACGGAATGCATTAGGATTCTGCTCGTTGATTTCAGGAGTGAAAGTCACAGGCAGTCCGTCTGGGTCACCATCATCCTGGCTGTCTTCCAGGCGATCACCAGTAGAAGAATACTGAGGTCCAGCAAGGAAGTTGCCAGGTACTGCGGCAGAACCGTACTCACCCTTACGGATGTCATCATCTTCGTAGGAGTTGTAGAATTCCTGCAGTGAGCAGTAACCATTCCAGGGCTGCTCCTGAGTGTTGAAAGTCTGCTGGCTTGCATAGTGCAGGGTCATCTGTACCAGGTTGAAACCCTGACCAAACTCCTGGTCGTAAGGAATTGCGAGAGCGATCTCGGCATTTCCAGGACCGTTGGTAGGAGCAAAGTTGGCATGGTAGTCAGCATTCAGAGCAAACAGACCTGAGTTGATCAGTTCGTCAGCTGCATCAACAGCCTTCTGCCACTGAGCAGTACCGGTGTAAACTTCAGCGTTCAGGTATAGCTTGGCCAGCAGTGCCTGTACAGCATAGTAGTTCATACGGCCATAAGTAGCGATGCTGTTTTCGCGAGGAAGCAGCTCGGCAGCAGCCAGCAGTTCGCTCTCCACGAAAGCATATACTTCAGAACGAGGACGTGTAGCTGGATTTGGATCTGCATCCGCAAAACCAGTTACGATGGGTACGTTGCCATAGGCATCCAGCAGCCAGAAGTAGTACAGTGCACGCAGAGCCTGTAGTTCAGCCACGAAGGCATCAGCCAGACTAGCGTCGAGTGTACCCTGATCCTTGATGTCAGAAAGCTGAGCGATCAGACGGTTACAGGTAGCCACACCTCCGTACAGGAAGTTCCAGCCATTGTTAACCGCATCTTCGTTAGGAGTGTACTCGTGGTCGTGTACACGGAGCCACTGCCCACCATCAAACCAGTCAGAACCACGCTGAGGAATCATGGCCTCATCAGATGCTACTTCCTGTAGAGAGAAGTAGGAGTTGTGGTTCATCAATGGATAAAGGCTGGTATAGGCAGCCCCCACCAGTGCAATTGCCTGTTCCTCTGTTTGAGGGAACTGGTCGGCTGTAATGTCAGAGTAGGAAACCTCTGTGAGATCAGTACAACCTTGATTCAGCGGCACGATAAACAGCGCCATCAGAACCATAAGGATGAGAGATAGTCTTTTCATCACTGAGTAAAATTTTGTAATCCCAATTAGGAAACACTAAACATATGGTTTTCCTAATTTGTTTGGGATGATTTTTTATTTGTTTCTGGGAATGCAGGTACAGAAAACTGTACCTGCTTGTTCATTTCAAACTAGAAGCTGAGGTTCACACCCAGAGTAAATGAGCGTGTACGGAAGTAAGTGTTACGGCGGTCAATACCAGGTGCCAGTGGGTTGTTGCCAGTAGCAACTCCACCGTTGTCGGCAGAACCTGGGTCATTGTAACGAATAGATGGGTCTACACCGCTGTAGTTGGTGAGCATCATCAAATTCTGACCGGATAGGTAAACACGTACCTTGTCAAATCCGCTGCGAGGGTTCACGTCGAAGTTGTATCCGAGTGAGAAGTTGTCCAGAGATACAAAGTCTCCATCCTCAATGTAGTAGCTGTTGTATTCAGGAGTAGCAGTCAGGTTCTCGTTGAAGTACTCGGTAACAACCAGGTTGTCCACCAGACGAGAATTCAAAGGCTCATAGAATACACGGTATAGGTTCAGGAGATCGTGGCCAAATACACCACGGATGAAGAAGCTGAAGTCGAGGTTGCCAAACTTGAAGGTATTCTGAATGTTCAGAGTGAAGTCAGGCAGACCATTACCGATTACAGTTTTGTCATCGTCGTCGATGTTGCCGTCGCCATTCTGGTCAACATAGTTGTAACCACCATCCTCATTAACCGGGTTTGCAGCATCTACTTCCAGACCATAGAACTGGCCAATGGCCTGTCCAGGGAAGATACGCTGAGTAGGCAGGTTGTTCAGACCAGGAGCACCTGGAGAAGTGCTGAAGTCTTCGAAGAATGGATCTTCGCCTCCAGAGAAGAAGGTGAACTGAGGATCGGCTACGTCCAGGGTATCCAGTACGGTGTTGTAGGTAGAGAAGATGATACGTGGCTCGTAAGACATGTTCTCATCTCCAAATAGGTATCCTACACTCGCCTCAACTCCAGTGTTTACCAGCGCTACGTCTTCCAGGTTAACCCAGGTACGGCTGGCAAAGTTTGGTGGTACAGGTACTACCACCTCGAAGATGAAGTCGCGGGTAGTACGGCGATACCAGTCAATAGTACCGGTCAGGCGGTAGTCCATGAAAGCAAAGTCGATTCCGATGTCGGTCTCAGCCTTCTGCTCCCACTTCAGGTCTGGGTTAGCGTTACGGAATGGTCCGTAAGCTGGTACATAATCACCATTGTAGAAGAAGAAGTTGCTCTGACCATACAGAGTCTGGGTCAGCAGGCTGGAAGGTGGGATGTTACCGGTAACACCGTAACCAGCACGCAGCTTCAATTCGTCAACTGCACTGGTGTTCATCAGGTTAGCCAGGTTTACACCAGCAGAGAAAGCCGGGAAGTTACCCCACTTGTTATTGGCACCCAGACGGCTGGCACCCTCACGGCGCATTGAGGCCATCAGGTAGTAAGTATCGTCGATGCTTACACGAGCACGGCCAAAGAATGCAATTACACGGTATTCGCTACGGAAACCGGTACGTCCTGGGCTTGAGCTCCCGTTGGTTCCGCTGGTAGCGATGAATGGATTGAAGTAGCTGGTCTGGTTGGAGATGATGTTACCAGACTGCAGACCGAAGGCCTGGTTGTCAAACTGCTGGTAAGAATATCCACCTAGCACTTCCAGGGAAGTGTTTCCAAAGTCGCCATTGTAGGTACCAGTCAGGTCAAACTGCTCGTTGGTGCGGTCTTCTGCATAGCGCTCCAGGTAACCGTTCTGGTTGATGCCACGGAAGTAACCTTCCTTATCATAGTACTGACCAAACAGGTCGCTTTCCTGCTGTACAGAGTAGAAAGCAGCAGCTTTCAATCCTTCGATGATTTCAAACTCTGCACGTCCGCTGATAAGCAGTCGCTTCAGGCGCCCTTCGTTTACAGACTGGTCCTGAATGGCCACAGGGTTGAAATAGTCAAAGTTCTCGATCTGGTAGTATCCGCCGTAACGGTTAAAGATGGTCGCATCGTTTGCCTCGTCTGCCATTACAGGGGCAGTCGGGGTGAACACAGTTGCGTAACGGAATGCCTCGCTGAATCCAAAAGTAGACTGACGATCGGTAGCAGCCAGGTTGAAAGTAACGGCCAGGCGGTCGTTGAATGCCTTCTGGGTAAGGTTAAGGCGACCGTTCAGCTGGTTGAAGCCAGTGTTGCGACCTACACCGTCGATGTCACGGTAGTTCAGGGCAGCACGGTAAGTCAGGCCACCAAATCCACCAGCCATAGACAGGTTGTGTACCTGGGAATATCCAGTACGGGTAACCTGATCCATCCAGTTGGTGTTGGCACCGCGATCCAGAGCAGCCTTACGGTCTGCGATGGCAGCAGGGGTGTCATCAGGACCTGCCTGAAGGTCAACAGTGATGCCACGCAGACGCAGGAACTCGTCCCTGTCAGCCGTAGGAACTGCATTGGCAATGGACTCCATGGTTCCAAAGCCATTGTACTCAAAGGAGGTTTCTCCTGGAACACCTTTCTTGGTCGTGATCAGGATCACACCCGAAGAAGCACGAGAACCGTAAATTGCAGCAGCAGAACCGTCTTTCAGTACGTCAATTGACTGAATGTCATTTGGGTCAACTGTCTGAAGGTTAGCTCCTACAACTCCATCAATGATGATAAGTGGCTCGGTGTTGGCACCAAGAGTTGACAGACCGCGCAGACGCAGGGTAAACCCTCCGTTGGGGTCGCCGCCTGGACGCTGGATGCTCAGACCTGCAACCTTACCCTGAATCAACTGGGTAGGGTCATTTACCTGACCCTGGTTGAAGTCCTCTACCTTCACAGAAGTAATGGAACTGGTTACTTCCTTGGCACGCTGGGTACCATAACCGGTTACTACCACCTCTTCGAGGGTACGCTCAGAAGGCTGAAGTGCAATGTCAACGGTGGATTGTCCACCAACTTCCACTTCCATTCGCTCATAACCGATGTAGGAAACGACCAGTACATCAGATGCATTGGCCTGAACGGAGTACCGTCCATCTTCGTCGGTAAAAGAGCCTTGGGTGGTACCCTTGATAAGTACCGTAGCACCAGAGAGGGCCTCTCCCGTGCTTGCTGAGGTCACCGAACCTGATACGATGTCCTGTGCCATCAGTCCGCCGCTTAGCAGCAGACCTAGCACCACCGCCAGGATGGTTCTCATAAAAAATAGTCTAGGTTTAATGCTCATAACAATAGTAGTTAGGATACACTCACTCGATAAATGTTAATCTTTATTCCTTAACTACTTCAGACTGGTATGTATGCAGAGTCTCCCTGAAACTGATAGTTGCAGCAAAAATACGCCGACCTTCTCTACTGTTGGGGTAAAGTGGTAAGCGTTATGGCTATATATAACTAGGATAGCGAGTAGAAAAATTCAGGAAGGGTAATAAGCATTTGTAGTAGTCCGATAGTAGTAGTTTTTGCAGTAGTAAATGAGTACAACCAGATAAACAGTGACAGTAACTCTCTTGATAACGAAAGTTACCGGGTGTTTGGAAGCCTGCTCCCGAGTAGGTGGAGAAAGCTTTTCTGAGAACACTGTATCGAATTTTGCTAATTTTTATGTGATGAGCAAGCCCAGAGGGACACAATACACGACTTTTTAATATGTAATCGTTTACGTAAACCTTTTCGGTTCGCAAAAAAAATGCTTTTTTAGGGAAATGAATGGCAGATTTTCTGCCTTCACTGTATCAGTCTTAATCCCATGAACAAAAAACAAATCACCCTTTCAGACCTGGCCAAGGAACTGGGCATTAGTACTGCCACCGTGTCCCGGGCTTTAAAGGACTATCCGGATATCAGCGCAGAAACCAAGAGAAAGGTGATTGAGCTAGCCAAAAAGTGGAATTATCGTCCCAACACCATGGCGGCTGGCCTTCGTAAGCGGGAATCGAAAGTTATTGGAGTCATCATTCCTTCTATTGTCAACCACTTTTTCTCCTCAGTTATCAAAGGGATCATGGAGGTAGCCTATGACAAGGATTACCGAGTGATGCTGTGTCAGACTGATGAATCTTATGAAAAGGAGTTGGCAGATGCCAATGCCCTTCTCTCAAGTCGGGTGGATGGATTGTTGGTATCCATCGCTCACGAAACCGAAAACTATGACCATTTCGAGGAGTTCGTTGACCTGGGGATTCCCGTAGTCTTCTTTGATAAGGTACCGGACCAGTCTGGTTATTCGACCGTGGTTGTAGATGATTTTCGGGGGGCATATGAAGCCGTTACCCATCTGATACAGCTAGGGCACCGCGAGATAGCCCATTTCCGTGGGCCATTACTGGCTTCTACTTCACGGTCTCGATATGAGGGATACTTAAAAGCCCTCCAGGATCACGGCATTTCTCCCCGGGAGGACTGGATCAAGGCATGCCAGAATATCACATTCGAAGAAGGACAACAACATACCATTGACCTGCTGACCGGTTTCCCGGAAGTGACAGCTATATTTTGCATTACTGATACCGTGGCGATGGGAGCCAGTGTCGGAGCCAGAAGCCTCGGCCGCAGTATTCCTGAAGACCTGGCTATTGTAGGGTTTAGCAACTGGTTCATGTCCCAGGTCATTGATCCCCCCTTATCGTCGGTGTCTCAACCCTCACTTGATATGGGTCGTCATGCTACTGAGATGCTATTGCGTGAGATAATGGCTTCGAAAAATGAAGTTGAGTTTGAGCATGAAAATATCGTGCTTCCCACCAAACTGGTTGTCAGAGCTTCTTCTGATTTCAAGCGTTCGGTTTCCGTTTGATAGCAATCAGGGCTGATATGTTATTTTTGTGTAAGCCTTACACAAATTCATAACCTTTCTGGGGAACAGGGAGTTATACCTGTATGAAGTTATCCTGGAAAGAACTTTCACCGACTGCTCAAACTGCTGTACGCTACTTTAACCTGATTCTGGAGACCAATTTCTGGGAAGACTGGGAAGAGACAGAGAGGAAGCTGGATCAGGGAGAAAGGGTGTTTCCTCATGCTTCCATGGGCTGGTCAAATGGAAGCTGTCAGATCCAGGCCAGCCTGAATGCAGAGGCAGGGATGCTTACCATCTGCCTGACTCAGGTTGGGGACAAAGCAGCTCAGGTGGGGCTACACTTTCTGTATCGTGATAACCTAATTGATTTATTGGAAAGGCTGGTAGATGCCATGGACTGGCTACGTCCCGGTACCTATTTTCAGTTTGCGAACTCCTTGCAAGGATATTGCGAAGAGATCCTCGTAGAATCTGTCTATCATGATCAGCAGGTATTTTCTACCCTATCTTCCTAGTCATTAGTTTCGACCTATCAAAAGGGCCTCTGAGAGTCCAGATTTGCCTT
>CAYFIR010000106.1:0-23356 GCA_964343195.1 uncultured Bacteroidia bacterium | reverse complement strand
CGTAGCCCAGGCAACTTTCAACCTTGAACTTTGAACCGCGAAACTAATGACTAGTTCACACGCAGGCGAGCACAGCTATCTGAATAAAGGTGCTTGCGGATGATCGCCAGGACGCTCTCGCGCTTGTTGGTAACCATTCCAAGTTCTATCTCGTCACCTTCCACTACAGCTATCAGTTGTCCGTTTGCCAGGCGTTTGAATACGTGTTCTCCGGTTTTGATGAGGGTCTCCCCTTCGCCGGTCCGGAATTCGAAGTTGTCAAAGTGAGTCGTATAGCTACGGCCGTTGGGAATTGTGGTTTTGACCACCAGGTTTCCTTCTTCTGACTGAGAGGCAAAGAGCTCACACAGGCAGGTGCCTTTGTACTTTTCATCCTCTACCTGCACGATGTTGTAAAAAGCGATTTTCCAGGCGCCGCCTACTTTTTCAAAGGCCATGGTTACCGTTTCCTTGCCTTTTACCCAAAGTCCATCGGTTTCTTTGGTTTCGTAGTTGACCACGTAGGTAGCCGTACCACTGGACTCACCAAACTGGGTCACGTTGATGTTGGAAACGTCGTACTTCAGCAGTTCCAGGTCCGTTCTCACCAGGCTCCCTAAATAAGTGGCAAAGTTATCATAGGCCCCACGCTGGGTGCGGGAGCTTCCAGAAATGGTCAACACGAAGATCGAATAGGTAAGATCCTGCTCCATGTACCGCAAAACGGTCTGAGGATTTTTGGTCTCTGGCAGTGCGACATAGTCACGCGCAAAGTTTTCAATCACCGCGGTGATTTCTGCTTCGGTGTTGTCCTGAGCCTGAGCCTTTGACATGAACACTCCGGTTAAAAGGAGGCCAATAAGCACTGATGCCAGTGTGATTCGTTGAGTAAATGAAATCATGTTGGGTAAGCAGTTAAGTATCTTCTGAGTTTGATACCCTGAGGTACCTGGGGACAATCTGAAAAAATTGAATATCAGACCTGTATTTCCCCTTCATTAATCTATTTGAGCAATTTTGATTTGAAGATATGAAAACTGCTTGAAATCATTGGTGCCAATCTTTTGTAGCAAGGCATAACTTGGATCCGGAAAGGCCATTAAGCTGTATTTTGGCAGATTTAACTACCTTTAAATATCATGCGCCAGGATTTTTCAACCATCCCAAATATGCTAAAGATCGACCTAGTTCCTTATCAGGTTATTCGGCTTTTTTTCCTGATTTGTTTCATGCTTGCCCTGGTTTTGTTCAGTTGTAACAGCCCGGCCTCCTCGGGAGAATCCAAAAAACAGGTGGACCTTGCCATAGAGGGAGCCTATGTCCTGACCATGGATGGGGAGCGCAAAGTCTATCCATCTGGAACGGTGCTAATCACAGATGATCAAATTGTCGCTGTTGGCCCAGACTCCCTCCTCGCTGGCAGTTATCATCCAAATGAAAGGATTGCGGGTGAAGGCATGTTGTTGATGCCCGGAATGGTTAATACCCACACCCATATAGCCATGACCCTCTTTCGGGGGCTGGCAGACGATATGCCCTTGCAGGAGTGGCTGGAGGACTTTGTCTGGCCTGCCGAAGCTCAGTTTATGGACAGCACCAACGTCAGGCTGGGAACCCGGCTTGCACTGGCGGAGATGATTCGTGCTGGGGTAACCACCTTCTGCGACATGTATTTTTTCGCAGATGGCATTGCAGAAGAGACCAAACAGGCGGGTATGCGGGCGTTGATCGGTGAGGGTTTGCTCATTTTTCCTACTCCCAGCTCCCCTACCCCAGAGGTCGCCTTCCAACGCACACGCGACTTCATAGAATCCTATCGTGAAGATCCTCTGATTCAACCTATGGTGGCACCACATTCGCCCTATGCCTGCTCCGACAGCATGCTGCGTGCCGCCAGGGCCCTGGCAGATGAGTATGAGGTACCCATGACGATTCACCTGGCTGAGACTCAGCGAGAAGACGAGGACATTCGAAACGCTACGGGCAACAGTCCCACAGCCTATCTCGCAGAGCTTGGGGTTCTGGCCCCCGGACTGATCGCTGCCCACTCGGTGGTACTAAGCGAGGCAGATATCGCTCTATACCAGGATCACGGGGTGGGAGTTGCCCACTGCCCGGAGAGCAACCTCAAGCTGGCAAGTGGCATTGCGCCCATTCCCGCACTGAGGGCCGCCGGAGTACCAGTCGGTCTGGGCACAGATGGCCCCACCAGCAACAATAACCTGATTTTGATGGAAGACCTCTCACTGGCTGGGAAAATTCATAAGGTGGCCTCGATGGACCCCTCGGTCCTGCCAGCAGAAGAACTACTGGCCATGGCCACCATCGAAGGTGCCAGAGTTTTGGGACTGGATGATGAAGTCGGCAGCCTGGAAGTCGGCAAGCAGGCCGATTTGATCGCTATTGATCTGGATCAGCCTCACCTCACCCCCCTTTTCTCACCGTATTCCCAGATTGTGTATGCAGCACAGGGATCTGATGTCACCCATGTCTGGGTGGCTGGTCAATGCCTGATGAGGAACCGGCAACTCCTGACCCTGGATGAAACAGCCATCCTTAGGCAGGCAAACGAGTTGGGAAAAGAAATCCATGAAGCACTCCTTGCAGGGGAGTAAGAGGCTGTTTAGGTTTTGGTGTTTCGAGGTCAAACGCAGGATTTTTGGTGGGTAGCAAGGAAATTTTGGGAGGAATACCGAAGTATTTCGAGCGAAATTGACGCAGCGAGACGCCAAAAAGACAAGTTTGAGCCGCAAAGGAAAAATCCAAACAGCCTCTAATTCTCCCCTATTCCGGGCATTCTTCGATACAGTTGCCATCCAGTCCGATGTAAAAAACCTGTCCTTCCAGCTCGACCTGGGCTTTTCCCTTGAAAAAGGGGAAAGCACGATCGTAAATCAAAGCCGTAATCCGGTTTCCAGCGGTATCGAAGTACCCCATCTTTCCATCCTGGCTGACCAGCATCCTACCCTCAGATGCTTTTTGGGCCTGATCATACTCCAGCGGAATGACAACCTGCCCCTGGGGATTAACATATCCATAGCGGAAGTTTTGACTTACTACCGCAACCCCATCACTGAAGGAGCCTGCATCATCGTATTCAATGGGAACAGTAATGGCTCCCTGAAGGTCGATGAAGCCATATTTCCCCCCTAGTTCTACCCTGGCCAGTCCTTCCTGAAAATTGGCTGCCCCATCATACATGAGGGGAATGATGACGGTACCAATGGGGTTGACATAGCCATATTTGCCGTTCAGGCGTACCCTGGCAATTCCCTCTACCAATGGGTAGACCTTGTCATATTGCCCTTCAGCAATACCAGTGGGGTAATCCGGGCCAGGTTGTGCGACCAGGGTGGAACCAGTTATCAAAAAAATCAGGACGATACCGACGAAATAAAAGCGCATATCAGTAAGCTGCTTTGGGAGTGGAAAATGAGATTCGACCAGGATAAAAATTCTGTCAGGCCTGATTATGGGCCTATGGGTATCCAATCTCCATTCTGTAGTGTACGATGTCAAGGCCTAACCAGACACCATTTTCGGAAAAAATGCAGATACTTAATCTGGAAACAAATCCCCATATTGCCCACGAATTCAAGTAAGGATTGGTATATCCCCGCCCCGAAAAATCCATTTTATGTCTAGCAGACGCTGGGTACATGTGAGCATGGTCAGCTTTGCCCTCCTGATCGGGAGAATTCCTTCAGGGGCTATTGTTCTGTGCGCACTCCTGGCTTTTATTCATAACCTCTGGATATTGCCCCGTTGGTCCAGTGGAAAGCTAGAAACCCCAACAGACCTGGAGCGAGGCTACTCTCCCGGGATGCTGATCTACCCCGCAGTCCTCTTCTTTTTGTCTCTCCTCTTCTTCTCCCAGCAAATTTTCATGGCCATCGGCTGGGGGGCCATGGCATTTGGAGATGCAGCAGCGGCTGTGTTTGGGCGAAAGGGAAAACGGTCCATCCCATGGAATCCTGACAAGCACTGGCGCGGCACTTTTGCCTTTGTGGTCCTGGGATCACTTCTTACCCTGGGATTGGTAGCACTCCTGCCTGCCACAACCTACCGGGGCATCTCATTTTCTCAATGGATTCCCATCATTGTCCTGGCAGTAGCGGCAGCTGCCATCGTAGAGACCATCCCCAGGCTCATAGATGACAACCTGGTTGTCCCACTGACTGCTGCTGTCACTTCTTATTGGGGATACCTCGCTACCACCCACGGAGCATTTTTCCTGCCGATGGGCATTGGGTGGGGCCTGGTTGCAGTGGCAGCTTTTGGCTGGTTGAGCGCCCTTAGCGGTAAAATCGACCGTGGTGGTGCGGTCGCTGGTAGCTTGATCGCCCTAGGGATGTTTTTGGGAGGTAAATGGGCAGCGCTGGGGATACTGGGGATATTTTTTGTAGGAGGGACACTGGCCAGCAGCCTTGGAAAAAAACGGAAACAGGAACTGGGCCTTGCCCAGGAAAAGGGAGGGAAACGGTCCCTGAAGCACGCCCTGGCCAACGGACTCTGTGCTGGAGTGCTAGGGCTTTCCGCCTGGATATTTCCGGATAAGTCGCACCTGTTGCTTGCCGCTATGGCCGGATCTCTGGCGTCTGCTTTTGGAGACACCCTTTCATCCGAACTTGGAAACATGTATGGAAAAGCTTACGTGAATATCCTCACAGGGAAACCCGGGCCAAGAGGGCAGGATGGCATGATCTCCCTGGAAGGCACGCTGATAGGATTTGGAGGTAGCACCCTCCTGGGAGTCATCTTTGCGGTCAGCTACGGGGACTGGACAGGCGGTTTACTGGTTGCCATAGGGGGCATCGCAGGCAATTTGACAGATTCTGTACTCGGAGCCACCCTGCAACCAGGCGGGTGGTTGAGCAACGATACAGTCAATTTTCTAAACACCGCAACAGGGGCAATTCTGACCTATTTGCTTTACGCCCTTACCTGAGTTCTCCCATTCAGTTCCCAATCCCTACCATTTACGCAGCAAAACCTATCTGCCTCCCTTTCTGGCATTGCTTTGGCACATACAATTGCCATAGCCAAAACTATTCTGTCAGAACAATCTCCAAAAAGGAAAATGTCATGCGAGGACGATTGCTGCTACTCATTCCGATGCTGATTGTCGTTTGTAACCAGTTGGTTGGACAACGAGCCCGTACAGCTACCCCTGCTCCCCAGCAACCCGATCAGATTGAGTTCATGGATCCGGATGCCGTTTACTCTTTTCGTGGTTTGGATGGAAATGGCTTCCTTACCAGAAAACCTCTCAACATCCCTTCTGTCGCCTATGACAAAGCCGAAACAGGGCTGGTGATCCTGATTTTCGCCGTTTCACCAGCGGGCCTGGTAAAAAACATTCGGCTGGAGCCTGGGCAGGAAGGGTTTGCCACAGCAAAAATGATTCAGGCGGCCAACCAGGCAGTGGAGCAATGGCGCTTCAATCCTCTTCCTCCCGAGCAACCCCAGGAGGACGAAGAGGTAAGGGTTTTGATTCAGTTCAATCACGCTGGCAGCGGACGCCTGTATTCCAGTGAGGGAAATTTTATCATTGAAGGGATTGACAATCGCCTTCCCATAGAAGTGCCCATGCCTGATTATGAACTGCGCCACGAAGGAATCGTCACTGCGGAGATCACCATTGACCCAAAGGGAAACATCGCATGGATCGACCGCTACTATGGCGAACGCCCCAGCATGCCGGTCAACCCTCACCTGGGCATTATTACCCATCAGGCAGTAAAGGAGTGGCACTTCTCAGCCCTGCCAGCCTCCATCCCGCAGGAAGATCAGAAAGTAAAAGTCATCTGTCGGTACTTCCACTGGCCAGAACCAGAAGATAGCCGTCCCGATGCCCGACTTTCCTCTATGCCTCGCGGATAGGCTTCTTTTTGTATCTTCGGCTTTGAGCTCCCCCAAGGGGTGAGTGGGAAGAAAATTTTGGCTACTGGCCTCACCTGTTAGTGGGGCTGTCAAAATTTTTCCCCGGCACATACGTCTTCATTAGCCAAAGAATAAACCAACGCATGACACCAATACACGCCACTACTGTCCTCGGCATCATTCACGATGGGAAGGTAGCACTGGGAGCAGATGGACAGGCAACCATGGGCAATACAGTCGCCAAAAGCAACGTCAAGAAAGTTCGAAAAATCGGGGATGGAAATCTGATGGTGGGCTTTGCTGGCTCAACCTCCGATGCCTTTACCCTGGTAGAACGCTTTGAAGAAAAGCTCAATATGTACCGCAGCAACCTCACCCGCGCTGCAGTAGAACTGGCCAAAGACTGGCGCACCGATCGCTTTCTCAGACGCCTGGAGGCCCTTCTGATTGTCATGGACAAAAACGAAGGACTCATCATCAGTGGGGATGGCAATGTGCTGGCTCCTGAAAATGGCGTCCTGGCCATTGGCTCTGGAGGAGAATACGCTCGCGCAGCGGCACTGGCACTCAAGAAACACGCTCCTCACCTCAGCGCAGAGGAGATGGTCCGCGAAGGCCTGACCATCGCAGCAGATGTGTGCATCTATACCAATCACAATTTTGAGATCATGACGCTGGAGTAGGAGTTCCGCTTTGGGCCCCAATGTTAACGGGAAATTCAATCCAGAATGTAGTCCCTGCTCCTGGCTCAGAGTCCAGCCATATGCGGCCTTCATGTTGCTGAACTGCCTTCATGACAATGGCAAGTCCCAGACCGGTTCCCTGGTATTCATCAGGCTGATTGAGGCGCTTAAAGGCCTGGAAAATCTGGCTTTGGTATGCAGGGTCAATCCCAATGCCATTGTCACGAACCATAAACCGGTGTTGGCCGCCTTCTGTTTGCTGATAGCCCACTACGACTTCGGGATGCGCCGCCCCCCTGAATTTGATCGCGTTGTTAATCAGGTTCAGGAAAAGCTGAAACAGGCTGCTGCGATAGCCACGAATACGTGGCATGGGGCCTATCAGAATTTTGGCTTTGGTCTCCCGTATCTGTTCCTTCAATTGCCATTTAACTTCCTCCAGCAGCCCTTCCGCAGATATTTCCTCAATAATTTCTACCTGATGACCGAACCGTGCATAATCGAGCAGGTCATTCAGTAGCTGCCACATGCTGGCTGCACCGTGGACGATGTATTGCAGAAATTCCTGTCCACTGCCTTCCAACTGATCGCCATATCTTCTCTGCAAGAGTCCTGCATAGCTGCTGATGGTTCTGACCGGCTGTTTGAGGTCATGTGATGCCGCATGGGCAAAGTCCGCGAGTTCCGCATTGGAATAGGCTAGCTCCCGGTTTTTGGCTTCCATGTCGTTTTTCTGCTTGACCAGAAGCTGGTTTACCCTGTTTTGAGAACGGTTTTGCATCAAAATAAACCCAAAGCCACCTATTAAAACGATCAGGACAATTGCCCCAATCAGAAGGCTGTTATACAGAGTGGCATTTTCTGCCCTGGCTTTCAACAGTTCCAGTTCCCGATCCTTTTGGTCGGCCTCAAACCTTGCCCCCATGATAGACATCTGTTGGGAGAGTTCTGCTGCCTGCAGCTGACTGTTGACCTCGACATAGGCCTGCAAGGCTTTGTCAGCTTCGTAGAAATCTCCTTTGGCACGATAGCACTGAGATAGAATCCAGTAGGCATCTCGCGCCAGGGGGATCGCATTCAGTTCGCCAATGACGGGCAGTTCCCTTTTGATTTTATCGATGGCAAGGTCATAGTCCCCCCAAAACAGGTCGACATTTGCCAATTTCAGAGACAGGTTGGCGCTCCCATTCAGGTCTCCCATCTCATGGTACAACTTATGGGACTTCTCAAAATAATGTGCTGCACTGTCCAAGACTTCCCGCTCCAGATACAGTGATCCGAGGTAGTTACAGGCAAATGCGGTCCCGGATCGGCTACCCAATCTATTGGCATGACGATAGGCTTCCCGGTAATACAGCTCCGCACTGTCCAGTTCTCCCTGGGCCTCCAGCACTTCTCCCAGGCTTACGGTAGAATATAATTCCCCTATTTCGTCGCCAATTAACCTTCTGATATGGCGCGCTTTTTCAAAATTTGACCTTGCTTCTGAGAAGTCAACCAGTAGCTGAAAAATAACCCCCAGGTTCTGAAAGGATCGCCCCAGGCCGACCGAGTCCCGGATGACTTCCCGAATGTGTAAGGCGTCCAGATACCCCTCCATCGCATCGACATACTGCCCCTGGTAATAGGCCAGCATCGCCTGAACATGGAAAGCATCCGCGATTCCTTTTTTGTAGTTCAGGTCTTCAGCCAATATCATGGCCTTTCTGATAAGCTGCTCTCCAGTAGCAGGATCAGAGTTTTTCAGGTAAAAGGCCTCATCCAGCAATGAATCCACTTCCAGATGCGCCCGGGTCACTTTCTGGCCGCTCAGGTCCTGTGCAGGGCCATTTAGCAGCACCCCACAAGCCAACATGGTCATCAGGAATCGATACATAATTTACCGGTTGAAAATGGTGTAGCCCTGTTTGGATAGAAGATTGACACCATCCGTCACCAAGTTAGTACAAAATATGAACCATTTTGAACCTACCTCATCAACTCCCGGGCTTCATCTACCTTTTCTGTTGGCAATTGGCAAGTATACCCCTCACAGACGTAGATCATGGTCTTGTCAGCCTGATGACGATCTGCCAGCAGGGGGAGTGCTGAAGGCTGAATAGCTCCCGCAAACAGTCGATGTCCATATGGCTGCTCCAGTTCCAGGCGGATGTCCATGGCTTTTTCTCCGGAAATGGCCACTTCGGGGTATGGATAAACTTCCCGAAGCATCTGCTGCCCCCAGTTGCTGTGCCAGGCGGGTAACTCCAGCAAGTCATGCCGCATGGTCGCCAGCATCTTACGAGCCATATCCCGATATTCGGACCGATCCAGTAGCAGGCCCAGGTCCTGCATGGCCATGGCCAGCACACTATTTGAGGCCGGAATCACATCGTCCTGTCGCTCGGTTTTGCGCCGGACCAGGATCTCTCCTTCGTCCGAAGTGTAGAAAAACAGCGGAGAATCCAGGTCGGTAAAGTGCTCCATCACATATTGAAGGTGGGCATCTGCCTGATGTAGCCATTGCTCATCAAACGTCACCTGATACAGGCCTACATAGGCTGCGATCACATTGGCATAGTCGTCCAGAAATCCAGGGATGCTCCGATTTCCGCCCTTGTAGTTGCGATAGAGCCGACCATTCTCACTCATTTTTTCAGAGATGAATGTCGCATTGCGAAGGGCCATCTCCAGAAAGCGTGGCTCACGAAAAGCCCGATAGGCATCTACACAGCCAAGGAGCATGAGTCCATTCCAGGAGGCAAGTATCTTATCGTCGAGGCCAGGCCGCACCCTGGTTTCGCGAGCCTGAAGCAGTTTTTCTCTGGATCGCTTCATTTGCCCGGCAAACTCACCTGCATCCAGATTCCAGCGCTCTGCAAATTCCTCCTCCGTTTCCAGCACAAAAAGTACATTCTTCCCCTCCCAGTTCCCTGATGGCTGGACATTATAATAGTCCACAAATGGCCTGAGGTCTTCCCCCAGGATGGCGGCTACTTCCCCGTGCTCCCAGACATAAAATTTCCCCTCTTCCCCTTCACTGTCTGCATCCAGAGAAGAATAAAACCCTCCTTCCGGGGAAGTCAGCTCCCTGGCAACGAAATCGAGGGTATCGGATACAACCTGCCGATAGAGTGGTTGAGGATAGTTGAGAAAGGCTTCGCTGTAGAGGCTCATCAGCTGCCCATTGTCATAGAGCATTTTCTCAAAGTGCGGCACTTTCCAGTAGGCATCCACTGAATATCGGGCGAACCCTCCGCCCAAATGGTCATAAATCCCTCCATGTGCCATCTTTTCAAGATTGGTTTTCACCTGCTGCTGCAAGTCTTCATGTCCCAGGTAGTGGGCCAGTCGAAGCATGAAGAGGCTATTCTGGGGGAGGGGAAACTTATTGGATCGGACATTTCGCCCGCCCCATTCCGGATCACTCTGATTGAGTAGTTTGGTGGCAACGGCCTGGAGTTCCTCCTCCTGAAAATCGAGGTGACCACCCGGATTTTCGACTTTGTCCATCTGATGCATGGCCTTTACCAGTTCGGAAGCATAGGCCGTGGCCCGATCCCTGGTTTTTTGGTAAAAGTCACTGACCTGTTGCAGCACACTCATCCACTGCTTTTGGGGATAATAGGTTCCTCCATAGATGGGGCGGCCATCTGGCAGGGCAAATGCATTAAGCGGCCACCCCCCCCGGCCACTCATGACCATGACGGCGTCCATGTAGATCTTGTCCACATCCGGGCGCTCCTCCCGATCGACCTTGATACACACAAAAAGCTCGTTCATGAGCCTCGCTACCTGCTCATCCTCAAAGGATTCACGCTCCATGACGTGGCACCAGTGGCAGGCGGCATATCCGATGCTGACCAGTAATGGCTTGCCTTCGTCTTTGGCTTTTTGGAGGGCTTCTGGCCCCCAGGGGTACCACTCGACAGGGTTATGGGCA
Organism: uncultured Bacteroidia bacterium; assembly: GCA_964343195.1. Lineage (GTDB taxonomy): Bacteria > Bacteroidota > Bacteroidia > J057 > J057 > CAYVAP01. Next base: position 12,889 of record CAYFIR010000106.1, on the reverse strand, counting down.
TGCTGGAGCAGGTAGGGGCTGGTTTCATTAGCGAGTCGGTTGGCCATGGAGGGAGAGTTGGAAAGTTAAAGGGTTAGCGATTACAGGTATAATTGGCTGAGCCAAAGGTAGGCATTTGCCCTGAAGACCATAAAAAATGAGGCTACCTCTAACAAGGCAGCCTCATGAATATTTGTTTAGAAGATTTTCTAAAAATCAGCTCCGATACCCTACCCAACGGAATAGTTCCTTAAAGGTAGGCTTCTTGCCATACATCAGGATACCAGTGCGGTAGATGCGACCTGCGATCCAGACACAGCCAAGGAAAGTCACGACCAGAATCGCCAGCGAGAGCGCGATTTCCCACCAGGGGACTTCTGTCAGCGAGAGCCTTAGCAACATGCTCACTGGAGAACTGAAGGGGAAAAGTGAAATGAAAGTTGCAAAGGCTCCGTTGGGATTCTGGATGAGGTTGGAGAAAAACAGGACGGGTAGAATCAGCAGAATGTTGATCGGGGTCAGGAACTGCTGAGCGTCCTGGATGTTGTCTACGGCAGAGGCCGCTGCGGCCATCAGAGAGCCGAAGAGGAAGAATCCGCCCAGGAAGTATAGAGGTACGAACCAGAGGATGCTCCAGTCAAAAATTTGCACCTGGTACATGATTCGTTCCGCCTGGCTCATGGATTCCTGGACATCGACTCCGGGGGTCTGCATCGCCGCTGGATCAACAGAACCCATGAAGAATGATGCGCCAAACATGACCCCTATCGACAACAATATCCATAGAATGAACTGGGTAATACCTGCCGAACCGATGGCGGTAATTTTTCCTAGCAAAAGCTCAAAAGGCTTCACAGAGGATACCACAATTTCCACGATGCGGTTGGACTTTTCTTCTATGACCCCCTGCATCAAGATCGATCCGTAGATGGAGATCAATAGGTAAACGAGGAAGAAAATCCCCATTCCGATGATGGTTCCGATGTCTTCGTTAGAGGAAGAAACCCCATCGTCCGTGAGTTCCTTTTTCTGAAAGTCCAGGTCGAAAGAGGAGCGATCGATTTGTTCATCGGTAATCCCGGCAGCCTCCCGCCGATAGGCTTCGATGGCATTCTCAATTTCGCGCTCTACCTGCCGCTCCACAGGTTTACTGGGGTTTTTCCCGGCAAAAAGCAGCTGTACGGTCTGACTTTTTCTGTCCCGGATGTTGTCAATGCTGGGCAGGGTCAGGTATAGGACAGAATCTTCTGACTGCACCCTCTCCCTTAGTTCTGCATCGCTTTGATCGGAGAACTCAAAGGTAACCAGTTCAGTATCGGCCAGGCGATTGGTCAGGATATCATTGTCATCCTGCCGGACGACAACGGTATAATATTCCTTTTCCACCATTTTGGCAGAGAGGAAAATGATGGCAAAATAGGCCACCAGTCCCAGGGGAACCAAGAAGGTTCCGATCAGGAAGGTTCGTTTCCGTACGATATTGAGGTATTCGCGGCGGAAAATAATGGCTATCTTATTCATACTTCGCTATCGTCTTCGTTGATGGTTTGGGTGGCAAGAATGGAGGCTTCGCGGTCAACGCTTGGCTTATAGGGTTTTCCGGTTACCAGCTCGATGAATATTTCTGTCAGGCGCGGCAGATGCAACTCGAAAGTCAGGATTTCCAGCGGGGTATCCAGCAAACGGCGCAGTACATCTTTGTAGTCATAGCCTGGTGCCAACTGAATCATGGCCGTTTTGTCGGTCAGGTCATTGATTGTGATCCCCTCCATGGACTGGATAATGGACCGATCTCCCTTGAAGTCCACCCGGTATACCTGCTTTTGGAACTTGCGTCGCACCTCGGTTATGTCATCTTCCAGCATGACCGAGCCCTTATTGATCAGGGCGATGTAGTCGCAAAGCTCCTCTACCTGCTCCAGGCGGTGAGTTGAGAAAATAATAGTGGTGCCCTTTTCCTTGAGTCGATAGATTTCCGACTCGATGAGCTTGGCATTTACCGGGTCCAGACCGGAGAAAGGCTCATCCAGGATCAGCAGTTTGGGCTCATGGGCCACGGTGGAGATAAACTGCACCTTTTGCTGCATCCCTTTGGAGAGGTCGTTGGCAGGACGGTCGGCCCAATCGGTGAGTTCCAACCGTGCCAGCCACTCATCCGCGGTTTGTTTGGCCGCCTTTTCGGTCATCCCCTTGAGACTGAGCAGGTATACGATCTGCTCCCGGATCTTCATCTTTTTATAAAGGCCTCGTTCCTCAGGCATGTAACCTGTTTCGCGGGCATGACGCTCGCCCCGGGGCTCGCCATCAAAGTAGATCACTCCGCTGTCGGGTGCGGTAATACCGGTGATCATCCGGATGATAGAAGTCTTGCCGGCTCCGTTTGGGCCTAGCAGACCAAAAATTTTCCCTCGGGGAACGCCAAGGCTGGCATTGTCAACCGCTACATGCTGGTCATATGCCTTGGTAACTCCCTCAATACGTAGAAATATATCTTCCATAGCTTGGGTTGATGAATCTGCTCTATTTGTCTGGTCAAGTTGCAATTTATTACAGATTCAATGGAAATATTCTACATAAACACAAAAAATCCGCCGATGGAAATCGGCGGACCTCTATGTATAAATCGATACGTTGCTATTAGTTCAGTAGGCGGAAAGTGATGGGAATCGACTTGTAAACCGCTACGTTCTGCCCTCCCTGCTGGCCAGGAACCCAGTTGGGCATGGCGCGGGCGATGCGCATGGCTTCTTCATCACATCCACCTCCGATGCCTTTTATCAAGGTAAACTTGGAGAGAGAACCGTCGGCATTTACCACAAACCGGATGATAACCGTCCCCTCAATGCCGGCATCTCGAGCCTCACGGGGATATTCGTAGTTTCGCTGGATAAATCGGGCCATCGACCTCGCACCACCAGGGTAACTGGGCTCTACTTCTGAGACAAGCAGTGGACCTGCCACAACACCGGTAGCGGACGTAGCAGAACGTTGGGGGGCAGCTTCTTCCTCTTCATTTCCTCTAGGATTGGTAGGAGTTGGCGCCGGACGGCGTTGCGAAGGCCCAAAATCCATTGGCTCCGCCTCACCAGCAGCAAACAGGCTGGGATCTACATTATTCGTTTCGAAAAGCGCTGCCACTTCCTCCTCAGGAATATCGGAGTCGGTCTCCTCAGCGATTTGTACAGACTCTTCTACCTGAGGAGTAGGCTCAGGTGTCGGAGTAGTCGCTTCCTGCTCTTGTGGCAGAGCACGCTCAATGGTCAAATGCTTGGTATACAGGCTACTTGCTTCTCCCTTGGAAGCCAGCAGGTTGACTTCAAAGTTCCCGGTACGTGGATACCGATATCGGGTCTGCACATCGACTTTGCGGCGCTGTCCATTGCCCAAATCCAGCAGGTAATCGATCTCTGGATCAAAATTCTCGATGGTGAAGGTCAACACTTCACCCGCCCGGCGTTCTCCCGCAATATCAATGACAAATGGTTGCAGGACATTCGCGGTATCAGTACCCAGGCTATTGTTTTGAAGAGCCTCATAGCGCTCGGCCAGTGCGATGGCTTCGTTGATGCGGGTATAGTCGGCCATGGAGCGAATGGTCTCCGTACCCAGATCCGGGTGCTCGACCAGGATGCCAGAGACATTGGAGGTCAGCATAGCCTGAAGGCGATCCTCTGAGATGTCATCATAGGCAAACACCTCCAGATTCCGGTCACCCCGGGTCAAAGCGTTAAAACCCAGGACAGAACCTCCTAGCACTGCGATTGCGATGGCGCCGACGACGATGCGCTTGCGGCGACTTTTGCTACGTTCACGCTTTTCAATGCGAGCAAGAACGTCTTCTACATTGGTGGATTGAGTGTTAATATCTGTTGCCATATCTTCCCATTATTTCTTGTCTGAGAGATCTATCATGAGTTCAGACAGGCTTTTCAGGCACAAAATTTCTCCCCCCCGGCATCCACAGGGGAGCGGGAGATCAGGAGTCAAAGAGAAGCATGATTAAAGCTCCCTTTTCGCAAATAGTCTTATAGCCCGAATTAGACCTGTTGAGGAATAGATCTATAGTCGATACTTTCCTCAAAGGACAAATACCGAGCCGTATCCTTTATGAGGACTCTTAATGGGATCGAATCGTCAAATAGACAGGACGAACTGCCTACTATACTGATCGGCTAGTACAAATCGCCAATAGAACCGATTACGTACTTTTAGATAAATGTGGAATATGGGCAACAGCGATAGGCAACGGATCAGGGAGAGACGAGTACCGAGTCGATGAAATACTTTTTGACAAAAAGCGAAGTATCTGTGTCCCGATAGGACCACACCTTCAATTCAAAATGGCCAGGAAGTGGATAGCGATACCTCATGACACTGTCCATGGATCGGGTAACTCCATTATCAAAATCGATCAGGTAATCGACTTCTGCATCATAATTCGCGATGGTAAAGGTGAGCAACTCCCGAATGGCCAGTTCCCCCTCAATCTCAACGGCAGCTACCTCTAGCGGCTTCAACATAGTATCGACTTCCTGAGGTTCCACAGTAGCCAGTTTGGTTTCGAGCCATCTCTGATACGCTTCGAAGTCCTCCATGGATCGCAGGGTATCCAGGCTGCCGGCAGTTTGCAGAATTACCCCTTTCTTCCCCTGAAGCAACAGAGAGGTCATTTCATCTGTGTTTATTGCCTCACGGGTTACATAGCTTTCAACGACCCTGGATGTAGATGACTGTTGATTGTACCACATCCATCCGCTTCCCCAGGCTCCCATGAGAACCAATGAGGTGATAATCAGTAAGGTGATGCGCTTTCGACGTGTTTTGCGCCGTTTCAGGTGCTCAAGTCGAGCAAGGGCTTCTTCGACTTTGGTCGTGGGAGGGTAATCAATTGCCATCCTGGTGGGGAGTAAAAAAATTTGGGCTAATTCGGAAAAACTGTCAGCAGATCCTCGTGAGTTAGGAAAGGGTGAGGAATTCTTTGAATGATTATTCAAGCAATATTCGGGGTATCCAAAATAAAAAAGATAGATTCCCAGATGAGTGGGAATCTATCTTGCTTAAGCAGTCTTATTTAAAGCCTGACTGGCTTGCGGCAAATCTACTGCCTTACAGCTTTGGCCTCTTTTAGAAGTGCCTGATCCGCATTTTCGCGGGTTATATCAGAGTAAAATCCACTTCCCCGCTTTGCCAGTTCGTTAAACTGCTCAATCTTATAATCGGGGAGTTTGCCAAAGGAGAATACCGATAGCGCGATCCCACTGTCAGCAACTCTTTCGCCCAGATTGTATAGGCCTTCGATGTCAAAAGATCCGTCAGTGGCGAGAATAATGCGGTTGTTTCCCCCCGGGATGTAATTGTCACGGGCCAGTCTAATCGCTTTTCGCAGAGCTGCACGGCTATCTGTGCTACCGGAAGAGGCCAGTCTTTCGATGGCATCCATAATTTCATGCTGATTCGCCGCAGAAACCCCATCGACGACTACCCGCACATCACCAGAATAGGCAATGATGGAGATCCGGTCTTCCGGCCTCATATGAGTCAGCAGCCGTTCCAGGGCATCCTTCAGCAAGGGCAGTTTTTGAGATTCCTGCATGGAAGCTGAGACATCGAGCAGCAATGTCAGGTTATTTTCTGCTACTCCTTCAAATGAATAGGGGTCCTCAGGCTCTTCAATTTCTACCGGTTCAGGCACTGGCTCCTCAACGGGGTCTGTTACGATGGGATCTGGCTCCGGATCAGGCAATGGCTCGGGATCTACTTCGATATCTGAGCGGGTGGAAGTTTCTTCCGGATCGGGATCGGGGGTAACGGGCTCCGGGTCGGGTGTGGGAGGAGGAGTAGGCGTCTCGGCAATAATCGGTGGTGCATCTGCTGCGAGGAGGAAGTTTGCGGTATAGTTTTGCCCGGTAGCATTTGACCGCAGGGTGATGCGCTTTCGCTCGGTTTCATAACCGTCCCTGCTTACGACCTGATCGTAGACTTTGTCGTCATTGGGTAGCTCAATCTGGTATCGGCCGCTGCTACTGGTACTGACCTTGGCGACGAGGCGCTTGGTACGTGCATCGAGTAGCAGGACTTCGGCCCTGAGCCCTCCGAGGGTGGCACTGTCCCGGACAATGCCGCTGAGGGTGTGAGGGGTCTTCACATCTCCTGGCCGTATTCGGTCATCGGCCTCCGTTAAATCTGCAAAGTATATATCGCCATTTCGCACAAAATAGGCCTCCTTTCCGTCCGCAGTCAGGATGAATCCGTAATCATCTGCCGGTGTGTTAAAAGGGGCTCCAATGTTGATGACTTCCCCCATGGTACCATCCGGTTGTAGGGTCGCCTTATAGATATCCAGTCCGCCCAACCCGTCATACCCATCAGAGGCAAAGTAAATGGTCCTGTTATCTGCTGCGATAAAAACTGATCGTTCATTTCTCGGGGTACTGATGCTCATACGTCTGCACACGGTCCAGCCCCGACTGGTCTTGCGGCTCATATACAGGTCCATATTGCCGTCATAGTCTCGACCGGCGGCTACTACGAATATGCGCTCATTGGGAGAGATGCTCATCCCATCGGTGGCATTATAGTACTGGAAGAACTCCGTGATGCCGCTTCCCATTCCGACCTTATCGCCCCAGCGGCTACCGCGCCGACGTACCTGATAGTAAGGCCCGCCGGAAAGAACCCAGGCCGGGCTCCAGCTTTGAAAGTACACCGAACTTCCATCCGAGGACACATGTGGCTCGTCTTCCCCCTCTGAAGTATTGACTCCATAAGGCATACATCTCGGAGCCTGCCATTTGCCACCGACTTTCTGGGAGTACCAGATATCCCCATCATAAACGGAGTCAGACTTATAGGTCATGAACATTCGGGACCAGCGTTGACCTCCACGCAGGGACATGAAATACAGATACTCACCATCGGGAGTGATAGAAAGATTGGTTTCCCGATAAGATGAGTTCAATACATCCAGCGGCGTAATACGGATTCGGTCCTTATGATCCAGAATGGTGGCACTACGCTGCGCCTGTAAGCCTGTAGCAGAAACCACAAGTGCCAGGAACAGCCATAAACAGAGATGGGGTCTCATAGAATTAGAAAGTCAGTCTTGATTATGCGTGAAACAGGAATGTCATCCTCCCCTGATCCAAAAATTGAAGGGTATTTCTCTTTACGGATTCAGGCCCAACAAGATAGGGGATATTTACAAAGTGATCCAATGATGGCTCGCCTCTTTTTACTTCTGGGGTGATTCACTTCTGTTGAGACGAATTCAAAAGCCGAATTTCACATCACTTGCTACCAAAGAAAAACCAGCCCCCCAAATGTTGCATATTCAGGAAGATGATACAGAGGAAAGGTGGCTGGTATGGACAGACTACTGCTCTTCAGCCTGCCTTTCATGGGTAGGAGATGTACCCGGACTCTCAGTATTCCCGGGTGTTTTACGAAATGGTTTTGCCATCCATTTCAGCAACTTTTTCTGCTTGTCATAGAAATAGCGAAACTTCCCGAAGAGAAAAGCATAGCCTAGCAGCAGCACCTGATAAATAGGGGTAATGAGAACTATGTACCAGAAAACATACCAGAATGTCCCCCTTTCTACCCCGGTTAATGGCATGATATGCCTGGGCAAAAGGGCTGCAGTGCTACCCGTAACTGCAAACACAGTTAGAATGATCACATAATCGATCGTTTTCTTCAGACGGGGAGACATTGCCATAAACAGGGTCTTAAATGCTTCAGGCTGAGAAATGTGCAGTAACGAGTCGACCATCTCTGGCAGCGCGAAATTACAGAACTCATTTAAGGGGGGAAGGGTTTTCCTAAAAAAACTCAGGCTTTTGAGATTCAGGTATGAGTTATCGGCAATACATAAACAGGTGGACAGATGTAAACCAGTAAAAGGTATAAAGGAAATGGAGGTATAAAGGAATGTAGGACCTGTTTCCCTTCATTTTCCCATACCCTTCATACCTTATTTCCTTATTTCTATTGTCCAGGTGCTTAAGCAGGTAGACAGAAGGAAATCGGTATATGGTATGCGGAATAAGGTTGAATAGCAACACCTCACATCTGAGTAGGAGATCAAAAATAACTACAAATGCGAATCAAGGGTTCACGGCTGTAGCACGTCGTAGAGGCGACCCGCAGGTTCGCCTCTACAAGACCATGATCATATCCCTTGATTCACACTCCAAATGAGAGGTCTGTAGTAAATACAGGCGCTGCCCTGAGCCTTGTGCTGAGCGAAGTCGAAGTATCAGCCGAAGGGTCTGAAGGTCATAAGCAGCGATTTGCCTTCATATCCCCATACACTCCATACCTATACCAACTACTTATTCCCTATTCCGCATACCCGAAAACCCAAAGAGCCTCATAGCAGTAATGGGAATACATTTCCGTTTAAGATTATCTTTGCGCCATGATCAAAGACATACCAGTAAAAGACGTTGAGGATGTAGCCATTGCCATCTTACCCCAACTCCTTGACGCTGAAGCGCCAGACTGGGAGGTGTACCTCATCAACCTGAAAAGCGATCCCATCGCCAATGTGTTCATTAGTTCAAAAGGCTATGGAGAACTGGAAGGCACCCAAACCGATACCTCTACCCTGCGACACTTCTTCAAGGAAGTCGCGGCAACCTCTTACCAAAAGGTAGAAATCATTCAGACCAAAGTGTTTTCTCTGCACAATGAGTTCATGCTCTCCTTCTCCTTTGAGGGACATATGTTTGATAAAAAATACACCTTCGAGGGGGGGAGCATCCACGAAGACAATTTCATAGACGTTCCTCTGCTCAACCGTCAGGGGGTGATGATTCAGTAAACATGCCGCTGCCCCAACTCCTACTGGCCCATCCACAGCACTGGCACCAAGTCGAGGGTGATGGACTCCTGGCCTGCCGGGGATTTATCTATGCCCGGACGGGAGAGCTCCAGACAGGCGCTGAACTCGCCTCCCATCTGGCACAGGAACTGTCGCCCGACCCCCATACGCTGCCGCAACAGGTAGCCCGGTTGAATGGCTGCTTTGCCTTCTACTGGCAGCCTGCGAATCGCCCCTGGAGCTTCGCAGCCGTAGATAAAGCCCGGTCTATTCCACTGTTCTACAACTCGGCCCAGGTCTCTGATACAGTGGATATCACAGGTGGGAGCCTGGACCCGGTGCAAGTAGACCTATTTCCCTATACCGGCCATTCCCTGGGTCCCAATACCCTTTTCCAGGAATGGTCGCAGCTTCAGGCAGGTGAAGTGGTTTTGTGGACTGCTGATGCCGATCCCCAATGCGTTTCCTATTTCCAGCCTGTTTCAGAAGAGAGAGAGAGGCCCCTTAGCTCACTTTGGTCAGCCTCTCTGGCCGTTTTTGAGCGTTTGGTCGAATCTCATCAGGACCAAACCTTCGTCGTTCCGCTCAGTGGGGGCTACGACTCCCGGCTTATCGCCTCCATGCTGAAACACCTCAATTGTGAGAAGGTCCTTTGCTACACCTATGGCCGAAAAGAGGGGTTTGAAGCTAAAATTTCTCGTCAGGTTGCTGAGAACCTGGGGTATCCATGGCATTTCATCCCCTATGACACCGAAACCCTGCGCAGCTATCTTTCGGAGGAAGGCCTGAAATATCAGCAGTTTGCCGGAGCAGGTACCTGCCTGGCTCACGAGCAGGACTGGATGGCAGTAAAGGAGATGAAGACAAAAGGCCTCATTCCACCCAATTCGGTATTCCTGCCGGGGTTTGGAGGAGATGTGATGGCGGGAAGTTGGTACCCCAGGGTACCTTTGCAGCAAAAAGAAGAAGTGGTGGACTACCTGGTCAGTGCGGAAAAATTTTTTTCCGGCAAGCGGGTGAAAGATTTTGATCGGGCTAATGCAGCACAGCTAATCGCCAAAGAACTGGAGCCACTGGATATCAGCGATATGCATTCGGCCTTTCAGGCGATTCAGTACTGGGGCTGGCGCAATCGCATGACCAAATTTTTGGTCAACTCCGTGCGGGTTTATGAATACTGGGGCTACGAATGGAGGCTCCCGTTTTTTGATTCAGAATGGATTGACACCTGGCTTCCCCTACCCGATCGGCACAAGCCCGGCAAAGCTGCCTACCTGGAAATGGCCAACCGTCAGCTATTCGAACCGCTGGGGGTGGCCTTTTCCCAACCGAGCTGGAAACCCGATGGCTGGAAGCAACAGGTTAAGCGACTGCTGCCCGCGACATGGATCGACTGGTTCAAAGGAAAAACCTTTGACCCCGATATGCTGGACACCACCAATGCGAGACCGCTTGCAGAATTGTTTTGTGAGGAAATGGGGTGGCCCATCACAAAGGCGCAGACCCTGAGTCTCAACTATATCATGGCGCATTTTTACTTAAAGTTTATTCAGGAAGGCTAGCAGCTTTGGAGATCCTGAAGGCAGGTTCGATCTTTGCTGGTGCATCCAGGGGAGCTACCCAGATCAATAGACAACACGGCGGCCATTCCCCATTGGTTTGCACCTGATAATCCATCAGCTTCTTTCTAACAATTCGTCCCTTTTTCAGCTTTTATACCCATGAAACAAATCTCTTACATTTTGCTCCTGCTCTTTAGTTGCGGAATGTTTTTCCCTGTCCTCCACGCCCAGGAAGAACAGCTTCATGCGGACCTGGAGGTTTATGTACAGAGCACCCTGGACATGGACTTTGCCGGGATTGTAGAATTTACCCCACCAGAGCTCCTGGAGTTTATGGGGGGTGACAAAGCCAAGGTGATAGAGGCCATGGAGGGAATGCTGATCAATGAGACCATGGAGACCAGCTTTTCGGAGTGTAGCATGGCCGAAGATGAGATTGTGCTGGTGTCTGATGCAGAAAATCATTACGCACTCATTCCCAGTCGATCAGTAGGAGCCATGCGCTTTTTGGGAAAAGATGCTTTGGAAACAGCCAAATCCGCTCTTTCTATCTTTGAAATGCAGATGGGAGAAAAAAACGTGGACCTGGATGAAAAGACCGCTACCATCACCATGGTCATAGAAAAAGACATGTACGGCATCCTCAAGCCAGACTATGATCACTGGGTGTTTGTCGAAGCTGGCGATGGAACCCTCATCATGCTTCCTGACCTTATTCCCCCACACGTTGTGGAGCAGTTGGAGGCACCAACTCAAGAGTAACTCATTAAAATATTTGATATAGTAGGCACTACATTTTGGTTTTGCTTTACAAACACTAATTTTAGCACCCAATTCGCCTAATACCACTCACTGATTTTTAACAAAGCATCTATGGCAGAGGTAATTGAAATGCCCCGCTTGAGCGACACGATGACCGAAGGTGTCATTGCCGCCTGGCATGTAAAAAAGGGGGACAAGGTCTCTAACGGAGACCTGTTGGCTGAAGTAGAAACCGACAAAGCTACCATGGACGTTGAGTCCTTCTTTGACGGAACCGTGCTCTACATTGGCGTTGAAGAGGGAGGTGCCCTACCTGTAGGTCAGCTACTTACCATCATCGGAGACGAAGGAGAGGATGTCTCTGCCCTGATCGAAAGCCATAAAGGTGGTGATGCTGCTCCGGCAGCCCCCAAGGAAGAGGCTGCTGAACCTGCTCCTGAGCCCAAGAAGGAAGAAGCTGCACCAGTCAAGCAGGAAGCTCCCGCCACTGCTGCACCAGCCGCTACGACCACCACATCTACGACTACTGCCGAAGGCCGCATCAAGGCCTCTCCCCTCGCCAAAGCCATGGCCAAGGAGCAAGGCATCGACCTGAGCAACGTTCAGGGATCTGGTGACAATGGTCGTATCGTAAAGCGCGACATCGAAAACTATACGCCTCCTGTGGCTCAGCCTCAGAGCGCCCCAGCTGCGGCTCCTGCTGCCCCTGCCGGACAGGAAAGCTTCGTAGAAACGCGCGTCAGCCAGATGCGCAAGACCATTGCCCGTCGCCTGGCCGAGTCCAAGTTCTCTGCTCCTCACTTCTACGTCACCATGGAAATCAACATGGGCAAGGCGGTAGAGGTACGCAAGCAGCTGAACGAGCTCTCTCCAGTGAAGATTTCCTTCAACGACATGGTCATCAAGGCTGTGGCTGTGTCCCTGCGCAAGCATCCAGACCTGAATTCTGCATGGCTGGGAGACAAGATCCGCAAGAACCACCACATCCACATCGGGATGGCAGTAGCGGTTGACGAAGGTCTGCTGGTACCGGTAATCCGCCACGCGGATACCAAGGGACTGTCCACCATCGCAGAGGAAAGCAAACGCCTCGCTGGCATGGCCCGCGAACGCACGCTGCAGCCCAGTGACTGGGAAGGCAATACCTTTACCGTATCTAACCTCGGTATGTTTGGCGTAGAAGAATTCACCGCCATCATCAACCCACCTGATGCCTGTATCCTGGCCATCGGAGGCATCATCGACAAGCCTATCATAGAGAATGGCGAAGTGGTACCCGGCAAGATGATGAAGGTTACCCTGTCTGCCGACCACCGCGTAGTGGACGGTGCGATGGGAGCTCAATTCCTCCAGACCATGAAAGGCCTGCTGGAAGATCCCGTTCGTATGTTGATCTAATCAACCCACTCTCTGAGTGAACCATATGCCCAAAGTCAGCTTCCTGCTGGCTTTGGGATTTTTTATTTTCAGGGTGTATACAAGTGCTATTTCGCCTCCCCGCTTCGCGGGATCGTGGATCAGCGGGACTTACTTCTTTTTTAGCTCCGCAAATGGATTTTTAATATGCTTCCTCTGCAAGTGTTATGTCGCCTTCAGCGGGACTTACTTCTTTTTCTAGCTCCGCAAATTGATCTTTAATATGCTACCTCTGAAAGTGCTAATCCGCCTTCAGCGGGACCTACTTTTTTTTCAAAAAAAGTAGGCAAAAAAAGTTCGGCATTTCATTCTACCCGCAGGCCGCCCCGGTTCACCAAATGCCGCC
>CAYFIR010000105.1:0-23938 GCA_964343195.1 uncultured Bacteroidia bacterium | reverse complement strand
AACTACGAACTACGAACTACGAACTACGAACTACGAACTACGAACTACGAACTTTCTCCCATGTCAGATCTGAATAAAAGTGGTCAGGGACGAATTTTCATCACACGGGTCGAAGACCTGCTGAGTTGGGCGAGACTTTCCTCGCTATGGCCGATGGGCTTTGGGCTGGCCTGCTGTGCCATCGAGATGATGGCGACCAATGCCAGTCACTATGACCTGGATCGCTTTGGGGTATTTCCCCGACCTTCTCCCCGTCAGTCTGATGTCATGATCGTCGCCGGGACCGTTACGTTCAAGATGGCTGACCGTGTGCGTCGCCTCTACGAACAAATGCCTGAGCCCCGCTACGTAATCTCCATGGGTTCCTGCTCCAATTGCGGTGGCCCCTACTGGGAACACGGCTACCACGTGGTCAAAGGGGTCGATAAAATCATCCCCGTAGATGTGTATGTGCCGGGTTGCCCTCCTCGTCCAGAGGCTCTGATTGGGGGAATTCTCAAGTTGCAGGAAAAAATCCGGGGAGAACGGCTATTTGTCCCTGAAATGAAAAAAGACGAGCCTTCCCCCAAGGGCTGAGTTTTCAATATTCTAGGTCAGTACCTATCTTCGGAGCCTTGGGTAGGATCACGGAGAGCAGTGAGGGCGCAGATAAAAAAGCTCCTTCTTTCTGACAGCGAAGTGATCAGCCCTCTTTTATTTTATACGAATTACGAATCACGAATTTTCAATTACTCAATGAACCAGGAACAAATACGAGGCCTTCGGGAGCGCGCCACTGCGCTGAAGGACTATCTTTGACGTGGACCGGAAATTGGCCACAATAGAAGAAAAGGAACTCATCACCCAGCAACCCGACTTTTGGGAACACCCTGAAGATGCCCAGAAGGTGATGAAAGAGATATCCAACCTCAAATACTGGACTGATGCCTACAAAAAGCTCAATGAAGCCGTCGGCGAACTTGAGGTTATTCATGAATTTTTTAGCGAAGGCGAAGTCGGGGAGGAGGAACTAAAAACTGCCTTTGACAAGGCGACCAAAGAGGTGGAAGACCTCGAGTTCCGGCAGATGCTGGACAAGGAAGAAGACCGCCTTGACTGCGTGCTGGAAATCAATTCTGGTGCTGGCGGGACTGAGAGCCAGGACTGGGTCAGCATGATGCGACGCATGTACATCATGTATGGCGAAAAAAACGGATACAAAGTCAACATCCTCGACGAAGTGGAAGGCGACACCGCCGGCTACAAATCAGTCGAGATGGAAATCCTCGGGCCTTATGCCTACGGCTACCTCAAGGGCGAAAAGGGCGTTCACCGCATGGTGCGCATCAGCCCCTTCAATGCCCAGGGAAAGCGTCAGACGACTTTTGCCTCGGTGGATGTCCGACCTCTGATCGATGATAGCATCGAAATTGAGATCAACCCCGCTGATGTGGAGGTGACCACCACTCACTCATCCGGTAAGGGAGGGCAGAACGTCAACAAGGTGGAAACCGCTGTGCGACTCAAGCACCTGCCGACGGGAATATCTATCTTTAGCCAGACCGAGCGATCTCAGCTCCGCAACAAGGAGAAGGCTTTCCAGTTGCTCAAGTCCAAGCTCTACGACCTGGAACTGGAAAAACGAGCAGAAGAAATCGCTGCATCAGAAGGGGAAAAGTCTGCCATCGAATGGGGCTCTCAGATTCGCAACTACGTTTTTCACCCCTACAAGCAGGTCAAAGACCTTCGCACCGAGCTCAAAAGCCAGGATATCCAGGCCGTGATGGATGGTTATCTGGATGAATTTATCCGGGAATATCTGATGCAGACGGGCATGGCCACGAGAAAGGATTAATGAAGCAGCCTTCCCCAAAAAACTTTTTCCTCATCGATGGCCTGGGGGCCATAGTTTCCGCCATCATGTTGGGAGTCGTATTGGTGCGCTTTGAGGAATTCTTTGGGATGCCTGCCGCAGTATTGTACGGCTTGGCAGGAGCCGCTGCGGTTTTTGCTGTCTATTCCTTCAGTTGCCATTTTTTCTTCATGGAGAAATGGCAGCCTTTTCTGAGGCTCATCGGTACGGTCAATCTGCTGTACTGTGGCTTGACGCTGGGGATGGTGATCTATTGGCAAGAGCCATTGACCGCATGGGGGATCGCCTATTTTGTGGGAGAAATGGCAATTGTGGTAACCCTGGCCATCACCGAGCTTGGCACTGCGAAAAAAAATACCATCCGCCCGGCTTCCTGAGCCCAGCGGATGGTTTTGGGATTACTCCCTTATGTACCTTATTCTTTTCTCAGAGGAATGGTGCGACTACCGCTTTCCCCCTTGAATTCTGCCCAGTACTGGCCTGCGCTGAGGTCCCGTACGTCAACCACTTCACGGTCTGCCCCAGTGATTTGGCGGATCACCCGTCCGTTCAGGTCCAGTAGGGTGAGGGTCCATTCTCCCGTGGCATCGACTCGCAATTTGTCCTGAACTGGATTGGGATACAGACTCAGATCGATTTGCTCGATACTGGCCGCTACCTGTGGGCTGTAGTGAAAACTCCCATCGAGATCCACCTGGCGTAGGCGGTAGTACCAGGTTCCATTTTCGCCTGGTTCGTCCACTAATTGGTAATGGCGTACTTCCTGACTCGTACCTGCCGCCAACACCTGGCCTACTTCTTTCCATGTTGCCTGGTCGAGGCTGCGCTCTACGCCGAAGTAATGGCTATTTTGCTCTGAGAGGGTTTCCCACTGGAGGTTGACCCGATCGCCGAGCGCCGTGGCCTTCAGGCCTAGCCATTCGACGGGGAAGACACTCGGCTCCCCAGCAGTAAAGTCCGAGAATCCACTTACGGTGCCGGTGATCTGGTTGCTGCCCGTAGATACGGCCCCCAGGTCGATCCAGCTTGCTCCGTCCCATTTGCCCCCGGTAAGCTCGCTCTCGGTGCCAGCGATGTCGAGATCGTCATAAGTAGCAGTGACGTCGCAACTGAATCCGCTGATGCCTGAGCTGTTGACAGTCCAGTACCGGTTCAGGTAGTGGTTGCTACTGCTGTTATTGGGGTGCTTGCTGTTGCTCAAGCTGATATCGGCCTGCCCGGAAGTAAAGCTTCCCGCGGTGAAGTTTAGGGTGATGGGGGTATAGTAGGTGCCGTCGCCCACCGGGTAGGTGAAGCTGCCCGTGCCGCTGTACTGCTTGCGCAGCATGCCGCTGGTGGCGACGATGTGGTTGCCAGCTCCGGGGGTGCCGCCTATGATAGCCGTTTCACCCAGGGTGAGGGTGTGGCTGTTGAGGGACAGCTCGCCGCTGGTCAGGGTCAATGTGCCGTTGACGCTTACGTTGTCGATCAGGTTGAGGCCGTTGGCCCGGTTGAGGGTAAGGTCGTTGAGCGTAACCGCTGGCAGGCCGGTGCTGGCCCCGGCTCCGGCGATCACGAGGTTGGAGCTGGTTCCACCGCTGAGGGTACCCGAACCTTTGGTGATGCTGCCGTTGACGGTGAGGGTGTTGGCCCCGATGCTCAGCGCGCCGCTGTTCAGGTCCAGGTCGGTGGTGGTGCTGATATCCTGCTCCAGGCTTACCCCTGCGGCGTTGTCGATCAGCAGCGTGCCGATGCTGGTGGTGCCGCTGCCGCGGATGGCCTGGGCCTCGGTGCCGGAGAAGGTGACCGTACCGGTGGTCGTGAAGGTGCCAGCGTTGTAAAGGTCGCCGCTGAGGGTGAGGTTACCGTTGAGGCTCAAGGAAACCCCGGCGTCGAAGTAGGCGTGGCGCGCGGAGATGTTGGCGCTGGAAGGCAGGTGGTTACCGCTCCAGGCGTAGATGCCTACGTCCTCGGCGCCAGGCACCGTGCCGCGGCTCCAGTTGGCAGTGTTGTTCCAGTCGCTGTCTTCGCTGCCGATCCAGGTGTTGAATGGCGTAGAGGCTACCCAGTCGGTGGCGGGGTCCATGTTGGTGAGGGTGAGGTTATTCGCGTTCTCACTGATGTCATAGGCTGTGGTTTGGCCCGCAACGGCCGGCTGATCCAGGCGATGGTAGGCCAGCAGACCCTCCTCGTCACCATCCAACGACCGGTACATATTGGCTAGGATTTCGGCTTCCGTGCGCACATCCGACCAGATACGCACTTCGTCCATGCGAACATTAGCATGCAGGCCCGCCGCTAACCCTCCGAAATCAGCCCCGATCGAAAGCGAGTTACTGGCTGCCAGGGTATAGTTTCCCTGACCAGTGGCTTCTCCTACCAGCTTTCCATCGACATAGATGGCTACCTGCCCGGCATCGTACACAAAAACTAGGTGGTGCCATACGTTGGGATTGGCAAAAGCAAATGAGCTGGGAACAACCCAGTCTACTCCATTGGGATTATCGTCATGAATAAACAGCGAAAGAGTATCATTGGCCTGTTTAAATGGCACGATTCTGATTACGCTGTTCGCCGTCTGATGAATGCGGAGTAAGTTTTGCTGATTGGCCAAAGCGTTGAAAGAGGCCCAGAACTCGATGGTAACTGTATTGCTGCTGGCTGCACTTAGGTTTCCCACCAAATAGTCGTTCATTCCATCGAAACTCAGCGCCCTCCCCGGTCCTGCGTGGGCTCCAGAGGTCTTCCAGACGGGGCCGTTGGTGAGGGTGCCGGTGTGGCCGTTAGAGCTATTGTCAGAGAGGGTGGTGCCACTGCCATCGGACATGGCATAGTAGGCCACGAGGTTGGCCTCGCTGCCGACGAGTGATTTGTGCATGTTGGCCTGGATTTCGGCTTGGGTGCGCACATCCGACCAGATTCGGACTTCGTCAAGATCTCCGTTGAAGTAAGAGTCAGCTTCTCGTATTCCCCCATTAAATAAAACCCCTATGTCTGTTTGGTTTACAGAGGGAGCTCCCCCCACAGTACCAGTATTATCCAATTTACCATCCACATAGAGCGTAACAGCTGAACCGTTTTTGCTTACTGCGACATGATGCCATTGTCCATCATTTACAGATGCACTACTGTTCACCGCAACCCAGCCTCCATCATTGATGCCAAATTCCAGTTTTCCGAGTGAAACCCTGAATTCTGCCACAATATCACGGGTACTTATGTTACCCCATGAAGCAATATCGTTTCTGGCCTTAGAATCAGTCGTTTTGATCCAGGCTTCATAGGTCATAGTTGAACCAAAGGGTATATACCCACAGTTTACATAGTCATCCACCCCGTCAAAGTCCAGCGCATACCCGCCCTGCGGGCCGTGTTCCAAAACAGAAAAGGCACGAACTTGACCGGCATACGTGTCACCTCCACTATTGTATGGAGCTCCAATCGCCACCCGGCTGCCATCGCTGCTGAGCGAAACCGACTGACCACTCCTGTCACTGGCTGCTTCCCCGTCGAGGTCAGCTCCCACTTGAGTCCAACTGCTACCTCTGTACTCGTAGATTCGCGCATGACCAGCGTTATTGCCGTTGCCGTCGTTGTTATTGGCCCCAATGGCTACCCGGCTGCCATCACTGCTCAAAGAGACCGAATAGCCGCTTTGATCAGATGCTGCTTCTCCGTCAATGTCGGCCCCCACTTGGGTCCAGCTGCCACTACTACACTCATAAATGCGTACCTGCCCGGCGTTGCTGCCATTGCCGTCGTTAAAGGGCGCCCCAATAGCTACCCGGCTGCCGTCGCTGCTGAGCGATACCGACCAACCGCTCTGATCAGCTGCTGCTTCCCCGTCAATGTCAGCCCCCACTTGGGTCCAATTGCCGCCGCTGTACTCGTACACCCGCACCTGACCAGAGTTATAGCCATTGTCTCCATTACCGGCAGCGCCGATGGCCACCCGGCTGCCGTCGCTGCTCAGCGAAACGGACCTCCCACTTTGGTCACCTGCTGCCTCACCATCGATGTCAGCGCCCAGTTGGGTCCAACTACCCCCACTGTACTCATATACCCGGACATGGCCTGGACTTTGATCAGTATCGTAGAAGAAATCTTCAAAAGGAGCACCATTGTATAGCGCGCCAATGGCCACCCGGCTGCCATCGCTGCTGAGCGATACCGACCAACCGCTATGGTCAGACTCTCCCTCCCCATCAATGTCGGCCCCCATTTGAACCCAATTGCCGCCGCTGTACTCGAAGACCCGCACCTGACCGGAGTTATAGGCATTATCGTCATTACTTATAGCTCCGATAGCCACCCGGGTACCATCGCCACTGAGCGAAACAGACCAGCCACTGTTATCGCGTGCTGTCTCCGCATCTATGTTGCCCCCTATTTGGGTCCAGCTTCCACCCACGAGTTCAAATACCTGTACTTGCCCCGCGTCTGTGCCGGTGCCGTCGTGGCTTTGGGCTCCCACGGCCATCCGGGTACCATCGCTGCTTAGGGAGACGGAGAAGCCGAGCTCATCAAATCCCGCCGCTCCATCGATATCAGCTCCGACCTGTGTCCAGGGCTGAGCTGTTACGGACTGCATCAGCCCTAGGCTCAAAAACATCAGGGCAAGTAGTACGTGGTACTTGGTACAATGTCGTTTCATTGGTTTTCCTGTTGGTGGTTGAATTCAGTAGTCTCAGGTAACTGCCCGACGGTACGCCGCTGGTTACGGCTGGCTTTTGGGGGAGCGCAGCCTCCTTCAAAGTGCCCACGGAAGGGCAAATGCAAACAGCCAGGCTGATGGAGCCGATATCCAAATTTTATTCGGCCCATTTAATTTAATATGGCAAATGTCCTGAAATTTGAATCAAATACCTGGCCTGAACATTCCTGCCTCTTACGTTCTCGTTTGGGATGTAAGAAATGGAAATGAAGACTCCGCTAAAAAACCAAGGCACGCTCCGAGGTTTTCCCATCAGCACAGCCTGAGGGACTGCTTCGGATAGCCGCTAAAGACTTTGTTTCCCAATCATAATCTACTGATAATCAAATGCTATCTCTTGTCCCGCCCCGCTATAATCCGCAGTACCAGGTCCCTAAAGCCAATCTCTCACTTTAGCTTCCACCCGATCAGATTCAGCCCACAAAGCGTCAGAAATAGCCTCAGAGAGTCGATGCCTAAGCGTGACCGTGAGTTATCCAGGCTGGCAAAACGTTGTCATCTCTCCACTGAATACTTTCCCAGGCTGGAAAAACTTTTTTCAGGGCGCCACATTTCATACTGGGTTGAGGGGAGAATGTACAGGTAAACCACCCTGGCCGGGCTCGTAAGGCAAAGGACGCCGATACGAGCAGTCCTTGCGTCTGCTTCGCTCACGGCTTGCGCCGAATGCCGTTCGCCGAGTTTGCTAGTGCTTTCGGAATGAAGTAATGAACCAATTTATAATTGGGCAAATTGCTGACCAGTAGCACTTTAAACTACGAACGCTTGACTCCGAACTTCGAACTTATTCCACTAGATGCTTTACAACTCCTCCATCGGGTCCCAAAACACCCGCTCGAAGTCCTGGATCTGATCGTCGATCACGACGATGCCTTCGGCTTCGAGGCGCTCCTGCATGGCGGAGGGAGGATCGAAGTGGTGCTTGCCCGTCAGCAATCCGTTGCGGTTGACGACGCGGTGGGCAGGGACATCGCCTTCCTTGAAGGAGGCATTCATGGCGTAGCCGACGACGCGGGCCGCGCCTTTTTCGCCGAGATACTTGGCGATGGCGCCATAGCTGGTAGCCCGTCCCGCCGGGATCAGCCGGACGACGTCATAGACGTCCTGGTAAAAGTCAGCTCTGCTCCGCTTCATGCCAGCGTTCGCTTTTGTAGATGATCGTCAGCGCCAGCCAGAACATCGGCCCGATTTTGTCCACCTCGATCAGCTCGTTGAGGAAGATGAAGGCCTCGATGGTCAGCAGGCTCAGCATCACCATCATGATGAGGGACTTGCGGTGGGTATCGGTGGTCTTGTGGTAGATGCGGTACCCCCGGATCAGCATGAAGATGTTGAGGAAGAGGAAGAGAATTCCGCCCGGAAATCCCTGCTCCGCGAAGGTCTGTAGGTAGTAATTGTGGCAGGTGGACTGCTCGGGGTTGTCGGACACATAGGTCCGGAATGCATCGTCGGTATAGTGCTGATAAACCGGGTAAAAGGTCCCCGGCCCTGATCCGGTGATAGGCATGGCCTCGACCATATTTTTGGCCGCGACCCAGCGGTAAAAGCGCTCCATCCCGGAAATCTCCGTTCCGTTGAAAGTCGCCTCCAGGTGGCCGCCGAGGTCTTCCTTGTGCCAGATGACATCCTTGAAGGTCGGGGCGAAACTATAGAAATTATTGTTGAGCACGAGGAAGGCGACTACCACCGCCAATACGCCCGTCCCTACGTACACCAATCGCTCGAATAGCTTGCGCTTGATCAGCAGATAGAGGATCGGCATCATGGCGACCATGACCCAGCCCATGCGCTTGTACGCTGTGATGATGGCCAGGATGAAGAGGAACATTCCCCCCAGGATCAGGTACCACTGCACGCTTTTGGGGGTGTACCAGGTACGGGCAAACCACACCCAGGGCAGGAACATGCACAGCGTCGCCGAGTAGTAAACGCCGTTTTCGTAGATCGGGAAGGCGATCAGGTGGGCTTCGCCAAAAGAAAATCCAATCGCTGCGTGCTTGATGGTCACGAAGATGGAGATGGCCAGCATCCCCATGAAAAACGACCAGAAGATGCGGCGCACATCGGCCTCGCTCTGAATCAGCCGCTGCGCCATGTACACGAAGGTCGCCAGGTACCAGATCTTGGCCAGGAACCATTTCGCCGAACGAGCCGGAATTTCCGACAGCAGCGTGGAGTAACCCGCCCAGAAGATCAGCAGGAAAATCAGGATATGGAAGGCGTGGATGCGGCCCTTCATCGTGAACTGCCGGCCTGCCAGCGTATTCAGGATGAATATCACCAGAAACACCAGCATCAGCGGCTCTGTGGGCAGGTCCAGCGCCAATGTACTTCCGATTTCCGTGTGCAGCGACCAGGGGATGGAGAAGATCAGCAGGTAAAATAGCGGCTTGTAGTTGTACACCAGCAGCAACGCCATGACCACACCCAGTGGGGCGACCAGCAACACATTCATCCGAAACCAAACCGCCGCAAAGGCACCCGCCCATACCGAGAGCGCCAGCCCCAGCAAAAGAAGCTGTCGCCACATTTTAGGCGTGATACGGTCCCAGAGGAGAGAATTCAAAATTTGTGATTCGTTATTCGTAATGGCCCAGGCCAGCGAGCTCTCTTTCTTTACTGATCAATGACCAATGAAAAATGCTCACTGTTTGGTGATTCGGTCGATCACGACAGCGCCGATGACGCTGGCCATGAGCGAGATGATGCCAGTCGCCAGCAGGATCAGCCAGCGGACCGGACGGGCCTTTTTATCCGAAACATTGGCTCGGTCGGTGAACATGATGGCCTGATAGGGCACATCCTCCATGCTTTCCAGGTAGCCGATTTTCTCGCGGGTATTGCCCAGCCCGGTGTTCATCTCTTCGAGGAGGTTCTCCAGGTTGAGGACTTTGTCTACCCCTTCGATGAAGGTTTCCAGGTTCATCGGGTATCCGGCGTTAGAGTCCACCAGCCGCTGCAATTGGGCCTGGCTACCAGAGGCCTGGGCCTGCATAATGGCCTCAACGAGGCGGTCTGTCTGTTCTTCGGTGCGGAGTACGCGGTATTTGCTGCGAAGCTGAGTCAGGCTGTCGGATAGCAGGGCCATGTGGGCCTCGGAGCGTTTGGACCCCTCGCGGAGCATGCGCAGGATACCGTCCTTGTTGCGGATCATCATGTCGCGGCTCAACTCATTGACCCGATCCATGATCAGGTTGACGATCTGTGCAGCGCGCTCCGGATCGACGTCATGTGCCTGGATTTCCAGACCGTGTCCCTCGACACGGGTGGTTTGGACCAGTCCGTCGTAGGTGCGCAGGACATAGTATTTGGGCGAAGCATCATGCTCGGGATCGACACCGTAGGCTTCCCAGAGGTTGAGTTTGTCGATGACGTATAGCTTCAGTCCCTCGGAGTTGGCGATATTCTCCAGTTTCTCCAGCTCCTTACCGGTACCAAAGGCATAGACATCCGGTTCTTCGGCGAAGACATTGGCGACGTCAAAGCGCTCGGAGTTGGTCGGGTAAATGATCGCACTGGACTTGAACTCCGGTGGGTAAAACCAGGGCATGGTCAGCACAATGGCCGTGATACAGGCCACGCCCGTTACCACGATCAGGTAAATGGAGTATTTGCGAATGACCTCCAGGACGTATTCCAGGTTAAAGGCTTGATCCGTAGTCGTGGGTTGACTCATCTATTCGATTCCTTTGGTAAATGCAGTGGTGTGCATTGGGTTATTGGCGGCCAAATTTAGAAATATTCCCCACAATATTTGCCCTCAAATCTGTCCCCCTTCTTTCCAGCCGATTATCACAGGAAAAACTCCCCAATCACATGGTCGCTCACCATCCACCCTTCCGGGGTCATGCGCAGGGTGTCGCCATCCTGGATCAGCATATGCTGCCCTTTTAGCTCATGGACTTTTTCGCCAAAATGTTCCCGCCAATCTGGAACCCAGTTTTGCTCAATGTGAGCCAGGTTGATGCCCATGATGTGGCGCAGGTGGGTGATGAGGTAATCGTGGTACAGGTCTTCAGGCGAAAGCATTTCCCGGTCGGCCTCTGGGTATTTACCAGCATTCACGTCATCGAGGTAGCGGACATTGTGGGCGTGGTTCCAGTAGCGAACTTTCCCGTCGTAGCCATGTGCCGAGGGGCCTATGCCCAGATATGGTTGTCCTTCCCAGTAGGAAGAATTGTGCACGGCTCGAAATCCCGGCAGGGCATAGTTGGACACTTCGTAGTGTTCAAAACCAGCTTCCTGTAGACGATGATGGGCAAATAGGTACTGCTCACTGTAGCTTTCTTCCTTTGGTAACTCGATCTTTCCCTTCTTCACCTGGTGTGCCAATGCGGTTTTCTCTTCCACCGTCAGCGAATAGAAAGACAAATGTTGCACCCCAAGCGCCAGCGCCTGATTGACATTGGCTGCCCAGCGTTCCGGGGTAGAGTAGGGGAGGCCGAAGATCAGGTCCACGCTGATGAGGTCGATGCCTTCCTTTCGGGCGATCTCTACCGCCTGACGGGCCTGATCGGGGCTGTGTTGGCGGTTCATCCACTCCAGGTCATCGGCAAAAAAGGACTGAACCCCGATGCTGAGGCGGTTGATGCCCAGCCCTTTCCAGATAGCTACCTGCTCCTCTGTGATGTCCTCCGGGTTCGCCTCCAACGTGATCTCGGCTCCTTCCCGAAAGCTGAATTGCCTGTGAACCGCCTCAAAAATCCATTTTAACTCCGTCTCATCCAGCACACTCGGCGTACCGCCCCCGAAGTAGAGGCTGTCGAGGTTTTCT
The DNA here is from genome assembly GCA_964343195.1 of uncultured Bacteroidia bacterium. Taxonomy (GTDB): domain Bacteria; phylum Bacteroidota; class Bacteroidia; order J057; family J057; genus CAYVAP01. Next base: position 12,619 of record CAYFIR010000105.1, on the reverse strand, counting down.
TTTTGAGGGAGAAAGTCGGCTTTGATTTCCAGTTCTGTGGCGATGGCCTGGGCCATGACGTGCTTTCCCCTCAAGACCGTCGAGAAGTGAAAGTCACAGTAAGTGCAGGCGTGCCTGCAGAAGGGGATATGGATGTAGATTCCTGCCACGCGGCAAAGGTAGGAACTCCGGCTTTCCCTTTAACCACAAAAAGGTACGATGAGGGGGAAATAAGGGAAATATGGTGTATATGGGTGCACTCTGGTTAGCTGTAACAAGGTCTGACGTCCTGTTTCATACTGCTAGACAAAAACGAAACCAACGGTTTCCTTTGTGCTCTTGACCTTATTCTTAGCGGACTTTGCGACCTCCTTTGCGTTCTTTGCGGTTAAAATAGGCTGTTCGAAAATAAAAATGTCCAGTAGTATGGTCCTGTTTGCTTTAACCTTGCGCCCATTGCGTCCTTGCAGTTTTTAGCCACAAAGTTCCCCAAGAAGGGCACTAAGGGCTCAGAAGTCCATATCGAAATGAGCCTGCTTCGTATTCTTAGAGATCTCCTTCCGATAAAACCGGAATCTGGGATTTGAGCCCTTCGAGGTTAAATTCTTCTAGCACTAAAATTTCTTCGAAACCTTGACATTGGGCTGCAGACGCACAATGCTCTTGAAGATTTCAATGTCTGCCACTGAGGGGAAGTTGCCCTTTTCAAAGTGGATGGCCTGACGCCGGCTCAGGAATACCAGAAAGCGGTCTTTGTACTCTTTCACTTTGTACACCTTGTTCCAGCCCATCTGAGACTGATATGAATCCCCTTTAGTCGAAATTCCCTGAGAAGAAATGTCAGACTGGACAGTGTTTTTCAGGATTTCATTGGTGTTGAACGCATTTTGGTGAATGAAAAGCAGCATGGCCGGATAGGCGATGTAGAGAAAGCCGAAAAAGAACCCAATCGGCTTTAGCATTTCCCATATCCCCTTAGGGCAGCATATTGAAGAGTAACCCGCCGCATATTATTGTCACGCAGAGGCGCAAGGACGCAGAGAGAAACCTGTCGGTTATCAAATTCTCTTTAAAGAGAGCCATAAAGCGAGCTTGTGGCGGCGTCGGGGGGCATTCGGTGAACCGGGGCGGCCTGTGGGGCTGAATGGAATGCCCAGATTTCTTTGCCTACTTTCTTTTGAAAGAAAGTAGGTCCCGCTGAAAGCGAAATAGCACTTTCAGAAACCATGTATTAAAAGTCCATTTGCAGAGCTACAGGGACATCCCTCCAGATACCAGGAGACCTAGCAGCAAAAACAAAAGCGCCAATCCCCATAGCGCCTGGAAAACAAGCATAAAGGGACGGGTGTAAGCATACTTGAGGGTAAAACGAAAGTATTTGGGAAAGTCGAGTTTTTGGGAAAAAGTGATTTGATCCATGTTGCCAGGGATTTAGTCAAACATAGGACTTTTATTCGTTCCAGTTGTCAGAATAGCAACGGATTTGCCCATGCAAATTCCTCCTTCATTGTGAATAATCTCAATTCTTTGATAAGTTCATTCAACTTCCCGTCACGAACTGGGTTAACTATGGGTCAATAGAAACGAGATGTTGAGATATTGGGAGTTTGAGACATTGAGACTTTGACAAGATTAAATATAACTGAACAGCCCATATTCCCCCTATACACCTTATATCCCCTATTCCTCCTATACACCTTTCCCCATGAGCAGGCTCAGCAAAGAAGACCAGGACCGCATCGTCAAATATTTCGGCAAACCCCTCAGCGAGATTACCTCGGATAATTTCAAGGAGTTGCATACCGAAGCCCGCAAAAAGTTTCACCCGGACAACTTCACCCACTTTGGCGACGAAACCGTGCTGGAAATGGCCAAGGAGCGTTTTCAGGAGATCGAAACCCTGAGTTCCAAGGTTAGTGCTTTCCTCGAAGGCAAAGCCTCCGCTGCCACTGCTCCCTCTGACGCGGAGTCCGATCCCAATGTCGTGTATCGTTCCGAAGGCATGCGCATCGACATCATGACCAGCGATGCCGCGCTCAAGTTTCGCCTGTTTCGCAGCCGACTGATTGATCGGGGCGACGAAGTCAAAATCAAAGGCACCAAGGCAAAACTCATCGCCATGGAAAACTACTACAACCGTGGAGCCGGCTTTCGGGAGACGGTAAAAGTCATGCTGGCCTTCGGCGAGCAAAGCGACCTCATGCCCGTGGTAGAGTGGCTGTTCCGCCACATATCGGGTGTTACGTCCTCTTTTGTCATCGAAGGCAAACTCGTCCCCATCGATCCCTATGAGATCCTGAAGGCCATCCGGCAGGAGGCTGTGAAGGAGTTGAAGGCCTAGAAATTCGTAATGGTGAATTCGCGATTCGTAATTTCTCGCTGCTCGAAAAGCAGGGTCGTAGTTGGGTGCAATGCTGGGTAAGTAGGAGTCCAAAAATTAACTATAAGAGAGAGGTATGGAGTAAATGGAGGCGCTGCCCTGAGCCTTGTGCTGAGCGAAGTCGAAGTATCAGCCGAAGGGTATGAAGGCCTTAAGCAGCGATTTGCCTCCATATCCTCATATCCTTCATACCCGTTACAAATTCCTAATCACGAATTATGCGAATTCTTTTCCCTACCATACCCGCACCTTCTGGCTGATGACTTCATCCCCAGCGATGATCTGCACCACGTACAGACCCGGCTGAAAGGCCGGAATGCGCCACCCGATGCTTTGGTTGACGGGGACATCGGTGAATTCCTCTGTGGCCAATACCTGACCATGCAGGTTGATGAGGGAAATCTGGACCGAAGAATAGGCTTCCTCCAGCTCAAAAAACAGCCGTTGCCCGTTTCGTAGCGGATTGGGATACAGGGTTACGGAGGGTTCCGAGCGTGGACTTCGGGCCGTGCCGTCGAAGTAGGATTTTGCGTGGGCAAAGGCCGCCTCGCCGACTTCAATGCCGATCAGCCTGCCCGGAATATCGTCCACAGGCGGGTGGATGCCGCCCCAGATGCGCGACAGACTGGTTTGGTCAGAAGCATCGCGGTAAGTGGCCCATTGCAGCACCACATCGACCGAAGGGCCTTTTTCGAAGACCAGAAATTCATTTTTTCGCGCGACAAATTCTCCTACGCCGCCGGGGAAAAACGGGTCGCCCGTCAGCATCGTCAACACCTCAGCCGCTGCCCTGGAAAAGGTCGAATGGCCAGAGATATAACCTGCGAATGGCGGTGTTACAAAGCTGGGGCGCTGATAGGGCCACCACTGCTCTGCCAGGATCCAGCCTACTCCGGCGATGGAGTCCTGTCCCAGACCAATGAAAGCAGGACCGCGCCAGGTGTAGAGCTTGATTTTGCCTACGTTGCTATCCCGAAATCCCGCCAGCGGGTCTCCCACTTCGATCACTTCAATAAGCCCTGGCTCCAGTGGAATGCCATAGGGAGAATAGTTGAGCTGGGTAGGGTCAGTAGACTGCCCCTGATCTGCCATCCAGCGAATCGCCGAAATCGGCCGCACATAATCGTAATAGCCCTTGATGCTCCAGGCTGAAATGGCAGCGTCATGAACTGCCCCTCCCAGGATGAAGTAAGCCTTGACGTCCCATTCCAGCGGGTCGAGAATGTCTCCTTTTCCCTCAAATCGTTTCTCCAGTTCTGGCTGATCGTTGACGTGATTCAGGATGGTGAACCAGTGACCAGGAGGCGTCTCCGAGTCTGGCCCATCAGCCCAGAATTCTGCTAATACCCGCGTGTAGTCGCCTCTGGGAACCAGGTTGGGAGGGTAGGGGGCTCCGGTTTTGGGATTGACAGCGTACCCTGTTCCGATGTCGCCACCGTTTAGTTCATCGTAAAATTCAGGTAGATCCTCGATGTCAGTGGGCAAATCTTCAACGGAAATATTGCCCAGATTGCCGGGAGAAATATCCCAGATTACGCCGTCATTTGGATCGAGGTGGGAGGACCAGAGCGCCACCAACGAGTGATTCCACTGATAGTCGAAGGAGGGCTCCCTTGAGCTGGTATCCATGAGGGCGGGCGGACCGGGATCGTGGTAGATGGGATACCAGTAGTCCTCATGCTTTTTCCAGGTGATTTCATCTTCATTCATCGCAAATGGAGAAACGTATCCCCATTCAGGGCCCAGAAAAGGCGGAGCCCCACCGTTCAGGGGATTTCCACTCTGGTCGACGAATAGCCCTAGCTGAAGGGGTTGCCAGCGATTGGGATAAATCATCCGGGGGTTACCCAGCGCGATTGGGGCCAAAGGAGGGTTGACAGACTGGTAAAAAGAATTGGCATACCCCGCCTCTTCATTTGATCCATCCTGATGCCCATAGGCGATGATTTGCTCGGCCAGGTAAAGGCCCAGACTGGCAGGCGAGCCATTCTGATAGTTTGGATTGGAAAAAGTGGGATCATACCCCAGCGACAAAAGCAGGGAGTCGCAGGCTGCGAGTGTCTCCTCCGCTCCGGGAGAGTTTCGAAAACGATATTTTATCAGCCGAAATGCCGCATAGCTGATGGCCTCTTCCCGTGCAGCCTGGACATCGAGGTCGGTTTCAAATCCTTCGAATGGAATGAAAAAACGGTGATTTTGCTTTCCGAGAAAATAGGTTGCTGCATTCGGCTCAAATACCGCCCAGGCATCGTACATCGCCGCCGAGATGTGAAATAGATTTCTGGCATGAACCGTTGGTCTGGCGAAGTCATTTCGGATGCCGTTGAGCAGCACCTCGTTCCACTGACGCGCGACGGAGTGATCCTGGGCCTGAAGAGATGGAAAATATCCTGCCAGTAGCAGGAACATCAACGAGCCGAGGTGCCGGGTGAGTTTGGGGAACTTCATGGGTGGAATGTGTTTGGGATACTTTAGTAACGCAGTACACTCAAGATATGAGGCTTTGACCTCAAAATTCCCCTCACGGTCATTTCTATTCTTCCCACTTCCGCAGTACCAGGCAGGCATTCACATCCCCAAAGCCGAAACTCGCCTTGGCAACCGTACGAATCGAGGCCTCAATCGCCTGGAGCGGGATGCGGTCGCGGTGAACGAGGGCTTCCACTTCGGGGTGCAGGTCTTCGCTGTTGGCAGATGTGTGTACGAAGCCCCCCTTTAGCTGCAACACGGCGGCAATGGTTTCGATGGCTCCGGCAGCGCTGAGGCAGTGCCCGATGAGGCCTTTCAAAGAATTCATATAGGGAAAATTCTCCCCTTTTCGGCCCAATACCTCCACCCAGTTGGCGACTTCGAGCGGATCGCCCATGGTCGCGGTCAAGTGGCCGGAAACGAGGTCGATTTCCTCGCTGCTAACACCTGCCGCTGCCAGCCCATATTGAATGCAGCGCTTGACCCCGGTTGGATTGGGGGCCGTCATGGACCCTCCCTGTAATTGTCCGCCAGAATTGACGTGGCCACCGAGTAACTCGGCGTAAATGCGTGCGCCCCGTGCCTGGGCGCTTTCCAGGCTTTCGAGTAACAATGCTCCGCTGCCTGCTCCGGGAATAAAGCCTTTGGCGGTTTCGCTAAGGGGCCGGGAGGCCTGAGTTGGCTGGTCATTGTGGCGGCGGTTGAGCACCCGCATGGCATCAAATCCCCCCCAGACATAGATGCCCTGGCTGTCGCAACTTCCGGCCATCATGCGTTTGGCCTTGCCAGATCTGATGCGCTCCGCCGCCATGAGGATGGCTTCGGTGCCAGTCGCGCAAGCTGCCGAGTTGCTGCTGACGCGATTGCCCAGCCCCAATCTGCCTCCGAGAAAAGCACTGGGGCCGCTGCCCATTCCCTGCTCGACGCTGCGGCTGCCGAGTCGCTTCACCTTGCCTGCATCGACCAGGAGGGCACCATGACGCACGATTTCGGCCCCCGTCATGCCTGTTCCAAAGACGCAGCCACTGTCCCAGTCGGGTTCTGAGTCCTCGCTGGGAAATTCAAATCCGGCGTCCTTCCAGGCTTCCATTCCGGCCATGGTGCCATACATGACCCCCGTGGATTTGAGGTGCTTGAGGGTTAGTTCTGAGAAATGGGCCAATAGCTGCTCTTCCGTAACCGGAGGAACTCCCGCGACCTGGCAGCCAAAATTTGCTTCGGCCATTTCTGGGCGGAAGCTCAGGCCACTTTTTCCTTCACGCAGGGCTGTTTCAAAATCCGTCAGTCCAACGGCATTGGGGGCGACAACGCCCATGCCGGTGATGACGACGCGGGTAAGTTTTTCGTTTCTCATGAGCCAGGTTATTTGAGCAGTAGTGATTCCAAGTTACTGCTCAATCTCCAATGTTACTCTATGAGTTTCAGAATGCTCTGCGCTGCATTTTCAGAAGCCCCGGCATCACCGAGTTTGATGCGTAGTTCTTCGTAGCCATTGAGCATGGTTTCGCGTTCTGCTGGCTGCATCATGAGCTGTAGTTCCTGGGTGATGCGTCCGGGGGTGCAGTCACGCTGAATCAGCTCGGTAACGAGTTTGCGGTCCATGATGAGGTTGACGAGGCTGATGTAGGGAACCTTGACCAGGCGTTTGGCCAGCCAGACAGACAAACCGGAGCCTCGGTAAATCACCACTTCCGGCACCTGAAAAAGCGCGGTCTCCAGCGTCGCGGTACCAGAAGCGACTACGGCATAGTCTGCTTCGCGTAGCAGTGCGTAGGTCTGATTCATCTTCAATTCGATGGGAGAATCAGGCGGGAGAAGGTTGTGGTAGAATTCCTCCGTTTGGCTGGGGGCTCCCGCAATGACAAAGCGGAAATCCGGAAATCGCGTGGGCAAATCTCTCATAGCGGGCAGCAATCGCTGGATCTCCTGCTTGCGGCTGCCGGGCAGCAGGGCAATGGTAGGTTTCCCCGGCTTGTTTCGCTTCACTTCGCCTATCTCATCCAGCAGCGGGTGGCCTACGAAATCTGCCTCGACTCCTTCCTTCTCGTAGAAATTTGCTTCGAAGGGCAGGATCACGAGCATTTTATCCACAAAACGCCGGATCTTTTTGACCCGGTTCTTCTTCCAGGCCCACACCTGAGGCGAAATGTAGTACACGACGGGTATCCCCAACTTCTTGATAAACGCCGCCATTCGCAGGTTGAAACCCGGATAGTCTACCAGCACGACTACGTCTGGTTTCCATGCTTCGATGTCGGCCTCGACTGTCCGGAAGAGCTTTCGGATCGTTCCCAAATGCTGAACGACCTCAGCGAAGCCCATAAAGTTGATGTCGCGCACGTGGGCGACGGTCTCCATCCCTTCGGCCAATAGTCGGTCTCCTCCAACCCCTCGTACATCGAGGTCGGAAAGCTTGCTACGTAGCGCTTTGACCAGATTGGCTCCGTGCATGTCGCCGGAGTCTTCGCCGGAGATGAGGTAGAGTTTCATGAGAAAAAGAAGATAGAGATGTCAGAGCGGCTGCACCTGTCAGAAGTAAGACCATTTCATTGTCAGAAGTCAGAGGGGAATGGAAATGGATTCTTTGTTTCTTGTCTCGTCTCTGACTTCTGACAGTCCCGCGAAGCGGGACGATCTGACTTCTTTTTTCCTACACTTTCAAATCCCAATGCGTCAAAGCGGGCACATCGCTATGGGCCGTCAGGTCATTGGACATGGGGGTAAGGGAAGCATAACCGTCTCTCAGGGCATGGATGTCTGTGTCGGTTCCTTCATCCAGTAGGGCAAAATTACCCGTGAGCCAGTAGTACTTTCTTCCGTGGGGATCTACCCGTTCGTCGAATTCCTCGACCCAACGGCCCATGGCCTGGCGTACAATCCGGATGCCTTTTAGTTCATCTAGCGGCAGGTCCGGGACATTGACATTGAGCAATCCGGTTCCTGGAAGTCCATGTTCCAGTGCCTGGGCGATCACCTGACGGGCGACTGCCTGGGCCGTGGTCATGTCGGCTTCGTGCTGGTAGTTCCCAAGCGAAAATCCGATGGAGGGAATTCCCTGGAGGGAACCTTCGCGCGCGGCAGACAGTGTGCCCGAGTAGATGCTGCTCACAGACGAATTGTAGCCGTGGTTGATGCCGGACACGATGAGGTCGGGTTCCTCATCCATGATGACGCCAGTGGCCAGTTTTACACAGTCAGCGGGCGTGCCCGATGTGGCAAAGCCGATCAGGTGGGCTTCGGTTAATTCCTCTTCATAGATGCGCAGCGGTTTGCCGACGCTGATGGCGTGTCCCATCCCGCTCTGAGGGCTATTGGGAGCGACGACGGTAACCTCTCCAAATTCCTGGGCGACCTGGATCAGGGCCAGGATACCGGGAGCGTGGATGCCATCGTCGTTGCTGACTAATATTTTGGGCATGGATTTTTTGCTTGTTTGTTGAGGGCCGCAAGGTAGTGGAAAGAAGCGAGAAGCGGTAGAAGAAGTCAGACTCCCGATTCTCGGGACAGGCTGCCTTCGCTGCGAGATCGTTTCACTGCGAGAAGAGAGATAAGAAGTTAGAAGGATTATTTCTTGTCTGGCATCTGACAGTCCCGGCCAGTGAGCTTGCCGAACTGGCCAGGACGATCTGACAGGCCCAAGACGGTCTGACTTCTAATTTTTCACCCTTTTCGCTACCTGGGCGATGATGATCTCTGCGTGAGCGATGGAGTTTTCGATGAACCACTTGCTGGTCTTGTTGCCGCCACAGACGGTTCCGGCGAGGAATACCCCCGGCAGGTTGGACTCGAAGGTATCTGCGTTTCGCTGCGGGAAGCAGGACTCATCGTCGCTCACTTCGATGCCAATGCTCTCCAGCCACTCGAAATTGGGGTGATACCCCGTCATGGCGAGGACGAAGTCATTTTCAATGGTAACCAGCCCTTCAGGAGTCTGGATGTCCACTTGATCGGGGCGAATTTCCGTTAGAGAAGAATTGAAGTAAGCCTTGATCGATCCCTCTGCGATGCGGTTGTCGATGTCGGGTTTCACCCAATATTTAATCCTATGGCTGATCTCAGCCCCTCGGTGTACGAGCGTGACCTTGGCTCCCTTACGCCAGGTTTCCAGGGCGACATCGATGGCGCTGTTACCGGCTCCGACTACGACGACTTTTTGTTCGGCAAAAGGATAAGGTTCGCTATAGTAGTGTAATACCTTGGGCAGGTCTTCGCCTGGAACATCCAGCAAGTTGGGCTGATCGTAAAATCCTGTCGCGATGACGACCTGTGAAGCGGAATATTCGGCTTTGCTGCTCTTGATGTAATAATCGCCCTCGTCGGTGCGCGCGATGGTCTCAACGGCTTCGTAGAGGTTTACTTTTAGCTCAAACAGGTTTTTGACCCGGCGATAATATTCCAGGGCTTCCATCCGGGTGGGCTTGTTTCCATGCGAAACAAACGGTACCCCTCCGATCTCGATTTTCTCCGAAGTCGAGAAAAAGGTCATGTTGGCCGGATAGTTATAAATCGAGTTGACCAACACTCCTTTTTCGATGATCTGATAGTTCAGACCAGCTTTGGTCGCTTCAATGCCACAAGCCAGTCCAATGGGGCCTGCGCCAATGATGAGTACGTCCAGCTTCTGATTCATTCGCTTGTTCGCTTTGTGATATTTGATCTCGGGGCGCAAATTCGCAGCAAAGATCAGGAGACTCGGGAAAGGAATCAAATATTGGTGAGGTTAGTAGGTGTGGGGTATAGGGAGTATATGAAGTATATGAAGTATATGGAGGAACCTGTTGGGCCATATTTCGCACACTCATACCTCCATACCTCCATACCTCCATACCTCCATACCTTCTTTTCCCCACTTCACGCACTTACCAGATAGATATCTCCCCAGATGACGCAGGTATCGTTGGGCTGGGTCATGCCAAGAGACTGTAACTCTTCCTCAAAGCTCATGTTTTCATGGATTTTTTCCTGACGAAGCAGGTGTCGGCGTATTACCCCTAGTTCCTGGTGGCGGATGGTTTTGACCCAGTCCACGAGGGTTATCTGCGAGGAAATATCCGAAGGTAGGTGCCTGTACATGAAGCGTCGGCTCTGATAGCTTACGAGGGTACGCAGTTGTTCGGCTAGTTTCTGGGTATGCGGCCGAACCAACAGATGAATGTGTTGGTCGTGTCCTGCTGCAAGATCCAGGTAAATCCCCTGCTGACGGCAGGCTTTATGGATCTGTCTGACAAGCAAAGAATCTTTTCCCTTTGGTATCCAGGGGCGAAAGTCCTGACTGGTCCAGATGATGTGAAGCCATTGAGGCTTGTAGTGGAGTTGATTGGTAAATGACATGAATGGAATTTTGAGATTGATGATTCGTAACTGAGCAAATGAATAAGGGAGCTTAAGAAAGGCTTGGGGATGTGGGCTGAAGTCTGGCTTTTCGGGAGAACCTTGGCCGGTGTATTTTCCAAACCGGAGCGAAAAGGAACAGTAATGCGATACCAACTTGCAGGAAGAGAGCCGGAAGTCCCTTTTCACTCAGGCTGAAATTTTCGATGACGGCAAAGGGGAGAGCAGCGATTTCTGTACAAATCGTAGCCAGGATGTGAAGGAGAAACTCCACCATGCCACCCAGGATAGCGCCTGCCATTGGCACTCCAGCCAGTAAAACCGTCAGGAACCCAAGGCCCATGAGCAGAGGCAGAAAGCCTGAAATCAGCAGATTGGTCAGCAAAAAGTAGGTAGGGAACTGCCCGAAGTAATAGATGATAAGGGGTGCGGTCGCCAGGGTAGCCACCAGGCTCACGGCGATCCAACCATAGATGAGCCCCAGCCAGCGATGCTTCGTTTTGTATTGCTTTTCAAAGTAGGGCAGCAGAAACACGATGCCCAGCACGGCGGCATATGAGAGCTGGAACCCTACCTCTTTTATTACCCCCGGATTGTGTAGCACCTGAATCAGGGCGGCCAGTGACACCACATTGAGCAATTGGTATCTGGCATAGAACAGGCGAAATACCAGGACACTTCCCAGCATCATTACCGCCCGAACCACTGCGGGCGAGGCTCCCGTCATGACCATGAATAGCAACAAGAGGATCAGCGCTGCGAATGAGCGCCATTTTTTGCCATTTCGTAGCCAGGTCAGGGGTGTCAGCAGGAATGTGATGAAAATGAATACGATGCCGACGTGCAGGCCCGAGATGGCCAGCACATGACTTGCGCCAGCCGCCGCAAAATCTGCTTTCATCTCGGTGCTCAGGTGGCTTTTATCTCCCAGAAACATGGCCTGCCCCAGGGCGCTTAGGTCCCGATCTTTGATAACCATCCCGAGGTTTTGAGAAAATTGACGCTGCCAATTCGAGGCAAGTGCCATGATGCCAGTACGTTGCCTCCGCACCTGATAAGCCTCTACTTCGATTGCATGGTGAATGCCCTTTTGGTGGAGGAAGCTCAGGTAACTTTCATACTGACTGTACACGGTTTGAAACCGGCCAAGAACAAGGACGCTGTCATGTTGCTGAATGGATGCTCCGTCAGCCGGGAAATAGGCCAAGAGTTTTCCATTGAGAGGTTGCCAGGTGCTGTCGTCCTGCAGGGCACAAATATGCAGGGTGGCTTTTCTGCCCCAGGCGTTTTCCTTGATTGGCCCGGAAACAACTCCGAGTATCGCCTGCTCCTGACAGTTGTAGGGTTCGAGGTCGTCTAACCTGGAGGAATAGTTTTCCACGGATTGACGCAGGCTTCCCAATCCTATAAGTAGCAGCGCCGCGCCAATCAGAGTAAGGCTTTCACGTTTGTGAAAACTCAACTTTCTCCCAGAGCGAATGACGCTAGCCAGGATAATCATTCCGGGTAGGATTAGCAGCCCAGGTCCATTTCCCAGCATCGAATTCATTCCTATTCCCACGGACAAAAGCAGGACAATTTTAAATAGTGGAGACAAGCGGATCGTTTTCATGCCTCCAAATTGTCACCAGATGTTCCCAGGCCTATGGAAAGATATCTGACTGAAAGTGTGCAGAATATCGAGCTGCCGTAGAAGCAGATACAGGAAAACCCGTAGACGAATTCCTGTGACTTTCTGGGAGTATCGCCCCTTTTCTCAGGGAAAGACGATCAAAAGTAGCGGGGACAGGACGTTGGGCCAGGTCAACTTGTTCGAAGTAAATGGGATTTTTGGATAGACCAGTTGTACCAGAAATGTCAGCAGACCATGCTGCTCACCAGCCCGGGAATCATTTACACGATGAACGGGGGCAAGACTTTATCAGGAAAAGGGCAGGAGTAGATTAGGCACCTGGGCAGATGTGAACCAGCAAAAGGTATAAAGGAATGTAGGACCTGTTTTCCTTCATTTCCCCGGGTGTAGGTCTAAATTCCTCCAGAGCAAGCGTTTTTCACCCCCAACCCTCTTTCCGATGAACCGGAATCTTCGACAAGGAACAAAGGGACGGGGCAAGAAGATCCAAACGCTACGCGAAATCCCCCTTGGGGAACCAGGGGGTGAAAATGGTCAATGTGAAAACTGTCCTACCCCCCCTTTCCCCATACCCTTTATACCTGCTTAAGCCACGCCTCAGGTAGCAAATGAATCTAAAAAACTCCTAAAAATTTCGTGTAGTATTTGGACAGTCGGTCCGGTCCTTCTATATTTGCATCCGCAATCGGGAAAAACGCCTGATTGTTTGTTCTTCAACAAGCCGGTCCGGTAGTTCAGTTGGTTAGCATATCCCGACAAGTCGGGAGGGTCGCAGCCTTCTCAATTGTCCAGACCGTTCTTTTGACATACATACCGTTGGTCCGGTA
>CAYFIR010000104.1:0-24572 GCA_964343195.1 uncultured Bacteroidia bacterium | reverse complement strand
AGCATAATTCTAATGGCTTGCTATATGAAATCGTTTCGCTTGAAAACACACAGACCAGAAACCACCTACACCAAACCCCATTTCTTTATCCTGAATAAAGGATTGAATAGCGGGAAACCTTTAAATGCACCTTGCCCGAATTGCTTTGTTTGCCTGACTGAAAATGAAGGAGACAAAGAGTTTATGTACTGGCTTTGCTTCGGATTGTGGCGTTCCAAATCCTTCCAGTACCTTCTTCGTGGATCTGTAATTCCCTTCATATCCATTCACGAATTAAGAAAGCACCTGATTGAATCAGAAATGAAAGCAAGCTCAAAAGCCCAGGCATTTGAAAAGGCAATCAACGCACTCAGACTTTTAGAAATCCATGAAGAAAAAATCAAGGTCTCATTAAAGATGGTAGATACAGCAAGAAGGTCAATTTTCCGCCAACTACTTCATGACACAGGTGCAGGATAAATACCTGATCTGCCAACTTGTAACTACCTGACAAGCAAAAAGAAGCGTTCTAATGCAACAGCATCCAAGCCAACAACCTTGCATACTTCTTGGAGTATTTTAGATGCGATAGGATAAAGCCGTGTTTAGTCCGTGCCAAGTCCAAGCATTTGTTTAACCCCGTAAAATTTATAAAGCAATGGGAAAAATTTCACAAGGTGTATTAGGCGGCTTCTCCGGCAAGGTCGGAAATGTCGTAGGTGGTACTTGGAAGGGCATTGACTACATGAGAATCAAGCCTGCCAACGTAACCAACCCGAGAACAGAAGGTCAGGTTGACCAACGTTCCAAATTCTCTACAGTTCTAAGGTTCTTGCAACCAATGACTGACTTACTGAGAGTAGGCTTCAAGTTGTATGCTAACAAGATGACGCAATTCAATGCGGCCATGTCATACAACCTGAACAACGCAATCACGGGAGCTTATCCAAACTTCATGGTTGACTATGCAAGTGCATTGGTTACCCGTGGAAACCTCACAGGTGCAGCCAACGGAGCAGCTTCTTCTCCAAGTGCAGCCAGTGTAGAAGTAACCTGGACAGACAATTCAGGAAGTGGTAGCGCACAGGCAACAGACAAAGCTCTGATTGTTCTATTGAACACCACACGCCAAGAAGCAGTATTCACCACAGCTGGACCAGCAAGATCAGCCGGAACTGAGACCATTTCCGTGCCTTCTGAGTACACTGGTGAAGATGTTGAAGTGTTCTTAGGGTTTATCTCAGAAGATGGCTCTAAAGTCGCTAACAGCTCTTATTTAGGCTCTGTAACAGTTGCGTAAAGCGATTGACGTTTTCTTGAAAAACCGCTTTCTTTGTAGAGCGGTTTTTTCATGCTCGCACCTTTCATTTTTCCTTTCTTTAGCCCTTGATTAGCTATAAATCAATACTTTTTGTTGCTAATTTGTACCTATTGACAGCTAACTAACTGATAGTCAGTAGTACATTAGATATTGTATTGGGAAGTAGCTGGTATTTGCAATGCTCCCCACAAATTGGTCTGCCTGCTCCCACGTTTCTTTCAGTCTGCGCCCTTGATACGACTTCTCAGGGAGGGAATTTTCCCATAAAGTCCTATCACCTGTATGAAACCACAAACCCAATACACCAAGAGTGGACGGATCAATATTGCCTACCAGGTGTTTGGTTCAGGGCCAATCGATCTGGTGTACATACCAGGGTGGGTGTCTAACATCGACTGGATGTGGGCCTGCCCGGAAATGGTTCACTTTTTAGCGGAATTGGGGAAGATTGCTCGGGTCATTTTGTTTGATAAGCGTGGGACCGGGCTATCGGATCGCATTGTCGAACTGTCCACCATCGAGGAAAGGATGGATGACATCCGGGCAGTAATGGATGCGGTGGAGTCCGAAAAGGCGGTTCTGTTTGGACATTCCGAAGGTGGGTCGGTATCGGCATTGTTTGCAGCGACCTATCCCAACCGAACCATCTCGCTGATGACTTTTGGAATATTTGCCAAGCGCATTCTCCGGTTTTGTGATAGCCTAACCAGGCCATCCTGCTCTACCTTTGCTTTCGAACTCAAACAGAGATTACCCCATTCAGCCCGCTGACATTGGGAATGTGAAGCTCACCGATAACTTCTGATTGCATGATCGTGCAGCGAGTGCAGGATAAGACCATCGAATTTCCACTGGAGGTGCGCACCGTCAGGGCCCATGAGATGGTCGCAGAAGACCAGGGCAAGGTTTCGCTGGAATATGGGCTATCGTCTATGCTGCAGAAGAAATGGACAATCCCGGCGATTTTGATGCCCTGGCTGTGGATGCGGGAGAGACTTATCAGGTGAACTGGGAATCTTCTTTACTTGAAGGGGTAAATGTGCTCGAAGGAAATGGTAAATCCGGCATGGTAAAAGCTATTCCCTATTACGCCTGGTCCAACCGTGGCATCGGCAAAATGAAGGTTTGGATCCCCTACGAAGAGTAGATAGCCAACGAATATGCGGAATACGGCATGGGGGGAATCCTGTGCCGTATTCCGTATGATGGAGAATACCGGAAAACTATTCTGGGGAAACTCCCTGCTTCGAATACTTTTCCAACAGCTCCTTTAATTCCTCTTTTTTGAAAGGTTTGCTCATATAGTCATCCATGCCGGCCTCCAGGCATATTTCACGATCGCCCTGCATGGCATTGGCGGTCATGGCGATGATCAGGGGCTGGGGCAGATCATGTAGCTTCCTGATCTCACGGGTTGCTGTGAGGCCGTCCATGACAGGCATTTGGACGTCCATTAATACCAGGTTTGGCTGGTGGGTTTTGGTATAGTCGAGTGCCTCAGCGCCATTTGAGAGGATTATTGCCTCGAAACCAAGCTTGAAAAGCATCCGCTTGATCAGTTTCTGATTGATGGGATTATCTTCCACCACGACGATGGAAAGTACTGAGCTTTGGTTTTCATGTTGACCTATAACTTCGACAGGAGAAGGCTCAGGCGGGGCAATCTCGGATTTTATGGTAAAGCTGAATGTGGACCCCTTTTCAGGTTGACTGGCTACGGTTAGTTGACCTCCCATCATCTGTACCAGTTGGGCACTGATGGCCAGGCCAAGGCCTGTTCCTCCATATTTTCGGGTCATGGAAGCATCTGCCTGAGAGAAGGCTTCAAAAAGCAGTTGGGTCTTTTCTGGGTTTATCCCGATGCCGGTATCGATGACCTGAAAAGTGAGTGATAGCGAATTATTGGGAGTTGATTGATCTTGCTTTCCTTCAACAAACAATGTTACGGAGCCCTGATGGGTAAACTTCATCGCATTCCCCAGGAGATTGACGAGTACCTGTACCAGTCGTGTGGGATCTCCGAGGACCCAGTCAGGCGTACCCGGAGCTATTTGAAGTAACAGTTCAAGCTTCTTTTCCCTCGCCTGGGATTCAAACATGGCGATGGTCTGCTTCAGGGTGCTGGGGAGGTTAATGGGAATAACCTCCATTTGTAGCTTACCCGCTTCAATCTTGGAGAAATCCAGGATGTCATTGATTATGGTTAGCAGGTTTTTTCCACTAACCTGCATGGTACTGAGGTAGTCCTGTTGTTCCTCATCCAGGGGAGTATCCGCCATGAGTTGGACCATACCAAGTAAACCATTCATTGGCGTCCGAATCTCATGGCTCATATTTGCCAAAAATTCGCTCTTTGCCTTACTGGCAGCCTGTGCTTCTTTCACCGCATTGGCCAGTTCTACGGTCCTGCTTTTAACGATCCTCTCCAGGTTTTCATTTTGGCTTTTTAGCCGTCGATTATTCATCTGTGCTGCCCCAACCATCAACCAACCCCATACTATCAGGAGGGAAATGATCACATACCAGTGTCGCCACCAGGGGGGGACAAGGGTGATGTTCATGGTCCAGTGGGCACTCCAGTGCCATCCCCCTTTTTTTCTTGCCCTCACCTCCAGTGTATAGGTTCCAGCAGGAAGGGAGGAAATCAGCCAGGTATTCTCTTCGTCCGGCTCACTCCAGGTGGTATCAATCTCCAGGATTCGGTGCTGAAACAGGACCCCAAAGGATGGGAACGTTGATCCAAAGAAGGAAAGAGAAATGGCTTGCTTTTCGGGAAGATAGTTCAGTTGAATGTCGCCCTCCTGATAGCTGTTCCCATCAATTTCGATGCTTTTTAGGACGGGGACAGCAGAGGCAGCAAATGTTGCTTGTCTGGCGATAGGACCGTAAGCAAGTCCCCGGGAGGTACCTATCCAGAAATTTTCTTCATTTTGAAGAAGACTGCTCCTGGGGGTTGCGGTCTGAGATGGCATTCCGCCCTGCTCGTCAATTACCACCTTCTTCCCGGTTTGTGGATCATAGAGAATTACCCCATTTACTCCCCCGAGGTATAATAGGCCGTTAGCATCTCCGGTCACACTGTTTAGTCCGATTAAATCAGGCTCATTTGCCTCAACCTGTATCCAGCCTTCCTGGTTTACATTCCATAGTCCCTGGTTGGTGGCAACCCAGATATTCATTTGATGGTCCACCCAAATATCATTCAGAGTTTTTATGGTATCTGGGCAGGCAGTGCCAAAGCGCTCAAATCTATCCCTGATTGGGGAGTATCTATAGATCCCAAATCCTGGCGCCGCGGCATATAGCCGACCGGAGCATTGACGGACGAACTCCATGATGCCAGGAACCCCCTGGGACTGCTGGTATCGGTGTACATTGCGGTTTCGGTCGATGCGAAATAGCCCTTCCGTACCTTTCTGAATGGCCCAGCCGTTCCCTGCTGAATCAGTCGCAATTGAAAAAATAAACTCGTGCGAGGTGCCAATCCGAATTCGATGTTGGATGCCTTCCTGCCCGATGATCAGTACCTCATCCTGGGAACTTGCCCATATTTCATCTCCCCAGGCGGTGAGAGACAGCAGGTAGGTACTGGGATCATCGAAGATCTGATGAGTATCAAATTGGGGAGTCTGGTCATTTCGGCTGACTTCCCAGATTCTGCTTTTGTCTGCCACCAGTACTTTTCCGGATTCTGTCAGGATGATATCCTGGATATAGGGTTCATTAATCTGCCCAACCAGAGGGGCCTTCTCAAACCATGTCTGTTGTATAAATACCAGTCCATTGTCAGTAGCAATCCACCATTCTCCACGAGGCTCGGACTGAATGGCTTTGATGCGAAGATCATGGGTGAGTTCCCTGCTGATCTGCTGAAGGGTGTATCCGCTATTCTGGTCGTCCCGTAATTCAAAAAGACCATTCCCCCAAGTGCCCAGAAGAAACAGGCTATTGGATACCTGCTCGAGAGAGCTAATGGGTAACTCTGGGAAAAGCGCGCGTTGATTAAGCAGATTCTTTTCAGAATCCAGGGTCACTTCGGCTATCCCGGCAGACGTGCCTACCCAAAGGTGCTCGGAGTCTTTCCACAAAAGGGCACTGCCCCAGCCAAGATTTTGACTTCCTTCTAACAGAATAAACCGATCCTGATTTGGGTCAAAATGAAAGATTCCTCCAAGAGCGGTATAGGTACAGACCCAGAGGGTACCGTCGGGATGCAGGGTAAGAGAAAAGGAACGAAGAAAGTCCTGGGCCTCATAGACTTCGGGGAAGGGGTAGCGAGTGATTCCATTTCCGTTGTACTTTACGATGGCATGCGGTTCGCTAATCCAGATGTTTCCGTTCTTATCTTCCAGGCCAGCTTTTGGGTACCATACGGTAGAATCGGTTTTTTGGGAACTTGCCTGAAGAAAAACGGAGAAGGCAGGAATCCCCTGCTCGTAGGTGATTTGGGTGATGCCATGATCGTGGACGACAAAAAGGTCACCATCTGACGTTTTGAAAAAGGACTTCGGAAAAATAACACCGGAAGCCGATGGATACGTTGTTACTTCCTCCCCGTCATATCTTGCAATCCCATTGTCCGTGGCCACCCAGAGATAGCCCAACTCATCTGTTGACACATCCTTACATAGTTCGGAGGGGAGATCTGACATATCCCCGAGCACCATCGACCTCATATTCTGACCTTTTGCGATGCTAAGGCCTATAACGAGTAGAAGTAAGCCGAAAATATGTAAACCTGGTTTGCCCAAAATGAAGTATTTCAATTACAAAGGTACAAATGCCCTTCCATCAATTTAGGTGAGGATTTCGAAAAAAATGACATAGCTGTCAGTACAAATTGTGAAAAGTTCACCTTTCCTCCTATTGGCTGAGGCCTGGGGAATTAAGTAATTGGTCATTCGGAATTCGTATAAAATACTCACCAGCAACACTTTCTATCATGTTGAGGGCAGCGAAATTCCGCAGAGCGGGAAATTGCTGATGACGAATTTCGAATTCTTTCCACTAAGGTATTAGCGGTATGAGCCCCTCATCAGTGATTGAAGGGCTACTGGGCTAGGAGGGGAATCCTGAAAGCAACATGTTGCTGGCCTATTCCAGAAGGCTGACGTTCAGGTACTCTACTTCGAGTTGGGTAAATGGGCCAACGTAGAATGCAAAAACATCTCCTGGCAGGGCTTCGTACTTCATGACATCGAAATACTCTTCGTTGAAGTAGAAGTGGTAATCAGTGCCGATTTTCCGAATGGTGATTTTATTGAATTCAGGCAAGAATACACGCGGAGTGTTGCTGATCGAAACCCCGGTTTCCCACTGGCCGATGAAGGCGATCGTGTCCTTTGCAAATCCATAAAAGCTCAGGTCATTGCCATTTGGCTGGCCGATGCCACTGACTCCTCCGCCCCACTGCAGCATAACAGAGCGGGTTCCGGAAGCAATCTTCATGGAAGTCTCTATCTCGAAGTCCTGGGTCATGTCAAATGCAACCCGGATTGGGTTGAAGTAGGCTGATTCGGATTTGGACTGGAAGAAGAAACGGCCATTTTCGATGCTGGCTTCAAAGTCATCACTGGAACCAACAGACCAGCCGTTGCTATTGTCGTCAAATTCTTCGAGTAGGACAGGAGACCGGGAAAAGGAGGCTCCTTCTGCATACGTAGGGAAATCAGTTGCCCAGTCAGGAGCAGGTGTGCTGGGGTCAAAAAGCTCATCGAGATAATAATCCCGCTTGTAGTAGTTGAGGCTACCTCCATATACCTGCTCGCCCGTAGACCGCATGATCGACGCAATGTTGCCATTTGGGAGTAGGTCGTCTCGGTGCTCTCTTCTGTCGAGAATACAATGTCCCAGTTCGTGGAAAACGAGGATTTCGCGATGGTATTCGTTATTGGTCCAGTTGAAGGAAGTGGTATCGAGGGAAATGTGGGGGATGGGCGAACGATGCGTGGCAAAGGTACACAGCCCAGCAGCGTCCCCGCCATTCAGGTCGCTGGCAAACTCTACGATGACACTGTCAATGGTAATATTGAAACCACGGGCTGCAGCTTCCATTTCAAACAGTTCGATATAGGGCTCTATAATCTCCGGAACCTGGTAAATATCTTCCTGAATGGGGTTATCTGGCTTGCAGGCAGAGGTGAGGAGGGCAAGTCCCAGACCCAGCCATAAACTGGTTTGCTTTGAGATTTTCATAGTAAGTCGAGGTGATTCACCTTTTTCAACCAATTGATTTAACGAAAACAAGGGGGAGAAAGGTTGTCCAGGTCAGCGTTTCTATGACTGGTCCCCCAATATAAAGTTTAAGCATCCTTTCCCCTAACCCAAAATTCTTTCATGTAAGATCTGATGCTTTTGACCATTTCCTGGACCGGGGATATACTAGGGACGCAGGGTGAATGCTTCCGTTCTGTTGCCAACCGTTACCTTGACGAGGTACAACCCCCTGGGAAGATTGGGCAAAAAGTAAGGTTGTCTCCAGTTCCCCCCAGGCCAACTTTTGATGAACTGCCCCCTCATGTCAAGGAGTTGAATTTTGGTGGGAGGTTGCCCCGTTCCCTCCAGCCAGAAGGTGCCACGAAGCCGGTCCTGGTTCAGAGAAATTTTTTCAAGTGCAGGTTCCTGCACCTTGGTTTTGATCCAGACTGCCCAGATTGAGTCCTCAGCAGTACAGCCGGCTACATCTGTTACCTCCAGGCGAATCAGCAAGGAATCCGACCGGCCCGGCTTCAGAAAGAAAGTCTCCTGCGACTGGGCCCCATTTGACCAGCTGTATTCATGTCCCATCGGAGCAGTTAGGTAGAGCGTATCTCCGATGGAAACCAGGGTGTCAGGTGCCAGATCAAGAGTGGGTTGGTTGACGACCAGTGGATAGGAAACCCTTTTGCTGGGACAATACCCTCGCTCGAAGTGGTAACCAAAAGTCAGATTAGCAATACGGGGATAATAGGTGTCGCCAAAGGTATAGCTCACCCCGGTTCCCGTAAAGATTCCCAGCTCACGTGAAGTAAACCATTCCGGCTCCTGGGTTGCATCATAGCGGAGGCGGCTACCGGCATTTGCCAGTTGCAGGTATAGGGCTATCGTATCTCCTTCGGTCAGGGAAAAGGGAGTGATGGGAATCCAGATCCAGCTGCTGTCCACAGTTACTGTGACACTGTCCCAAATAAGCCAGTTACCCGGCAGTTGCTCAAAGCCGATGTGTGTCCCGGGACGATACCAAATGACCATGGTTTGGGTACCAGGACTGGAAATAGGTACCTCGATGCTGTCGAGGACAAGATCGTCATAGGCAGTCAGGTCGACCATCACCCCATTCCAGTCCCGATCAAATCGATCTACAGTTCTAACCTTTTGGTTACGGCGCAAAGGCCCTTTTTCCTGACTTACCCAGTAGACATGGTTTTGAGAAGGAGCAGATAGGTTCAGAATCGAGTCTGTCGAAAGTATATTATCGGATGAATCGTCCGCCCACCAGGAAATGTTGCCAGAACCATTGGCTATCAGCGAAATTGGCTCCTTAAAACAGGCAGTATCCAGCACCGTTGTGGGTGGCTCGATTGAGAAAAGCGTTTCGGAGAATTCCAGTGTATCTGAGGCGGGGCTCCCCTGATCGTCAAGGACGAAAACCTGGATCAACCACTCTCCGCCGAAAGGGAGCCGATAGTCAATGTATTGGTCATCGCCCTCACAGGCCGCATGTTGGAGGGGGAACTGTTGGATGAAAGTGGTATCAGGATGTTGCCAGCGGACGAATAGCTGAACGGGTTCATCAGATCCGAGGTTGATCCAGCGCAGCCTTAGCTGATCTGAAGAGATGGCACAAAACCGGTCGGTATCCACAAGATGGAGAACATAGTGGGGAACGGAGTCGATCTGAAGTGCCTGTTGCGGAATGTTGGCGTTGGCAACCCGCTCAAACAGGATTCGGTGACCTTCATCGTTCAGGTGGACCCCATCCCCGGAGTCATAAGTAGAAATGGGCTGTCCATTCGCATCGGCAAATCCGGTCCAGAAGTCCAGGTTTCTGCCCGCAAATCCGAGGCTTACCGAGTCGAGTAACGCGAGTTGAATCGCGACTTTTGCCGAATCAAACACCCGGGGCTGTGGTGTACAGATCCAGACTGGTACTTCCTGGTCCGCAGCCTGATCCACCATCATACGAAAATTCTGCATCTGCGTAGCGGCGTCTACTCCTGCTGAAGCATCGTTGGAAGGCAGGTTGATAATGATGGCATCGGGATCAAGTGAGAGCGCCTTGGTGATATTGCGCAGGGTATCGGGCCAGGGAGAGCCAGAGGGTGGGATAAAATCATTGGGCATCAGGTGGTAAGTCTGATAGCCTCCCTTGGCGAGGTTGGTCACCTGATAGTCAGGATGCAGCATTTCCACCGAGCTGCGGTATCTCCATACCCAGGCCGAGTCCAGTGTAGTTGGACCTACCCCCGCGGCAGTAGAAGACCCGATCACCACTATATGTTGCCCGACCACCCTGACGCACGTATCAGGAGTCTGACTCCAGGAATAAAAAACAAAGCTGTTGAGTAGTCCAAGGAGCAGGATAAGGCGATAAGGCATGTGCAGGAATAGTTGGGTTCAGTGATGGGTATAAGAATAACTTCAGACGCTGACAAACAGTTCTGATTTGTCTTCGAAAAGCCCTGGAAATGAAGATAGGGAAATATATAGATGTGGCGAAAGCTTATGCAAAATCACCCCCAAACTGGCTGTAGGTAGAGGGTTTACCCTTGTGATTTTTCAACGTTGGTCCACTTGGTATCAAAATCAGACGGGGCTTTTACCGATCTGGTAAGAGCCCCGTCCCCGCTTTGTTTCATGCGCAACTATCAATCTCCACCAGCAGAAATCACGCGCACCCACTTCCCGGGTTGACGAGCATTAATGCTGTTGTCATACATGGCAGAGACAGCGACTGTGGGGAGGTAATATCGGCCCAGGTAGGTGGCATTCAGGCGGACGTAGAAGGTCTTTTCTTCATTTCTATTAAGGTCAAAGAAGGTATAGACCCGGTCGTCGCGAATGTCGCGGTACTCTGGGGTATCGCCCTGCAACACGCCTCCATCCAGTCGGGTGTTGATGATTTCCCAGCCGGAGGGGAAGATCTGGTCCAGTGCCAGTTCCTGGTAACTGCGCTGGCGCAGGTTGCGGACTTTCACTTTTGCCACAAAATCTGTCCCCTGAGGCAGACGGGATACATTGATACTTTTTCCATTGAGGTCAGCATAGCTGATGTCCAGCGACAGTCCATTGCTTGCCGAACTGGTATCTCCCCTTAGCGGAATTCCGTCCATGACGAGACGAGGAAAGAGAACGCTTCGGGTGCGGTTCCGAATTTCAACCTTTCCGGAGGAAGGTTCATCCATTTCCACCTGCCAGATAGAGGCTTTGGTGTCCACGCTGATCCAGCGGCCACCGTCGAGGCGGTACTCAAACTCCATGTCCTGGCCAGCACTTCCGTTTCCGACGAACTTGGCCATGGCTACGAGGCTATAGGCCGTGGTCTGGGTGCTGTACCAGCTATCCTCCGTCAGCCGATCAGAGATATAATCCACCAGGTCGCGAGCTTCAACCCGTCGGTCCATTTCGCTCAAAATCATGAGGATGATGGACTGATCCCGCAGAGTCGATCCGTAGGTATAGCCGAGCTCGCGGTAGTCTCTGGTAACGCGACGGCTGAGGTCATTGGAGATCCGACTGGCGACTTCCTGGCGTCCTGCGAGGTTGTAGGCCCCGGCGAGGAACCACTGTGCGACAGGATCCGGGCTGCTACGGCGCCGGAATCGGTTCATGGCTCCAACTTCAGGCTTACCAGCCAGCGCCAGCAAATAAAGGCGATAGGCCTGATACAACTCGATGTGTCGACCTTCAGCTGTTTCCCCATCGGAGGAGTAGGCCAGAGCCTGAGATTTCTGGAATTTGAGCCATTTGTCAAACATATCGCCCGGGATGCGGTAGCCTGCCGCCTGGGCTTCCAGCATGAAGTGGCCAGCGTAGTTGCTGCCCCACTCGCTGGGGGTACGGTTGCCAGGCCAGTAGGCAAAGCCTCCTGTTGTGGTCTGGAAGCGGCGCAGGCGATCCAGGGTGGCGCGGATATTCTGGTCGATTTCTCGTTTACGCGCTGGCTCCAGGTCCATCAGCTTGTTCAGATATACCTGCGGAAAGCCGCTGGAGGTCGTTTGCTCGATGCAGCCGTATGGGTAGCGGATCAGGTAGCGCAGCCTGCGGCCCAGGTTCAGTGGAGGAATGGACGAAACTTCCAGTACACCGTGGTTGGTGCCCAGCATACCCGGGGGCGAAAAGTCCTGAGACCAGGACGAACTGGCCTCCATCGTGGTAGCATAGACATCCGTCACGCGGGGATTCGGAGGCCGAATTTCAATATCTGTCTCATACACAGCGCTTTCGGAACCTGAAGAAACGGTGATCTTGACGGGCGTTTTGCCAATAGAACTCAGCACCCCCACTTCGAAGAAGACGATCTCTTCTCCCGGCGAACTAAACCGAACCGTCTTGCGGCCCCGGCCTTCGACCAGCATTTTGTCGCCGACCTCTATGTTCACCGTTGCTTCGCGTATGCGGTCTTCCATGGCGAATACTGTGACAGGTAACTGTACACTTTCGCCAGGCCCCAGGACACGGGGCAGGGTGCCAAGCACCATGAGGGGTTGCTTGACTTTTGCGGATCGCTCGGCTACGCCATAGGCGCCTTCGTCTGGTTTACCTGCCACGACCATGGCGCGTACCTCGCCGATGTAGTTGGGCATGGAGAAACTGTGACGGGCCGTCTCGCCGGGCTTCAGCTCAAATGGCCCGATGAATTCGACCACAGGTCGGAAGCGGTCGGGCTTTTTACCCTTGGGGCCGGTATCGTCGGCGCCACCCCCGATGCTGAGCAGGCTTTTGACTTCGCCTCCATAAGCTCCCAATACATCGTCGTAAATGTCCCAGGTTTTGACCCCCAGTGCCTCGCGGCGGTAGAAGGTTTGCCAGGGGTCGGGGGCATGGTAACGGGTCAGGCCCAGGAGTCCTTCGTCCACTACCGCCAGGGTATAGGTCATCGGTTGTCCGGTGGCTTCGCTTACCTGTACGGTGTAGTCAGAGTTGGGACGAATGGTCTCCGGCATGGCGATCTTTGGCGTCAGGTGTGTCTCTGGATTTTCCACCCGAATCGGAATTACCCCGTACATGCGGATCGGCAGGTCGTTGGCGGTCTGAGCGTGGGGCTGAAGCAGTGATATGTGAACGTAGAGATTCGGGGTCATCTGCTCGGTAGCCACGAAACTAAACTCCGTATTGCCCTGCCTGGCATCCACCCAATAACTCTGGAGCACATCGCTGCCATTTTCCAGGCTGACAAGTGCACGTCCGGCATTTCCTGTGGGGATGTCCACCTTGACCGTTTCCCCTACGTTGTAGGTCTCCTTGTCGGCCTCGAAGGTCAGCATCTGAGCACCTTCCTGCTCCTGATTCATGTTGCGGTTCCAGCCGGGCCAGGTGATGTACACGATCTGACCTGAAGCATGGCCCTGATCGTCCACAGCGCGAATGAGGAAGCGGCCCCAGCGGGGTTTGTTGACGCGGAGGGTGTATTGTCCCTTGCCGTTCACGGTGTTGATGGTAGTAGTCTCGATCACCTCGGCATCGACTTCGCCTCTGCGGCTGCCCACATTGTCGCGTGAGCGGTCCCACCACCAGCGCCAGTCAAGGCGGTAGAGGGTGACTTCTACTTTGCTATTGGTTGCGCGCCCATTGGGATCCACTGTAGCGATTTCCACGAGGTGGTCTTCATCGGCCTGGAGGCCATCGCGCCAGTTTTCTGCTTCAGGTGCTCGTACCCCGACATAGGTTTGATAGGGAGAATAAGGCATGCTGAAACGGTCCACACTAAAGGCGCCACCGGGTTCATATACCTTGGTGGTAAAGTTGGCGCGGAGCATACCGGGAGCCTGTTGATTGACGGTGATATTGGGCCTGATGGCCGCGTTTCCTTCGCCATTCAGGGTTCCTTCGAAAATGACCTGTTCGTCCGACTCAAATTGCCGCACAGGGTCGTCGAAGTGGTAGTTGGGATAGCGATCAAACTCGGTGGGCATTTCGCGCAGGGCGACGGTCACGTCTGCTTTGAGGCCATTGGCGGTGGCTCCGTGCAGCCATTCTGAGTGGAGAGTGCCTGCCTGCCCCTGAGTGGAGGCACTGAGCACTTCTCTGCCAAAGTCCAGGTTGAGCTTCAGGCGGTTCGGCAGGATGGTTTCTACCTTGAAGGTCTCGGTGAAGGTCGCGGCTCCGACTTTGACGCGGGCGGTGTAGTTGCCAGTAGGGGCGTCGTCGTCGGTCTCGACGTGGAAGGGGTAGAATCCGTCGGTGCCTTCGGTGAGGACGCGCTGTACCACTACCTGACCGCGTGGGTCAACCAGTTCAAAGTTGATGGGATGCGCATCCGGCATCACATCAGCCTGGTCCTGGAGGATGAAATTGAGGTACATGGGATCGCCCGGACGCCAGACGCCACGCTCGCCGTAGAGCATGCCCTTCACGCCTCGGTGGTACTTCATCCCGTCGGTGTCAAAGCGGGTCATGCTGAGCGAAGTCCCATCGTCGAGCCGGAGGTAGCCCCTCTGATCACCATGTTTGGCCACCAGCAGGAATGGTGGATGCTCGAAGGTCGGCAGCCTGACCGTGCCATCGGGGCCGGTTTTGGTGCTGTGAAGTTCCTGTTGTTGCAGGTCGTAGAAGGTCAGTTCTACGTCCCGCATGGGGTCGGTAGTCTGGAGGTTGGTGACAGTAGCCTGTCCGCCGTTGGGAGCAATCTTGGCGATGATGCCAAGGTCAGAGGCCAGGATATTCCGGCGAACCAGCCGCTCGGTGTTGTAGTAGGCGGCTTTGCAGGGATCGTCGCGCTCGCTCCAGCGATAGTAGCGGTAACGCTCGTAGTAATAGCCGGTAAATTCGTACCAGCTATCGTCGATGCCGACCATGTCGACTTCATCTTCTATGGCTTCATCAGACGCACAGTCATAGAGCGAGTACTCTGGACGGAATCCAATGGCAATTTCATAAATCGCACCAGGATCGGTGTTGATCAGACTGGCAAGATCGAGCGAGTGGCGGTTCCACTGGTTGAGGTCCATGCTCTCCCCGGCATTGAGGTCGATGCGCTTGGTCACAACAGGTTGACCTACCTGCTTGAGCTGCTCGTGGCCGCTGATCTGATTTAGTTGAAGGAACTGGGGAATGTTGTTCTCATAAATTTTGATCACCCGTACGTCGATGGCATTTAGGCCAATGGCTTCGAAGACCAGGGGCATGGTGCGCCCTTTGGGAAGGATGGTGCCCTTGCCGATCAGCCTCACCTGAGGCTTGGTTTCTGCGAAGGTTACTTCCTCCTGGTAGGGATCTTTCAGTTCTTCCCCGCTGTGGGTGCGGATGCCTTCGGAGATTTTCAGCGTGACAGGGCCGGTGATGTGGGTCTGCGGATAGATGCGGACCCGGTTTTCTTCGATCAGGAATCGTTCGTCGGTCTGTGCGAGGTCGATGAGACCAGTGAGCTCCTGAGAGGCCGCCAACGGCTCTGAGAATTCGATTACCAGGTATTGCTCATCTGCGTCGTAGGCGTAGGTATGCAGCAGCCGGAAGCTGCCCTTTGCCGGAACGCTCACTTCCTGGGTGCCATTTTCGCTGACTCCTAGGGGACTGCCGTCCCAGTTGAGCAAAAGCGTCTGATCCTGATCCTGCCTGGGCAGGGAGTCGATGGTAAAGTGGTGCTCCAGTTGCGCTTCGTCGTGCTCCCAGCTTACCCTCAGGTTTTCGTTGCCGAGTTCAGCATTCAGCACTTCTTCGATTTCTTCATTTGGCACATAATCCAGCGTCCTTACGATTCCCTGTACCTGCTGAAGGTCGCCCTGTAATGCTCTGGACCGTGTCAAATCCACCTGAATGTCCTGTGGCCGGGTGTGAAAGGCAAATCGAAATACTTCGGCCTCAACGCTACCTGACAAGTGTAAGGCCTCAAGGTCAATGTCGACTTTGTACGCCTGAGATGATGGCAGCGGTTCCTCGGGAGAAAATACGAGCGTCCGACGATCTGTCCAGTAGACTTTGCCGTCCACCGCAGGGTCCAACTCGACGATGTCCCGGGGGAGCTCCTTGCCCAGTTGGGAAGGCTGAACCATGTTTTGGTTGAAGCGAATGCGAATATCCGACTGTCGCGATATTTCGCCGTGGGTATATGCCGAAATTACTTTTTCCAGAGCGGGATCGATCCGCTGGTAGTCTTCAAAACTGGGTTCGCGAAAGCCGAGATAAAGGCCTAGCCCAATTGCCGCTACAATAACTGCTGCGATGGGAATAATGAGGCGTAGTTTCATGGGGATTGATTGGAGGTTGGGGATCACATGACGCCAATAAGATACAAAGCACGGCGGAATTCGGTGCAGTAATTCTATTATTCGTCAGTGACTCAATCTTGGGCCAATCAGATCCTGGATCAACTGCCCAATCTTCCTTTCTTATGGATGGTTGTTCGCAAATACAACTCCTCGCTGATGGATAAAGGCATTGCTCAGCAAGGTGAGGTAAATCCTGTCACCTACGAAGTTGAACCATGACTGCTCAGCCGAGGAGTTATTGGGAAACTCCACCTGATGTACCAGTTCTCCCTGCCGGGGTTCTTCCAGGCTGTATATTTCCAGCAGATTGCCCTGGTTGACGTATAGGTAGCCGTTGTGGATGCCAAAAGTCCTCCGACTGAATATGGTGAAGCTGCCCAATGGAATGGGCCTTTCAGGGTCGTTGATGTCCAGGGTGAGAAACTCCTGGTTTTCGTGGAGGTAAAGGCGGTCGCCTTCTCGCTGCATATGGGTGATGTACTGGACGTACACGTTGCCACGAAGGTCCGGGCTTGAAGGATCGGCAATATTCAGGATGTAGAGGTCGGAACTATTGTCCCCGGCGAGGTACAGATAATCTCCGGTGAATACAGTCATGAGGTGGTCGAAATTCGAGAATCCAAGTCTCGTACTGCTCACGAGATAAGGGCTCAGGTCCTCGATGTCGCCCATGTTGGTGAGTGATCGGAGGTCGTAGATATTCAGGGTTTCGCTGTCAAAATTTCCAGGTGAAGAGACATGGACATACAGGAATCCCCGATACAGGCCGATGGGTTCATGGTCAGTGGTATCAGCCATGGGGAAACTCCCCAGCTGTATCGCGCCATTTGGATCGCTGATGTCGATCAGGTGAAAGGCTGCTCGTTCATCAGGTGTCTTGAGTGCCATGACAATCGTATCGCCAGAGTAGGAGTTCAGGTAGCGATTGGTCAGGACTACTGCATGGATGGTCGCACCACGCCCAGAGCTGATGGGGTCTGCCTGGGACAGGTCAACGAGCTGCAGGACATCTTCTGCGATGTGTGTCAGGGTAAATGTCCCGCTTTGTCCAAAGGGAACTTCGATTGGGGTGGGATTGGGATCTGCCTCCAGGTCCAGAAAGGCCTTCGGACGAAAGGGAGAGATCGTACAGGCTGACAGGAGCAGACCTGCTACTGCGGTAATTAGGATTCGGGAATTTCTCATCATGGTCGTGTTAGGGTATAGGTCCAGTTTGTTTCGGTGCCTTCTGAGTCCTGGCTTCGGTACCAGACCATGCGGTTTTTCTCGCGTTCCAGCACTTCAATTTTTTCGAGGTAAAAGGTTACCAGGCTGAAGTCGTTGTCGATTTGCAGAAAATGGTCGCGGACGCTTCCTTCGACGTGGTATATGCCAGGGCTGAATTGCCATGCGCCATTGATCCAAACTTCCCGGGGCTCCTGGATATAGCCCTCAAAGTTTCGGTTGTCTTCGTCCTTTTTCAGGTCATACTCCACGACAAAGGCCATTTCTCCAGCATTTGCAAAGGTGGTGTCTACCTGGAGGATGCCATCCTGGCTGCGCTGGTAAACCAGGGTGTCAATTTTCCAGACGCCATCCTTCCGGGTAAGGAACCGCTCGGTAGGTGTTTTACAGGCGGTCATCAATGAAAGAGGTACAAGCAGGACGAGCAGGTACAGGTGGATGGATTTCATATTATCAGGCATTTGTGGCCAATAGGTTAAAGGTCCGAAAAAGGATGACGTTTGATGGTCACTGGTTTTGGGGAAAATGTTGCCGGATTCTGGCCATGAGTCCGTAGCTTTTACTATGGCTTTGCTACGAGCGAAGATTTTAGCTAGTTTGGCGTTCCGATTGCTCTATAGTGTCCCAAATGCCAGCGAAACAGCCCGATATGTTCCATTCTGACCACGTGTTTTTGAGGGTTACCTCAGCCGGGTTGATTGTACTGGGACTTTCGGCTTTGGTGATCACGCTGGTGGCTCGATTGGCGGGGCTTGGGCAGGGCCCACTGGATTTGCTTCCCATTTTTGGTGGTTACGACGTCTTTCGCAGGGACCTGGCGACCATCAACCTACCGCTTGCCTTGCTGATTTTGGGTATAGGACTTAGGCTGTACACCCCCTTTGGGTGGATAACCTCAACGGTTCTCCTGGCTGGGATGATGCTGGGATTCAGCCTGTTGGCCTGGAGGTTGGGGCAAGAGGTCCCCAGCTACTATGAACTGGCAGCTGCGCATCCGAGTCAGGCACTGGAGCATCCTGTACTGGAGTCCATTGCGGTAAATATCGGGCTTACCATGTTCTGCCTGGTCTTCTTTGTGTACCTTTGGCTTCCAAAAGTGAGACGTCTGTTTTGGGCCACCAGAAAGAGGGGCTAATCAGCGCACCTGAAACCTTTTGTACTCCCCGTTTGTCTTAGAATTAACAAAGTTCAGCAGATAGTTCAATCATGCCGATTGTTGCCCCTTCTATACTTGCAGCCGACTTCTCCAAACTTGGCGATGAAATCAGGATGATTAATGCTTCCGAGGCAGACTGGATACACTGCGATGTAATGGATGGGCAGTTTGTGCCCAATATATCCTTTGGGTTCCCGATCCTGAAAGCAGTTAAGGCCATTGCCCAAAAGCCACTGGATGTACACCTGATGATTGAAAATCCGGGCCAGTATATCGATGCATTTAAAAAGGTGGGAGCGGATCACCTTACCGTCCACGTAGAAGCTGTCAACCATCTGGATCGTACGGTGCATGCGATTCGCGAAGCTGGCATTAAAGTGGGGGTGGCCCTGAATCCTGCCACTCCGATAGATAGTGTGCAGCATGTACTTCCCATGTTAGATATAGTCCTGTTGATGACGGTAAATCCAGGGTTTGGGGGGCAATCGTTTATTCCATATGTGCTGGATAAGGTGCGGATGATGCGGCAGATGATCGCCCTGACAGGATCCAGTGCGGTGATACAGGTGGATGGAGGAGTGGATCAAAAAACTGCCCCTGAAGTCTATCATGCTGGTGCAGAGTCCCTCGTGGCAGGCAGCTATGTGTTCAGGTCGGATAATCCCATGGCAACAATTGCAGGACTGAAAGCCATGAAATCATCAGAAAAGATGACCTAACATATTGAAAGTAGGGAAGCAAAAGGTTTTATAGTAATAGTGGTAGAAAGGCAAGCTGCGATTTTTGGAGTTTTGTCGTTATATAAAAAATAATCCCGGAAGAGATTTCTAGACAAAGTTCTGGCTAAAGAATCTTCCAGTTGCTGCCAACACTTCTCCCACAACCTAACTCGCTTTACCATGGTTGGACTGCTATACTTTCTGGCCCTTGTCATATTTTTTCATAATGGACTGGTACTTTTGAGTCAGTTCCTGAAACCTGTCGATAAACGGGATATTTTTTCCGTATTGGTCGAAGGGGTAATGGCTACCACCAGCATTTTGGCAATTTTTAGCGAAAACTGGTGCGTCCTTATTGTCGGTTTTTCCATTTATCGGATCATTATCCAGTCCATCGCAGTAACCGCCAGTTTACAGCATCAGAGACCATTGCCTTTGCTCCTTTGGGCGGATATCCTGCTGGTCAGCGGAGGGGTTATCGCCGGAGTTAGCGAGTACTACTGGATTTTTGCCCTATTTTATCTGATTCACTGGGTGCTGAGCTATCTGATAGCCAGGAAAGCCCTTGCCAGCAGAGTTCCCTTTCACTGAATTCCCTGAGTGGCAGCCTCTCCTGCTCCATTCTTTCCTTGCCTCTGTGAAATCATCTCCTACCGGAAACTGTTTTACCGCTGGGACATTCAGGTCTCCCATTGGATATGGGCAGGACTTTGGCTTAATTTAGGCCAAAGACTCCGAACCCTATGAGCAAAAAAGTCTTCGGCTTAATAAAAGATGATCCCTGGTTGGAATCCTACCAGGAAGACGTTGCAGAAAGATATCAGCGTTTCCTTGACCGCAGAACCCAGATAGAATCCCAGGCAGGTAGCCTGCGGGAGTTTGCCCAGGCCCACCATTACTTTGGGCTGAATTACGACTCCTCCAGGAAAGGCTGGTGGTACCGTGAGTGGGCGCCGGCTGCTGAAGCGTTGTTCCTAATAGGAGACTTCAATGGCTGGGATAGGAAGGCTCACCCGTTACAGAAGAACGAGTCAGGCATCTGGGAGGTGTTTGTGTCGGATCAGGGTGGAGGAATTTCTCATGAATCATTGGTGAAAGTCCATGTTGTAGGGGCCAATGGAGCCCACGACCGGATTCCTGCGTACATCAAAAGAGCTGTGCAGGACGAAGCCTCAAAGGACTTCTCCGGTCAGGTTTGGCACCCCAAAAAAGACTTCAAATGGACCGATAAAGGTTTTTCTGTAGAAAGAATGGGGGCTCCCCTCATTTATGAAGCTCATACTGGCATGGCCCAGGAGCGGGAAGGGCTGGGAACTTACCGCGAATTTGCCGATGAGGTGCTGCCACGGATCAAGGATCTGGGCTATAACGCGGTGCAGATGATGGCGGTGCAGGAGCATCCATACTACGGTTCCTTTGGCTACCATGTCTCCAACTTCTTTGCTCCTTCTTCGCGTTTTGGGACACCGGAAGACCTGAAATACATGATCAACAAAGCCCATGAACTGGGCATCGCCATGATCATGGACATTGTGCACAGCCATGCCGTAAAAAACTTTGCCGAAGGCCTGGATCAGTTGGATGGTTCTGAGGACCATTACTTTCACCCAGGAGATCGGGGAAACCACGATGGCTGGGATTCCAAGCTCTTCAATTATGGCAAGTGGGAAGTGCAGCAATTTCTCCTGTCCAATGTTGCCTACTGGATGGAGGAATTTCACTTTGATGGCTTCCGATTTGATGGCGTGACTTCCATGCTGTACCACCACCATGGGAATATTTCCTTCGACCACTATGACAAGTACTTCAAGGACGGTGTAGAGTGGGATGCGATCACCTACCTGCAGTTAGCCAATACCCTTATCCATGAAATAAAATCAGGAGGCCTTTCCATTGCGGAAGACATGAGTGGCATGCCGGGTACCTGCCGCACGGTTGAAGATGGAGGACTGGGATTTGATTATCGCCTCGCCATGGGAATTCCTGACTATTGGATCAAGTTGCTCAAGCACAAGCGGGACGAAGACTGGAACATCCATGAATTGTGGCACACCCTCAGCAATCGGCGCTGGAAAGAAAAGAACATTGCATACTCTGAGTCACATGATCAGGCCCTGGTAGGAGACAAAACCGTTGCCTTCTGGCTGATGGATAAGGAGATGTACTGGCATATGAATATCGATGATAACAACCCCATTATCGATCGCGGAATTGCCATGCATAAAATGATACGCATGTTTTCTGCCGCTGCGGGAGGAGAAGGATACTTAAACTTTATTGGAAATGAATTTGGCCACCCGGAATGGATTGACTTCCCCCGCGAAGGCAACGACTGGTCCTATAAATATGCCCGCCGTCAGTGGTCTCTGGTGGATAATGAAAAACTGAAATACCAGTGGCTGAACAACTTCGACAGGGCCATGGTCACCCTGCTCAAAAATGAGCATGTATTGGAGGCCGACTTCGCCAAGCAGATAAACATGGACGAGGGGAATCAGACCATCGTTTTTGAAAGGAATAACCTGGTTTTCCTATTCAACTGGCATGCGACCAACGCAGTCCCTGATTATCGTTTTGTCGCTCCGGCTGAAGGTGAATATGAAATCATTCTTAGCTCAGATGATGCTGCTTTTGGAGGATTTGACCGAGTGGATACCTCACTGGTTTACCCTACGCAACTCGACGAACATGGGACGCCGTGGCTCAGTGTCTATGCGACCAACCGTACTGTTCTTGTGCTAAAAAAGAAATAGAAATGGCTGTTGATCCGGAACTGGTTGAGGAAGTAGGCCAATTGGTAATGGAAGACTTTTCCAAGGAGCAGGCGGAGAAAGTCGGAAAGTGGGCATGTCAGAGTGAAGATCATGCCGGGGCATTGATTCAACTGGTAATCGAATCTGATGTCCCGGTGGCCAAGCGGGCCGCCTGGTCACTGGGAGGATTGGGAGAGCATAAGGCGGAAGTACTGAATCCCCATATGGCCCTGATGCACAAAGGCCTGCAAAACCCATCGCATGATGCCGTTGCGAGAGCGATTTTTCGTTCACTCTCCATGATGGATATACCGGAGGACTGGAGAGGAGAGTTTCTGGACCAGGCCTTTGGTTATATGCAAAATCCACAGAATAATCCTGCGGTAAGGGTTTTTGCCATGCAAACAGCCTATAACCTGTCCTTGCCATTTCCAGAGTTGCTGGATGAATTGCTAATGGTACTTGAGCAACATTATGACGAAGGATCGGCCGGGTTTAAAAACCGGGCGGGAAAACTAATGGCCAAAATTCGAAAATCCAGGTAGCGACTATTCCTTGGTCCCTTCTCCCAGGCGAGGGAAGTAGCTGTGATCGTCGCTAAACTCGTCACGGGGTGATTCGGGAAGAGTGAAATACACCGTTGTTCCTTTTCCAATCTGGGAATCGATCCAGATTTTACCCTTGTGCTGCTCAACGATCTTCTTGCAGATCGATAGGCCAATGCCGGTTCCCTTGTACTTGGACTTCTTGGTGTGGAGGCGGAGGAATAGCCCAAAGATTTTATCTTTATAAGCTTCATCCATGCCGATGCCATTGTCCCTTACTGAGAACAGATAGTAGCTACCCTGCTGGATGGCCTCAATGGCCACCTCTGGGGGAGCGTCACTGCGGAACTTGATCGCATTGTCGATTAGATGGTGGAACAGCTGGGTGATCTGGTTTCGGTCCGCTTCGATCACTGGAAGGTTGCGGATGTTGATCCGGGCCCCCTTTGTGCCACGTTCGCTGATGATATTGGCACTGGTTTCCTGGATAAGTTTGCCGATGTCAATTCGCTCCAGTTCCTGCTGAAAGATGCCCACTACGGAATAGGCCATTAGGTCCGCCAATAGCGTGTCCATACGACTGACACCTGCAGTGATGAAGGTGATAAACTCATCAGCATCGCGGTCCAGGGCACCCTGATACCGTCGCTGCAGCAGGGTGGCAAAACTCCCAATGCTACGCAGCGGTTCGCGGAGATCGTGCGAGACTACATGAGCGAACTGTTGCAGGTCTTCGTTTGAGGAAGCGAGTCGTTCATTCTGACGTCGGATTTCGTCGTTTTTGTTGGCTAGTACACGGTTGATGCGTCGCAAGTCCTTGTTGCGCAGAAATCCGAGGTAAAGCATCACCATGAGGAAGAGTAGCCCAAAGATAAAAATGGCAATGGCCAGCCTTCTGCGTGAGGTTGCCGTTTGCTCCTGAAGCGACTGAATCTCGGCTTCTTTTTGCTTAACCTCCTGTTCAGGGCCAAGGCGGGCAAGCTCCTGGGATCCCGTTTGGAGAGAATCTTTCAGAACGGAATACCGCTTATAGCTTCGGTAGGCGAGGTCAATGTTGTCCAGGTCTTCATAGACCCGGGATTGCATCAGGTAAATGTCCCGTTGAAGGGCTGGAGCATTGAGGGCTTCAGCCTCCGCAACCGCTTCATTGAGTTGCTGTAGGGCACGGTAGGGATTGTTAATGTTGAGCAGCTGCTGCGCCACGCTGATGGAAAAGCTGATCCATTCACGCTTGAGGTCCATTTCCTTGTACACCTCTACTGCCAGCTCGAGGTACTTCAGAGCCGAATCAGCCATCTGCTGTCGGGCATAAATCTGGCCTTTAAGTCCATAGGAATAGGCAACCCCGTAGGAGTGGCCGATTGAATCAGCGACCTGCTTGGCCTGCTCTGCGTATCCAATAGCTTCCGAGATCAGGTTTTCATCCTCCCTGCTCAGCTGGATGGAGATACTGCTGAGTGATGCAATCAGGTTATAATAGGTGTGGCTCCGGTCCCATAGGCGGATGGGATCGGATATGGGTTCATCTTTTACGGACTCAATGAGGGCAATCCCTTCCTGAAAGTAGTTGAGGGCAGGCCCGAATTCACCCTGCCCAGCATAGAATACCCCCAGATTTCGGAGGCCTACGGCAAGGTTCACCCAATCCTCTTCATCACCGGCTTGTTTATTGGCCTGAAACTGCAACTGGATGGCGTTGGTGACATCTCCGGTAGAGTTCATCACCTCTGCGAGTTCGGAGAGGTTGCGGATGACATATGGGGAACGGATATCCTGGCTATCGGCCAGTGCTTTTGCCTGACCCAGGTAGACCAGTGAATTTTGGTATTCGTCTTTGGGATAGAAGAAAACACATCCGGCGAGGTGCTGCAACAGAAAAGTCTGTTCATTAAGCCCGGTTTCTTCGGCATGATCCATCCCAAGGATGGAAACGGTGAGGGCGGTATCGTAATACCCCCTGGCAAAATACGCAGAAGCCAGTTCTTCATATGCTTCCAGCAGTGCCACCGGGTTTTCTCCCTTCTCAAGATCAGATATCCGCTCACGCAATTCCTGCGGTATTGGGCCTTTGGTACCCTGACCTAACAGAAGTCCCGACCCAATGCCCAACCAGACTCCAATGGCTACAATAAGGACTTTCTTCATGTTTCGCATTTAAGCAAAAAAAATGCCATAAATCCCCATTTGAGCCTCCTGGGGAGGTTTTCTTTTGGGGGAGATTCATTCAGCGGACAAATACCATTTGCCTGCCTCATCATGTGTAACAGGAGCAAAGGCGTGAATGGAAAATTTAGCCTGGATAATGGGTTTTATGTGCATGTTTCGGGGGGAAACCACAGAAAAGGTGCATAAATGGGGTAAATTGCGTGATGGGCATGTAGGAGTCGATTTGATTATCCCTCAAGATGCCTAACTTTAGAGGCTGTTTGGATTTTTCCTTATCGGCCCAAACTGGTCTTTTTGCGCCCTG
>CAYFIR010000103.1:0-24604 GCA_964343195.1 uncultured Bacteroidia bacterium | reverse complement strand
ATGCGGAAAAAGATGCAGCGATCACCCATCATTGGGGATTTGACACAGCACTAGAAGCTGAACAATGTGGTGGCATCTTTGCCCTGTGCTACGTACATGATCAGAACGAGGGTCACACTCACGATCAGACCGAGGGCAGCTTTACCCAGGTCTGAAAAAATCATCATGCTGAGCTTGCGGTCAGGCTTGGGACCCATGGCGATGCGCATACCCAGTTCGCGACCTGCCAGCAGTCCCAGGAACACCCAGGTAGTACTCATGGGGAGTTTGGCACCCCAGAGGCCCATGATGTCCTGCTTGAAAACCAGTAGGACAAGGCCATAAATCAGGTCGATGAAAGTAGCTGAGCGAATATCAGCCGTATTGGTTTTGGACTTGACGATCCCCTGGATGGCTCCCCCCTTCGAGTAGAAGATGTAGCCCAGCAGGCCCACGACAACTACCAGTGAGAACGCAAACATTCCGGGGCTGATAGCTTCGGGATCACCGAGATATACGTAGAGGTTGGCGAGGTCCTGGGTTAGCCATTGAGACCATAGAAATCCGGTCGAGAGCCATTGGGCGACGGTCCAAAAGCCTTTACTTGTCCAGATGCCTCCACCTTCTCCAAGGGGCTTTTGCATGAACATCCGCTCGGTAGCCCTACTGATGGCGATAAAAATCAGGAGACCAGCGACAAAGGCCAGTGCATAGCCAATCAGGGACTTGTTCAGCATGCCCGGCAGACTTTTGGCCGAGAAAAAGGTCAGAATCAGGAAAGTCGTACTTACAGGAATCCCTAACCGGGTGATGAACAGCAGCACCAGCGGGGGGAGCAGGTACCAAAAGCTCAGTTCGGTGGGGATGTCAATCTTGTCAAGGCGGTCAAAGGCGACATCATTTCCGCCCAGGGCTTCGCCCATCCCCAGGTAGCCGATGATGAGGGTTACGGTGAGGATACCGCCGGCGTAGAGCCAGAGTACCCACCAGGGTTTGTCTTCGTTGGAAGTAAGGAAAGTTCCCAGAGTCTGGATAACATCATTACCCACAACTGAGTACGAGGCCAGGATGAAGCCCAGTATGCCAATGATTAGAGAGAGTTCCATACAGAAAGGGTAGTAGGGTGACAGGTGGTTTGAGCGTTGCCTATTGAGCAATCGCAAGCTAAAACCTCACCTGCGTTTTTCCAACGATCCCATCTGTACTGGGCACGGACTTAATCTGGGCTTAACATCGGACTGAATCCGTGAAGGCCTCGAGCGGATCATTTAGTAGAAACTCCAGCGCTCATCCTATCCAGGCTATGGTTGATGATTCCACCTGCTGTCTACTCAAACCGCTTGACGTTCCGGCCATAGTATCAGCAGATCTGCCACCGTAAAGGTGCTTCCTCCGACAAAAATCAAATCCTGTGGCTGGGCAGCTTCGAGCGCAGCATTGAGTGCGCGCTGGGTATCTGCAAATACGCTTCCCTTCAGCCCAACTTCGCTGGCAAGCGAGGCCAGCTTTTCTGCTGCGAGTCCTCTTGGGTTTTGTGGTTGGGTAAAGTAGTAGGTGGCTTCTGAGGGCAGCTCTGCCAGGATACTTTGATGGTCCTTTTCCTCAACCAT
The DNA here is from genome assembly GCA_964343195.1 of uncultured Bacteroidia bacterium. GTDB lineage: Bacteria > Bacteroidota > Bacteroidia > J057 > J057 > CAYVAP01. The sequence goes on along the minus strand of CAYFIR010000103.1, from coordinate 23,015 downwards.
GCCCCAGATGATGTGGAGTTGCTCAGAAGGAAGGGCTTTTACCTGGGGGATTGTGGCGCGAATGCCATCCAGGTTGTGTCCAACATCACATAAGACAGTCGGCTGGCTTTGCAAGCGCTCCATTCGGCCCCGCATGCCCGTGTTCCGAACCACATTTCTCAGCCCGTTCAGGACGGCTTCTTCCGGGATATCCCAGCCGTCGGTGCGCAGTGCTTCGACACTTTGCAGGACGGTAGCAAGATTTTCTCCCTGGAATCGACCCATCAAATCCAGTTCGTAGGTCTGTCCATTTACTTCCCAGGTTTGGTAAAGGTCACTTCCTGGTACGGGGGTGGCGATGTACTGATCGGCAGCAAAATGCAGATCTGCCTCCAGTTCATCTGCTATTTTTACAAAAACAGGATCTGTCTCCGGGTGGCGCCTTCCTACGACCGCAGGAGTGTATTTTTTGAAAATACCTGCCTTTTCTCCGGCAATTTCTGCCAGGGTCTCCCCCAGGATATGGGTATGGTCCAGCCCAATGCCGGTGACTACGCTTAACTCTGGTTTTAGGACATTGGTCGCATCCAGTCGGCCTCCCAGCCCGACTTCAAACAGGCATATGTCCACTTCCTGGTCGGCAAAGTATTCAAAGGCCATGACCGTGGTGAGTTCGAAGAAAGTAGGCTTGAGTCGTTCGATGGGTAACTTGTAGCAATCCACCCACTCTACTACTTCAGCTTCTGAAATAGGCTGTCCATTGATGCGGATGCGCTCACGGAAGTCCCCAAGGTGTGGACTGGTAAACAGGCCGACCCGGAACCCCGCTTCCTGAAAAATGCTGGCCAGCATAGAAGACACAGAGCCTTTGCCGTTGGTCCCGGCTACATGCACGGTGTTGAGCTTCCACTGGGGCATACCCAGATCCCAACAGAGCTCGCGCGTTGTACTCAGGTCGAGGTTGGCAGCAGGAGTGCCCTGGTGCTGGTAAACGGGGAGCTTGTTGAATAGATAATCAAGGGTTTGCTTGTAATCAGTATGACTCATATAAAGTTGATGCTTAGCGAATGTAAGTAGGGCTTATGAGTGCGTATTTCACAAACAATTAGGGCATATCCTTTACCTGCTGCGCAAGTGGATAAATTCAGTGCTTCTTTCGTGCGGATGAATGAATCATTGGATTGAAGGAATTTTTCATCCGAATCTCTTTGGCTGGCAGGGAGGTAAAGATTTTGTATAATAGGTTTAAACCTTTTATGTGACGGGAAATCAAACTATCGAGATGGTTGCAACTCGAGAACAAGCCCTGCTGTCAGCCTTGCAGGATCCGTCAAAACGATCCCAGGCATTTGGAGAACTGGTATCTGCCTATCAGCGAATGTTGTATCAGCATATTCGCCGGATGGTGCAGGACCACGACGATACGGATGATGTATTGCAGAATACATTTTTGAAAGCGTGGAAGAATCTCGATCGGTTTCGGGGAGACGCTGCGCTGAGAACCTGGCTCTACCGCATTGCCACCAATGAGGCCCTGACCCTGCTCAACCAGCGCAAGCGCCGGGCCTACAGCGATGTGGAAGACCTGCAGGACGATCCCCGCCACAGCCGATCAGCAGGAGCCGATCCGGAAGGCAATGAGATCCAGCGCCAGTTGCAGGCTGCTATTGAGACGCTACCAGAGCGACAGCGCATGGTCTTTACCCTGCGCTACTTTGACGAGATGAAGTATGAGGAGATCGCAACAGTACTGGAAACCTCGGTAGGAGGCCTGAAAGCCAACTATCACCATGCCGTAAAAAAAATTGAAAAGTACCTGAGTAGTCGGGTTAATGCCATATAAGCCTATGTTTCCGCAAGATAAATTTGATCATGAGTTGGAGGACAGCCCCATCCTGAGGTCGCTGAAAGAGAAATCTTCTGGAGAGTATCAGGCGCCTGATCACTACTTTGATCAGATGCAGGCCAGTCTGATGGATAAGCTGGAGGATGAGGAGATCCTTGCTCAGGCTCCAGCATTGCAACGTGCGGGGAAAGGATTTCCCTTCGCCGTTCCCACAGGATATTTTGACTCCCTTCCTGGCCGCATTCGGCAGAAGATAGAGGGGATGTCATCCCCTCGTGTGGTTTCCATGCGTGCCAGGTGGGGGTACGCTACCCTGGCCCTGGCTGCTGCCCTGGCGCTGTTGCTTTTGCTGCGAAGTGCCGTACCTCAGGAAGCATCCACGGCAGGTGATGCACTTGCCTGGGAAGAAATCCCTACCGAGGATCTACTGGCACTGGTCGTAGAAGAGAACTATGATGATGACATGATCTTTGAGGTCCTGGGCGATGAACATGAATTACTGGAGGGTATTACCTCCGACCAACTGGAAGTTGAAGATTTGTCATCTGATGAACTGGATCAGCTTTTGGACGACATTGACCTCGAAGACCTTGAGGAAGCCTGGCTGGAAAGTGGGGAGATTGAGGGCTAAAATTGGCTAATTTCTTACTTCATCAAAATTCCGGGATGCCCAAAAAGAGACACACTTTGCACCTATTCATATTTTAAAATGAGAACAATTCACATACTAATGATGGCCATCCTCATGGTTTCCGGCCCCTTGTTGAGGGGGCAGGGCGATGGGGATGAGCTTCCCGGTGATGGTCGGGAGCAATTGGAGGCTTTTAAGGTGGCCTTTTTCACAAGGCAACTTTCCCTTACTTCTGGAGAGGCCCAGCGATTCTGGCCTGTGTATAATGAGTTCGCTGAAAAAAGCGAGCAACTACAGCGGCGTGAACGGAGGCTACAGGCCCGGATGAAAGCTGCGTATGATGGCGATGATGAGTCTGAACTGGAGCGCCTCAGCGATGAATATATTGACATCCAGCGGCTGCAGTACGAGCTAAGAGCCGAATACCATGAGGAGTTTAAAAAGGTTTTGCCAATCCGCAAGGTGGTAAAACTCTATAAGGCTGAAAATGAGTTCAAGCGCGAGCTTCTCCTTGAGATCCGCCGCCGGCGTCAGGAGCGAATGAGGAATGAGTAGCGGAGATGCTCTGATTTTGAGCGTTTGGGGAATCAGGACATAATCCTCCCGTCTGCAAAAGAAATCGCCCAGGTTGCTGTAGCAGCCTGGGCGATTGGATTTGAGGTGAATCAGATAGAACTACAGATCTCCTACTCTCAACCTCTCAATATCTTCTTACTCAATCGTAAACTGGATGAATTCCTCGAAATCAGGAGTCTCAATCCGGATGTAATAGTCACCAGGTAGCAGGTACTTGGTCTTGAATACTACGCGATAAGGATCTGCATCCACATCCATGGGATCAAGGTCCACCATTTCAGATCCCCGGAATACCTGGAAACCCTTGATGGCAGCGTCAGCATCTTCAGTATCAAGAATGATCTTGCGTCGTTTCTGCTTGAATTCGGTCTTGGGGTTTGTCGTAAATTCTATGGCGACTGTTTCCTCTTCTTCTCCTGTCGAGGCAAAAGGATCCACAACCTCTGTCTCACGACTGGGCTTCTCATCCATCTCGATCTCAACAGTACTCAGGTCCTTCACAGCAGCCAGCAAGGAGTCTGCGAATGCAGCGTCAGGAACTCCGTAGCCATATTCGTTGTCTGGGAAATTGTACTGGTCGCCACTCAGACGAATGGCCTGGATCAGGTCCATGTTAGGGCGATCAGGGTGCGCCTGACGAAGGCAGCACATCACACCGGCCATGATGGGACCGGAGAAAGAAGTACCATTTGACGTACCGATGCGTCCGCTGGGGTTGGCTACGGTAGTCGATACCCCCATGGCTACGACGTCAGGCTTGATGCGGCCATCAGCAGTAGGTCCTACAGAGGAGAAGTAGGCCAGTTGCTCGTCGCGGTCGACTGCGCCCACGCACAGGATGCTGTCGGCATCACAGGGAACAGCGATATAACGCCAGTCATCTGCTCCTTCATTACCAGCGGAGATGGTAACTACGATGCCACGCTGAGCTGCCATGTCCACGGCACGGGTGGTGATCGCCTTGTCACCGTTCAGATCCTGGTAGGTGTAGCTTTCTTCGGGATTGTCAAACTCGGTGTAGCCGAGCGATGCATGAATCACATCTACTCCTACTGAATCGGCAAATTCTACTGCCTGCATGAAGTAGTGCTCCTCTACCTGGGTCTCGGTAGGCGCGTACTCGGTACGGCAAAGTACAACAGACACATCAGGAGCGGTACCTACCATTTCGCCGGGCAGGTCTGCCGCGATGGTAGAGAGGACATTAGTACCGTGTGAGGACTCCCAGTAAACAAAGGTGGTGTCTTCTACAAAGTCGTAGGTCGCCACAATACGTCCTTCATTGCGTAGCTTTTCGAAAACAGGAATTTTGTCCACTCCCGGGAAGCCAGCATCCAGTACGGCGATGGTCACGCCTTTTCCGGTGATTCCCTTGTCGTGAAGAGGAGCGATGTTGATCATGGTATTCTGATGCTCAGAACGGCCATAGTCATAGGGACCTTCGGCAGTAAGGCTTTCTGTCCACTCGGCACCTTCTTCTCCTGTAGAGGCTCGGGTAAAGGTAGCTACGGGGCGCAGGCCTTTTACATAGGGTAAATGAGCCAGTTTGTCCCAGGTAACATCACCTTTTACCGCAGCGGCATTGAGCCAGCGAGAGGTTGCCACGACTTCGAGGCCTGTATTGCGCAACTCTTGTACATAGGCGGGCAGTACAGGAAGATCTTCTTCTGTCAGGGGTACATTTTTCGCAATGCGGCGGGCAATGGCATCCTCGCTGAGGAAGTTTTCGGGGTGGTGTAGTTGTTCAGCCGTGTGTAGACCCTTGTCGGTAAAGAACACCCACATGGTCGATTGGGCTTGAATCATCGTCCCCAAGGCCATGGCCAGGACGAGCATCCAGAGTTTTTTCATCTTCAAAGTATGTTGTGAAACAAAGCAAATTTGCAGTCTTAGCAAATTACGACATTGAAGGGGGAAAAGATCATATTTCCCCTGAAAATCTATGAGCGTACGCTGTCTTGGGTCCAATGAGGGGGAGGATGGGGCAAAACCGGGTGGATTTACATTTATTAAACTCATTTTCCTCTTTTGCACTTCAACCAGGGAACTCCGAAATTGAGCCTCCATGAATCCCACCCTAGCCCTCGGCCTGATCCTTGGCTACTTTGCCCTGCTGGTCCTGATCTCCTGGCTCACCGGACGCCGTGCCAATAGCCAGACCTTTTTCACCGCTAACCGCAATTCTCCCTGGTATGTGGTGGCCTTTGGCATGATCGGAGCCTCGCTCTCCGGGGTAACCTTCATCTCGGTGCCAGGTGCAGTCGGCACCGGAGCCTGGTCCTACTTTCAGGTCGTGTTGGGCTACCTGGTGGGCTATGCCGTCATTGCCTTCATCCTGATGCCACTTTACTATCGGCTCAACCTCACCTCCATCTATGGCTATCTGGGGCAACGGTACGGCGATCGGGCCTACCGAAGTGGTTCGGTGCTCTTCATCATCTCGCGCATCGTGGGCGCGAGCCTGCGGCTGTACCTCGTGGGATTGGTGCTACAAATTGCCGTGGCGGATCACTTTGGGATCCCTTTTCCGCTGACAGTGTTGATTTCCATCGGGTTGATCTACCTGTACACCTTTCGGGCGGGAATCAAGACCGTCGTCTGGACCGACACCCTGCAAACGGCAGCGATGCTGACAGGTGCGGTCATTACCGTCTGGCTGATCGGGCAGGAAATGGGTTGGAGCTTTGGTGACCTGTGGGCTTCGGTGCAGCAAAGTTCCTATTCCGATATCTTTGTGTGGGACTGGAAGCCTGACAACAATTTCTTCAAACAATTTATGAGCGGAGCGGCCATCGCGACGGTGATGACAGGACTGGATCAGGACATGATGCAGAAAAACCTCACCATTCGCACCCTGGGAGAGGCCCAGCGAAACGTCCTCCTATTCTCCGTTATCCTCATCATCGCCAATCTGCTGTTTCTTTCGCTCGGGACTCTTCTTTACCTCTATGGCAGCGAATCCGGCCTGATCGACCCCGTTTTCGTGGAAGGCTGCGCCATCCGACTGCCCGACGGGAGTTGCCTCGCCACGGATGAACTTTTCCCCTACCTCGCCCTCAATCATTTGGGGCCATTGGCGGCCATTGTCTTCCTGGTGGGCGTGATCGCTGCGGCCTACTCCAGTGCCGACTCGGCGCTGACAGCGCTGACGACCTCATTTTGCGTGGACATCCTGCGCTTCGAGGAAAAGGAAGACGAAAGCTGGAAGCGTCGCACCCGCTACCTCGTACATGTGGCCTTTGCCGGAGTGCTGCTGCTGGTGATCCTGGCCTTTGCCGCGCTCAACGACCGAGCCGTGATCAATGCCGTGTTTACGGCGGCAGGCTATACCTATGGCCCCCTGCTGGGGCTGTATGCCTTTGGTTTATATGTCAAGCGAAAGGTCTCCGACCGCTTCATTCCGCTGGTCTGCCTGCTGTCACCCATCGTCAGTTACGTGATCGCCTACTTCAGCCCTCAGCTCACGGGCTATGAGTTTGGCTTCGAAATCCTGATCGTCAACGGGTTGCTGACCTTCCTCGGGCTGTGGCTGTTGAGTGAGGAGTAGCGGGGAAGAAGAAAAGCTCACGCAGAGGCGCGGAGACGCAGAGAAGAAAGGGGGGGGTAGCGCCTTTTCTCCGCGTCTCCCATACTCCGCTTGAGGAAGAAGAAAAGCTCACGCAGATCGAAGATGCCGCCTAGCGGTAGGCGCGGAGACGCAGAGAAGAAAAAGGGGGGGTAGTGTCTTTTCTCCGCGTCTCCCACACTCCGCGTGAGGAAAAAGAAGGTCTCGCGCATAGGCGCAGAGAAGAAAGAAGATTAGCTTCTTCCCTCCGCGTCTCCCACACTCCGCGTGAAAGACTAAAACACCACACCGTGTGAAACCCTACCCAATGATCAGTCGATCCAGCAGCTTGACGTACAACTTGATTCCCTCCTCGATTTCGGAAAGGTGGATGTACTCATCCGCTGTGTGAGAGCGGGCGGAGTCGCCAGGGCCGATTTTTACCGTAGGGGCGTTGATCAGGGCCTGATCGCTCAGGGTTGGGGAGCCATAGGTCTGGCGCCCCAGTTCCAGCCCCCGCTTGACGATGGGATGATCCAGGGCTATGCGGCTGGAGTTGAGGCGAAATGAGCGAGGCTTGACCTCGCATTCGGTATGCTGGTCGATGATCTCAAATGCCTCCTGGTTGCTGTAGCACTCGTTGGTGCGGACATCTACTACGAACTTGCAGCGATCTGGCACCACATTGTGCTGGGTTCCCGCCTCGATCTGGGTAACAGACATCTTGACCGGACCGAGCAGGGGGGATACTTCCGGGAAGGCATAGTTCTGAAACCACTCGATGTCCGTCATTGCTTTATAGATGGCATTGACACCTTCTTCTCTGGCCGCGTGACCAGATTCCCCAAATGCTGTACAGTCCATCACCATTAGCCCTTTTTCTGCCACTGCGAGGTGCATCTGGGTCGGTTCGCCTATGATCCCAAAGGAAATCGGCCCCAGTCTGGGCAGCAGCGAGGCAATGCCATTGGGCCCGGAAATTTCCTCCTCTGCGGTAGCGGCAAGGATGAGGTTGTAAGGCAGGTCTATGCGGTGGTAAAAATGAAGGAAGGTCACGATAAGCGAAACCAGGCAGCCGCCAGCATCATTGCTCCCCAGGCCATATAGTTTATCCCCTTCTATTACAGGCTCATGCGGATTACGGGTCCAGCCAGCGTTGGGTTTGACGGTATCGTGATGAGAATTGAGCAGGATGCTGGGCTTCCGTTCATCATAATGGGCATTGATCAGGTACACATTGTTACCTGCCCGCTGCACCGGGACCTTCTCACTGGTGAGAAAAGCCTGAATCGCGGAGGCAGTCCCATCTTCCTCCCGGCTATAGCTGGGGATGGAGATCAGCTCTTTGAGCAGCTGAATGGCATCCCTGGTGTAATCGATGGTGGTTTTCATGGAGGCAAATATAAGGGCGATGCGGTTCCCTCAGGCTGTCCAGGGTAGGAATCTTACCCTTGAATTTCGGCGGGATTTTATACGAAAGTGGTCCGTTTTTGTTTCATAAACATTGCACTTTATCAAATTATACTTATCTTATGAGTCCCTCCCCTAACCATTATTGTCTTAACCAACTCTAACTTAACCTAACCTATGAAGTATTTACGCTTACCCTTGCTATTGTCTGCGGCATTCGCCCTGGCTTTTCTGTCTTCCTGCCAAATGGAGCAAGTGTCTGAAGCTGATGCTGTTTCTCAGGAAACGATGGACAAAGTGCTGGCCTTAGGCTTTAGCATCGATGGCATCGAAAAGGTAGAAGAAGGTGTACGTGTCGAGCGTGACATCATCCTGACCCACGAAATGCTGGAGAGCACTCCTGATGTGCATGAGGTACCGAATGCGGAGCAGTATCGGACCACCAACGTAGTGAACACTGGAGGCAGCCGTGTGATCACCGTTTACATGGAAGTAGAAACCTCCGGTGGCGGAGGCGGTGGTGGCGGAGGAAATGGAAATGGCGGAGGAAAAGGAAAGAAGAGCACCGCAGCTGCTGCTTTCCCAAGCACATATGACCTGGCTTTGGATGAAGCAATCTCTCGCTATAATGGAGAGAATCTGGACCTAACCTTCCAGCGTGTTACCAGCAGCACTGGTGCTGACATTGTATTCTCTCGTCTAGGAAAGCGTGACGAGCGCCAGGGAGTACTTGGATCAGCTGGTTTCCCAACCAACCAGGGTGATCCTTATGGCCAAATCCAAATGAGCGGTGTGCTACAGTCCAGCTATGGTCTTTCCGTAGATGGCATTGCTACTATTATGGCACACGAGATGGGACACTGCATCGGGTTCCGTCACACCGACTATTTTGACCGTAGCATCAGCTGTGGAGGAAGTGCTTACAACGAAGGTAACGGCGGTGTAGGAGACATCCACATCCCTGGTACTCCTACCGGAGCGACGCTTCAGGCCCAATCCTGGATGCTGTCTTGTACAGATGGCAGCAACCGTGACTTCAACAACGCTGACAAGACTGCTCTGAGCTGGATGTACAGCGGCAACTTCTAAAAAAGTCGGACAGATATTGGGAGACGAAATTTTGAGACAGAAACTGATAATCTAGCTGCTCAGAGCCTCGTTCCAACAACTTCGCATTATAACAATTGCGCTCTGGAAAACTTCCAGAGCGCTTTTTATTGGACCAGGAGCTTGCCTTGAGCTTCTATCTTTCCCCTTCGCACGATCCCCCAATAGTAAATGCCCCTCGGCAGGTCGAAAGTCGAAACCGCTAAAAAATTCCCCGTGATGCCCTGACGCTGGACCACTCTGCCGGTGTGGTCCATGAGTTGAAACATGGCCCCTTCGGTATCCTGAGTCAGAATGACCATGTCGCCTCCCTGCTCTACGGGATTGGGATAGACGTAGTAGGTTTCCGGAGCGGCATATAACCAACTCAGGGTGTCGCTGAGCATGTCCCTGTTGGTGCCTTCCAGCTGTGCCCCGATTCGGTAATAGTTAGGGCCCTGTTCGGGTGAGTCGTCGAGGTAACTCAGGGTTAACTCGATCGGATTATCGATTTGTCCCAATAGCTCTGTCTGTCCGTTTCGCAGTTTTTCGAAATACACGGCCTCAACTCCATTTGCTGTTCCCAAAGTCGCCTCCAGCCTCAGGGATGCCCCTTCCTGCCGCAGAATGAACTGATTGAGGTAGCATCCTGCAAATAGAAAGTCGAGGTTGTAGGATGGACTACGTCGTCCCGAAGTTTCATCTCCGAGCAGGGGCTGAACAGCTACATGAGGCTCGTCGAGGGTTGATTTTGGAAGACGAAGAATGGTATCAGCCTGAGTCAGCAGAGGCATAAGCTCCTCCTGCTGCCAGCCCCAAACCTTATAGGCTGCTGCGCCCGGAACAGGTTTCCAGGCAATCTGGTATTCATACTCGCAGTCCACCTGCAAGGATATTTCCGGGAAGCCTCCCACGACAACCGTATCTGACACAAAGTCCTGCCCAGCCTGTTGAATGCGAAATTGCCCCTGGGCAAATGTATCGGGAACAGACCACAGCCAATATCCCTGATCGAGGTCTAGGTTGACGCTGAGAGGCTGCCATTCTTCGCCCAGCCACCTGAAGGCAAGGGTACCCTGACTGCCGCTGGAAAAAGTACTCTGCCAGCGGAGCGGGAGCCGTCGCCCTGCTGTCAGAATGTCGCCCCTGACGGGATAGGTCCATTCCAACTGGTTCGCCTTAGCTGCCTGCCACACCAGGGCAAAAGTTTGCCTTCCGTTCGGAATCTGTTGCCCTTCGATGTTGAGGGTATAAGTCCCGGCCTGTGGATTTGGCAGGGAAATCTGCTCCTGTGGATTCAGCCGGTCTGTGCCCCGCCAGGCAGGTAGCGCGAGGGAATCTGAATCAGGAGCCGTATTCAGAATCCAGGGCTGCCAAATTTCTCCATTCCGCTCAAGTGTCACATCAAGGTCATGTTGTAACGCCGCAGAGCCATCCAGCTTTCCTGCTGGGGAGAGCCATGCCAGCGTGAGCTTCAACTCGTTCACCCCCTCCGGTATTTCTATTTCGTAGGTCTGGTTCTCTCCTTGTGCCAATGAATCCACCCACCACTGTGCCGACTGAAGCTGCTGCATGGCCGCCATTCCATCGAGATTGCCATAGCCATGCTCGTGATCTGGTCCGGGGCGACCGATGTCCTGAGCACTGTTGAGCAACACGGCTTTGATAAGTGCCGCAGGGGCCGGAGTGCCAAATTGCTGCAGATGAGCCTGCTGCAAGAGCAGAACAGTGCCAGAAGTAATAGCCGCCGCTCCTGAACTTCCATCCTGTCCAAAAGCGACCAGTTCTGGCTTGATACGACCGTCATATACTGGGCCTCTCGAGCTTCGCTCTTCCAGCACCAGAAAAGAGTCCACGGCTCCGATGGTGAGCACATTGAGGGCGTTTTTGAAATTTCCGGTGAGATTGGCCCAGCCATCGAGCCCTGTGTAAGGACCATGATCGGGGCTTTGCAGACCAGAATTTCCCACGGAAAAGACATGGAGCAAGTCCCCCATTTCATAGATCTGCTGGTCGTAGGCGCGGGCTTCGGCTCCATAATAGCTGGCGATGTCCACGCCATAGGAGTGATTTTGGGTGTGGATGCCCTGATTTGCGAATACCGAATCCGGGTCTGGCAGAATCCGGTAAAAGCTGGATGAGGTCAGCATGACTTCCGGTGCCAGGCCCAGCCCGGTGTAATAGCTCTGCCCGCTGCCGCCAATGATGGTAGCCATGGTGGTCGCGTGAGTCGAAATCTGCGGCGAGGCCATTCCAAGCGACTGGTATCGGTTGCGCAGGTCCAGATCCAGGCTGTCAAAGCGATTCTCCTTGATAGACACGAGCATTCCCTGCCCGCGAAGCTGTGGCTGATCATTTCGCAGTTGGTTGAGGCGATTGACGCTCAGGTCAAAGTCCCTGACAGAACGCTCTTCGACGGGGGTTCCCAGGCGAATATCGATGAACTCCAGCCAGTCAGCTTGCAGTAAATGTCCTTTTACCAATCGGGGGGAACTGCGAATGGCCAGAGTAGTAGCCTTTTCAGCGTATCTAAGGGGCTGCAATCCCAGTTTTTCCAATTCTCCCAATGCCTCTTCCCAGTCGGTAACAACGAGCACGAAGGTCTCCGGTTGCTCCTCATTCCAGTTTGAATATTGGGACAAAAGGGGCGAAAGAATCGGGGAATTCTCCTGCTTCTCATCCTGGGCCGATAGAGAGACTAAGAGAAAAGTTATCAGAAGCAGTAACCAAACGCGTAGAAAATGATTCATCCGGATGTTAATATGAGGCAGCAATTTGTCTATTCTGAAAACTACGGGTTTTGGGGAAGAAAGTATTCCCCCGGTCTTGTATATTGCCAATTGACAAATGCGCTAAACCACCTCAAAGGTTATTCGAATGGAATCAAAAGCACTTGCCAATGTCTCATTGGAGCAGTATTTCGCTCCTTTTCGCGAAAATGTAGTCGGCTACAACCAGGAATTTTTGTCTCCCTATGGCTCAAAACGCATCCTGTATGCAGACTGGACGGCAAGTGGGCGCCTGTATCATCCCATCGAGGACCGCATTCACAAGGATCTGGGACCATTCGTAGCCAATACCCATACCGAGACCAATGCGACCGGTACGGCCATGACCCTGGCCTATCACGAGGCGCGGCACATCATCAAGCAGCATGTAAATGCCAATCAGGACGATGTACTGATCATGACGGGCAGTGGGATGACAGGAGCCGTGGCCAAGTTTCAGCGTATCCTGGGCTGGAAGCTGCCCGAGCAGTTTCTGGATTCGGTGCGGGAGCAGGTGCCTGAAGAGCAGCGCCCGGTAATCTTCGTTACCCATATGGAGCACCACTCCAACCACACTTCATGGCTGGAGACACTGGCCGATGTAGAGTGCATCATGCCTGATGAGGCTGGCCTGATCAACCTCAACCATCTTGAGGAGTTGCTGGAAAAGTATAAGAACCGCGAAACCAAGGTGGCTTCGGTAACGGCTGCTTCCAATGTTTCCGGCATACAGACCTGCTATCAGCAGGTAGCCCGTATCATGCACACCCACGGAGGACTTTGCTTTGTGGACTTTGCCTGCGCTGGTCCCTACGTGGACATCAACATGCACCCGGCTGATCCCGCCGAAAAGCTGGATGCCATCTATCTTTCTCCCCATAAATTCCTGGGTGGGCCCGGAACCCCAGGCGTATTAATTTTTGACCGAAATCTGTATAAAAACCGTGTGCCCGATCAGCCCGGTGGAGGGACCGTTTCATGGACCAATCCCTGGGGAGAGCACCACTATTTCAGTGACATTGAGGTGCGGGAAGACGGGGGTACTCCGGCTTTTCTCCAAACCATCCGGACGGCTCTGGCATTTCGGTTGAAAGAGCAGATGGGGGTGCGACAAATGGCAAATCGCGAGCACGAGATGCTGAGCACCCTGTTCAGGGGGCTGGATGACATTCCGGGGCTACACATCCTGGCCAGCGAGCAGCGAAATCGCCTTGGAGTCGTTTCTTTCTATGTAGAAAACCTCCACTTCAACCTGGGTGTCAAACTGCTCAACGACAAATTTGGCATTCAGACTCGCGGGGGCTGCTCATGTGCCGGAACCTACGGGCACTACCTGCTCAACATCACTCCGGAGGTATCTCATGCCATCACCCGGGAAATCGACGCAGGTTCTCTGACCAACAAACCCGGTTGGATTCGCCTATCTGTTCACCCCATTATGACCGATGCCGAGATACAGTTGCTGCTGGAAGGACTGGATGCGGTGGCCCGCAACCATACCCGCTGGGCTGCTGACTATCAGTATCAGCCTGTCAGCAATGAGTTTGTTCACCTCAAAGGGGAAAGCGATTTTCCAGGTCAGGTAAAAGGTTGGTTTCAACTATAAGCTCGCTTGTCCCTCTTATTCCAACACAAACAGCGGGATATCCCCAAATAAATTGATCGGAGTAAAGGGATGTTGCTGCCCGCTGGTGAGGTCCTTCACGCGCTGGGTAACGTAGAGGTTTAGCTCTGTAAGGTGAATTACCTGATCAAGGTTGTAGTCGGCGTTACCATCAAGCCCTTCCAGGATGGCTTTGGTAAAGGCTCCGTGGCCCCAGATCGGGTTTTCATAGCTGAATTCTGATCCACTGGAGGAGGTCATGACCGTCAGTCCGGCCTCCCGGTTTAGTAGTTCTTCGACTGCCTCGTTGACATTGGCTCCCTTTGCGATGGCGAGCAGGTCATTGCCAGACTGTCCGGAGTGGCAGGCATCCAGCAAAACGAGCTTCTTACAGGGGACGCCATTCATTCCCTCAGTAATGGCCCGGATGTCGAGTCCAGTAGCAAAAAGCTGGTCTGTTTCCACATCATGGGGCAGCAGGTAGAGGTTGCCTTTATGGTCCAGCGCGCCATGGGATGACAGAAAAATCAGAATTACATCCAGTTGGGTAGCTTCCTGCTCCAGCCAGGCAATGCCACTTTTGATGTTGGCCAGGGTGGCGGCTTCATTGGTAAGGACACGGGCCTGCACATCGGAGAAGAGGCTACCGGATAGTTGCTGAAAACGTTCGGCGATATCTTCGGCATCGGTATGAGCATAGCTCAGGTTGATGGGTTCGTTGGCGTAGTCGGAGACGCCGATGGACAGGATGTACAGATTGGGTTTGAACCATTCGGGCGTACCGTCTCCTTCGGTCGGCAGGTCCAGGAGGGCGGTTGCCGGAGGGGTAACACTGCTCGCATTCGCACCAAATCTGCCTCTGTGATCGGTGTGGATCAGCAGGCCATTGATGGCGTCGGTTTCTGAAAAGCTCTGGGTTGCTCCTCCCAACAGGAAGGTCCCATCCGGGAGCATGGCTATGCTGTGGCCCCATTCGGCTTTATCGCCGCGGGTGCGCTCCTGCCATTGCGTTTTTCCCCTTTTATCCACGGCCATCAGCCATAGGTCGGGGCTATAGTCAAAGGATGCGGTGCGTCCCATGGCTACGTATCCACCATCCTGATTGGGGATCAGGTCATAGAATGCGTCTGCCTCACCGCCGCCGTGGGTTTCTTCCCATTCGAGGGTGCCGCTGGGGCTTATCTGCCAAAGGTGACCATCAACGGATTCTGTCAATGAGGCATGGCTCCATCCGGCGGCGAGGTAGCTACCTGTGGGGGTTTCCACCAGCTGCTCTATCACGCCGGGGCCAGGCTGGTTGAGCACCTGACTCCAGACTCCTTTCCCAAAACGGTCAACGCGCAGGATGAAAGGATCCCGGTCCTGGCCTTCCGTGGCCTTAACCGCGCCGCCAATGACCAGACTTCCGTCCTGTGTCTCGATGACGGAATGGGCCATCTCGAGCCCATGACCTCCATAGTGCCGTTCCCATCGCTGGTTTCCGGTGGCATCCAGCCTGACTAGCCAGATATCTTCCTGCTGTTTGCCACTTCTGCGGGTGAAACCAGCTGCCACAAATCCCCCATCTGCGGTTTGGGTCAGCGCTCTGAGTTGAGAACCTCCGGGGGTTGTACCCCCAAAACGTTTGGACCACATCACTTCGCCATGGCGGTTGAGCTGCATAACCAGGGCCTGGGGATAGCCAGTTTCGATGTGGGCAGTTACCCCCAGCAGCGTGAGGTTGCCGTCCCGGGTTTCTACCAGATCGTAAACATGTTCCGGCCCCAGCGTCTCAAACGTGCGTTGCCACACAGGTTCACCGTATGGATCAACACGTGCAATCCACAGGTCGCTATGGGGCTTGCCGATTGGGTAGGTAATTCCTGCCATGGCATAGTCTCCTGAACCAGAAGTGACTACAGCAGTTATATGGGTGAGTTGATCTTTTCCATAGGAACGGCTAAAAGTTCCCTGGGCGGAGAGCAATCCTGAAGTCAGCAGTCCAACCAGGAGCCATCCCATGCGTAGTTGAAGGAAGATAGAGTTTGGAGTCATGCGCGAAATGAGGGGTTTTGTTAGCATTTACGCAATTCGCCTGACTTTTGGTTCAGGTTACTGGAAAGTTGGATGAACAAGGAGGATAACCGAGACAACACATCTGCTCATTTCTCCTGTGATCTCATTTTATGTGTGGTTTTATTTACAACCTTGATCCGGTAACTTCGTGACTCATTCCCAATTAAAATCCGGATATGTTCAAATTTGTAGGATACCTCGGCCTCTTCATGAGTGCCTTTTTTGTGGCCTCTGGCCTGTACATGGCTGCTCGCCAGTTTCTCATTCCCCCCAAAGATTTATTCGAAGGATTTGGCCTCAGCTACTTTGTGGAGCACCCCGATGTGTTCAACTATGTGGTCGGTGCCATCCTGATTTTATATGGAGTATTCCGGTTTTTCCGCTCGGTAAAAGTGATCAGGGAAAATCGGGTATAACCGGTTTCAACCAAATAAATCCATGCAAAAAACCATTGGTTTTCTATTTCTGGTACTATTGGGGCTGACCATGACGCCTGGCTATGCCCAGGAAATATCAGCCCGACTGGATTTGGGACGACGCGATCCCAAGCCTGACTTTTATGAATACTCTCCCGTTGACGGAGGGCTGGTGACCCTGGGGCCGACCAGCACGGTTTCTACCCGTTTCCTGGGGCTGGTCAAGTATGACAGCAATCTGCGGGAAGAATGGTCCAACGAGGTGCTGGAGCAAAATGGCCGTCGAAACGTGGATTTCGTGACGGTAATTGGCTCGCACATCCTGGTCTTCATGTCTGAATTTTTCCCAAAGGAAAAAGTCATCAAGACCTTCTACTACTCTTACGACTTACAGGGTAATCAGCTAGCCGATCAGGCTCTGCTTTCTGTCTATCCCAATCAGCGGGAGCAAAAGGTGGACCTTCAGTATGTGCTTTCGCCCAACAAACAGCGACTGCTTTGCTACAAAAACCTCCAGAACCGACAGGAGGCTGAGGAAATTCTGTACTACATCTTTGATGACGAAGGTGACCTGGTCAGCAATGGCGAAATAGGCATTCGCTATCCGGATGAGCGCTTCCGCGTGCGCAGCTTGCGCGTCAGCAATGCCGGTAATATCTACATCCTGGGACAATTCTTTGTGAGCAACCGGGTGCGCGATCCAGATGATTTTCGCTACCTGATCTTCAAACACGAACTGGCGACCGGAGAAGGCTTCGAAATACCGGTGGACATTGGAGACCGCTTCATCAGCAACCTCGCTTTTCGTCTGGACCGTGAAGAAAACATCTACCTGGCCGGATTCTATTCCAATCAGGCTGAGGATCAACTGGCTGGAACCATGTTCCAGAAAATCAGCTCCCGGGGCGAACTGGTGCTGGAGTCAGCGCAGCCCTTCAACGCGCAGTTTTTGCGAAATTACCTTTCCTCCGGACAGATCGACCGGGGGCGCGAGCTGCGAAATTTCCAGATGAACCCTGAGAACGGCATCATTCTGCGCTCGGATGGCGGGGTGTTGCTCCTCGCAGAAAAATTTTACATCACCTATCAGACCTATCGGGACTACTATGGCATGCCAGTCGACCGGGAGATATTCCACTTCGACGACGTCGTGCTTACCTCCATTAACAGCAATGGCCAGATTGAGTGGCAGGCGATTGTGGAGAAAATGCAGCAGTCCGAACAACCGGCAAATCTTTCCTTCTTTAATGCCATTGGACCTGGCGGTATCTACCTGTTCTACGAATACAAGCCCCGAGGGGAGCCCTTCAATGTGTATTACAACCGGATCGGCATCAACGGATCGGTAGACCGACGCAAACCGCTTTTCCCCGGCTACCGATATGGCAATGTCTATTTCCCCCGCTTCAGCGAGCAGATCAGCAACGATGAGGCGATCATGGTGTATTTCCACAACAAGGGGAAGGGACTGTCAGTGATGAAGGTGCGGTTTTGAGTTCCTCAAAAAAACTTTCTCTGAAACTAAAGCTAGTTTAAAACCTCAATACCTGTGGTATATGGATATAAAAAGTTCCACCATAGAGAAGTTCATCGATATAGTTGCCAAAGCGACTGGAGTAATTTCTTATCCCTGGGTGAGTAAGAGGAATGCTATAGCAGATGCTGAAGTGAGAAAGATTGAGGCAAAAGCTAAGGCAAAAGAAATTCTGATCTTGTCAAAAGCTGAATCCAAGGCAAAAGAGGAAGATTTAAAGAGAGCAATAAGTTTGTTACAAAATAATTTATCTCTTGGTAGACCAAGTGAGGTAGAGTTCTCAAATAATGGTGGATTTAATCTGTCATTTACTTCAGAAGACTCATCAGGCGACATGGATGGAATCCGTGGGATAGAACACAGAGCAATAAATCGGCTGATATCTACTGAAGTGTCTAAACAGGTAAATATAGAATCAACCCTTGCAAAAGCTTATAAAGCCATAGATTTTCAAAAAGAACTTCCTAAAGGAAGGCAAATTGAGGACGATTGGCTTCAAAAGTGGGTGTTGGGGGCAGAGAATGTATCTAATGATGAAATGCAGGTGATTTGGGGAAAGGTACTTGCCGGAGAGTTCGAATCACCGGGTTCAATCAATCTCAGATCCCTTCATCTTCTCAAGAATATTTCAAATGAAGAAGCTCGAATATTTCATAAACTAACGCCTCTTTTTTGGGATTATTTATCCAATGATGGTGATGGTTCTATGACTCCATTTATTTTTAGACCGATCCGTATTCCTATTGAAAAAGATCATGGTTTGGATCCTGTTATAATATCTGTTCTTCGAGAGTGTGGAATTATTCGAGATAGTATGAGGATGACTATCGACCTAAAAGAGTTTAGAGGGAAGTCTTGGCAACTGATTGGTGGAAACACAGTGGTTAGAATTAGCTTCTCTCATCAGGCCTCAGGATCATTAGTATTCACTAATCTGACCAAATTTGGTAGAGACCTTCTGAATGTGGCTTCAACTATAGATTCTCCATTGGAGTATCTCAAGGATCTAAAAGCAGCACTTGCTAATAATATTGATGATTTTTCCTTCGTACGTCTTCCTGATCCAATACCAGAGAATTGGAGACCAGAACTTACACCATTAGTCTAAATCCACACATCCTTATCCACGCTCCATAGTTTTTGCTATTTTTGGCCCAAAACACGCCCTTGGCAGCTTTGGACCTTAGCATCATCATCGTCAATTACAATGTCCGGCATTTCCTGGAACAGTGCCTGCTATCCGTCTTTCGGGCGCTGGAAGAGGTCGAGGGCGAGGTCATCGTGGTGGACAACAACTCTACCGACGACAGCCTGGACATGTTGAGGGAGCAATTTGGCGATCGCATTACCCTCATCGCCAACCAGGACAACCCTGGTTTCTCCAAGGCCAATAACCAGGGCATTCACATCTCCCAAGGCCGCTATGTGCTGCTGCTCAACCCCGATACCGTCGTGGAGGAGCAGACCTTTCGCACCTGCGTGGACTTCATGGATGCCAATCCCAGGGCTGGAGCCCTTGGCGTCAAGATGATCGATGGCCAGGGTATTTTTCTCCCCGAGTCCAAGCGAGCCCTGCCGACTCCGTGGGTGTCTTTTTACAAAATCTTTGGGCTGAGTGCGCTGTTTCCCCAGAGCAAGCGCTTCGGGCAGTACCACCTCAGCTACCTCGACAGGGAAGAAAATCACGAGATCGAAATCCTCTCCGGGGCCTTCATGTTCATGCGCAAGCAGACGCTGGACGAAGTCGGGCTGCTGGACGAGACCTTCTTCATGTATGGCGAAGACATCGATCTATCATATAGGGTGATCCTGGGCGGCTATACCAATCATTACCTGGCCGACGCCCGCATCATTCACTACAAGGGTGAAAGCACCAAGAAAGGCAGCCTGAACTACGTGCGGGTCTTCTATCAGGCCATGATCATCTTTGCGCACAAGCACTTTGGTGGGCGGAGCAAAAGCGTCTTTATCGCGGCCATCCGGCTGGCGGTGTACCTGCGTGCCGCGATGGCCGTAGCCTTCCGCATGGCACAACGCTATGGATTCGCCCTCATCGAAGGGGGGCTGATTTACCTGACTTCCCTCGGCATCACCGCCTACTGGGAATATTATGTAAAATACCTCAAATCCGGAGTGTATGAGTCGCTGTTCCGCTATGGATATTTGCCAATATATGCACTGGTATTTGTAGGGTTACTGGGCCTGTTTGGGGCATACAAAAAGCCCTTTCGGCTGCGTCCACTGGTCGTAGCTCCCTTCGTGGGCTTTGTGACCATCGCCACGGTAACCTACATGGTGTCCTTCATCGAGAACTATTCCCGCGCCATTGTGGGGCTGACTTCGATCTTCACCGTACTGATCGCCATGGGCACCCGTGGGTTGATCAACTACCGTGAGAAGGGCAATTTTTTCTTTCAGGAGCCAATGAGTCGCAGGGTGTTGATCGTGGGCAAAGGCAAAGAATGGAACCGGGTCGCCGGTATTCTCCAGCAACAATCGGATCAGAACCTCGACATTGTAGGAGGGATTTCTCTGGACAAAAGGGAAGAAGCAGAAGTAGGGGGGCTTTCGGTTTTGGGCGAAATGTCCCAACTGGATCAGGTGATCCAGCTTTTTGACGTGGATGAGGTCATCTTCTGCAACGACGGCTGGGCCACGCAGGACATCCTGGACCAGATGGAAGCCGACCACCCGCGGAAGGTCAGCTTCAAGATCGCTCCGCCCAATGTGGACTTCATCGTGGGTTCTCAGCAGATTTTCACCTCACGCGCTCGGCAACGCCCCCACTACAAAATTGCGGAGCGCTCCAATCGGTTGGCCAAGCGCAGTTTTGATTTGGTGGGCAGTGGCCTGCTGCTGCTCAGCTTTCCGCTGTTGTTTTGGCGCTATCGCAAGCCTGGGCAGGCGGTGAAGGGAATGATTCAAACGCTACTGGGCCAGCGGCATTTGGTGGGATATGAAGGATCGTCTTCAGACCAGTTGCCGCCTCTCAAGTCCGGCCTGCTTAGCCTACAGCATCGCCGTAAAAGTTCCGATTCCTATCCCCACGCTGATGCGCTGGACCAGTACTACGCCCGCGCCTACCGCTGGGAACTGGACCTGGAGACAGTGGTCAAAGGCTGGCGGAGGGTGGGGACGGAATTCGTGATTCGTGATTCGTGATTTGCTTCTCTTCTGATCAGAAGTACGTTTCAGCTTTCTGCTCTAATCCGCATCCTGACCATATTCCCCTTATATACCTTATACACCCCTCATATCTCCATCCCCATGCTTCGACTACTTATTCTCACAATTCTCCTGGCCTTCCTGACCTCAGCTCTGGCCCAACCCGAAACGGACATTTACCTCTACCGGATCGTCGCTGCTGGGGATACCTCTCCGGGATTTTCTGTAGAGTCGCCGCGCAATATTACCCCTCGCCTCGGCTACGACAACCAGCCTTTCTTCACTCCCGATGGGCGCTACCTGCTCTTTGTCTCGATGGATGATCACGACCAGACAGATGTGTATCGCTATGACCTGGAGCGCGGCAGTACGGAGCGTATCACCCGCACCCGTAACCGCAGCGAATATTCCCCGACCGTTACCCCCAAAGGCGATGGCTATTCCGCAGTGGTGGTGGAGGAAGACGGCACCCAACGGCTCTGGTTCTTTGAATGGGGCGATGAAAAGGGGCAGGTCATGATGGACGAAATCACCGACATCGGCTACCACGCCTGGTACCACAAGAAACGGATGGCGATGTTTCTGCTGGGAGAGCCTCCGACCCTGCGGGCGACCCACTACCGTCGGCAAAAGCCCAGGGTGCTGACCGATAGCATAGGCCGTTGCATCCAATCCATCCCGGGAGAGGAGCAGGACATCAGCTTCGTGGACAAAAGCGAGGAGCCCTGGCGCATCATGCGTTGGGAGGCAAAAAGCAAGGAGATCACGGAGATCGCGCCCTGCCTGCCCGGCTCGGAAGACTACGCCTGGTATGCTGACTGGCTGTGGATGGGCAGCGGGAAGCAGCTTTTTATCCGTCGTACGGGAGCAGACGCTGAGTGGCAGCTAGTAGGCGAAGTCGAAGAAGGCACCATCACCCGCTTGTCAGTCAGTCCCAATGGAGACTATCTGGCGGTAGTGGTGCGCAGGGAAGATGAGTAAGGCCCCTTGCCCTGCGGGAAAATCTCCAACTTCAACCCCGCATTCTATTATCGGATGCTACCCTTATGCACCCTGTAAACTCTATACACCTTATTCCCCTCCGACCTTACGCTCTCCCTTGAGTCCTTTGTGGTTAACAGCAGGTCAGTGGAGATTCCCCAACCTTATGGTTATCTTCGCGTTAGAAAGATTTGAAACCAATCATAGCATTAGTTATATGTCAACTGTAACTGTACCAAGCATCAGCGTCACTCCTTCTGCTGTGGCTGAGCTCCAAAATATTCGTGAGAAAGACCCCTCAAATCAGCAAAAGGTGATTCGGGTAGGGGTCAAAGGTGGCGGTTGCTCCGGCTTGAGCTACGTCCTGGAGTTTGACGATAAAAACGACTTTGACAGCGAGTTTGAAATAGATGGACTGACCTTTGTCCTCGATCAGCGCCATGCCCTGTATGTCAATGGCATGGAGGTCGACTACCAGAGCGGCCTCAACGATCGAGGCTTCATCTTCAACAACCCCAATGCCTCTGAAAGCTGCGGCTGCGGGACTTCTTTCTCAGTCTGATAGAGACCGTGAAAATATTGGGATGCTGAGACTTTGAGAGAAAAGCAGCTCGCCAGTGAATAAAAAAACAGACCGATGTGCAACTGCACATCGGTCTGTTTTGGTTGAGGTCAGGCAAATTGATTCCTGACACCTCCTCCTTCACTATTCTGCCCCCTGGAGTCGATATATGTCAGGCAGTTCGCGTCCATGCTGGGCATAGTCCATGCCATATCCGACGACAAATTCGGGCGATATTTCAAAGCCTACGTAGCGGGGTTTCTGGGTGCGGACAAAGTTGTCAGGCTTGAAAAGCAACGTCGCCAGATGTACGGACGACGGATTCTGATGACTCAGGTGATCGATGAAAAAATCAGTGGTGTACCCGGTATCAATGATGTCCTCGATGATGATCACATCCCGGTTTTCGACATCCATTTCGAGGCCTAGCATGATCTGGGCAGTCTGGGAACTGCTCATGCTGTTGCCATACGTTGAGATGCGGATGAACTGGATCTCAGGCTGGCAATTGAGGCGTCTGAGGAGATCTGAGGCGAAAATGAAGGCTCCATTCAGGACCACTATCATCAGCGGATTTTTGCCTGCGAAGTCCCGGTTGATCTCTTTGGCGAGCTCATTGACCCGCTGCTGAATTTCTGATGCCGTGATGTACTGTTCAAACGTACGTCCGAAAAGTTTGATGGTAGGCATAAGAGCTTGGGTAGGGGTATGGGTAACTGGCATTTCTCCAACAATTTACGCTTAATGAATGAAACAAAAACCCTGCCCTAACGAACAATTGGTTCCTTTTTAAGATAATCTTTATACCTACTTTCCCGGCCTAAGAAGTGTCAAGATATATTTTTTGAAAGGTTGGCCC
>CAYFIR010000102.1:0-24680 GCA_964343195.1 uncultured Bacteroidia bacterium | reverse complement strand
AAGAAGATATTGACCGATTTTACCCCAAATGATAACCTGACAAAGTAGAATTAATATCCATGCTGAAAATGTGCTCATTCCAATATTGAACTACGTTTATGGTTTTAACTTAAAAAATGCTAACCTAGAAGAAAGAAATTATTCAGCAATTGACTTAATAGATAAAGAAAATCGAGTTGCTATCCAGGTTACTTCGACCGCTAACTCCGAAAAAGTAAAGCATACCCTTAGAAAATACAAACAACATAAAGCAAAAGATGAATTTGATACTTTGTTAATTTATATAATAACTAAAAAGCAAAAGTCATATAGTGCAGAGAAGTTTGTTGAAATTGTAAATGATGAATTTGACTTCAATCCAGAAGAACATATACGAGATTTTGAAAACCTACTTGCTGAGGTGAATTCTTGGATATCCCTTCCAAAAATTCAAGACATTCTAGGTTTATTTGAGCAAGAGTTCACAGATCAAAAGATTGGAGTTAGAAGACAAGTCTTAGAGAATAAGGATAAAGTAATTACTGAAACCTTATACCCCAACCTTTTAGAGATAGAGTTGCCTGAGGTAGTTTATGTAGGAGCTATTGGGGTTGATAGGGATGAAATAATCACCAAATCTTGGGAAACTGAGTACAAATTGAGGAAAAGTGCTTCTACAGTGAGTGTCATTAACAGAGCTTTTAATTACTATAATATTCCTTATACAAGAGATTGGCATGTATTTGAGAATAAGCTTATTTCATTCAAGCCTTTGGACGACCAATCTGAGCCCATAAGTAAATTAGTAGAAATCGGAACTGTTGAAGAACTTTCGCTAGATGAATTCACTGTCATTGGTTATAAATATGAACTTGCCTTATCTAGGTTGATTGACAATACGATACAAGAACTTGCGAGTAAAAAGGACATTCAATGGTTACGTAAAGAAAAAATTTTCAGATTTCGTCCGCCCAAATCAATTAAAACGAGAAAGGTTACATGGAAAAACAAAAAAACCGCGACTCGTACAGTAGTGAAGGAGGTTTGGAACCAGGATGGAACACAAATAATTTATTTCCAACAACTGTCATTCAAAATTCAATCATTTTTATCAGAGGAGAGATGGTTCCTGGCAATAACACCAACTTGGAGTTATACATATAATGGTTACCAAAGCCATAGATTAGAAAGCGACCTAATTACTAAGAAAAAGAAACTAGAGTTAAATGGTTCGGTTTATCAGCACTTTATGTTTATAGCATACTGCCTAAGTAACAAACTCAGTGAAAAAGAAGAGGATTATAGCCTGATTGGCTTTAAAACTCCTTTTAGACTCGCATTAAGCTATCAAAGTCATTATGGAAATTAGTTTATTAGAAGAGCCTTTATTGCAATTTCAGAATGGAGAACATATTTGTCCTAGAACAGGGATATTCAAATATGGCGTGGCAGATTTTGAAAGTGTAAGACCTGATAAAATAGTTCTTGGCTTTGTTGGAAATAGTGAGAGTATCGGTAGCTTAATCGGTTGGATTAAGTCTTGTAAATACCATATAGATCCCAAAAAAAGCAATCAACCTAATTTGTTTATGAATTTTCCCGGATTTAACGACAATTTAGGTTTTAAAAGTCAAATTACATATGATGAAACCTATGTTCGTAAGATAAATAATTCAGTATTTAAGAAAGTTAAACACTCATCTGAAGATATTGATGATTTAATAGTCAAGGGAGTAGATTTATTCCTAACAGAAATAAAGTTCTTAGCTGAAAATAAGAAGCCTGATGTAATACTATGTGTATTAGATGAGCAATTCACTAATATGGTATATGGTACAAAAACTGTTGAAATCGAGAGTGATAATGAGGACACACTCTCATTAGAGGTAAATTTTAGGCGTCTTTTAAAGGCAAAGGCTATGGAATACAATATTCCGATTCAAATCGTGCGAGATAGAATTGTAAGGCCTTCAAAAGAAATGCAGGATGAAGCAACAATAGCATGGAACTTTTTCACTGCATTATATTACAAAGCCTCAGGGACACCCTGGGCTTTAAAAAAGGCCTCAGCTATTAATACTTGTTTTGCCGGAATCAGTTTTTATAAGAGCAGAGATAAAGCTACTACACAAACAAGTGTGACTCAGATTTTCAATGAGCAAGGAAATGGCGTGATTTTAAGAGGCACACCAGTAGAGGAGAGTAAAAAGGATAAACAACCTCATCTATCCGAACAACAAGCATTTGATTTGTTGTACAACTCACTAAAAGAGTATTATGATGCTGTTAAGATATTTCCACAAAGGCTGGTTATACATAAAAGCTCAAACTACTCAGAGGAAGAGGTGGAAGGATTTCAGAGGGTCGCAAGCGAAATGAATATAAATTCATTGGACTTAGTGACAATAATGCCAACTAATTTCAGGCTTTACAGAGAGGGAAATTACCCGCCATTGAGAGGGACAATGCTAAGTCTTGATAAGCAACGACACTTTCTTTACACCAGGGGGTTTGTAGATTATTATGGTACCTATCCAGGCAAATATATTCCCAGTCCAATTGAAATAAGGCTCTTTTCATATGATGAATCACCAAAACAAATTTG
Organism: uncultured Bacteroidia bacterium; assembly: GCA_964343195.1. Taxonomy (GTDB): domain Bacteria; phylum Bacteroidota; class Bacteroidia; order J057; family J057; genus CAYVAP01. The sequence goes on along the minus strand of CAYFIR010000102.1, from coordinate 22,096 downwards.
CCGTGAAATCCTAGCTCTGACAAAAATGAACTGGAACAGCACCCAATTTGATAGAAAGTTTCCAATTACGATTGATTGTAGCAGAAATGTAGGAGAAATTTTGAAGTATTTGGGTGAAAGTCAAAAACCCCAAATAAAATATAGCTTTTATATGTAGAGAAACACCACAAACACAAGTTTGTACGGTTTGGCTACGGTTAGCCAAGTCATTAACTAACACCCATACAACTATGACCCTAACCCCAGCACAAATCGAAATGGTCTGCGAGTGGATCGAGGCCCTACATGCCGAGGGCGAGCTGACTCCCAGCCTGAAGGAAGAGGAGATCTTTAGCGAGGAGGGCAAGGCCCTGGCTGAGGAGCTATTCGAGTCTGTCGATAGGAGGTCGCCCTGGGTGCAGTGGAAGGTGCCGCTGGAGAGGCTGGAGGAGGTGTTGAGAGGGGGCATTTACCATTAATATCTAGCACTCGGACACTGTTTTTGCCGTATAAGATTGCCATATACCTACATCTTATCATCGCTTCGGAATCCTGGCGTTGAAAACCTTATGAAAAATTTAACTTTAAAGTGAAATTTAGACTTAGTAAGTTAGAGGATATTTCGGGCTCGGAGGCTAGCTTCTACAGTCCAATCATAGGGAATAGTGAATCCACACTCTTCGAGGAGTTCTTGGATGCATACGAGGATGACTATCAAGAGGAAATCGATGATATAGTAGGCAGGTTGCTAGGAATGTCTAAGGAAACTGGAGCAAGGAAGCAGTTTTTTGAAGAGAGAGAGGGGAAGCCAACCGACGGCATTCACAAGTTGAGAAAAGGAGAAGGTGTCTCGCATGATTTAAGACTATACGTTATTCACTTTAGCAGAGGATTGGTTATACTGGGGGGGGGAGGACCCAAAAGTGTTCGAACTTACCAGGAGGATCCTAATCTTTATGAAATGGTAAAGCGTTTGCAAGCTATGGATAAGCAGATCATGGAGCGTAAGAAGGATGGAGATCTGTCGATTGGATACTTAGAATTTGAGGGAGACTTGGAATTTAACGATGACCTTTTTGAAGATGAATAGCAAAACACCAAAACGTACAGGTAGTGCACTGGCCCGGTCGCTTAATAGGATCAGCCCTGAAAAGCATCAAAAAACCGTTAAGCTCATGAAGCTAGCGGCTAAGATAGATGACGCATTGGAAGCTCAAGGCATCTCTAAGAAGGAGTTTGCTGATAAGTTGGGCAAAAGTCCCTCGGAGATTAGCAAATGGCTAGGTGGGACTCATAATTTTACAACTAGTACTTTAATAGATATTGAGGCGGCACTGGGAATTCAACTCATTGACTTGGAGCCACTTCGTGTCAATATAAAAATTCCTCTAATGGGATATTTATTAGAGGGGATTGATTATTCCCGTTTAGATACCCTCATCCAAATAGGGCAAAATCTAAGAGCTATCAGCGGATATGAGAAAAACGTTTACTCATATCCGAAGTGGGAGGTTCATACAAAGGCAAATAGTCAGCAATCTCTTTCAATCAACTTAGGGGAGGCTATTATGAGCTATCCATCCTAATATTAATTTCTGATGATTCGCAATGGCTGATTCTAATCTTCAATCTATCAATCTTCGAATTAATCGAATGGCCGTTACTAAGGTGGCTTGGGATTATCCTCGAGGGCCTATCGAGCAAGCAGATCAAAAGGGTGGAGCTTGGAACGTTCAATTTAATATAAGTTTAAGCCGGGCAGAAAAGGCTATCTATTCTGTATTGAATACTAAACTTAATTTAGGAGAGGAGGGTCCAGAGGTCGCTGAGGTTGAGTCTTCGATGGTTTTTGATTTAGTTGAGTTTGATGAGCTATTCCCTTTAGATCAAGAGAGTGCACAACCATTGATTGAGCAGCAGCGACAACTTACCCAAATGGTTTCCTCAATTCACCTGGCTACTTCTCGAGGGGTTGTACTTGGGACCTTACAAGGTACCCCATACAATCAAATGCACATTCCCCTTATTAATCCTAGTCAAATTATTGGAGATTTTGAATTCCCCTTGAAGGAGTAGTGTACTTATAGGTCGTCCTCAAAATGCTGAATGGCTATAAAAGAACCTCCGCCAGATACCCGCCATAAATGTTCCGCCAAACTCCGCCATGGTCTTTGAGATCGTATCTAATTGATTATCAAACTGTTTTGGTGGATAAGTTGTTAAATCCTCTCGTCCGCACAAAACGCTCTATACGGATAGTATGGAGCGTTTTTTTATGCCATGAAATATTCCTGCAAACCTCCTATATTTCACCATGAAGTATAGGTTGAAATCATCGGGTTTGCTCCTGCTGATATGCTCAGTAGTGGTGGTAGGATGCAAGGGAAATTCTGCCATTCCCGAAGACCTGGATGCAAAAGAGGAAATGCGGGAGTTTGTGATGGCTATTAGCCAGTCTGCCAGGAGGGTGAACCCCGAATTTATCGTCATTCCCCAAAACGGCATTGAACTGGTCACGGAGGATGGCGAGGCCGATGGGCAGCCTCATATGGCTTACCTGAGTGCCATTGATGGACACGGTCAGGAGGATTTGCTGTACGGTTATAACCGCGATGACAGGGCCACTCCCTCGGGTACGCAGGAGTATCTGCGCTCCTATCTGGATATTTCCCGTGAGGCTGGCAACCACATTCTGGTTACAGATTATTGTTCCACGGAAGATAACATGGCTGATTCCTACAGGCGAAATCAGGAGTATGGATATATCTCCTTCGCTGCCAATCACCGCGAACTGGACATCATACCGGGTTATCCAGCCCCCCTTCATGAAGAGCATGCAGGAGAGGTGGAAAGTCTGTCGGATATCCGGAACTTCCTCTACCTGCTCAATCCCGAGAATTTTGGCAGCAGGCAGGATTTTATAGCGGCAGTAAGTGCCAACAATTATGACCTGGTGATCATGGATCTCTTTTTTCAGGAAGAAGAAGTATTCACTTCTGACGACCTTAACCTATTGCGCCGCAAGGCCAATGGGGGCCGCAGATTGCTCATTTGTTACCTGTCTATCGGGGAGGCCGAGGATTATCGCTATTACTGGGATGAAGCCTGGGGTCAGGAGCCGCCCGAATGGCTGGATCGGGAAAACCCCAACTGGCAAGGCAATTTCAAGGTGCATTACTGGAATCCCGAATGGCAGGCTGTCATTTATGGAAATCAAAATGCCTACCTCACAAAAATTCTGGAGGTAGGCTTTGATGGTGTTTATTTGGACATTATTGATGCCTTCGAATACTACGAATAGGGCGGTTATTCCGCCAGGAGCCATTCTCCATTCGGCCCAAACTGCTTTTTCAACAATCCTTCTTTGCCGGAAATCCGGTGATATTCCCGCTTAACCTGATTGGCTTCTTCCAGGGAAGAGCAGGTGCCGATGATTACCCGGTAAACGACAGTGTTGGATGCATCCTGACCAGCTTCAATTCGGGCGTCCTTTCCCAGAGGGGTATTACGGAGCCTGTTTTGGCGATTGACCGCATTGGAGTAGTCCTGGAATGCGTCCACCTGAACGCCGTATATCCAGGAAATGTCAACAGGCTCCGGGGTTCGGTCATTCGTATCAGTAATGGGGGCTGGAATATGTGATTTGAGCCATTTGACCAGTGTCTCGGTCTCAACGAAACCAGAGAGTCGATCAATTTCCACATAATCTCTGTCAAGGATTACCAGGGTAGGGGAGAAAAGGAAATTTAGTCGTCTTGCCAGTTCCTGTTCTTCCCGGCTCATGTGTTCTGGAGAAAGAGTGGTCAGCTGATATTCCTTTTCTAGCAATGGCTTGACATCCTCGTGATGGAGAATGGACTCATTCATTTCTGCGCAAACCTCCGAGTAGCTCGCACAATAGTATATGAGGATCAGGCCATCGTTGCCTCCTCCTCTGTACTGGGTTTCAATAATTTCTCGCCAGGGGTTTCCTGCCTGTGCCTTCATGGTTGTCGGAAGAAGGGCTAGCATCAAGGCGGCAATCGCGATGATGGCAATATTGGTTTTGGGGGTATTTTTGAGCATGACTTCCGTATCACTTAGTTTCTATTGCAATTAAATATTCCGACTTTTAAAAAGTATTGTACATTTCCGCTGGATGTTGCACGCAAAATGGGCGGTAATAATCGCTTCAGACGGGCTGAAGGTTGATCTAACAAGAAGATAGTGTGTCTTTTGATTATTATCTTACATGTAATAACGGGTTTATGGCTTTTGTTATATGTTCTTTTTGGCTGCATTTTTCCTTGTTTGAGCACTGCAACCAATGAAAACAGGCTGAATCCCCTGTTTTATGGGGACTCAGCCTGTTTTTACCATGTTAGAAAAAATATTCCTTTTTGGTGCCTATCTGATGACCTGACTTGGGAAGGTTACGAGGGATTCGTTACCGTCTTTGCTGACCGCTGATACTCCAAACAGGAAGTTGTCAATGACAATTCCCTCGAGCACAAATTCCTCTACATTTCCGACAAATCGACTATGCTGCCATTGCGGTGCAGTCGTTTCCCGCCAGTATATCTTGTAACCAGCCAGGTTAGAGGACTCAACGGATTTCCAGGCGAGTCGGGTATCGGGCTGCACCGCTCCCCCAATGGCCACGGAGTCCGGAGCAGGTGGCGCTGCAGCCAATCCGGCCAGGGTGATGGCATTGACTCCGGTGAGCCGGGCACAATAGTCAAAATCCACTCCCTCGATCACATCGCCGTATTCAATGTCATTCTCCACTCGGATATCCTGATGCTGTCGGTTATAATTCTCATGGGCCTCCATGATGCGGATACCGGCATAGCCTGCATCGTTAAATGGGCGGTGGTGTCCCCCACGACCAAACCGGTCCAGGCGATAAATCAGCATGGGATTCATCTGTGGCATATATATAGATGTCACGCGGTGGACATAGCGGGCGAGCTGACGGGAAATTCCATCGACTTCGCCTCCATAAAAGCGTCGCATGCGGCGTTCCCTGTCTGTTTCGGTTACAGGAGTCGGTTCAGAAAAAATGCGGAAGGTGCGGTTATCAATGACCCCATCGATCCCTTCAATGTTGCCGATCATATCGTTGTTGAGGATTCCGATGATGTTCCAGTTATTTTCCTGGGCATACTCGGCCAGGCCTTGTCCTCCGTAGAGCCCCTGTTCTTCCCCTGAAAGCCCGACATAGACGATGCTGGCTGGGAATTCATATTGCGAAAGGACCCGTGCTGCCTCCATGGCTCCTGCCATCCCGGTTGCATTGTCATTGGCTCCGGGGGCCTCGATGCTGTCGTTCATGACGTCAGAGGCCCGTGAGTCGATGTCGCCTGACATGATGATGTAGCGATTGGGGTAAAGGGTTCCCCGCTGTATGGCGACTACGTTGACCACTTCGACATCCCGTGTGATGCGCCTGTTGCCCTCGGCAGGTACCAGGTTACGCTGGTAAAATACCTCGAGGCAGCCATCACAGTCGGTGCTAATCTGGTCAAACTCCTGCTTAATCCACCGCCGGGCAGCCCCGATACCCCGAGTCTCAGAGCTCGTATCTGACAAGGTGTGCCTGGTGCCAAATTCAGCCAGGGTCCGGATGTCAGCTTCCAACCGTTCGGAATTGACGGCATCTATGATGTCATACATGCGCAGATCTACGGCAGGAGGGGTCTGAGCCAAAAGAGGCAGGGTAGAAATGCACAAGAGGAGCGAAGAGAGAAGTTGTTGGTAAGGCATAAGCGTTAGGGTAGTGAATTACGAAATGCTAAACTATGGGCTAACACTTTGGTTTTCAACTGGCATATGCAGCTGCCAAAAGTTTCGCAGACTGCCTGCTGAGAAAAAAAACGGTTGCTTGCCCCTGATCCTCCTTGTATATTTGCGCTCTGAATAAAAATGAAGCAGCTGGCTCATACATATTGTCTATTTGCATTGGTGGTAACCTCCATCAGTGTCTTCGTTTTCCGGAAAATGGACAAAACGAGCTTCTATCACCACTATTTCAAGGTGATTGAGGAGGTTGAGCTGCGCAATTCCCAGGAAATTGAGACTGCACCAGGAATCTGGCAGGTTGCCAAAGCAGCCATGTCCAGGCTCTGGAATCAGGTATTTCAGTGGTTTTCAGGACTGCTGGTAGTAAGCCTTTCGCTGGTTCTGGGAATCGGGAGCTGGCTCAGGCTATCAACTCCCCATCGGCATTCCCTGGTGCCACAGGCGATATCCCTGTCGCTGCATCCCCCACGAGCTCCCTAGACACCCTCTGTTCAAAGTCTTAGTCTTTTCCCTTTGCCAGGCAAAGGGGGGACATAGCATTTTGAGATCATTCGGAGTGAATCCACTTTTGGTGGAAGCACTTGGGGTGTCTCACCATATTTCGACTCTACTCTAAACATTTTTTTTCTTACGCAATTAATTTTTCGTCATGCGAAATAAGAACACGGTCATACTTCTACTGATCGTATTTACGGCCATCTGTGCCTATAACCTGTACTGGACCTTCGTTCAGTTTAACATAGACTCGGAGCGTTCGGCCAAGACTGAGGCCTTCCAGGCGCTTCCAGACAATGAATCCGAATGGTCTGCAGCTGACTCGGCTGTTGCCCGTGATTACGAAGCTTTTGTCAACGACGACGAGATCCAGTCTCGCTTCAAGTCAGCCATCGAGCAGTCTTTCACCCTGGGTCTTGACCTTCAGGGGGGTATGTTTGTTACCCTGGAAGTTGGGATGGACGAACTCGTTCGCAACCTGGCTGCCAGCCCCGATGATTCTACGCTGTTAGCTGCCCTTGAATGTGCCAAGGCGCGTCAGCAGGAGGAAGGTGCAGGATATGTGCCCCTCTTCATCGAGTGTTTCAACGAAATCGGTCCCAACAAGAGCCTGGGAGCTGTTTTTGCCAGTGTTGACCTGGGCATCGATGTGAGTACCAGCGACGCAGAGGTGGAGGAAATCCTCACTGAGAAAGCTGCTTCGGCCTTCGATCGTACCTTCAACATTATCCGTACCCGTATTGACCAGTTTGGTGTGGTATCTCCTAATCTGCAAAAGCAGACCGGAGCTGGCCGTATCCTGCTGGAACTTCCTGGTGTAAAGGAGCCCGAGCGTGTGCGCCGCCTGCTGCGTTCTACTGCGAAGCTGGAGTTTTACGTAACCCACCCATGGGACCGTGGCTACACCGTGCTCACAGAGGTGAACCAGAAACTGGCCTCTATCCAGAATCCAGAGGACAGCACGGAGACTGCTGTTGACACCACCATGATGGACGAAGTCATGGCTGAGGCGGATGCAGATACCACAGAAGGCGATAGCGCAGCTGCTGACACAGGCAGCGTGTCTGAAGCACTGGCTTCGGAAACCCTGGGTCAGGAAGATTCTACTGCTTTTGAAGACCTGTCTCCCGAGGAGCAGGAGCGTCGCCGCCGTGAATTTGCCCGTGAAAACCCACTGTGGGCCAAGCTGAGCCCTGCGAACTACCAGGGACTGGCTGAAATCGGATCTCGTACTCCTCGAGTAGGGTTTGCACTGTCGACTGATACCGCCGACATAAACGAGATTTTCGCGATGGATGAGATCGCTCCGCTGATCCCACCCGACATGAAATTTGTATGGAGCTTTAAGTCCACTACCGAGGAGTCTGATTACTTTGAGTTGATCGCCATCCGTGTGAATGCAGATGGAGAGCCCGATCTGGCTGGTGACGCGGTTTCTAACGCTCGTCAGGACTTTGATCCACAAAATGGTCAGCCTATGGTCAGCATGCGCATGACCCCTGAAGGAACCAAGAAGTGGGGACAGCTCACCACTGCTCAGGCTGCTGAGAATGGCCACGTAGCCATCCTGCTGGATGGTAAGGTTTATTCTTACCCGGTCGTAAACGAGCCCATCACCACTGGTAACTCTACCATTCAGGGTGACTTCACCATCGACGAGGCAAAAGACCTTTCCAACGTACTGGAAGCTGGTCAGCTGGAAGTAAAGGTGAACATCGAAGGGGAAGAAACTGTAGGTCCTACCCTCGGTGCTGAGAACATCAGCAGCGGTCTGACCTCTGTGGTGATCGCCCTGGTGATCACACTGATCTTCATGGCAGTCTATTACGCCCGTGCCGGTCTGGTCGCTAACCTGGCCCTGATTGCCAACGCAGTCTTCATCCTGGGTAGTGCTGCGGCTTTCACCATCGTACTGACCCTGCCTGGTATCGCGGCCCTGGTACTGACCGTCGGTATGGCGGTTGACGCCAACGTACTGATATTTGAGCGTATCCGCGAGGAGCTCAAGCGAGACAAGACCCTCAAGGCTTCCATCCGCTCAGGTTTCTCCAATGCCTTTAGCTCCGTAATGGACGCCAACATTACCACCTTCCTGACAGGTGTGGTACTGTACGCTTTCGGTATCGGACCTATCCGTGGTTTTGCCGTAGCCTTGATGATCGGTATCGTGACCTCTCTGATCTCTGCTCTGATCATCACCCGCCTGATCCTGGACTACTACGCCAACAAAGGGGGCAACTCCATCAACTTTGGCTTTGACTGGACCACTGGCCTGTTTGACCGCCTGAAGCTCAACATGGTAGATCGCCGCAAGACCTTCTACTACGTGTCAGGTGCACTGGTGGTAGCCTCTTTGGCTCTGATGTTGACTCAAGGCTTCAAGACGGGTGTGGACCTGCAAGGGGGCCGTCAGTTTATCGTTGAGTTCAAGCAAAATGGCGAGGACTATGACCTGAGCGGCGAGGAAATCGAAGAGATTCGTGGCAACCTGCTGGAGCAGTTTGAAAACAACGCTCCCGTGATCAAGACCCTGAGCACTGACAACCAGTTGATGATTACCACCAGCTATCTGGTCAATGACCGTGAAGGGACTGATAAGGTGATCGATAGAATGTTGGAGGGCCTGACAGCTTCCCTGGACGGAATTGCGCTTGACCGGGACAGCATCATCAGTACCTCTGATGTAGGTCCTACCGTGGCAAATGACATTCGCGACGCAGCGGTGCTGTCAATCGTCTTCTCCCTGCTGATCATCTTCTTCTACATCCTGGTGCGTTTCCGCTACTGGCAGTATTCGCTCGGTGCGATTACTGCGGTATTCCACGACGTGGTGGTGGTACTGGGGATTTTCTCCTTCCTGAGTCTGTTTGACGCCCTGCCATTCAACGTAGAGATTAACCAGGCCCTGATTGCGGCCCTGCTGACGATCATCGGGTATTCGATCAACGATACCGTGGTAGTGTTTGACCGTATCCGTGAGAACCTCGGCGAGATGAAGGCTTCCAAGCTGAGCGACATTTACAATGTCTCCATCGACCAGACCATCAGCCGTACCCTGATCACCTCGGTTACGACCTTCCTGACCGCCCTGATCCTCTTCCTCTTCGGTGGAGACGTGATCCGCGGTTTCGTATTCGCGATCATGATCGGTATCGTCGTAGGTACCTACTCTTCCATCTTCGTGGCCAGTCCGATCTCCCTTGATCTGATCAGCCGTCAGGAGAAAGCTCCTGAAGAAGCCAAGAAGTAATGAACGCTCACCGAGGGTGATGTGCCCCGGTAGCAGCATAAAGCCTGCCTCATCTTTTGATGGGGCAGGCTTGCTTTATGGGGAGGCATGAAGTGTTGAGATAAGGTTCGGGCTTCTACTCCTGTATGTTTTTCCTTACGGCCTTTGTTGTTGGCAGGACTGATCAACTAATGCACAAGTAAGGAGGAATTATGGGGAAAAGGTTTGATTATCAGAGGATAGTGCTGAATGGATTTGGCCATGGGTATTCTGTGGATCATCGGTCTTCATCCCCATCTGGACGGGTGTAGGTCTAAATTCCTCCGGAGCAAGCGTTTTTCACCCCCAACCCTCTTTCCGATGAACCGAAATCTTCGACAAGGGGCAAACGGACGGGGCAAGAAGATCCAAACGCTACGCGAAATCCCCCTTGAGGGTGAACTAGGGGGCTGAAAATGGTCAATGTGAAAACCGTCCTACACCCCATCCGGACCATCATCGGAGGATTCTTCTTTCCCATTCGTATTTTCATCTTCATCCTTTTTATCTTCTGCCTCCTCATCGTCTATGGGATCAATATGAGTTGCAAACAACTCGGGATCGTTCATGTGTTCCAGCTCATAAATGCTGTTGACAATTCGATAAATAGAGTCATCTATCTGCTCGGTAATGGCCTTGAGGTTTTGCATCAAAGGAACATTTGCCGGGGAAGCCATGTCTTCATAGTTGATCAGTGCCAGGATCCCCTTGATATTTGCGATACTGGGACGGATCTCATGAGATTGAGCAAAGGCAATATCCCTGAGCTTTTGATTCTGGGAAAGAATATGATTTTCCTGTCGCTTGCGCTGGGTGGTGTTTCGAACGAAACAGGCTATCCCAACAATTTGCCCCATGTATTCAACTGGTTCCATAGCTACTTCACATTCCTCATACCCGGAAAAGAGGTACTTGCGAGGAACGCGGACTCTGACAGGAGTTCCTTCCAGGGCTTCGTTGGCCATGGCACTCCAGTAGGCAAGAATATGTTTGGGAAACAGGTTAACCAGGGACGCCACTTCTACATGGGTTACAGTTTGACCACTGAATCCTTCAAGAGCGGTAAAGAAGGCTTCGTTGGCGAGGACAAGCTCGAGGTTCCTGTCAAAGAGGATCATGACATCGCTGCTGCTGTGAATCAGGGTGGCCATATTCTGGCGCGTCAGGTCGATCTCATTGTTGAGACGCCTTAGTGGAGTGATGTCTGTGGAAATCCCATAAATGGTTTTGGGGTTCCCCAGTTCATCTGTTACCAGTCTGGCGCGGTCATATATGTGTCTCAGGCTCCCATCGGGATGCCGATACTTATATTCTACTGCGTGATATCCCCCTTTGATCACCAGGTCGGGGTGGGTCCGAACTTTTTTCCTGTCTTCTGGATGGATGTTTTCATACCATCTTTCGACGGATTCCAGCATTTCTTCCGGCGTAAGGCCATAGTGCAGGCTACTGGCCTGGCTGATGAATGTGTATTCTTCAGTGGCAACATTCCAGGACCAGGCCACCTGGTTGATATTTTTCAGGATAGAATTGAGGAATTCATTTCTGCGCTTCTGATTCTGGATGATGGTTTCCTGATTTGCATTTTCCTGCTGCAGCTTGTCAACATCCAGGGCTATGACCAGTCGGCAGGAGCGATTGTGCCACCTTACTCCCTGGCTGAATATTTTTACATAAAATATGGAGCCGTCTTTTTTGAGATGTCGCCAGATTCCCTGGTCTTTCATTTCGCCATCCTGCGAGACGAGTAACTGCCTGAACGCTGGCAAATCTTCTTCAGGCCGCAAGTCCAGTACGCTGATCTCCTGCATTTCCTCCTTCGAATAGCCATATATCCGCTGTGCAGCCAGGTTACAGTCCAGTATTTTCATGCTGAGGGGATCATAAACCAGCATGGATGCGGGATTCTGGTCAAACAAAGTATCCAGCCATTCCTCACTATCTTTTGATTGATGGCGTACCCGACTCATCAGTTGATAAGCAAGGGTTCCCTGCAGAAATAACAGGATACTTGCAGGCAGAATAATCTGCAAAATGTGAATGTTGGAAGCTTCCAGTTCTTCAGGGCTGGAAGCAGGAATCAGAAAAAGGATTATAACCAGGGTGGGCAAGGTGACGAAAAATGCATAAAAAAGGTAGCGCTGGTTCATGGATGGCGGCTTAGAGAGGGGGCATTGAGTAGCATATTTGTCCGTTCAGGAAACTTCAGAAATGAGATAAGCTTTAATATAAACTATAAATGAATAAATTTATATTGATCGTGAACTACCATTGAGATCCTTCCTTAATCTAACCTTTTCCTCGGTCAAAGTAAATTTTGATATGCATCCATCCCAAATAGAGTAGGGTCTATTGCGGGTCGAAGGTTAATAATGCGTGCAGGACGTTTCATTGAATTTAAAAATTACCTTTCTTTGAAAGCTGCCGATTAAGTAGATTGAAAGACTTTTTATCGGTTTTTCGCAAACACTTACCCAACATAAACGAAACAGACTATGCTCTTTTTGTTGCAGGCCAACCTTCCCACCGATCCTCTTGGAGTGACAGCTCCGGTTCCCGCTGAAGAAAACCTGTTTGATACCCTTACCCTGAGCGGAGGGTGGCCCATGATTCCTCTATATCTACTGATGATCCTGGCCATCTTTATCTATGTCGAGCGCTGGTTGACCATTCGCAAGGCCAATACCGACTCCGAAGACTTCATGAAGCAGGTACGTCGCCACGTACTCGCTGGGAATGTAGAAGCCGCCAAAGGCCTCTGTGAGTCCCGCAACGATCCTTTCGCCCGTATGATCCGAAAAGGGATCAGCCGACTTGGGGCCGCTTCATTGAAAGACATTGAAGGCTCAATTGAAAATGTAGGCAAACTGGAAGTATATCGCCTGGAGCGACGTCTTTCCATCCTGGCTACTGTTGCCGGTGCAGCGCCGATGATCGGATTCTTTGGTACGGTACTCGGTATGATCCAGGCGTTTGGCGCCATTCAGGCCAAAGGCGGTGAAGCAGATGCTGTTGACCTCGCCGGTGGTATCTCACAGGCCATGGTGACCACTGCATCCGGTCTGGTAGTAGGTATCCTGGCTTATCTGGCTTATAACACCCTGGTCTCCATGGTGAACAAGGTCGTCTTTAAGCTGGAATTGACTTCCACCGACTTCATCGACCTGTTGCAGGAGCCTGCGCAGTAGTTTATAGTTCAGAGTTCATGGTTCAGTGTTCGCAGTTCCATTTGTACTGCACCCTGATCGGTGAACATTGTTCAATGTCCAAACTCTTTCGATATGTCTATTCGCTCTAGAAATAAAGTTAGTGCAGATTTTAGCTCCGCTTCCATCTCGGACATCGTATTCCTGCTGCTGATTTACTTCCTGCTGACTTCGAGCTTTGTCCGTCAGGCGAGTATCGAGGTGGACCTTCCTACCAGTGCTGCTGACAAGCCTACTCCCGCCGAGAACTACGTGACGGTGGGACTGGATGGCATCTATGCCTGGAACGAGAAAAAACTGGAGAGTCGTGATGACCTCATTCCGTTGATCAAGGAGGTTCTTACCGATGACAACAAGGAAAACGACGTGGTGACTTTGCGCATCGACAAGCGGGTCATGTTTGATGAGGCTGCCTTTGTGATGGGGATCGTAGCCTCTGAGCAGGGAAAAATCGTCATTGAAACCGAAAGGGAGCGCTAAACCCTTTTATACAGTCTGCTATTGACTGTTTCCGCAAGCGCCTGCATCCTTCCTGGGATGCAGGCGCTTTGTTTTGCATAAAATTTAATGGTAATAAATTACGAAAAAACGATTTATACAATAATTGAAAAATAGCCAGATTGCGTAAGTCAAACGGATACAGATAACGCAAGCCGGCTATGAAACGACTACCATACTATGTCCTTGCAGTCCTGGCCATGTTTTCCGGCCATTTTTTACAGGCTCAAAATGGGATGTTTGTCCCCTTTGGACAGACCAGCGTGGAGTTTGATGAATACCTCGAAACGAGAGATTACATCCGTACCCTACAGCGACCGACACAGGACACTGTCGTCAATGTGCTGACCCGCGACCACTGGGCCACCTATTTTTTTGACGATCAGGTATTATATGCGATAGAGGATGTAAGGGTCTATCGAGACGAGAAAACCGCTGAGCGGATAGTCGAAAGCTGCCTGGACTACCTGAAGTTATCTGAAATGCGGTTGAGAACCCTGGAATCCAGTAGTGGCTATCACCACTATGCGATAGTTGAAGGAGACCGAATCATTGAATTAATGGTAACGAAGGTCGGACCCCGAAAGGAGAAGGTCATTACGGTACGCCTCAAAGCTACTAGTCGGGTGTACGGACCCCGACTGCAAACAGAATCATATGCTAACCAAATCGTAAGAAATTAGCGTTCTTTTTATCATGGTGATTTTTTCCTAACTGTCCTGACCGTGCATTCCCCCATTAGGCACTGGCGGACAACGTTACCTACTTTCCGCTTGTGCGAAGAAATATCACAAGCTTTTCACAGCACCTCGGCTTACGCTGGGGTGTTGTATTTTTTTGAGGGGGGATAAGGAAAAAGCATTTGTAGAAACCAGGCAAATAGCACAAGCGACTCCAGAGGAAGCTGGCATAAACATCTGCATATGCCACAGTGCGAAATCTCACCGCTTGGCAGCGGCTTTTCCTCGCAGGCTAACCACTGGTCGTGGATAGCCTTCCCCCAGGATCACCCCATATGTTTCCAACTGTTTGGGCGAAGCTTCAAAAAGTTCATGTACCAGGGTGCGCGGTACTCTGGTAAGGACGGGGAGCCAATGCTTGACATATTCTCCCTGAGAGTCGTAGCGTTTGGCCTGCGAAATCACATTGAAATAGCGACCCTCACGCGGGTCATTGCCCACACCTGCGACATAATTCCAGTTGCCCCAGTTGCTACAGGGATCGTAATCAATGAGTTGTGACTCAAAGTACTCTGCGCCCATGCGCCAGTCCAGCCCCAGGTCATTCACAAGGAAGGAAGCAACATTTTGCCGACCCCGATTGGACATAAAGCCACTGTTCTTGATCTCCAGCATATTGGCGTCGACGAAAGGAATCCCTGTTTCCCCTGCCTTCCATTTTTCAAATAGGCCCCAGTCGACTGTTCCCTTCCAGCCATCCTGCCTGATGCCTTCGATCTGGAAGAGGGTGTTGCCGTGCTTTTTGGCGACAAAGCGGAAATAATCGCGCCAGATTAGCTCAAAGATGAGCCAGTAGGTGGACTTGTTGCGTACCACCTGGGTTTCATAGCGCTGGACTTCATCATAGATTCGGCGGGGAGACAGACAGCCCATTGCCAGCCAGGCTGAGAATTTGGATGAATAATCCGCTCCCAGGAGGCCATTGCGGGTCTCTTTGTATTCGCGAAGTAGATCCTGCTCCCAGAAATACTGGTGAAGCCGTTGCAATCCGGCGCTTTCGCCCCCCTGAAACTGAAGCACCGATCGTGTATCCTTCACGGGTGGCTCCAGGCCCATCTGCTTCCAGGACGGCAATTCGCCCGGATCGTCA
Source organism: uncultured Bacteroidia bacterium (assembly GCA_964343195.1). Lineage (GTDB taxonomy): Bacteria > Bacteroidota > Bacteroidia > J057 > J057 > CAYVAP01. The sequence continues at coordinate 7,039 of CAYFIR010000102.1, read as the reverse complement.
AACTCTGGGCTATCGATCTGTGCTGGTGTGGGAAACTGCGGCCTGACGTCTGCCATTTTTTCCATCTGCTTGCGAAACTGGGTGAAAACTTCAGGCAAGGATCCGATCGGCATGGGCAAATCTTCCAGGTGGTAGAGGGTCGCTCCCCAACTCAATTCCAGGGTGATGTTGCGGGAAAATAGGGCTTTTTCAACGGCGTCTTCTACCTTGAGCTCCTCATCGGTGACTTCCTGATGAGCAAATACACCTGCTGCCCCATATTCTTCAGCAAGTTCGGGCAGCAGTTCTTCCGGCTTACCCCACCGGATGATGAGGTCGCTGCCTAACGCTTGCAACTGTGCGCGCAGGTCCTCCAGGCTTTCCCGCAGAAATTGAGCTCGGTAGGAGCCCGTCTTGGGAAACCCAAACGAAGTCTCTCCAAAGTGTCGCGGATCGACACAGTAAACCGGAATGACCTCCCGCACACTCTTTATGGCGGTGTGCAAGGGTTCGTGATCGTGTATGCGGAGGTCGTTTCGAAACCAGATTAATGCTCTTTCCCATCTCATGTCTATCAAAACTTTCAGAAACCCCAGAAAGTTTGGAGGAATTTGAGAATGGTTCGGAAAACAGGTAAGGGCAGCAACAGGCCAGCAAAGGTTGCGGTTACAGCCAACGGCGGGCGGGGGCTAGTCCAGATCGGCGTTTCTGAGGGGGGGGAGATCCACCGTTTTCTAGCCGAGGAATGAATTCGCCCGGCTAGTAAAAGGCAGTCATCTTCCTTGCTGCGCGGTTTTAACCCGCAGCAAGCTCAAAACATCCCGTTGATCTCCTCGATGTGGTCGAGCAGTTCTTCACGTCCACGACCTTTTGTAGCCGAGGTGAGGAGCATAGGGGGCATGTTTTCCCAGGTTTCCAACAACACATCCCGATAGACCTGTAGGTTGGTATCGAGCTGATACTTGTTGAGTTTGTCGGTCTTGGTGTAAACAATCGTAAAGGGAAGCCCGTTTAGGCCCATGGATTCCATGACCTCCAGGTCACTGTCCTGAGGGGGAATGCGGGAATCCACGAGGATGTAAGTATTCATCAGACTATCGCGCCCTTTGAGATACTCATTGATCATGACCGAGAACTTGTCCCGCTGTTTTTTGGAAGTCCGGGCGTATCCGTATCCAGGTAGGTCCACGAGGTACCAGCTTTCATTGATCAGGTAATGGTTGATCACCTGGGTTTTACCGGGAGTAGCGGAGGTATGGGCGAGGTTTTTGCGCTGGAGCAGGGTGTTGATAAGGGAAGATTTCCCTACGTTGGAGCGACCTATGAAGGCGTGTTCCGGATACCTGGGTTCTGGTAGCTGATCGAGTTGGGTACTGCTTTTTATGAAGGTCGCGGATGAAATTTTCATGCTCGGATTGTGATTGGTTTTGGATGGGAAAGCCCTAATTTTGCCAGCATTCCCGAACACACCCCAAAAGTAAGCAACAGACTTGGATAAACCGGTAACTCCCTACAACGACAGCGAAGCCTCCAAAAAGGCGCAGGTAACAGCGATGTTTGACAACATTGCTCCCAAATACGATTTGCTCAACCACACCCTGAGCATGGGGGTGGATTTTTGGTGGCGCCGCAAGGCCGTCAATATGCTGGCTACCTACAATCCACAGCGTGTGGTGGACATCGCGACGGGTACGGGAGACTTTGCCATAGAGGCAGCCCGCATCAAGCCTCAGGAGATCATCGGGATCGACATCTCTCCACAGATGCTGCACATCGGTCGGCAAAAAATGGCCGAAAAAGGCCTCTCTGAGCTCATCGACATGCGCGAAGGCGATTCTGAGAACCTCGATCTGGAAACCGACTCAGTGGATGGAATTACTGTTGGTTTTGGGGTTCGGAACTTTGAGAACCTGGAAAAAGGCCTTGGGGAAATGCTGAGGGTACTCAAGCCTGGCAAGCCAGCCATCATCCTTGAGCCTTCGTATCCCACAAAATTTCCTCTCAAGCAATTGTTTAATTTCTACTTCCGGGTGCTGACTCCCATAGTAGGAAAGGTCGTTTCGGGGGATTCTTCTGCCTATGCCTATCTCTCAGATTCTGTCAAGGCTTTTCCACAGGGTAAGGCTTTTACAGATATTTGCCTGAAAGTGGGATATAAAAAGGCGATATATAAGCCGCTAACTTTTGGAATATGTTCGCTGTATCTTTTGGAGAAGTAATATCGTAGCAACTATAAATCATTAGAGGCTGTTTAGGTTTTGGTGTTTTGAGGCCAAACGCAGGATTTTGAGGAAAATTGACGCAGACAGGGCGGAAAAAGACCGGTTTGGGCCGATAAGGAAAAATCCAAACAGCCTCTTAGGGTTTCCCACAGGTTTGATGTAGTAAGTGCGTAAATCTGAAAAACCTTCCCGTTTCTCCATACAGTCATCATCCCAACCTCAAAAATTAGTGCCCATCGACGAGAAGACTTCTACCTATCGCTAACAGAAGAACACCGTAATGATGAAATCTGGCTTGAAATCAGGGATGCTACTCATGCTCCTGTGTCTTGGCACTCTGAGTTTCAGTTTTGGGCAGGGGTATCTGGATCGCCATCCTTTTGACCTGAAGCGCTACAATCTTGGGTTGCTTATGGGGTTTAATTACAACTCCTACAACCTCAAAGAACAGATCAACATATCTGAAGGAGGGCGCACCTTATATGACGTTCGGTTGGTCAATCGACCCGGTATCAACATCGGGATCATCAACAACTTTAACGTTGGGCGGGCCCATAGCATCCGCGTTATTCCTACAATTTCCCTGGAGCAGCGGGATTTTGAGTTTGTCTTCGGGGATGGAATCGAGTCCCGCAAAATTGAGGCTTCTTACCTGAACATCCCGGTGATGTGGCAGTATAAGACTGCCTACTACAATTCCACCCGGATATATACCCTTGTGGGGGCTCAGTGGGGAGTCAACCTCGCGAGTAATGAAAAGGTGCTCAACGACCCGGAACTCCTGAAAATCAACCGTCAGGACATTTCACTGACCTTTGGATTTGGAATCAACCTCTACGGAGACCGCCTCAAACTTTCGCCTGAGATAATGTACACCATGGGGCTGTTCAACATCTACGAACCCCTGGAAACGGACTTTGCCTCCGCGATCAGCAGCCTGCACAGCCAGGTGCTTTCCATCAATGTCAATTTTGAATAGCGGGGTCAGTTTTCATTGAACATTGGTCCCTGATCAGTAATTTTGGCGGCTCGGCGGACCACGCCGGAGCTTTTCCTACTGATCTATGAACCATGGACCACGAACCATGGTTCCATGAACCCTGTTCAATGAATAAAAACATCCTGAGGCTGGCCCTACCGAATATCCTGAGCAACCTCTCAGTGCCATTGTTGGGAATGGTCGATACCGCGCTGATGGGCCGACAGGACTCCCCGATCTACCTGGGAGCGGTAGCGTTGGGCAGCGTAGTCTTCAATTTTCTGTATTGGGGAATGGGTTTCCTGCGCATGGGGACCACGGGGCTCACAGCTCAGGCTTATGGCAAGGAAGATCAGATAGAACAGTTGCGACTGCTGGGGCAGGCGTTGTTTTTGGGGCTTGCCGCCGGGTTGTTTTTTGTGGGGCTGCAAAGCCCCATTGGCTGGCTGAGCTTCAAACTCCTCCCGGGTGAGCCAGCAATCATCGAACTGGCGCACTCCTATTACCGCGTTCGGATCTGGGCCGCTCCGGCTACCATCGGGCTGTATGCCCTTGTAGGCTGGCTGTTGGGCATGCAGGAGGCCCGCATTCCCATGGTGCTGACCATTCTCAGCAATATCGCCAACATCGTTCTGAACCTGTACTTCGTCAACACCCTGGGGATGAAATCGGACGGAGTAGCCCTGGCTACTGTGTTGGCGCAGTACCTGGGATTCATCGTAGGCCTGATCTGGGTGTTTGTCAAGTACAGACTCCTGCTCGGTAACTGGCGAAAGACCCACTTGCTCGATCCAGATTCGTTGAAGCGCTTTTTTTCGGTAAACAGCGATATTTTCATCCGTACCCTCTGCCTGATTTTTGCTTTTTCCTATTTCACGGCCCAGTCCTCCCGTATGGACCCGCTGACCCTGGCGGCCAATCAGATCCTACTTCAGTACCTGCACACCATGGCCTACGCCATCGATGGCTTTGCCTTCGCAGCCGAGAGTCTCGTAGGACGCTACGTCGGAGCCAATGATCGCAAGCAACTATCCCAGGTAATCCGCCTGCTGTTTCAGTGGGGGATGGGTTTCGCCGCGGTTTTCTCGTTGGCCTATGCCTTCATGGGGGAGACCTTACTAGGCATCTTTACCGATCAGCCTGCGGTGATTGCGGAAGCCATCCCCTATCTGAACTGGATGATCCTTCTGCCCTGGGTGGGCACCTATGCCTATCTCTGGGATGGCATCTACTTCGGAGCTACGGCTGCCCGTCCCATGCGCAATGCCATGATCCTCACCACCTTTCTGATATTTCTGCCCCTGGCATGGCTGGCTCCTCAATATGGCAACCACCTCCTCTGGCTGGGGATGACGCTGTATATGCTGGGCAGAGGGCTTACCCTTCACATAGGGGCTGGGCGGTATATATAGAGGACTTTTTATGGGTAGAAAGGCGGTTATTCTTGTCGTAGCCTCGATACGAATGTGAAAACCCGTTGGAAGGCATCTTTCTGGGCGGCCATGTCTCCCTCTGCACTTCCCCCAAACCCATATTCGTAACTTCTGCCGTCGATTTCCATTTTACCGTATCGAGTGGTATTGAGGTAGTTGGGGCTGCCTGAGATTAAGTGGCCAGCATCTTCGTACTGCATGTTTTCCACCTCAAAGGCGAATGAGCGGTCCTGTAGCCGTGTCTCTATCATGTCGGCCATCATGGCTGAGGGCCATACTTCATCCGCAATGCCAGATAAGAGCAGGACGGGGCCATTGATCCGCTCCACCTGGATGGCGGCTTTTTTCACGGCGGCGGTATCCGCGAGCCCTGCTGTCCAGTACGGCAGGGTCTCAAACAGGTCGGATGCTCCTCCTTTCAGCTTTGGCGTAGGAACGTAGGGAACCGGTTGATTGTCAAATGTCCAACTCGGTTTCAGAGAATCCGAATTAAAGGGATGGACCCTGTTGGACCAACTGACCGAAGAGGGGGCGAAAGCAATCACGCCATGCACCGATTCCGGGAAATAGGACGCAATGAGCAAGGCTAGCTCAGCATTTCGTGAGGCACCCATCACGACGATCTGATCAGGATTTACTTCGGGCTGTCGCTTCAACCAGCCAAGCGCCTGCTGAAAATATTCCAGGGGAATTTCTTCCATCAGCGGTGGGAGCCCCTCCTGTCGGACATAAGGCAATGAAAGGCCGACATAGCCAGCTTTGGCAAATTCCTGCCCCCAATAGTCCCCCCATGTGCCACCTCCGATCAGCACCACTGTCGGTTGGTTTGCGATGCCCTCTTTGGCATAGAAACTGGCCTTGATGCCGTCTTCGTTCACGGAACGGGGCTTTACGCCGTCAAACAGCTGGCTGTCGAGGTATAGGTATCCTGCTACCAGTATGGCGATGATGGCGAGGCTTCCAATGAGGATTTTTGAGGTTTTGTTCATCTGGTGGTCGGGAATGTATCGTGAACGGGCCAAAAAAAGGAATGATGAGCTTTCACCGGGATAGTGGGAAAGGGGGCAGGAGCGCCTAGCCAACTTGATTTCGAAGGACCTCTTGGTTTGAATTTGTCGCGGGATAAAAATGCAATTCAATCATTCGGTTTTGGCTTTTTAACAAATTCCAAGAACTCTAGAGTTGGAAAAGGTTCAAGGACAGAAACCACTATTTTACCTGTTGAATCTGGAGTTGTAGTTTGGGTACTCCTCTTGAGTTTTATGCCCCTGAATAACCCATAAACCTCCTGGATAAATTCCATAGAGGTACTTACTTCGGTAGGCTCAAGGTCTAATACTTTTCCATCAGGCCCAATTGTCAGTAGAAACTCCCCTTTGCCATAGTGCTGAAATCTCGTCCTCAACAATAAAGAGTCTTCGATAAACCAGCCAGAAAGCCCAATCTTCACTCCTCTCTCTTCAGTTCTATTGCTATTTGGTTGACTCGAATGAATATTTATAGAGGTTAATATCGAATCTGTGTAGGAAAAATTAAACACATATGTATTGCTGTCTTCAGGAGACACTTGCTCGTACGCATCAAACCGATCTAAAAAGCCGAAGTCATCATAGGAGAAGGTGAATTCTGTACGTACTTCATCGGATAAATTCAGATGCTCTTCCTTTATTAGCACTCCATTTGGTGAATAACTGAATTTTATCATACCAGGTAAAGCATTTCCAGCCGCATCGTAATTGGTAACTGTGATTAAGTGCCCTGAATCGTCATATTCATATTTTTTGACGGCAATTTTCGAATCCCCCATTTCCAAAAGCTTTTCATCCTTGTCTAATGTCTGTCTTTCAATCAATTGGTTCTGGGAATTATACTTGAATCTTGATATTGATGCGTCATAGTATCCGTCCAGATCCATCAGCTCTCCTGAACTATCGTAGGCCTCTCTGCTTACATAATTTCCTTGGGGATCATAGGTATATCTAAAAACTGCAGGATAGAAGCTGAGAAACTGTCCTTTGGGAATTAATTTCCCTTCTTTGTCGCGGTATTCCAGCTTTACCAATTTTCCTCCTTCATAGAAGTACGTTTTTGAGCCAACTCCATAATAGTTTTCAATCCCCTGGCCTTGAAAATTTGTCCATGTGATTTTTTCTCTTTCATCTGAAGAGATAAAAAGGCTAAGTATAGATAGGAGTGGAATAAGGAGATGGCTCTTCATGTTGTGTCTTGATGGGTTTAGAACTGTCGCTATCGGCAATAAAAGTACGCATCCTAATTTACCAACTCTACCCTCCCTGGTCGAGCACATCGGGAAATGGAAAAATCAAAGAGGAAAGGTGTCTCATTTTTATGCACTAAAACGCCCGCCTACCAGCCGGCCTATTCTAACACCTCCTGGATGTCGGCTGGGCGGGTAGGCAAGTGTT
>CAYFIR010000101.1:0-25059 GCA_964343195.1 uncultured Bacteroidia bacterium | reverse complement strand
GGCCAACCTTTCAAAAAATATATCTTGACACTTCTTAGGCCGGGAAAGTAGGTTTGAGGCAGAATGGTATAATGGTAGTGGTCGCGCTTGGGGAGGCTCTTGCGGTGGTAGCGGACCAGGTTAGACATCAGCACCAACTCATTGGTGGAGAACCCATAGGGACTGCTGTTCATGATGATGTATTGCCCATGCTTGTGGTGTCCACTGGGGTGAATAAATCGTCCTATGTCATGCAGGACCGCTGCATAGCGCAGGATTTCCTGCTCCATGGGACCATAGTGGTGCCATGGTTGAAGTTGCTCAAACAGGCTGGAAGCCAGTTCGCTCACCTTGAGGCTGTGCTGACGGTCGTACTGGTATTTTTCGGCCAAATCCTTGACAGCCTTCGCTCTCAGGTCCTGATCGGTGGGGCCTATCAGTCGATGCAGGCGATTGCGGCGATCCTTCATGTGCCGGAATAGGATCCCTTCCTTTAGCGCATTTTCGGAAACCGCGATGGACTCGATCCCAACCTGGGAGATCACATAGTCTATCATGATGGCCCCCATCACAATCATATCGACCCGCACCGTCTCCATGCCCTTCATCGCCAGACGTTTTTTCCTGTTGGAGTCCAGCAGCTTTTGGAGAACAGGTTTAAACTCAGCAGGAGAGAAACTATACCCATTGAGGTTGTTGGCAGAGAGGTGATCCCCCTGATCGTGAGCGATAATCGCCGCAATGGTCTCAAAGGTCCCGGAGGAGCCCACCAATAGTTTCAGGTCAAACTCCTTTAATTCAGCAATCAGATCTCCCAGTTCCCGGGCCAGAATCGCCTGTAACTGCTTGATTTCGCTGCCCTTGATCGGGTCATGGGGATTCAGCGCCTCGAGCAGGCGGGCTGCCCCGATTTTAAGGCTCCTCAACAGCAGAGCCTGGCGATCGCGTGACACGATAAATTCCACACTTCCCCCTCCTATATCGATCAACAGGACATCCTCGCCATGAGGAAGCCGGATCCCGTTTTTTACCCCTTCATGGATGAAAGACGCCTCGGTGTTTCCATTGATTATCTCAATCTCGATCCCAGCCTGCTGGCGTGCATCCTCAATAAACTGCTTCCCATTGTCTGCACTGCGAATGGCACTGGTAGCAAAGGCAAAAACCGTTTTGATGCCATTGGCCTCAATGAGCTTCTGAAACTTCTGCAGCGCATGAATGCCTCTCTTGTAAGAAGCTGTGGAAATGTGCTGCTTGGTAATGCCTTTTTCTCCAAGCTTGACTGGTTCCTTGAGCTTACCCAGAATGGTAAAGGTATCCCGGTCATCGACTTCGGCCATCAGCAGGTGGAAGGTATTGGTCCCCAGGTCTATGATGGCAACTTTTTTGTTGTTTACCGACATGCGGGTAATTTAGACAACTTGCTTGGCTTTACCCCCTGTGATATCTAACTTTTCATCAAATGGCCAGTGATCAGTGGGCGCGGAAAAACTAGCTGATGATCAATGAACCATGAAAAATGATCAATGAAAACGACATGTTAAATAAAAAGATATACGTTGCTGCTACTTCCCAGCATGTTGGAAAAACCACCTCAACCCTGGGCCTCCTTCATGCGCTCCGTGCAGAAGGGATGAATGTCGGATATTGCAAACCAGTCGGCCAGCAGTACATCGATGTCAACGGGCAACTGGCGGACAAAGACGCTCTTCTGTTTGCCTCATCCATGGATTTTGAGTTGCTACCAGACCTGCATAGTCCGGTCATTTTGGGATCAGGAGCCACAACTGCTTACCTCGATGATCCCAGTGCATTCAACTATCAGAATCGGGTCGTTAAAGCCTCGAAGATTCTTCAGCAAAAACACGATGTAGTGGTGTATGAAGGTACCGGTCACCCTGGAGTGGGCAGCGTGGTGGAACTTTCCAATGCCAAAGTAGCCCAGGTACTGGATGCAGGCCTCATTATGGTCGTGGAAGCCGGTATCGGAAATACGATTGACCGCCTTGACCTGAACCTTTCTGTCTTTGAGCAAAAGGGAATTCCCATTTTAGGGGTCATCATCAACAAATGCCTCCCCCGCAAAATTGACAAGGTTCGCCACTATGTCGGGAGGGTACTGGAGGAGCGCGGAATCAACCTCTTGGGGATTTTGCCATACGAAGAAGAATTGGGGCTTCCCGTCATGCATACCATTGCCCAGGCCATCAACGCGACCGTGACCCACAATGAAGACATGCTCGACAACAAGGTCAAGGACATCATCGCGGGGTCCCTCGTCGATATGAACGAACTGGAAGATTATGACGGACAGCTACTGGTCGTCAGCATCAATCGATTGCGCGAAGCACTCAAAAAGCTCGATCAGGTCGCAAAACGCCTTGGCACCGACGAAACTCCCCTAAGTGGGTTAATCCTGACTGGAATTGGAGAAATGGAAGAAGCCTGTGAACAGTATTTTCGCAATCACAGAATCCCCGTTCTCAGGGCCAAAATTGATACCTACGAAGTAGTCATCAAAATCAGCCGCATAGAAGTGAAGATCAACACACGTACCCCGTGGAAGATCCAGAAAGCCATTAAGCTCTTTTCGGAGCACATCGACATGGATCCGATCAATGAATTCATCAATTCATAAGAGGCTGTTTAGGTTTTGGTGTTTCGAGGTCAAACGCAGAATTTTTGGTGGATAGCAAGAGATCCTTCGATAAACTCAGGACAGGATTTTGGGAGGAATACCGACGTATTTCGAGCGAAATTGACGCAGCGAGGCGCCAAAAAGACAAGTTTGAACCGCAAAGGAAAAATCCAAACAGCCTCTAAAGACCTTTTCTTCCAACATGAAGCAAAAAATCGACCTTGATAGCTGGAACCGGAAAGAACACTTCGAGCTTTTTCTCGGTTTTGAAGAGCCCTATCACGGGGTCATGTTCCAGGTGGAAATGAGCCGGCTTTACGAACAGGCAAAGGACCTGGGCCATTCGGTATTCCTCCATTACCTGTACCGAACCGTTCAGGCAGCTCAGTCCGTCGAAAATTTTCGACTTCGCATCGAGGAAGATGAAGTTTTTCTGTACGAAAGGCTGCATGCCGGCTCCACTATGGGCCGCAGTGACCATACCTTTGGGTTTGGAACCATCGAATTCGACGATGACATCGGGGTGTTCGTCGCCAGGGGGCGGAAGGAAATGGAGCGAGTCGAGCAAACCCCAGGGTTGGCACGTGATCCCAACACCCTGCGGCAGGATGTCATCCACTGCTCCCCTCTTCCCTGGATACCATTCACCGGACTATCTCATGCCCGAGCCTTCTATCGCAAGGACTCCGTTCCCAAAATTTCCTTTGGCAAATATGAATGGAAAGGCAGCGAACTGTGGATGCCCATGGCGGTACACGTACATCATGCACTGGTAGATGGCTACCACGTAGGGCTATTTTATGAAAAGCTTCAGGAGCTAATGAGACATGAAGCAATGTCCTGAGGCCGGTCCAGGGGTGTCGAATCACGTCAAAAGGATGAAGTGGATGCGATACAAGCACCTCTTTACAACCATTCTCCCCTATTCGTCCATTCTATCTGCTATTACACAACTCAAAACGTTACCAACATGACCTATCGCTATTGCCCCGTATGTGGCAATCCGCTGGAAATCCAGACCCAGGGTGGGATGGAACGGCTCGCCTGCCCTACGGGAGACTGGGTCCACTGGGACAATCCAACCCCAGTAGTTGCGGCTATAGTGGAACGAAATGACCACATAGTCCTGGTGCAAAGCCATGGCTGGCCTGCTAGCTGGTTTGGCCTGGTCACCGGCTTCCTCGAAAAAGAAGAGCACCCTGATGAGGCGGTTCTACGAGAAGTGAAAGAGGAACTGGGCCTGGACGCCCAAATGGGTGGGTTTGTAGGGCTGTATCCATTTTTTCGCAGGAATCAGCTACTCATCGTGTACCATGTACTCGCTCATGAGGGACAAATCCAATTGGAAGCCGCAGAATTGGCTGCCTATCGCGAGGTCCCCATCGCACAGGTACAACCCTGGAATTCCGGCACGGGCTATGGACTGGCTGATTGGCTCAAAACCAAAGGGTATGAACCAGATTTCATTGAGTTGAAACGGTAACGCCCTCCCTCAAGGGCAATCAGTGGCTAAGGAACGCGAGAAAAATAACTTCCCGATTTTACGAAGAGATCTTGTTCGCAGGCAAGGAAGAAAAACCGAGTTTGGCGAGCCAAATGAGGCTTTTTCTGACGCAGTATGTGGGCAAGAGATCAAGTCAAAAGCGGAACTAATTTTTTGAGCGTTCCTAAGGTTGCACCCGGATAACAGGTTTCAACAGGTAGGAAGAATTCCCTCTGGCCACAATTGATTCGCCAGCGTCAAAGTCAATGGTGATTTGGCTCAGGCTATCACGGATCAGCATTTGATTGAGCTTTATCTTAAATCCGGAGGTAGATCCGCTGGGAACTTTTAGCGGCTGTAATACACTGTCCACCATGATGGTATTTTGTTCCCCTAGTACCAATCGAATCTCTTTCAATTCTCCGGGCGGGAGGCTATCGTTGACCACCAGGGTATCCAGCCCATTCTGAAGCTGCAACAAATCATATGTTCCCGCCTGAGTTGCCAGGTCATACCAGATACTTTGCCCGGTAGAATCATCGAGCACCTTGGCTTGGAGCTGGAGTAAGTCAATGTTGACCTGCTGGTAATCACCAGGATCATCGGTCAGCCAGATTTTGATAGGAGCCTGCTGGGTTCCGGATGCAGGACGAATGTCCTCATCCTGACAGGAATAAAGAAGAAACAGGGTGTTAAGAGCAATGGCCAGGGTGAAAAAGGAAAAGGTAAGCCGAATGGGTGTTTGGTTCATGCCAGTTAACAGGCGAAGCAAGTGCCAGTTCCAGCAACTCCGGAGACAATAAGCGACAACCCACTAATTGTCAACACTTTACCATAGAATCATTTAAAAAAGAGCAGGTCAGCCCAGCCCCAAAAAGAGAGAGTTTTCCCAAAGTAAGAGTCTTATTCTCACTTTGGGAAAATCCATTCAAGCCACAGGCCAGGACGTCTATTCTGCCCTTCCTCATCCGTTAATCGCCTGCTCCAAATCAGCAATCACATCATCCGGATGCTCCAGTCCTACAGATACGCGCAGTAAGCCGGGAGAAATTCCGACTGCTGCCTGTTCCTCCGGGCTCAAGCGCGCATGAGTCGTGGATGCCGGGTGGGAGACAATGGTTCGGGTATCTCCCAGGTTAGCGGTGAGCGACGCCATTTTGAGGTTATCCAGCAGATTGCGACCTTTTTCCAGTCCCCCTTCTACTTCGAAAGCCACAATACCTCCTCCGGCTCTCATTTGCTTTTGGGCCAATTCATGCTGGGGGTGTGAGGGAAGGAAAGGGTACTTGACCCGTTTGACTTTGGGCTGATCCTCCAGCCACTGAGCGACCTTGAGGGCATTGCTGCAATGCCGATCCATCCGTACAGCCAGGGTCTCGAGGCTCTTGGAGAGGTTCCAGGCATTGAACGGAGAAAGAGCCGGACCAGAATGCCGCGCAAATCCCTGTATTTCCTTGATGAGATCGGTTCGCCCTACAATCAATCCTCCCAGAGAACGGCCCTGCCCATCCATAAATTTGGTGGCCGAGTGTAGCACCAGGTCAGCCCCATATTTGGCAGGTTGCTGCAAATAGGGAGTCGCAAAGCAGTTGTCCACCGCCAGGATGAGACCGTGTTCTTTAGCAAATTTACCCAGCCACTCCAGGTCGATGAGGTCCACTGCCGGATTAGAAGGAGTTTCTACAATCAGAATTTTCGTTTCCGGCTTTACCGCAGCGGCCCAGGTATCGGTCTCATGGATATCGACATAGGTATGGGTGATCCCCCATCGGGGGAGAATTTTTGTCAGGATCGAGTGGGTAGAACCAAATACGGACCGACAGGCGAGGATATGATCACCAGTATTACATAGCCCTGCCAGAGTGGTAAAGATCCCCGCCATCCCGGTAGCGGTGGCAAGGCCTGCTTCAGCATCTTCCAGCCTGCACACTTTGTCGATCAGCTCGGTGCAGTTGGGATTGGAGAAACGGCTGTAAATGTTGCCACTGATTTCATCGGCAAACATCGCCCTCATCTGCTCTGCATCGTCAAAAACGAAGCTGGAGGTCATGTAAATTGGTGAGCTATGCTCACGGTGCTGGGTTCTGTCGCCCTGATGGCGAATGGCATCGGTTTCAAAATGGGACATTATTGGAAAATTCGTGATTCATTGACCATGACTCATTGGGCATGGTACATTAGTCAGTAAAAAAGATGGTGGCCTGGAGGATCCTGTGATCCGGGTGATCGCTACTCAGCCTTCGATTTCGAAGTCGGCAGTGATCGTGGCTGTCTTGTTAAGCATGGCAGCAGCAGAGCAGTACTTTTCGAGGGAAAGGTCTATGGCCCGTTTCACCTTGTTTTCTTCCAGTTGCCCTTTCAGGACAAAATGCAGGTGAATGTCCGTAAACACTGAAGGGACACCTTCTCCCCGTTCCCCTGAAATTTCGACCCTGTAGTCATCAATTACCTGCTTTTGCTTTTGCAAAATCAGGACAATATCGATGCTGGTACAACTGGCCAAACCTGCCAATAGCAGCTCCATGGGACGAAATCCCTGTTCCGAGCCTCCTGCCTTGGCACTGGCGTCAGTTGAAAGCGTGAATCCTTGTGGGTTGGTAATATCGAAGCGAAATGGCGCTTCCTCGCGGTGTAGGGTTAGCTTCATTATTTTTGTTCATTTATCTTTCCCCAACTGGGGCAGGATTTGGCACCTTACGCATAAAAGCCCGGCAGGTTGCCAGCGGATCCCGGAGCCTGTTCTCTCCCCGCTTCGCAATAAATCAACTCCCTGGTAGAAGCCGACTGCGGTGCAATTATCGTGGGTCTATCTGATTATTCCAAACGAAATTCCATTCAAAACCATTTGCCCACCATCTTTGACCATTAGCGCCTCTCTCAATTCCAATGAAATGGGAATAGTTCCCATAGGGTAAATTTTTCCTGCGGCCAATACCCTCCGACTCACTTTGGCCCGACCTTTGATTAAATACGGGAAACAGCCGAATTCAGTACTCACAACCTGATGCATTGTGCAAAGCCATCAGCCATGGTCATGGCTGAGAGGGCTTGGTATGGAGTTTGAATACAGTGCTGTGGAAAGTATCGACCGACGACCTTCTAAGCCGAAAAATTTCGCTTTATGCTACACCTGCTGTTAACCCGTACACAAATCATTGCTGGCGCAGAGACCGGAGAAGATGTTCATCTACTCCATTTTTCTGATAAGCCATTTCTGGAGATTCAGGGCAAATCTCCCATTAAGTCCCTTGATTTGTACCTGCCCGAGTTGGTGTCTTCTTATCGCAACACCATGGGAGACAGTTATGTGGATCCGATTCCGGTAGCGTATGCAACGCCTGTTGACATGAGCTCAGCCGATCGTGCGAAAATCCGCAATCAGCTGAATAACCTGGCTCAGCCCGCATCTTTTGACATAATCCACGAAGACAATATCGGGACATCGTTCCTGCGAGGAAAGCTGTTTCAGGATGGACAGGAAGACAAACCATCCATCATTCTTGACTCGTTTGGGTCATTTACCAACGTATGTGTCTATAAGCCAGGGAAGAAGCTGGAAGGTGAGGAACTTCTGAAGGTTGGAGATCCTTTCAAGGGAGAAAGTTTCGACATATACCCGATCAAGGGATTTGGGAAATCAGCAGGCAAGGAAAAGCTCCTCAGCGAAGTCCTGAAGTCTTTCAGTGATGCGGGACTCAAAATTGATGTCAAGGGCCAAACAGACCTCGCTCTCCAGCTGGAGAATGCTCATTCACCTTACGTTTTCCAGATCAACCAGGAGACCAGCAGGGTGACCATCGCCGGAGAAGTGAGGCTGAATGAATCTGAATACCAGGAACTTATCACCCACAACCAGGATCGCCTTCTGGCCCACCTGAACGACCGCAACCTCAAGCAGCATTCCATTGAGCACGTCCTGTTACTGGGCAGCTTTCTCCACCATCCAAGAAACCTTGAGTATATGAAATCCGATCTAAACCTCGGAGACAGACTCATGGAAGGTGGTAAGGAGGATGATGAACATACTTTTGAGCAAATGGTCATCGGACTTTCCCTGCGAGCCGCCAGAGTCAATGAACTCACACAACTGCGCAAGGAAGAAGAGGAGCGTCGGGCTCGCCTGGAAGCAGAGCTCAAAGCCAAAGAGGGACGTGAGAGCCTGCTGGAACGCCTCCAGCGTACTTGCATAGATCCTGCTAAAAAGGAGGAATATGAAGCTGAATTTATCTCCGCAGGTGCGGAACTGGGCATCCCGGATGTAGTCATCAGCTGGAACATCAGCGAAGCGCTTAACCGCGTATCGCTGGAACAGGAGGCCTCCAAAGCCGGTCTGAAAAAAGCTGAAGAAGAGAAAAAGGAAACCCAGCAAAAGGCTGCCGAAAAAAAAGAAAAGCCACAGCCCAAACCTGAGCCCCCTCAGACCAAGACTGAGCCTGTGAAGGAAAAGAAAGCTCCAGTCAAAAAACCTGAAGTGGAGCCTCAACCAAAAGAAAAGGAAGTAACCCCGGAGCCCGTCCTGGCCCATGCTGAACCTCAGCCTGCTGGCTCTCAACCTGTTGTTGCACAGGTGGTAGCAGAAAAAGTAGCTGAAACGGGATTACAGGTTGCGGAAGACCCCAACAAAAAAGGGCCCAGCCTGAGTGCAATTTTCAATCTTGAGAATGCCATAGTCGGGGAGGAATTTCCCTCCCGAAAGGCCCAGTTCAAGGGGGACAGCGTAGTTAAGTTGGTTCGACTACTGCCTACCGATCAGGCCGAGGATCCCAAAGCCTTCCAGCGATTTGAGAAGCTACACCAGAAAGAACTCGCCTACTACGGTCCACAAGGAGAAATCAGCGAGATCAGTGAAGCGAAAGAAGGCAAGTACTACTTCAGGGACTTTCTTGACCGCAGTACCCTCAAGGAGTTTATTCAGAAATCAGGCCTGGACCGCAAGCAGAAAGTGGAAGACCTGAGCAGCGAAGACCTGAAATTCATTCTGCTGGTGTTCAAAACCGTGCAGGAACTGGAAGTCTCGCACAACCAGCTCAACGAGGATAACATCCTGGTCGTGAACAAGAAGCGAGGACTCTTTAGCCGCAATGGAGGCCAATCGGATATTCGCTTCATCGGTTTTACTTCCGAAGATGCCAGTGTTGAAAAAATGACCGAGGATACCCACGCGGCAT
The DNA here is from genome assembly GCA_964343195.1 of uncultured Bacteroidia bacterium. Classification (GTDB taxonomy): domain Bacteria; phylum Bacteroidota; class Bacteroidia; order J057; family J057; genus CAYVAP01. The sequence goes on along the minus strand of CAYFIR010000101.1, from coordinate 15,791 downwards.
TTAATAGAATCCTCGGCGACAAGTTTTATTCCGAATTTCGCAAGCAGTTCCAGCTTTAATCCCATAGTCAGGCGTCCTGATGGGCGCCTGCACCTCTCCATCACCTGATCAATAAGTCCTCCCCACACATCTTTCAACCTGAGATATACCCCCCAAAGCCATGGACCTCAATCGGGCAAATAACATCCTCAACTTCATCGAAGAGCAGGAACGCCGGGAGCGCAAGAAGCGCACTCGGCTGATTCTGGTAGGAGTAGGTATCCTGGCGTTGAGTGGAGTGGCTTCTGTGGGAGCATATAGCCTTGTGCAGGGGCAGTCTTCCATGCGAAGCTTTCAGGCCAACCAATTGACGAGAAGTCAGGTGATGACACTGTTTGAGCAGGAAGATACTCCCATTCTGGTTAAACATGCCCAGACCTCCCGTGTGGATACGATCCACTCCCCTGAGGAATATACAATGTACCTGGCAGCACAGGCCATAGAGTCGCCCGTGCAGCCCCTCACATCCCGGCAACGGCCCCAACCCCCTGAAGACCTGCTTCCGGTAGAAGTAAATGGTCCGCTGGCCTCTGCGGACATCATGCCTGCCTTTCCTGGTGGAGAAGCCGCCCTGTACCGTTTTCTATCCAATCAGATTCGATATCCGGAAGATGCCCTCAGCAACAAGGTTGAAGGCAAGGTTTTCATCCGGTTTGTGGTCCAGGCTGATGGATCTGTGACTGACCTCGATGTCCTGAGGGGAATCGGAGCGGGTTGTGACGAAGAAGCCCTGAGAGTGGTGCAACTCATGCCACGGTGGGTCCCGGGGGAACTGGCTGGACAGCCGGTTCCGGTTTACTCCAGCCTAGCAATTGAGTTCAAGTTCCTGTAAACCAGAGACCCCACTGCTAAAAATCACCGCACTTTATTAAGGTCAGTTCCAACCTTAGTGGGTGCGGTTCGTCTTTTTATGTGTATTTTCCTTTGAAACTCATCAACCCCAGATAGCATATGACACCACAAGACCAGGATCCTTTTGAACGGATGAAAGACGAGGTTTTTGACCAGGAAAAAGATTCATCCAACCCGGTGGAAGAAGACCACGGATCATTCGACTTTGACCAGCCATCTGAATCCCAGTCCTTTCAGTCCAGAAAAGTCAACAATGACAGCGATTGGATTACCGGTATTCACGCTTCTCCGCTGATCGGATATGTGATTCCAATGGGATGGGTACTGGCCCCTCTTGTGCTTTGGCTCGCCAAAAAAGATGAACTCCCGGCAATTGACAAACACGGCAGAAAAGTTCTGAATTTTCAGATCAGCATGATGATCTACATGGCCATTGCCGGGATTCTCTCAGTCATCCTGATCGGGATTCCCATCCTTATTGTCCTGGGAATTGTGCAATTGGTGTACACCATTATTGGTACAGTGAAAGCGAGTCAGGGAGAAGACTTCAAGTATCCCTGGACCATTGATATACTGTAAGCCCACCTCAGCAACGAGGCTCCTATGAGCCATACCTGAAAACAGGCTACGCTTAACGACTTATTGTGTGACTTAGGCAATCCTCTTTTTACCCATTGGGTGGAAAGAGGATTTTTGGGTTATGAAAGAGCCATCCGGAAGGGTGATGGGTGCCTTGCGATTTTCAAGGTGCATCCATTCATTTAAGCCAAGCCAAGCCCGTAAAACTACGGATACTCCCTCACTTTGCCATGCTCCATGGCACCCATGCATTTGAGTTTTATCACTTGCTTTATTCAGGGATAATTCTAACTTAATAAAACAATGGAAAACAATCTTAATAAAGAGCTATGACCCTTACGTTCAATGAATTGCGCACATTAAAAGACAGCTTGCCCGATGGCAGCATGCACCGTATCGCTGAAGAGCTCAGCATGAATGTAGAAACCGTGCGCGTCTACTTTGGCGGTACCCACTTCACCGATGGCGAAACAGTTGGTTTCCATCTCGAGCCCGGCCCTGACGGAGGGATTGTAAGCGTGGATGATCCTCGCATTTGGAAAATGGCTCAGGAAATCCTGGCCGAATCTGCCACCCCAACAACGGGATCCTGAAGCTGGCTTCAGCATTTCAATGTACGACTGCGATTTGTCTCGCAAACCAATAGATGCGTTACTCAATTAGCTGAGTGACGCATTTTTTAATGGCAACAGGATTTGGCGGTATGTGGTATGCGAAGTGATTCGAGACTTCGTATCAAAGATTGCCCCTTATACCGTATTGCCGTATACCTTTTTCCGATCTTCCCACCTTCACCATTCCTTCCGCTGGCTTATCAGGCTTCCGGCTTTCTACGGGGAAACAGCATTGCCACCAGCACCACCAAAGCGGCTCCGATCAGGTTGAACCAAAGGTATCCGATGTCGAGCCAGCCAAATGTCTCAGGGAAATTCATCGGCAGGAAGAAACAGGCTGCAACCACTGTTTCTGCCACCAGACCTCCAACAAATGTAGCTGTTCCGCCTATGCTTTTGAAGAAGAAGGCCACTACGAACAGCCCCAGGATGGTTCCGTAGAAGAGAGATCCGAGGATGTTCACGTACTCAATGAGATTTTCGAAGCGCCCCGCCGTAATCGCAAAGATGATCGCCAATACGCCCCACCCAAAGGTCAGCCCACGCGACACCAGCAAATTATGAGCATCAGAGCCATCTGGCTTGATCATGCGCTGGTAAATGTCCACCATCGTGGTGGACGCCAGGGCGTTCAGTTCTGCTGCCGTAGAGGACATGGCCGCCGAGAAGATCACTGCCATCAGCAGCCCTACCAGCCCGATGGGCAGGTGGTTGAGCACGAAGTTGAGAAAGACGCGGTCCTGATCCTTGATATTGGCGTCTTCATCGCGCTGCTTCATCAGTGCCACGCCCGCCTCGCGTAGCGAGTCCTGCTGAGCTTGCAGGCCCTGAGCCTGGGTAGCCAACTGGTCGCTTACCTGATCGCTCACGACCTTCATGTCGGCCCAGGCCAGCCAGGTCTGGGCTTTCTCCCGGTCCAGAGAATCGTATTGCTGGCTCAGCGTCTGATATTCAGCTCCGTAAGGACTCTCCATCACCAGATCCACCTCCCGGTCGTTGAAGAACATCGGCGTCGGGTTGAACTGGTAAAACACAAACATCATGGCTCCCATGAACAGGATCAGGAACTGCATGGGCACCTTGAAGATGCCGTTGAACAGCAGGCCGATGCGAATTTCGCTGACGGACTTTCCCCCCAGATAGCGCTGCACCTGTGACTGGTCCGTCCCAAAGTAGCTCAGCGCCAGAAAGGTTCCGGCGATCAGGCCTGAGAGGATGTTGTACCGATCCTGGATGAAGTTGTCAAAGCTATCGGGCATGCTGATGACGTTGAGGCGTCCCGACTGGCCTGCCAGCGTGATCGCATCCCCAAAGCTGACACTAGGCGGCAGTTTCAGGACCATCAGCACACCGGCGATGAACATTCCGATCAGGATCACCGCCATTTGCTGCTGCTGCGTGTGGCTCACGGCTTTGGACCCTCCGGTAACCGTGTAGAGCATCACCAGGACGCCAATTCCCACACAGGTCCAGGTCAGGTCCCAACCCAGCAGGGTCTCCAGGATGATGGCCGGGGCCACGATGGTGATCCCGGCGGCCAGCCCTCGCCCAAGCAGGAAGAGAATGGCCCCCAGCGTGCGGGTCTTCAGGTCAAAGCGTTTTTCGAGGTATTCGTAGGCGGTATAGACGTTGAGTTTGCGGTAGATGGGAATCGCCACCATGGCGATGACGACCATAGCAATGGGCAGTCCAAAGTAAAACTGCACGAAGCGCATCCCGTCGCCATAACCCTGTCCCGGTGTGGACAGAAAGGTGATGGCGCTGGCCTGTGTAGCCATGATGCTCAGGCCGATGGTCCACCATTTTTGGTCATTGTTGGAGAGGAAGTAGCCACGCAAGTCGCGCTGACCGCGGCTGCGCCAGATGCCGTATGCGATGATCAGGGCCAGCGTGCCGCCCATTACGAGCCAGTCTAGGGTAGTCATTTGAGAGAGTTCGTAGTTCGGAGAAAGAATATTAGTTCGAAGTTGCGAAAACAGCAAAACCTGGACAGCCTGTCTGGAGTCCTGTAGCCCATTACCAACTACGAACCCCGAACTCTGTTGAGCGCAGCGAAATCCCGCGAATAGCGGGAAACTTCGAACTAGCTAAACGCCTGACTGAACCAGTAAAACAGCACGATCAAGACGGCTAATTCACCTAATACAAACAGGTAAAGCCCCCGCCAGGACTTAAAAAGGGGGAATAATTCACGCAGCTCTTCGTTTTCGGCGTCGCGCTGCTGTTGCTTATCGGTATCCATAGTCAATGGTTTGACCTCTAAAATAGGGAGGAATTTGGATTTATCCTGATGTGGCAGAAGCTGTACTGGTCACCCAAATACAACAAGGCCCTTTTGCCAACAGCAAAAGGGCTCTTTTGGTTCCTGAAATAGCAATAAACCTTCGTTAGTCCACCTGAATGGTGATCACCGGTTCTGTCTTATTTGAGATGGAATTGACCTCCTTCTCCTCGAAATAATGCAACTGGATGCGATACTGCCCTACGGAGTCCACACTCACATAGGGTTCCTCGACTCCGGTTTCAAGGTCGCCTATTCCCAGTACCACCTCCTGCTGATCAACTGTCAGCTTTACCACTGCTCTGCCAGCCCAAATACACAGGGCATTAGGGGGGCAAAGGCTGTTTTCCAACAGGCTGTCGAAGGCGATTTCCAGTTGCTGGCCATCATGAGCAGGCAGAATAATTTGCTCGCCTACAACGAGGTCAACAGGCGCTCCAAGTACAGGGGTAATGTCGGGTTCCGGCTTACAGGACAAGAGAATGAGGGCCATGACCAGGCCCATGGTGCCAACCAAAATGTTGTTTTTCATTGTTTGGGTTTTAAGTCGAAAAAGCTATTCCCCCGTCTGTCTTGGTAGTTAGACGAAACCCACTGGCTATTCGCTGCATATGAATACCGAAAGACGCACTCTGCCCGGCATTAGTCCCCGGCTGCCAGCCACCCCACCATTCGGTCGATCACTTCCGGGGTGCGCAGGATCCTAAAATGGCCCGTTCCTGTAACCGGTTCCAGCACCACCGGCTTCCAGGCCGCTGCGACATCCTCTGCTTTGGAAAAAGGGATCACCTGGTCTTCCCGGTCGTGAATGAGCAGGGCTGCCTTCACTGAGTCAATCTTCTGGACAAAATCGCTGACCACAAGTGTGGCGGGGTCGTACCCTGTCTCGCGCTGTACCCGATCCAGCAGCCGTTGCTTCACCGACTCCGTCATGCCATATTTCCGGGCTGTGTCCTCCACGTAGTCGAGGAAACGATTGGGGATGGTGAGAATACCGTAGCGCTCTATCGTCAGATCCGGGCGATCTGTCAAGGCAAAAGTCGTCGCCACGCCGCCAAAAGAGTGGCTCAGCAGTTTCTGCACCCCAAACCGATCGATAAGCAATTCTACCAATTGCCCAAACTCAAACAGGCTGGCTCCTCCCCTAGTGCTAAAGCCATGCGATGGCGCATCAAACGCATGTACCACAAATCCAGCATCCAGCAGAGGCCCTATCCAGTCGGCAAAGTTTCCGGCCTGCCCTTCCCAACCGTGGATCAAGAGGATGGGCTCTCCCTTTTCTCCCCACTGATATAACTGGATGTCAAATGACTGAAAGGGAATCCGGGTCTTCTGAGCCTGATCGAGCACCGACAGTTCATGTTCGCGCAGCTTATGGACCTGGGGCTGGGTGAGTTGTTGATAGGCCCGATTGGCGACCTGTTGCGGCAAAAGGATGGACATCAAGCGGAGGAGCAAGGGGGACATGTGGATAGGTAATGGGTTAAGTACTCGGGCGGTATTTTTAGGCATGAAGTATATGAGGATATGGAGGCAAATCGCTGCTTGAGACCTTCATACCTCTCTCTTATAGTTCTTTTTGGACTCCTACTTTTTCCCCCATAGGTAGAATCCGCTGAAACTGCATCCTTTGGGAGAAATTTGATAAAAATAACCAGGAAAGGATCGCCTTGGGGGGAATTCTAATAAAAAATACTGCAATTCGTGACTTTTTATATTACTATGCCTCCAAATGTTTGACATCACATTTTATCCAACTATTCACTAAACGATACCAAACTCTATTCTCATGTTCAACCTGGAAGATGTAACAACCAAAGGGATGGAACTTGCCACGGCATATGTTCCCAAACTACTCCTGGCGATTGTCGTGCTGATCGTCGGTAACTGGGTCATCAAGCGGTTTATCCGCCTGTTTAAAAAAGGCCTCGCTTCACGGGAGATGGAAGCCGCACTCAAGACGTTTCTTAGCGACATGATCCGCGTGCTCCTGTACGCCCTGCTGTTCATTTCTGTCGCCGGCATGGTCGGCATTCAGACCACTTCTTTCGTGGCCATCCTCGGTGCGGCTGGTTTGGCTGTGGGTCTGGCTCTGCAAGGCAGCCTGGCTAACTTTGCCGGAGGAGTGCTTATTCTGCTCTTTAAGCCTATTCGTGTTGGAGACCTGGTAGAAGCACAGGGATTCATCGGACACGTAACTGCCATTAATATTTTTGTCACTACGCTCAAGACTCCTGATCACAAGCAAGTGATCATCCCCAACGGAGAACTCGCCAACGGTAGCATCACCAACTATACTGCCCTGGGTAAGCTCCGTGTTGATCTGGTCATTGGGATCAGCTATGACGCCAACATTCAGCAGGCCCGTGACGTGATCATGGAAGTGATGAAAAATGATCCCAAAGTACTGGAAGATCCAGCTCCCTCTGTGACCGTTCTGGAACTGGGTGACAGTTCTGTGAACCTCGCTGTACGCCCACACGCTACGACTGCAGACTACTGGGATGTGTACTTTGGTATTACCGAGAAAGCCAAGGTAGCCCTGGATCAGGCTGGCATCGAGATTCCTTTCCCACAGCGGGTGCTGCACTACGCCAAGGATAGCGAGGAGTAATTCTTCTCCTTATTAAGATTTCATCAATGTACTGCCCTGTGTCTTTTGATGCAGGGCAGTATTTTTTCTAGGGGGATGCAGCATCTGGAGATGAATTGACGTTTTAATTACGAAACCCGTCAACTTTTCTCACCTTTTTACCTTCCTACCTATGTCTACCCACCCATTCACCCCCTACCTGCTGGGAGTCGCCCTACTGCTGTTGACTTTTTCTGCATGCAAAGAGGAAATGGTTGATCCCCAGCCTAATGAAGAACCAACAGAAGAACCAGTCGCCGAGGAAAAACTACCCGATATCTCAGGCACCTACCTCGGCATCGCAGAGATCACAGAAGAAATCTACCGAGATGGAGTCCTGGTATTTGATACCGCCATGACCTCAGAGGATCGGTTGGAAATATCCCAATCAGCAGACAATGAAGGACAATACAACATACGGGTGATCACTCCATTTAGGCCTCAACAGGGTGCAATAGCTCCCTATATCAACACAGAAGGACAGCACTACATCGATGAGCCCTATTATTTCACCGATAAGTACATCGTCTCGGTCGGCTATGAACGTGACATTGGATACACCTATGATGAAAAGAAGCACTGGGTGTTTGATCCAGCAGCGGATACAGTCTTTTTCAGCCTACAACGTGCTCCATCCTATACCACCCAGCTTTCAGAAACCGACTCTGCCGGAAATCCCATCGAAGAGCTTCACAACTGGGACTATGTCTTCAGAGGGGAAAGATAAATTGAACCTATGCCATGCTAGCGTGTAAGCCATAATGAAACCGTTCTTTGGCGTCTCGAGGGTTGCGAATGCAGGAATTCGGAACGACCTTTGCGCTATTGGCAAGCTAAAATGGCCGTAAAGCAAGCATCTCATACCCAGTTGCGCTATTGGCGCAAACGCAGCCGTCGTAATTTCATCACGGCTACCATCAGCATGTCTCTGGTCCTCTACTTCCTGGGGATATTCATGGGAGTAGTGCTTTTCGGACGGGAACTAGCCGACCGCATGCGCAGCAAGCTGGAGTTACAGGTATTTCTCAATGATGGCATCGGAGAGCTTCAACAGCAGGATTTTGAAGTCCTGCTCAGACATCATCCCGCTGTGGTCAGCCTCAGATTTGTTTCAAAAGAAGACGCAGCAGCCATCATGCAGGAACGAATGGGAACAGAAGTCATTAACCTCAACGGAATGAACCCCATGCGGGCTTCCTATAACCTGCTACTCAAACCTGTTTACCTCAATACCGATAGCCTCAAAGCCATTGAAACCGAATTGGAAGCAGAGCGCCCGGTATCAGAAGTAGTATATCAGGGGGATCGCCTCAATAGACTGGATCAAAACCTCAAGGCCCTTTCTTTCATCGCACTGGGCCTGGGAGTTGTCCTGACTGTGGTAGCTTACTTCCTGATTTTCACGACCATACGGCTAAACATCTATGCCCGTCGGATGGTCATCCGCAGCATGGAACTGGTCGGGGCCACCCGTGGCTTTATACTGAGGCCATTTTTGTGGCAGGGAATCGGGCAGGGAATTTTGGCTGGAATCCTCGCCGGCGGCTTGCTCACGGCGACCTTTGCCAGTGGCCAGAAATGGCTACTCAATGTGGGTCTACCGGTCGTAACGCTGACGCAGGTAGCCCAGATTGGATTACTCTCGGGAATTGTGTTATTTGGCCTGCTGTTAGGCCTCACAGGCAGCTACTTTGCTGTCAACAGATACTTGAATCGCTCACTCGATGAGCTGGCTTAAATCAAACATCGACATCATTCATGGCTAAGAAAGGGAAAACCAAAGCAAATACTCGCAAGGCTACCAGCCAGCCCACCGCAAAAGAAAAGACCAGCAATGCTCCCGTTGCAGAAAAAACTGCTGAAACTGGTGCAGTTGAGCTGCCTTTTACCCGGATGAACTACATCCTGCTCCTGATTGGAATCGGGATTATCGCCCTGGGCTTTATCCTGATGTCAGTAGATGACTTCGTAGACGCGACCCAGTTCTCTATTTCGCTTCACATCGCCCCTCCCATTACCATAATTGGCTTCCTGGGGATTATCTATGCAATCATGTATAAGCCGAAGGAAAAGGAGACTGCCTCCACCTGATTTCGGCTTTACCGATATACCAAAACGGCCATTTCCACAGGGAGATGGCCGTTTTGGCATTGATAGACCATTAGTTGAACATGAGGTAGTCAACGGGCTTGTTCCCTGCGGCTCATATATTTTCCCATGCTCTACTTTCTGGTGTGGCCAGGAGATCTTATTTTGATATTCGTTTCAATCCGTCATGCAAATCAGGGTGGCTGAAACGTCTGCTTGATGTAAGCTACATCACTTCAAATTACCTATGTCATGAAAAATATTCTATCACTGTGGGCAGCGATTGCCCTCACGGTCGCATTTCTCCCGCTTTCCGGTCAAACCGATAAGGGATTTTCCTACCAGGCAATAGCCCGTGACGTCGGTGGCAGCCTGCTGACCAATGCGGCAATTGACATTCGATTTAAAATCCTGGAAGGCAGCAACGCAGGCCCGACGGTATATCAGGAAGTCCATGCCATCACCACCAATGAATATGGCCTGTTTTCAGCGGTAATCGGCAAGGGTACGCCGGAGTCGGGAAACTTTAGCACCCTCGATTGGGGCTCAGATGATTATTTCCTCGTCGTAGAACTCGATGGCAATGCCCTTGATACAAGCTTTTTGGAGGCTGTACCATATGCAAAGGTAGCCACCAATATGACCCTGGACCACCTGCAAGACGTAGCAGCCGCCAGTCCTGATAGTGGCCAGGTACTGAAATGGAACGGCACTGACTGGCTGCCATCTCCCGATGAAGTGGAAGATGGAGATATCGATTCCAAAAATGAATTACAGTCGCTGTCTATCAGCGGCTCGACCCTGAGTATCTCCCAGGGTAATTCGGTAGCCCTACCAGCGGGAACGTCCTACGCTGCTGGAACCGGCATTGACATTACAGGAGCCACCATCTCCAACACAGTTCCTGACCAGACCGTCAACCTCACTGGAAGTGGCGCCACTTCCATTTCGGGAACCTACCCCAACTTCACCATCAGTTCTACCGATGACGTCAATGACGCGGATGCCAATCCTACCAATGAAATTCAGAGCCTTTCCCTGAGTGGGAACAGCCTGAGTATCTCGGGGGGTAACTCGGTGTCACTGCCTACGGGAACCACCTACACTGCCGGTACAGGAATCAGCATCTCAGGCTCCACCATTACCAACACAGCTCCCGATCAGACCGTCAGCCTGACTGGCAGTGGCGCGACCGCGATCTCTGGCACCTACCCCAACTTCACCATCAGCTCCACCGACGATGTGGACGACGCGGACGCCAATCCCACCAATGAAATTCAGACGCTATCCCTGAGTGGAAATACCCTGAGCCTCAGCCAAAGCGGTGGGTCGATCAATTTGGCACCATTTGCTTCCCCCTGGAGTACCGCTAGCAACAACCTGTATTACACCACTGGTAACGTAGGCATAGGCGACGCTAGCCCCCTGGCTACCTTCACCGTGGGAGATGGGGACAAGTTTCAGGTTCATGGCAATCAGGGAGATGTCATTTTCACCGATGACCTCGCCTCTATCCGATTTGCCAATGCTAGCGGAGCTACTTCTCCCATGATGCAGATGTTTACCTCTGGGGTACAGAATGGAACCCGTATGCTGGTGGCTCACTCTCCCAGTTTCCCCACCTGGGGCATCGAATACAATGACACCACAGACGCATTTACCTACATGGGGGATGGCATCCCGGTGCTCAATGTCCAATTGGGAGGGCAGCAACGCATAGGAATCGGGCGTACCAGTCCGGAAGCCAAACTGCATGTTGAGACAAACAGCGTGATCGGAACCGGACAGCTCAAACTCACCGAAACCCAGCTGGACTTTTCCCGGATTACCATGGACAACACGGAGAATAGCTACTTTTGGGACATTGCTGCCCGGTCCGACAGTGCAAACATGGTCAATACCATGTTGAACTTTTATCACAGCGAGTATGGAGATGTAATGTCCATGAATGGCGCAGGGACCATAGGCATTGGTACCTATACCCCCGAGGCTAAGATGCAGATTCGTTCCAATAGCGCAACGGGCTTTGGGCATCTGGCCCTGACGGAAACGCAGAATGACTTCTCCCGCCTCTCCTTTAACAACAGCATACACCCCAATTTCTGGGAAATCGCCGCTCGCACCGATACGAATCTCGCCAGCTCACAGGTGAATTTTTACCATAGCGATGTAGGAAATATCGTGGCCATCAATGCAAGGGGGCGGGTAGGAATCAACGACGGATCACCGGGTTACCCGCTCGAAGTAAATGGGAATGGTAGCTCAAGGGTCATATACGCCTACAACCAGGCTCCCATTACCACGGGAACGACTTATAACTATGGCATACGGGCAAATCTTACCCAGGCCATCAATACCGGCTTCCCACGACTGTACAACCTCTACGGCTCCTCTACCGATAACGACGCCTACCTGAGCTACGGGGTTTATGCCTACGTCTCTGGAGCATCCAACTTCAATTATGGAGTTTATGCCTATGCCCCGACTTCTTCAGGTTATGCGGTCTATGCCAATGGCAATATGTACTGCACCGGTACTTACCTACCATCTGACAGTCGGCTAAAGTCTGGTGTAGTAGAGTTGGGCGAAGGCCTGAACAAAGTGATGGCGCTACAGCCTAGAACCTACTATTACGACCAGGAAGGACATGAATTTCTCAACCTCCCCAAGCAGCAGCAGTATGGATTTGTAGCCCAGGAGTTGAGAGAAGTGATGCCAGAACTCACCCAGGAGACTTTCCATGCCTACGATGAGGCCACCAGTGATACCGAAGAAGGACAGGGGATGTGGTTTACTGCGGTTAACTACGTGGGCCTGATCCCCATTCTGGTTGCAGGAATGCAGGAGCAGCAGGGAATCATCGAAAAGCAGGAACAGCAGATCCTGACCCAGGAACAAAGGATTGATGACCTCGAAGCCCGGTTATCAGCTATTGAGAAGCTGTTGGAGGAAAAGTAAGGCGACGCTGGAAGTCCGCACGATGACCTATCCCCCTACATCAAAATCCCTTTCTTGGGCTGGATGGCAGGTGGCAGCTCCGTTTCGCCCAGCATCTCGCGCAGGTCGGTCTCGATCACGCGACTTAGCGAAAGCATGGGGATGTCATTGGCCATGCCCTGGAAGGGGTTTTCGGTATAATCGCCTACCACTTCCATCATCACATAGATCCACCCCACCAGTGCGGTAACGGGTATCGCCAGCCAGGCCCCAAAGGTCCCCGCGTCCAGTAAAGCCGGGATCATGCTGAAGGGAAGCAGAAAAATGAAAATGCCGACAAAAATTCGGCTCATATTGGCGTACTGCCGCGGCAAGGGGAACTTCTTGATGCGCTCGCATTTGCCCTGATGCTCATAGAAATGATACAGCGTCTGTCCCATTTCCATGTGGCGAAAGTCGTCGATCAGGTCATTGTCTCTAAGCCTGGCGAGGTCTCTGGACTGCTCATTGATGATCTGAGTAGCGGTGTTGACGTGGTTGATCAGTCGATCATACTCCTCCACCGGGAGATAATGACGCAGTTCGGTTTCAGTTACTTCGTCCTTCACCAGCCCGACACCAAATTGCTCCTGGTAGTACCGTGCTGTCCGTGCCAGATGTCCTCCCTGGCTCACGTGCTCCCAGGGAGTCGCCGCCAACAACTGGCTTCTCAGGGCATACAGCCAGGCGATGTGTCGGTAAATCAGCCGTTGTTTGACCTCATGAATCTCCTCCGGGCTTCTATTTTCCTGGGTAAAGGTATTCCCCACATACCCATCCACCTGCATGCCCCAGGCCCGGCTGCTGTTGACAATAGCCCCCCAGATTTTGCGGGCTTCCCACATACGGTCATATGCCTGATTGTTTTTGAAACCGACGTAAAAAGCTACCGCCGTACCGATTACGGAGATGGGCAGCCAGGGAATGGAAAATTCCAGGACCTCGGTTTCATACAGGACGACAAATAGCCCTGCACCCGCCAGCAACCAGGCCACATGGTGTCCGGACCATTTGATCAGGTTGCGAAAAGTAATGCTTTTGGTAACGATCATAGGTGGGAAGTTTTAGACAAAAAAACAGGAATCAGGGAGTCTTGGTCTCCCCCTGATTCCTTTTAAATTAAAGATTTTCTCAAATGGACTACACCATTTGATGCTCAATCAGCACCTCAAATGAGTCGTGCATGGTCTCAGCCATGGGACGGAAGTTGATGCCCAGTTCGCGGCGAATCTTGCTGTTGTCGGCTTTCCACTCGTGGTTGACATTGTTGCGGATAAACTGGCGGTTCATGGCCTTGTTGACCATCGGACCGATGAGCATCAGCAGCCACTTGGGCAGGGGCCGATTGGGAATGGGGTACTTGTCTCCGTACTCCTTGTGCAGGGTTTCGGCTATCTCAAGGAAGCTGGTATTGTGGGCGCTGGTGATGTAGCGGCCCTGGGCATTGGGATTAAATCCAGCCTGAAAATGAGCTTCTGCGACATCACGTACATCTACCAATCCAATTCCCATGTTGGGTGCGCCCATTTTCATGGTCCCATCCCCGAGTTGCTTGAGCAGGTTGTAGCTCTCAGAGGTAATGGACCCAGCGTTCAGAGCGGGTCCCATCACCAAAGGGGGATTGATGGTCACGAGATCCCAGCGATCCTGAGCCCTGGCGATTTCCCACGCGGTCTTTTCAGCTTCTACCTTGGAGAAGGAGTATGGCTGATAATCCAGTGAGGCGGTGGTATTCCAGACCTCCTCGGTCAGCACACCTTTGGGGGTTTGCGCCACTTCCGACGCATCAGAATAAATAGCAGCACAACTGCTGGTGACGACTACCCGCTTTACCGTAGGGGTCTTGCTGGCCTGCTCCAGCACATTGCGGGTCCCGTTTACGGCAGGGTCGATCAATTCTTTTTGGGGGTCGCTGACACTATTGGTGAAGGGTGAAGCCGTATGGTAAACCAGTTCGCAGCCTTCCATGGCCGCAGCGTAGGAGCCTTCATCCAGCAGGTCGGACTTGAAATATTTGATCTGCCCAGGCGAATTGGCCGCCAGGTCATTGAGGTGGGCGACTTTCTTTTCATTGTCTGGATTTCGGACAGCCGCGTGGACGGTCAGTCCTTCATCCAGCAGTTTTTTTACCAGCCAGCCAGCGACAAAGCCAGTGGCACCGGTAACAAGGACAGGTTTGGTACGGTCTATTTGGGTATTCATTGGGTTCCAGTTAAATGTTGAAGGTTCGAAGTTCAAAGTTGGCTGTTGGTCTTATTGACTTAACAGTTTAAAGGAGCATGGTTCTTTCCATCCTCAATACAAACATCGCCAGGATTTTTACCGATGGTGCACACAAAGCACATGATGCTCAACACATTCTCGGGATATGGAGGGTGTGAAGGTATGAAGGGTATGGAGGTATGGAGGGTATAAAAGATATGGAGGTCAAAGGGAGCACATTTCCTCCATACCTTCATCTACTCCATACCTCAACAACCACCTAATTTAGCGTCCGAAACTCCTGCGGGCTCATGCCAGTCTTGGCCTTAAACAGCCGACTGAAGTAGTGAGGATAATTGAACCCAAGCGAATAGGCAATCTCGTTGATCGTCTCTTCAGAATTCAAGAGGCGGGTTTTGGCTTTTTCGATCAGGTAATAGTGAATGAAATCCTTGCCGCTTTTGCCAGTCTCCTTTTTGAGCAGATCGCTGAGGTATCCAGCGGAGAGACTCACCTGATCGGCCAGATACTGAACCGTGGGAGCCCCATGCTCCAGGGCCAGGTCGTTATTCAGGTAATTTTTCAGAATGGACTCGACCTGCACGACGACATCTTTGTGCTGTGTGCTGCGGGTGTTGAACTGCCGCTCGTAATACCGATTGCAATAGCTGAGCATCAGGTCCAGGGTCGCGACCATCACTTTCTGGCTGTGGTTGTCGATGCGCTGTTGGTATTCCTGTCGGATTTTATGTGCACAATCCGTGATCGTAGCCTCCTCATCGTCAGAGAGGTGCAGGGCCTCATGACTTTCGTAGGAGAAAAAATTGTAATGCTCTACCTCCTGCCCCAGGGGTGATCGCCGGATCAGGTCTGGATGAAAGACCAATAACCAACCCTGCACTTCGGTAGGGGTCCATTCCTCTGCAGAAGAAAACACCTGCCCAGGAGCCGTCATCAGCAGCACCCCCGAATCAAAGTCCACGAAGTTTCGTCCATATTGAATGCCACAGGAGCCATCCTTCAGCCAAATACTATAAAGATCACTGGCTACTGTATACCCAGCGGGGATATGGGCAGCGTGCATGTCCTTTACCTCAATGAGGCTCACCAATGGATGCTGCGGTTTTCCCAATCCGAATATTTCGTGTATCTGGGCAACAGATTGAATGCTGACTAGCTGATTTGACATATTGCTTCAAGTTAGGCCCAAATTTCGAGGAAATCAGCCACACAGCTTCAACACAAAATGGGGAAAGATGCACACATTTTTAGGGGGAGGTCAGAGGTTCCCGATTCTCGGGATTTCACTTCGTTCAACAGGAGGTCAGAGGTCAGAGGTCAGAGGTCAGAGGTCAGAGTGGTACTGGCGTAGCCAAAACAGGGCTACAAAGAATCTACTCTTTTTCTTCTATCTGACCTCTGACGGGCGATAGCCGATCTGACAGCGCAGCGATCTCTTCTCTCTCTTCTAGCCATTAGTTTCGACCTACCAAAAGGGCCTCTGAGAGTCCAGATTTACCTTTTTGAA